>JBBDWL010000089.1:99663-115337 GCA_040902895.1 Vicinamibacterales bacterium | reverse complement strand
ACGAACAGCGTGACACGGACGCTTTCACGCCCGCATCGTCACGACGCACCATGCGTTTCATTCTGATGATGACGGGACCGGCCGCGAAGCCCGGCCAGGGGATCGAGGCCTGGCCGAAGGAAGACATTCAGGCGCACATGGCCTTCATGCACAAGTTCAACGGCGAGCTGAAGGCGGAAGGCGTGCTGGCAGGCGCCGAAGGACTCGACTATCCGCCGAAGCCCAGGATTGTGCGTGCGACGCGCGAGCGAAAGCCGAGCGTGACGGACGGCCCGTTTCCAGAAACCAAGGAGTTTCTGTTCGGGTACTGGATCGTCGAGGTGGACACGCCGGAGCAGGCCTACGAGATCGCGGCGCGAGCCTCGGCGGCGCCTGGCCCCGGCGGCGTGCCGCTCAACATGCCGATCGAAGTGCGTCAGATCATGGACGCACCGCCGTCGCTGGACTAATCGCTCGATTAGAAGGGGCGAGCGCCGCCGTCGAGGCGGCGCTCGTGCCGCTTGAGAATCACGCCCGTGCGAAGTTGCGGCGGCCGATGTTCCTCGAACGGCGACGGCAGGCCGCCAAGTCCATACACCAGCAGAGTCCACCGCTCGCCGACGCGCGCGCCGCCCTCGAGGCCGAAGTCGAAGACGCCGAGCGTGCGGCGGTTGCCGCCTTCGAAGACATGCACGTCGCTCGGATCGGTGAGACTGGCCGGAATGGTCGTGTGATGGCGGAACTTCATCACGCTGAGATCGAGGCCAGACAGGAACGCCACTTCGAACCGCTCCCGAACGGGCCACGCATAGCGAAGCAGGATCGCGATGTCGGCGAGCGATCGCTCCGTTACGCGCGTGGTGCTTTCCACGCCGATTGACGCGCCGATGTCGTCGGGCCCGTCCGGAGAGGGAAAGTAGTACATCGAATGCGCCGTCCACTCCCGTGTGGACGGCGCACGCCGGCCAGCCTCGATCCGCAGACTCACGCGGTCGAACAGGCGCACGTCCGTGCCGATGGACGCGAGCGTCACCGCGCCCGGCGTCGCGCGCGACGTGGACCCGACGCTGCCAATGCCGATGTTGAAGGAAAAGCGAGACGCCGGCATGCGCATTCGGGCCGCGGGGCGGCTCAGGGTCCGATCCGCCTCCGGCTCAGCCTGTCCAGGCCTGTGAGGTGGTGGATGGCCAGGCACGCCGCCAGGCTTCCACGCTGAGGATGGCTTTCAGATTCGGCTTCGAGAAGAAGTGATGCTCGACCGACGTGTGCTGCGTACGGTGCGCACGCAGGGCCGCTTCCTTCTTCTGCCACCACGGCGAGACGTCGAGCACGACGTCCACGCCCGCCTCGTCGCGCACGTTCGGCGACGCCTCCTGCCACGGCTCGAGGGGCGTCGTCCACAACAGCTCCGGCACGCGATGCGCGGGACCCCTCTCGGGATACCAGCGGGCGTCGGCCGCCGCGGCGACGGCATCGCTCGTGAACCGCGAGATCGCGACGTGATCCGGATGGACGTTGAAGCCGTTCGGATCGAACGTGAAGACGAGCGCCGGCTCCTCCGCGCGAATGATGCCGGCGAGGGTGCGCCGGATTTCGGCTGGGGGCGCCTCCGCGAGCGCCTTGTCCCTGTAGCCAAGCAGGTGTATCTCCGAGATGTCGAGCACGCAGGCGGCATCGCGCAGCTCCCGCTCGCGGACCTTTGCGAGATCCTCCTGCGCGCAGATCGCCGGGTCGCCGCACTTGCCCTTGTCGCCGGGGGTCGCGCACACCAGCACGACCCGCCAGCCCTGCGATCGCAGCAGGCAGATCGTCCCGGCGGCGCCGAAGGTCTCGTCGTCCGGGTGGGCATAGATGAAGAGCGCGGAGGGCATGGGATATCGTAACGTCGGTGCGCTGCCGCTGGTGCGGAACCGATCCGCTGTACATCAGATATCACGACGAGGAATGGGGGGTGCCGCTGCACGACGATCGGCGGCTGTTCGAGATGCTCATCCTCGAGGGCGCGCAGGCGGGCCTCAGCTGGATCACGATCCTGCGGAAGCGGCCGGCCTATCGAAAGGCATTCGACAACTTCGATCCGAAGAAGGTCGCGCGTTACGACGTACGGAAGAAGCGCGCCCTGCTCGCCGATGCCGGCATCGTCCGCAACAGGCTGAAAATCGACGCCGCGATCACGAACGCGCGCGCGTTCCTCGCCGTGCAGAAGGAATTCGGCTCGTTCGACGGGTACATCTGGCAGTTCGTCGGCGGCGCGCCGAAGATCACCAGGCGCAGGACGATGAAAGATGTGCCCGCGACGTCGCCGGAGTCAGACGCGATGAGCAAAGATCTGAAGAAGCGCGGCTTCCGGTTCGTCGGCTCGACGATCTGCTACGCGTTCATGCAGGCCACCGGCATGGTCGATGACCATGTGGTGGGATGTCGCCGCGCCACCCACGCCTAAAGAGCGCCACCCGCCGCGAGCCCTAAAGGGCTGCGCCACGGCGCTCGCCCTGACCAAGCCCAAGCAGCGGTGCGAGAATCATCCCCGCGATGAAGCCGCCGATGTGCGCGAGATAGGCAACGCCTCCGCTGGTTCCCTCGCCCGTTTCTGGCGTGACGGCGATGGATCCAATGCCGTTGATGAACTGCATCAGGATCCAGAGGCCCAGCATGAAGACCGCCGGTACCGTCGCGACACCGCCCCACATCAGCACATAGACGCGATTGCGCGGGAACATCAGCAGATAGCCGCCAAGCACGCCG
Organism: Vicinamibacterales bacterium; assembly: GCA_040902895.1. Classification (GTDB taxonomy): domain Bacteria; phylum Acidobacteriota; class Vicinamibacteria; order Vicinamibacterales; family SCN-69-37; genus JALYRV01. Next base: position 112,613 of record JBBDWL010000089.1, on the reverse strand, counting down.
CTGATTGCGCCCGACGCGCCGACCGTGGGAATCATCGAGTTCGCGTTGAAGAAGACGTGCGCCAGCGCGGCGGCGATTCCAGTCGCGAGATAGAAGAAGAAGAACCGCAGATGGCCGATGCGGTGCTCGACGTTGTCGCCGAACACCCACAGAAAGAGCATGTTCCCGAACAGATGTCCCCAGCCGCCGTGCAGGAACATCGACGTGAAGAGCGTCGACCACACCGGATACGGAATGACGGGCGGCAAGTCGACGCCGTCGGTGTACTCGCGCGGGACGACGCCCCAGGCTTCCACGAACGACTGCAGCGCCGCCTCGCTCGGCTGGTTGATCTCGAGGAGGAACGAGAGGATGTTGAGCGCGATGAAGGAAATCGTGACAAAGGCCACGCCCTGGCCTTTGATGTTCTCATCACCAATCGGCAGCATGGCGTAATAGTAACGTCAGGCGCTGATTAAAACCTTCTCGTCCGCGAGCACCGGCGACAGCCACTTCTCGACCTCCGCCTGCGTCCAACCCTTCCTCTTCGCATAGGTCTCTGCCTGATCGCGGCCGATGCGCCCGACGTTGAAGTATTTCGCCTCGGGATGGCTGAGATAGATGCCGCTGACACTCGCCGCCGGCCACATCGCGCACGATTCGGTGAGCTCGATCCCCACGGCTGGCGCATCGAGCAGACGGAACAACTCGAACTTTTCGGTGTGGTCAGGACACGCGGGATAGCCGAATGCGGGCCGGATGCCGCGATATTTCTCGTCGACCAGATCGTCGGTCGTGAGTTTTTCGTCGGCGCCATAGCCCCAGTCGCGCCGGGCCTGCGCGTGCAGGTATTCGGCGAACGCCTCCGCCAGCCGATCGGCCAGCGCCTTCACCATGATCCCGTCGTAATCGTTGCCGTCAGCCTCGAACTTCTTTGCCAGCACATCGACACCGATGCCGGCCGTCACGGCGAATGCGCCAAGGTAATCAGGCGCGCCGCTCGATCGCGGCGCAACGAAGTCGGCGAGGCTGCGATTCGGACGGCCGTCGGCGATCTCTTCCTGCTGCCGCAGCATGTGGAAACGCGCGAGCTCCTCGCGCCGGCCGTCATCCTTGTACAGCACGATGTCGTCGCCGTCGCTGTTGGCCGGCCAGAATCCGTATACGCCCCTGGCTTCGATCGCCTTGTCGAGCGACACGCGGTCGAGCAGTGTGCGCGCGTGATCGTACAGATCCTTCGCGGCGGCGCCGTACTGCGGATGCTCGAAGATGGCCGGATAGCGTCCCTTCAGCTCCCAGGCGGTGAAGAAGAACGTCCAGTCGATGAAGGGAATGAGCTCATCGATCGACGGCGTCACCACGCGGCGCCCGACGAACCAGGGCGCGGGAATCTCGAGATTGTCCCAGTCGGTCTTCAGATGATTGGCGCGCGCGCGTTCGTAGGAAATGATGGCGCGAGTCGTCCGGTTCGCGTACTTCGCGCGCGTCTCTTCCTGCAGCGCTCGGTTTTTCCCTTCATAGGCGGGGCGATGCTCGTCGCTGATCAGATTCGAGACCACATCGACCGCTCGCGAGGCATCGAGCACGTGCACGACCGGGCCGGAATATTCAGGCGCAATCTTGACGGCGGTGTGCTGCGGGCTCGTCGTGGCGCCGCCAATCAGCAGCGGCATCGTGAATCCGCGGCGCTCCATCTCCTTCGCCACGTACGCCATCTCGTCGAGTGACGGCGTGATGAGTCCGCTCAGCCCGATCATGTCGACCTTGTGCTCGATCGCCGCGGACAGAATCTTGTCGGCCGACACCATCACGCCGAGATCGATCACCTGATAGTTGTTGCAGCCCAGCACCACGCCGACGATGTTCTTGCCGATGTCGTGCACGTCGCCTTTGACGGTGGCCATGAGGATGCGGCCCTGCGCCTGCGCGCCCCCGCCCATCGAGACGACCCGCTGCTTTTCTTCCTCCATGTACGGCTCGAGATGCGCCACCGCGCGCTTCATCGCGCGCGCGCTCTTGACCACCTGCGGCAGGAACATCTTGCCGGCCCCGAACAGGTCGCCCACGATCTTCATCCCGTCCATCAGCGGGCCCTCGATGACCTGCAGCGGCCGCGCGAACTTCTGGCGCGCTTCTTCGGTGTCTTCCACGATGAAGTCGACGACGCCGTGGACCAGAGCGTGGGCGAGCCGCGTCTCGACCGGCGCGTCGCGCCATGAGAGATCGAGCTCCTGCTTGCGGCCGGCGCCCTTCACGCGCGCGGCAAACTCCATCATGCGCTCGGTCGCGTCGGGCCGCCGGTTGAAGATGATGTCTTCGACGTGCTCGCGCAGCTCCTTGTCGATGTCCTCGTACACGACCAGCTGGCCGGCATTCACGATGCCCATGTCGAGGCCGGCCTTGATTGCGTGAAACAGAAACGCGGAATGGATCGCTTCGCGCACGTGATCGTTGCCGCGGAACGAAAACGACAGATTGCTGATGCCGCCGCTGATCTTCACCCCGGGACACCGCTCCTTGATGATGCGGGTGGCCTCGATGAAGTTCACGCCATAGCTGTTGTGCTCTTCCAGGCCGGTCGCGATCGCGAGCACATTGGGGTCGAAAATGATGTCGGACGGATCGAAGCCCGCCTTCTCCACGAGCAGCGCGTACGCGCGCTCGCAGATCTCGACCTTGCGCTCGACCGTATCGGCCTGCCCCGTCTCGTCGAATGCCATGACCACAACCGCGGCGCCGTAGTCACGAACCACCTGGGCCTTCGCGAGAAAATCCTCTTCGCCTTCCTTCAGCGAGATGGAGTTGACGACGCCCTTGCCCTGCACGCATTTGAGCCCGGCCTGCAGCACTGTCCATTTCGAGCTGTCGATCATCACCGGCACGCGCGCGATTTCCGGCTCGGTCGCGATGAGGTTCAGGAACTCGGTCATCGCGTGCTCGGAATCGAGCATGCCCTCATCCATGTTGACGTCGACCATGTTCGCGCCGCCGCGCACCTGATCGAGCGCCACAGCCGCCGCCTCGCCATAATTGCCCGACGTGATCAGCCGCGCGAACCGCTTCGAGCCGGTCACGTTCGTGCGCTCGCCAATCATCTGGAAGTTGCTGTCGGGCAGAATGGTCAGCGGCTCGAGACCGCTCAGCCTCGTGTGATGCAGCGCGGACGTTGCGGGCCGCTGGCGCGGCTCAACGCCCTCCACCACCTCGCGGATCGCGGCGATGTGCTGCGGCGTCGTGCCGCAACAGCCGCCGACAATGTTCACGAAGCCGCTTGCCGCGAAGTCGCGGAGCAGCCTGCCGGTTTCATCCGGCTGCTCGTCGTACTGCCCGAACGCGTTCGGCAGTCCGGCGTTGGGATACGCCGTCACCCAGCATTCGGCCATGCGCGAGAGCTCGGCAAGATACGGGCGCATCTCGGTGGCGCCCAGCGCGCAGTTGATGCCGATCGAGAACGGCCGCGCATGCTCCATCGAGATGTAGAACGCGTCGAGCGTCTGTCCCGACAAGGTGCGCCCGCTGCGGTCGGTGATCGTCACCGAGATCATGAGCGGGATCTCGATGCCCTTCTCGCGCTGCACTTCCCTGATCGCGACAATCGCGGCCTTCGCGTTGAGCGTGTCGAAGATGGTCTCGAGCAGCAGCAGATCGACCCCGCCGTCGATCAGGCCGCGCACCTGTTCGGCATAGGCATCGCGCATGGCGTCGAAGGTGATGCCGCGAAACGACGGGTTGTTGACGTCAGGCGAGATCGAGAGCGTGCGATTGGCGGGGCCGATCGACCCGGCCACGAACCGCGGCCGATCGGGCGTGCGCCGCGTGAAGTCGTCGGCCGCGCGGCGCGCCAGCCGCGCCGCCTCGACGTTCAGCTCGTGCACGAACGGCTGCAATGCGTAATCGGCCTGCGACACCGCCTGGGCGTTGAACGTGTTCGTCTCGATGATGTCGGCGCCCGCGTCGAGATACTCGCGATGGATCGCCTCGATCACGTCAGGACGCGTGAGCACCAGGACGTCGGCATTCCCTTTCAGCTCGTGCGAGTGATCTCCGAACCGCTCACCGCGATAGTCCGCCTCCTCCAGCCGGTAGCGCTGGATCATCGTCCCCATCGCGCCATCCAGAACCAGGATGCGCTTTGCGAGAATCTCGTTGAGCTGCTCGATCGTCATTTCTTCCCAATCGCGAAAAGTGTCCGCTGCCCACGCACAAACATCGTCTGTCCGGCGATGGCGGGTGTGGCCATCAGGGGCTCGCCCATGGCGTTCTGCGCAAGCACTTCGAAGGCAGGACCGGTTTTGACGACGAAGATATCGCCGTCTTCGCTGGAGGCATAGAGCCGGCCGTCGGAGATGACGGGCGAGGCACTGAAGCCCGAGCCCTTGTGCAGCAGCCGCGACCGATACACTTCGGCGCCCGTGCGGTAGTTGTAGCTGTCGAAGACGCCCCCGTTGCCGAGCACGTACAGCTGCTCGCCGTAAATCACCGGCGTCGGCATGTAGGGTCCGCGCTGCAGCTTCTGCCAGAGCACCGACGCCGTACCAGTGATGTCGCCGCTGGCGCCCGGCTTCACAGCCAGAATCGGCGCGGTCGGCCGGCGTCCACTCGCAATGATGATCGCGTCGGGCGTGAAGATGGGCGTCGGCGCCGTAATCTGCGAGCTGCCGCCAAGACGCCACAACTCCTTGCCGGTCAGGAAGTCATAGCCGTAGACGAAGTTCGATGAGTTCGTGACGATCTCGGTGCGGCCCGGGACTTTTACGATGGTGGGCGTTCCCCACGAGGGAAGCTCCTGTCGTGCGGTGCGCCAGATCTCGCGTCCCGTGGCGGCGTCAAGCGAAAGCAGGTAATCGTCGTTCGAGGTATCAACCTGGACGATCACGCGGCCGTCGTGCAGTACCGGCGAGCTCGCCGTGCCCCACTCGTAACTCGGAATGTCATAGGCGCCGACGTCGATCCGCCCGAGATCCTTCTTCCAGAGCAGCTTCCCGTCGAGCGAATAGGCATAAAGTCCCTGCGACCCGAAAAACGCGACAACCACGCGGCCGTCGGTGGCAGGTGTCGAGCTGGCGTACGTCGATTTGATGTGGCGCTTCTCTTTCGGTTCGCCCTCGAACGCAACCTGCTGCCAGATCGTGCGGCCCGTTTTTGCGTCGAGCGCCATCACGATCCATTTGTGCACGGACCGATCTTCCGATGCCGTGCCCTCACCGTACAGACCAGGCCTGAACGTGGCATCGGCGCGGGCGCTGACGGCGCTTGTCACGAACACCCGGTCGTTCCACGCGATCGGACTCGAGTGGGCCAGACCCGGAATCTCGCGCTTCCATCTGATGCCCTCTCCCGTTGCGACATGCCATGTCACCGGCAGGTTCTGTCCGTCAGCCACGCCGGTCGCGCTCGCGCCGCGAAACGACGGCCACACCGTGGACGGCTGCTGCTGCGTACCGGCGATCAGCGACAACAGGACAACGAGCGACAGGTGGCGCATCAACGTTTCTCCTTCTGTGCGGGCTTCGTGCCGCCGGCCACGAGCACCGTAAACGGATCACCGGTTTTGCGGGCCCCTACGCGAATCTGGACCGCGCGGAAGCCGGCCGCCATCATCAGCTTCTTCAAATCGGCGTCTTTGAATCCGAGCCAGCGATCGCCGAGCGCATCTATCACCCAGGCTTGATCGTGCTGGCGCAGATCGAGGACGAGCAGCCTGCCTCCGGGCCTGAGCACTCGGAACGCCTCGGCCAGCGCCTCGGCCGGCGCGGCCGCATGATGCAGCGCCTGCGACAGCACCGCGACGTCGGTGCTGTCGTCGGCCAGCGGCAGCTGCTCGAGCTCGCCGCGCTTCCACACGATGTTCGAAACCTTGCGCCGCCTTGCGAGTGCCTTCCCGCGCGCGAGCATCTCGGGCGATCGGTCGATGGCCGTGACTTTCTTCGCCCATCGCGCGGCTTCAATCGTCAGATATCCGTCTCCGCAGCCGAGGTCGGCGACGTCGCAGGCCGGCAGCAGGTAGCTGATCGCGCGCGCCCACGCCGGCCAGCTTCTGCCCGGCACGAGCTGCCGCGCCTCTTCCGCCGCGCCGTGCTCAGCAAAGCTTTCCTTGCGCAGCCGAAGCACTTCCTGCAGCTTCGCATCATCGGCCCGCAACGCGGGATCGGACGCGCGCTCGAACTGCGCCGCCAGCATGGGCCAGAGGGCGCCATGGCCATCGGGGGCGCCGTTATTCCTGATTGCCGGATTGAGGCGAAACCATGTGTAGCCGCCGGAGCGCTCCTCGGTCACGAGCCCCGCGTCGCGCAGAAGGCCCAGGTGCCGCGAGACACCCGACTGGGCGATCCCGACAATGCCCGTGAGCTCGGTGACGTTGAGGGCTTCGGCGGCGAGCAGGCGCAAGACTCTCAGCCGGACCTCGTCCCCGAGCAGCCGGAAGAGCCCGGCGGAGGCGCGCATATACATAAATGTATATGCGTAGATTAGCTTAAGGCAAGCGGAGGGCCGCCAGGAGACCCGGACATCCTTTATACTCACCTGCACGTGACAGGCGAGTTCACGTTCGAAACCGAGCACGGACCGATCACGGCCCGCCGCCATTCGGCGCACGAGACGCGCGGCGCCGTCATCCTCGCGCATGGCGCCGGCGCCGGACAGACCCATCCCTTCATGAATGCGGCGGCGGCGGCGTTCACGGCCGCCGGCTTCGAAACCATCACCTTCGATTTCCCCTACATGGAAGCCGGACGGCGCGCGCCGGATCCGGCGCCGATCCTGGAGCGCACGTTCGCGTCGGTCGCCCGGGAATGCTGCGCGCGATGGCTCAACGGCGGCATGCCGTACTTCGCCGCGGGCAAATCGATGGGCGGCCGCATCGCGTCGCAGGCCTCGGCGCACGGCCTGTTCGATCGCGAGCCGAACGGCCTCGTCTTTCTCGGGTATCCGCTGCATCCGCCTTCGAACGCCGAGAAGCGGCGCGACGAACATCTCTCGAAGGTCAAGCCGCCGATGCTGTTCGTGCACGGCACGCGAGACCCGTTCGGCTCCACCGAAGAAATGCAGGAGCTCGTCAAGGGCCTCAAACGCGCGACGCTCTCGCTGATCGAAGGCGGGGGACATTCCTTCGAGGCCGCGCAGCGCGACGGGGGCGATCGTTCGACGCAGGCATTCGAGTCGGCCATCGCCTGGATGCGCGCGCACCTGAAGTAAACAACAGCTGACTCGGCGCTGCAGGGCGCTCATGCGAAGATCGAGCGCATGACGGTTGTGGCGGCCGCGGGTCTGGTGTTGCTGGTCTTCACAGGGGCACCAGGCTGCTCGCCCGAACAAGCGCCCACCTTCACGCTTCCCCAACCCTCCTCCCCCGACATCGTCGCGCTTGCCGCCAAGGATCCGGCGTCGGCGCTGAAGGCGCTGGAGGCAGCCCGCGGCGCGAATGCGTCGATCGAGATGGACGTGCTGCGTGCGCGGCTGCTTGGCGAGGTCGGCCGGCACGCCGAGAGTGCCGACGCCTGGGAGGCGGTCGCCGCCGCCGAACCGTCGCTGCGCGCGTTCGCGCGCCGCGCGTCGCTCGGAGCGAGCCTCTCGGCCGGCAACAATGATCGCGCGCGCGCCACGATCGATCAGCTGCTGGCGGACGGTGCGGCCACCGAGCACACCGATCTCGCGCTGCAGGTGGCGGCGCAGCTGCGCATGGCGGGGCGGCGTGCGCAGGAGCGGAGCGGGGCTCTTGGGGCCCCGCGAGCGAGTGCGCCTGGCGGGGTGCAGGGGTCCCCGCCATCTGAGGACGCGGCGCGTGCCTTGTACCGCCGCGTGCTCGATGCCCATTCGTCCGGCTCGCGCGCCGAAGAGGCGCGGCTCGGGCTGGCCGAGTCGCTTGCCGCGACCGGCGATGCCGCAGCCGCACTGGCGCAGCTGCGGCGCGTGCGACTCACCTTCGGCAACTTCGAAGCGTACGTGGCCGCGAAGCGCGCGGAGATTCGAATCGCCGGCGCGGCCGACATGCGGGTGCCGTCCGTGAGCGCGGCCGACTACGGGACGATGACCGAGCGGCTCATCGCGCGCTCGCGCTACGACGAGGCGATCGTGCTGTTCGAGCAGTGGAAAGACGCCGACCCCTCGAGCGCCACGCGGCTCGAAGCCGCGATCATCGATACGCTCTATCGCGCGCGCGAGAACCAGAAGGCGCGGGATCGCATCAAGCGCTTCCGCAGCCGATCGCCCGGCAGCGCGTACGACGATGAGCTGACGGTGCTGGATTTCCGGATTGGCATCCGCGAAGCGAAGACCGCCGATGTCCGCAGGCTGGGCACGGCCATCATGCGCGGGCGCGTCGACGGCGTCAGCGCCGCCGACCAGCGAAGCATCGGGCGCCTTCTTGGATCCTATCTGGCTGCGGTCGGCCAGGTTGACGACGCGCTCGACGTGTTCCGCGAAATGTTTCAGTCGAGCAGATCCGCGAACGAACAGGAGGATCTGCTGTGGCGCTCGGGAATCACCGCGCTTCGCGCGGGCCAGCTCGATCGTGCAAAGTCGAACCTGCAAGGCCTGATCGATCGGAACCCCGGCCCTGAGACGGTCCGCATCGCGCGCTTCTGGATTGCCGACATCGAATCGCGCGCGGGCAACAAGGAGACGGCGCGGCGCATCTGGACCGGCCTGTCCGACGAGCAGCCGCTCGAGTACTACGGCCTGCGCGCGGCCAGCCGGCTCGGTCGCACGGATCGCCTGGCCTCGGCGCCGGGTGCGCCGGATCTCACCGTGCGTGCCGAGACGCTTGCGGCGCCGGAGCTGCGCGCGGCTCGCATTCTCTCGGGGGCGGGACTCGCGCGCGAGGCCGCGGCATTCGCGCGGCAGACGGCCGAGCGCTTCCCATCCGATCTCGGTATTGCGTACGAAGCCGCCCGCACCAGCGCGGCAGCCGGCGAGTACCGCGCCGCGCATTCGCTGATGGCCCGGCGCTTCCCCACCTACATGGTGCGGGGCGGCCGCGATCTGCCGCCCGAGTTCCTGAAGCTGTTCTGGCCGATGGCTTTCGAGGAGCAGATCGCGGAAGCGGCGAAGCGCGCCCGCATCGATCCGCTGATCATGCTGTCGATCGCCCGCCGCGAATCGCGCTACGACCCGGGCGTGCGCTCGGCTGTCGGCGCAATAGGCCTCTTCCAGTTCATGCCGTACACGGCGGAGGAGCTCGCGCCCGCCGCGGGCCTCACGAACGTCGACGAGGCGGCGCTGAAGACCCCTCACGCCGCCGCGCGGCTTGCGGCCACATATCTGAAGGATTTGCTCGCGCGCTTCGACGGCGAGCTGGCGCCCGCCGCGGCGTCGTACAACGCCGGCGAAGATCTCGCCACGATCTGGTGGAAGGCGCACAAGGGCGCAGGCGTCGATCTGTTCGTCGAGATGATTCCGTACGCCGAGACGCGCGGATACGTGCGCGAAGTCGTCGCGAATTACGAAACGTACAAATGGTTGTACGGGAGGTCACCCGGCGAGCGCCGCTAGGAACTTCCCCAGTTCGCGTCTGAACTCGTCGGTCCATTCGTGGCCGCCGTTGAAGCGCAGGCTGCCGTGCGGCGCGCCTTTTTCCTCCAGCAGCTTCAGGTCGGCCGCCATCTTCGCGGGCGTGTACCACTCGTCTTTGTCGCCGCCGGCGACCAGCGCAATCGGAAAGTTTTCGGCCGGCGCATCCTTCAACTCGGGCGGGATGTCGCCCGCAAGCGCGACGACGCCGTCGGCGCGGCGCCGGCCCAGCACGCCCGCGCGCCACGCCATCGATGCACCCTGCGAGAAGCCGACGCAGACGATGACGTCGGCCCGCCGTTCGCGCTGCAGCGCCACCGTCGCCTCATCGATGTAGTCGACGTTTTCGGCGATCGCGGCCTCGCGATCTTCGCGCGTCATCCAGCTCGCCACGACTTCGTTGTTGCGGCCGTAGAACGGATGCAGCGCCTGAATGGACGCCAGGGTCCACGCGTCGGCCCCGGGCACCGGTTCGAGCACGTCGATCATGGCCTCGGCACGCTGCGCGTAGCCGTGAAAGGCCAGCAGCAGCCGCGATCGCCTGCCGTCGTACGGCACATCGCGCACGACCACGCGGCCGTGCGTGCGCGCAGGAACCTGAACTACGTGCATGCGCTGATAAGCTTATCCGCATGGCGACGCGCGAGCGCAACGAGATCGAAGAGCGGTGGAAGTGGAACCTTGCAGATATTTTTTCAGGCTGGGATGCGTGGGACGCTTCCCGCGCGACACTCTCGGCCGGCGTCGATGATTACGCGAAGGTGCAGGGCACGCTCGCCGGCGGCGCCGAGGCGCTGCTGCACGCGTTCCGGCTCTCCGACACGCTCGGCCAGATTGCCTACAAGGTCTGGTACTTCGTCTCGCTGCGCTACGACGAGGATCAGCGCGACAACGCGGTGAACGCGCGAAAGCAGCAGGTGCAGGAGCTGCTCGCCCGCTGGCAGCAGGCCGCGAGCTGGTTCAATCCCGAGCTGCTGCGCATTCCGATCGAAACCGTTCGCGGCTGGATGGACGCGAGCGCCGATCTTGCCGTCTATCGCTTCGCGATCGAGGATCTGTATCGCCAGCAGGAACACGTGCTCGACGAACAGGGCGAACACCTGCTGTCGCTGGCGTCGCGGCTCGCCGGCGTTCCGTACGATTCGTATGCGGCGCTCTCGACCTCAGACGTCAAGTACCCCACCGTCACGCTCAGCGACGGCACCGACGTCACCGTGTCGTACGCGCAGTATCGCGCGATCATCGCGACGCGGCGCGACCAGAGCGACCGCCGCAAGGCATTCGAGGGGCTGTATGGCACATACGCCGACACGCTCAACACCTATGCGACGCTGTATCACGGCGTCTGCCAGCGCGACTGGTTTCATGCCCGGGCGCGCGGCTACGACACGACGCTGCAGGCGGCCCTTCACGGCGACAACATCCCCACCTCCGTCGTCGACACGCTGATCGCCGCGACGCGCGAGGGGGTGGAGCCGCTGCGGCGGTATCACCGGCTGCGGCGCCGCGCGCTCGGTCTCGCCGAGTATTTCCCGTTCGATTTTTCGATTCCGATCGCGGCATACGACCGCAGGTATCCATACGCCGAGGTGCTCGACGGCATCGTGCAGTCGGTGGCGCCGCTCGGCCGCGAGTATCAGGGATGGATGCGCCAGGGATTCGACGAGCGCTGGATCGACGTGTACGAAAACGCGGGCAAGCGCAGCGGCGCGTACTCCGCGCCGCTGTACGGCGTGCATCCGTACATGCTGATGAACTTCAACGACACGCTCGACGACGTGTTCACGCTCGCGCATGAGATGGGGCACTCGATGCACACGCTGCTGTCGCACAGGCGGCAGCCGTTCATCTATTCCAGCTACACCATCTTCGTCGCGGAAGTGCCCTCGACGCTGAGCGAAGCGCTGCTGCTCGAACAGATGCTGGCAGCGTCCAGGGATCCCGCCGAGCGCGCCGTGCTGCTGCAGCATGCCATCGACAACATCACGAGCACCTTTTATACGCAGGTGATGTTCGCCGATTACGAGCTGCAGGCTCACAAGCTGATCGAACAGGGCGAGCCGATGACGGCCGATGTGCTCGACACGCTGTATCTCGACTGCTTCAACGCCTATTACGGCGACAGCGTCGACACGCATCCGCTCACGCGCCTCACCTGGGCGCGCATCCCGCACTTCTACAACTCGCCGTACTACGTGTATCAGTACGCGACCTGCTTTGCGTCGGCGGCGAAGCTCGCACAACAGATCATGGAAGGTCCTGAGAAAGGGCGCGCCGACGCGCGCGATCGCTATCTGGAGCTGCTGTCATCGGGCGGCAGCGACTACCCGATGGAGCAGCTCCGTCGCGCCGGCGTCGACCTCGGCGAACCGTCGACCGTCCGCGCGGTGGTCGACCAACTCGATGCGCTCGTTACGCGGCTGGAAACCGAAATCAGTAATTCGTAATTCTTAATTCGCCAACTCTCAATTCTCACCGAGGTCGAACCCGCTTGATGACGACGGGTTCGACCGGGACTGCTTCGTGCTGTCCCTGCCGGCGCACGGGCAGTGCGGCAATCTTGTCCACGACGTCCATGCCTTCCAGCACGCGCCCGAACACCGCATAGCCGTAGTCGCTCGGCAGCAGCCCGCGGTGATTGAGCTGGCTGTTGTCTTCGACGTTGATGAAGAATTCGGCCGTCGCGCTGCGCACCGCTGCGGCGCGCGCCATGGCCACCGTGCCGCGCATGTTGCGAAGTCCGTTGGTGGCCTCGTTGCGGATTGGCGGCCGCACCGGTTTGTCTGTGAGATCCGGCGCCAGGCCGCCGCCCTGAATCATGAAGCCCTTCAGGACGCGGTGAAATATCGTGCCGTCGTAATGGCCGCTTTTGGCGTAGGCCAGGAAATTCTGCACCGATACCGGCGCGCGGTCCTGCCTGAGCTCAATCACGATGTTGCCGTGCGTGGTTTCGAGAACGACGACGGGATTCGACGGGTCGACGGGCTTGCCGGGCGCGGCGGTCTGAAACAACACCGCCGAGAGGAGTAAGAGGGCGCGCATATCGCATGGTAATCCCGGAATCCGGATGGGCTGATCCCGTTGGCCGGATCAAAGCGCTGTTACGGCGCGTCCCGCGATTGCAAATCCGAGGGGGAATGCGTCCCAACCCCTGACGAGAGCACAGCTTGGAGGGACCAACGGGGGATCGGCCCGCGCGCGGCAAGGTCAAGGGGTACGGCATGCCCTTTTCATAGCAGCGAGGCTCACATGACGCCTTCGAGCAGAACACCTCAGGAAGAACTGGTCGATCAGCGGGAACTGGCCCGGGCCATCCGGCTCGGCGCGGCACGGCGGCCGCAGTGCTTTGGCAGCTATTTCGATGAGCGAGGCGGGTCGTGCGCGCTGGGTGCGGCCTACGACGGCATGTATGAGATGCCCCGCGAAAAGCGTGAACCGGGCGAGGTGGTGCCGCGCAACCTCGA
>JBBDWL010000089.1:46001-99563 GCA_040902895.1 Vicinamibacterales bacterium | reverse complement strand
ATGAGATGCCCCGCGAAAAGCGTGAACCGGGCGAGGTGGTGCCGCGCAACCTCGAGCGGCTCTTTCACTGCCTCGAAGACGTCGTCAAGCAATGCCCCGCCTCCGCCACGGTGGCTACGGCGGGCAAGCCCGCCTCTACGTCGTGGGCTGCGGCGGGCAAGCCCGCCTCTACGTCGTGGGCTACGGCGGGCAAGCCCCTCGCGGGTGCGACGGTGGCGGGGCAGACGGGTGGGGCGGCATGCCGCAAGCGGCTGCCTCTGGGCGCCATGATCGTGCATCTGAACGACGATCACGGCTGGACGCGCGAGCAGATCGCCGAGTGGCTCTCGAACGGAGCCCCCGGGCATCAGGCTTCGGTGCGTTCGTAAACTTTTTCACGAGTCCGGGCTCCGCGAGAGCCCGTGCTGCAAGGTCCCCCGAATGGGCATTCTCGACAAGCTGCGTCCTCAGCCCCGCTGGAAGCACGCGGATCCCGCCGTCAGACTCGAAGCCCTTTCCCAGGTCGACGATCCCCTGGTGCTTGCCGACATTGCCGGCACCGACACCGATCCCCGCGTGCGCCGCAAGGCGCTCGATCGCATCGACGATGTGGATGTGATCGTGGGGGTGGCGTCGGGGGATGCGGATCAGGGCGTGCGCGAGGCGGCGGTCGAGGCGCTGGTCGAGATCGCCAATAACGGCGAGACCGACGAGGCCACCGCGGCGCGCGCGGCCGCGGGTGTGGCCGACGAGCGGAAGCTCGCGCTGATTGCGCGGACGTCGCCGCATGCTCTGGCGCGACAGGATGCTCTGGGCCGGATCAACGATCCGAAGGCGCTTGGATCGATCGCGCGCAACGCGGCCGATGAGGGAATCGCGCATGCCGCGGCAGGACGGCTCGCCGACGTGCAGGCCCTCGTCGACGTGGCGCTCAACAGCGCCCACAAAGACGTGGCGATGGCGGCGTTCGAGCGGGTGATCGACGAACAGGCGCCGGATCTGGATCGGCTCGAGCAGATTGCCGGCCGGTCGCAGCAGAAGAGCGTCGCGCGCCGGGCGAGAGCGATGCTGCAGGCGATCGCCGACGCCGAGGCCGCGCGCAAGGCAGCAGAGGAAGAACGCCGCAAGCAGCAGCAGGCGATTGTGGAAGGTCTGGAACGCCTGACCGCGGAAGATGACTGGCGCGCCGCGGATGCCGCCCTCAGCCGTCTGCGCGACGTATGGGCCGCCGGCGAGCCGATCGACGAAGTGTTCACCAATCGCTTCGACAACGCATCGGCCGCGTTGCGCGCGCGCATCGACGACACGCGCGAGGCGGAAGCGGCAGCGGCGCTGCGCGCGCAGGAACGGGCCCGCGCGCTGGCGGCGCGCGAAGCGATATGCGAGCGGATCGAACGCGCCGACATGCGGGCCGAGTCGGTCGACGAGATTCGCGCGGAGTGGGACAGCCTGCCGCCTGTGGAAAACGGCGGCACCGACGAGCGCGCGCTGCAGGCGCGCTTCGAGCGTGGCCTGGCACTGTGTCTGAAGCGGCACGAACAACGCGAGGCTGCGTCGGAAGCGGAACAGACGCTGCGCAACATCGCGGCAGAAGCGGCGGCCCTCTCGGGCAACATGCTCGACGAGGCGGTCAGCCGGTGGAAGACGCTCAAACGGCGCTGGAAGGAAACGGAACAGACGTTGACGAACCTGGCGATGGATCCTCCTGCCGACGCGGTCGAGAAGCTGCGCGGCGCTGAAGAAGCCATGACGCGCCGTGAAGCGGAAGCGCGCGAAGAGAAGCTGAAGGCGCTCGCCGACCGCGTGGCGAAGATCGAGCGGCTCGCCGACCGCGCCGAGCGCGTGGCCAAGGCCGAAGAGATCACGCTGCGTGAAGGCGATCGCCTGCTTCGCGACGCGAAGGCCGCGCTCGACGAGCACGTGGGCGACACGCGCCCCGAGGGCTACGACGCCGCTGTCGCGCGGCTGCGCGGCCTGCTCGAGCAGGTGGGGCGCAAAGTGCGCGAGCTGCGCGAGCTCGACGACTGGCGCCGGTTCGCGAACGCGCAGGCCCAGGAGGATTTGATTCGCAAGGCCGAAGCGCTGGCCGCAGAGCTCGATGCCGACGTCACCGCGGGCCGCGAGGCCGATCTCGCGAAGGCCGCCGCGACGCTGCGCGATCTGCAGATGAAATGGAAGATGGTTGCCGAAGCGCCGCGCGATCGGGCGCAGGAGCTGTGGCACCGCTTCCGCACGCCAGTCGACGCCGTTCGCGCGCGCTGCGCGGAGTTCTTTGCGAAGCAGGCCGGGGAGCGCGCCGAGAATCTCAGGAAGAAGCAGGAACTGTGCGAGCGCGCTGAAGCCCTGGCCGATTCTTCGGATTGGGTGAAGACCGCCGAGGCCTTCCGCGCACTGCAGAGCGAGTGGCAGACCGCGGGCCCGGTTCCGCAGCGTGAGGCCCGGCTGTTGTGGGATCGCTTCCGCAAGGCGTCGGACCGCTTCTTCACGCGGCGCCGCGACGACCTTGCCTCGCGCAAGTCGATCTGGACCGAGAATCTCGCGAAGAAAGAGGCGCTTTGCACGCGCGCCGAGACGCTGGCAGAGTCGTCAGAGTGGGATGCCGCCGCGTCGGAGCTCAAACGGCTGCAGGCCGAGTGGAAAACCATCGGCCCCGTGCGCAAGAGCCGATCGGAAGTGGTGTGGAAGCGGTTCCGTGGCGCGGCGGATCGTTTCTTCGAGCGCTATCACAACCGGCATCAGGCGGCGCTCGAGCAGAAGGCGGCCGATCGTGAAGCCCTCGTCGCCGACGTGGAGGCGCTCGCGGCATCCGGCGAGCAGCCCGAAAATCTCGGCAGCCGACTGCAGGAGCTGCGTGCCAGACTGCGCGTGCCGCCGCCGCTCAACCGCGCCGAGATCGACGCGCAGAACGCGCGCGTCACCGCGGCGCTGGCCAGGGCGGTCGAGCGTTTCCCCTCGGCGTTCGCGGGAACCGATCTGGATCCTGAAGCCGCGCTCAAGCGCATGGAGAAGCTGTGCGTGAAGGCCGAGGCGCTGGCCGAAAGCGCCGAACCGGCCGGCGAAGAGCGCCCGTTGTCGCAGGCCGAAGCGCTGGCCGCGAAGCTGCGCCAGGCCCTGGCCGCGAACACCTTTGGCGGACGCACGCCCGAAGAACGCGGTCCGTCAGCGGCCGATCAGCTGAAGGATCTGCAGGCGTCCTGGCAGCGCCTGATGATTCCGCCGACCGAAGCGGGCCGAGCCCTCGAAGAGCGCTTCAGACGCGCCATCGCAACAGCGCGTGAGAGGACGCGCGGAAAACGGGAGCTGACGCGGGCATAGGAAACTGAGAACTGAAAACTTCGAACTCAAAACTTAATTTGGAGTTTTTAGTCTTAAGTTTTTAGTTTTTACTTTCGTACACGACCTTCCCCCCCACGATCGTATAAACCACCTTCGCCTCGCGGATCTGATTCTCCGGCACCGTCATGATGTCTTTCGACAGCACGGTGATGTCGGCCAGCTTGCCGGGCGTGAGCGTGCCCTTGATGTCTTCTTCGAACGCGGCGATGGCGCTGTTGATCGTGTACGACTTCAACGCCTCGATCCGGCTCATACGCTGCTCGGGGAAGAACACCTTGCCGTCTTCGAGCCTGCGCGACACCGTGGCATAGAAGCTCGCAATCGGATCGATGTCTTCCACCGGCACGTCGGTGCCGTTGGTGACCAGCGCGCCGGTCTTCATCAGGCTCTGCCACACATACGCGCCCGTGCGCGCGCGCGCTTCGCCGAGCCGCTGCAGCACGTAGGGCGCGTCAGACGTGCAGTGGATGCCCTGCATCGACGCAATCACGCCCAGCTGGCCGAAGCGCGGGATGTCGGCCGGATGGATGTGCTGCGCGTGCTCGACGCGCCACCGCAGGTCCTTGCCGTTCCTGCCGGCAGCCTTGAACGCCGCTTCATAGATGTTCAGCACCTCGCGGTTGGCGCGATCGCCAATCGCGTGGATGTTCAGCTGAAAGCCGTTCTCGAGGGCGATCTGCGCCGTGCGCTGCGCCGACTCGAGCGATGTCGTGTTGTGGCCGGTGCTGTCAGGCTTGTCGGTGTACGGCTCGAGCAGCCAGGCGCCGCGCGATCCGAGCGCGCCATCGATGCTCACCTTGATCGATCGCACGGTGAGCCGCTTGTCGCCGTAATTGATGATCTTGTAGTCCTTGATCCGCTTCGCCAGCGCATCGTTGCCGACGCGCAGCATCACATAGAGACGAATCCCCAGCTTGTTCTCGTCGACGAGCCGCTTGAGCATGTCGACGGTGTCGAAGCTCGAGCCCGCATCCTGAAACGACGTCACGCCCTTCGACAGCGCCTCGCGTGTCGCGAGCTCGACTCCGCGTAGTGCCCGCGCCCGGCGCTCTTCAGCGGTCGGCGTGGGCTCGCCCGCGCCCTGCTTGACGAGACCGGACGCGCGCTCGCGCAGCAATCCTGTCGGATTCCCTTTCGCGTCCTTGAGCAGATCGCCGCCCGGCGGGTTCGGCGTGTCGCGCGTGATGCCCGACAACTCCATCGCCTTCGCATTGGCGAACGACGCGTGCCCGCTCGCGTGCGTGAGCACGACCGGATTGTTCGGCGACACGCGGCTCAGCGACGCGTGGGTCGGAAATCCTTCGACGTTCGCACTCGGCACCGACGTCCATTTCTCCTGATGCCAGCCGCGTCCGATGATCCACTGTCCCGGCTTCGCGGTCTCAACCGCAGCGGCCACCGCCGTCACAATCTCATCCCAGCTCTTCATCGTCATCAGATTCAGATTCATCAGGCCGTTGCCCAGACCCGTGAAGTGTCCGTGGCCTTCGATGAAGCCGGGAATGGCGAGCTGGCCGTTCAGGTCGATGACCTTCGTATTCGGTCCGACCAGCTTCTGCATCTCGGCGGTCGTGCCAAGTGCCGCAATCGTGTCGCCGCGCACCGCGAGCGCCTGCGCCTCGGCACGGCTGTCGTCGGCGGTGACGATGCGGCCGCTGATCAGGACGAGATCGACGGGCTGCTGCGCGGCTGGCGGCAGGTGCGCGTAGACGCGGTACGTCAGGAAGCCGATGGCAGCCACGACGAGAACAACGCTGGTGATTCTGCGGGCGGTGGTCATTTTTGTGCCTTTCAAAGAGGCTCATTCTATACTCGGCGCGGCCAAGGAGGGTTCATGACTGGCTTCGCGCGCGACGTCGTTCAGGCCGTTCGCCTCGCTCTTCGCCGGCCCGTAGCTTCGGCGATCATCGTTCTGACCTTCGCCCTCGGAATTGGTGCGAACACCGCCCTCTTCAGCGTGATCAAGGCGGTCTGGATCGACACCGTGCCGTATCGCACGGCGTCGCGCGCGGTGCAGGTGTTCGTCACGAGTGGCGGCGATTTCCGATTCGGTCCGAACATGCCGGAGCTGACCGACTTGCGCGCAGAGGCGAACAGTCCTTTCGAGGTTACGGCCGTGGTCACGCAGGCTGGCGGGGGGATCTACCGGCTTTCGGATGGACGCCCGATTCTCGTTCGCGCAACCGAGCCTGATGTGTTTCGGATCTTCCCCGAAACGCCTGTCGCCGGGCGCCTCTTCGACGCCGATGACCAACGGCAGAACGGCGACGTCGCGGTCATATCGGAAGCGTTCTGGCAGCGCGAGTTCGGCGGCGATCCTGCTGCTATCGGGAAGTCCATAACCATCACCGGACAGGGCGGCCCGGAGACGCTGACGATCCTGGGTGTGCTTCCGGCCAGGTTCGCCACGTTCGCGCGAGGCACCGCGCTCCTCCGGCCCATCAAACCTTCTCACATCAGAATGGATCGACGAGGACACGGGTCAGAGACGGTTTACGCGTTGCTCCGGCCCGGCGTGTCGCCAGAGCAAGCGCGCGTGTGGCTCGCGCAGATCGGCGAGCGCTGGAAAGTCACTGAGCCAACGTTCCAGCGTTACACATTGACGACCGAATCGATGCGGTCCGTGATTGCTGGCGCGAATGTCGGCCTCGCGCTGGCGGCGCTGCTTGGCGTGTCGGCGCTCGTGTTGATCATGGCCTGTGTCAACGTCGCAAACCTGCTGGTGGCCGGCGGCGAGGATCGAAAGCGCGAAATCGCGGTCCGTGCTTCGCTCGGCGCGGGCCGGTGGCGCCTGGCGCGGCAGCTGCTTGCCGAAGCGCTGGTGCTCGCGTGCGCCGGCGGCGCCGCGGCGATCGGGATGGTGAGCCTGACGCGCGATGCCCTTGTAAACCTGCTGCCGCAGCGGTTGCCCGGCCTCGATCGCATCGCGATCGACGGCCGTGTACTCGCCTTCGCCCTGACGATCACGCTCGTGTGCACGATGGCTGCAGCGCTGTGGCCGTCGCTGCGACTCTCGACGGCGTCGGCCACGCTGGCTTTGGCGTCTGGCGAACGCGCCGGCCGGCGCAACCGCGCCAGTTCATTGCTGCTTGGCGTTCAGATCGCGATCGGCGTGGTCGTCGTCGTCTCCGGCCTTCTGCTGCTAAGAAGCTTCGCCCGGTTGTCGCACGTCGATCCCGGGTTCGAGACCGAGAACGTACTGCTTGTGAGCACGTCGATGCGTGAGCGCCAGACGAACACGCAGGCGCTGGATCTACTGCTCGAACGCCTGCGCGCCATTCCGGGCGTAGAGGTCGCGGGCGCCGTCGAGACTGTGCCGCTCGGGGGCGGGCGCGTGTCATATGGCCTTCGACCGCTCGGGGCAGATCCCTCGGCCTCGAAGATGATCGACTACCGCCGCATCTCGCCCGGCTATTTGCGAGCGATGCGCATTCCGGTCATCAAAGGGCGCGACTTCCTCGACACCGATCGGCGCGGCTCCGAGCTCGTCGCGCTGCTGAACGAGAGCGGCGCGGCCACGCTCTATCCTGGCGGCGACGCGCTCGGTCAGCGCATCAACGCGGGGAGCGGCGGCATCGTCCGCATCGTCGGCATCGTCGGAGATATCAAATTCTTTGGCCTTGATCGCGATGCAGTTCCAGAGATCTTCCGTCCTCTTGCCCAAGAGAATGCCTCCGGCAACACGGTTGCGGTCAGATATCGGCCGGGCGTTCCCGGCGTTGCCGCGGCGCTTCGGGCGCTCGCCGAGGAGCGCCCGTCCGGGTACGACCTCCGCGATGTCCGGCCTGCCGGCGAGCATGTCGGCCGCTCACTGCGCGAGCCATGGTTTCGGACGGTCCTCTTCGGATTAATGGCCACTCTTGTTCTGGTGCTCACGGTGATTGGCGTGGCGGGGCTCGTGACACACGCCGTCGTCAGGCGTCAACGCGAGATGGGCATCAGGATGGCGATCGGCGCGCGACCGTCACAGGCCGTGGGATTGCTCGTACGCCAGGCGATGGTGCCGTCAACGGCCGGCGCGGCACTCGGGCTTGTCGCCGCCTGGTGGGCAACGCGCGCGATTGGGCACTTTCTCTTTGCGATCGAGCCGCGGGATCTCCCGAGCTTCGCTGCCGCAGGGGCCTTGATGCTCGGTTGTGCGGCCATCGCCGCATGGCTGCCGGCGCGCCGCGCGGCGCGGATCGATCCGGCGATTGCACTGCGGATCGATTAGCGCTATCCCTTGGCCGCCGCCGGCATGCCCAGCAGCCGGCGCGCGTTGTCGCCCAGGATCGCTGCCTTGTCATCGTCCGACGGCACGATTTCGTCGAGGATCGCGCGCTGCTCGTCGTAGATCGGCTTCTGCCAGCCGCGCGGGTAGTACGACGAGTCGGTGCCAAAGAGAACGCGCGACGGGCCGGCGACGTCGACGACCTGCCGAAAGACGTCTTTCAGCGTGAGCCGCGCCTGGTACTTCATCCAGCTGTTCGAGCTCGACGTGTCGAGATAGATGTTCGGCGCCGCATCCATCGCCATCAGCGTCACGCGCAGCATCCCGGATCCGAAATGCGGAATGATGAACGAGGCCTGCGGATAGATGTTCGCGAGCCGCGCGACCGCGAGCGGATCGCCAAAGCGCAGGTCGAACACCGACGTGAGGCCCAGTTTCTTCCGCGCGCCGATCGTCAGCATCCCGCAATGCACGAACACGGCGCGCTCGCGCTCGGCGGCGATCGCAACGAGCCTCTCGACGCGCTGATCGTGCAGGCGCACCTGGTGCATCGCGGGGAACAGGCAGATGCAGCGCATGTCCTGCTCCTCGAACGCGCGAATGGTGCGCGCCGCGGCATCCGGTGCATTGGGATTGACCATCGTCGCCGCCGCAAACCGCGTGGGATAGCGCTTGACCGCTTCAGCCACCGCGGCCTCGTCGCCAGGCACGCTGGCGATCAGCATCGCGCCGCCGACGCCGTGACGATCCAGCTCGCTCGCCCATCGCGCCGACAGCGTCGTGTCGTCGCCCGGTGGCTCCCATCCGAGCCGATCGGGCAGGGTGACGGCGGCGTCGGCCGGCGCCGGCTCGCGCAGATCGCGCCCGAGCGTGCGGAAAAATCCCGCCGAAAAGAAATGGCAGTGCGCGTCGAAGATCGAAGGCGTCATCATTTATTAGGATGCCGGTCTGCGCTGTCGGGTCGATCTACAATTTGCAATTTCCATCGTCGGTCGACCGCCAGGAAATAGGGGGCGGCCAGCGCCGCCAGAATCGCCGCTACTCCAAAGGCCGCCGCGTAGCCGTGCCGCTGAATCAGCCAACCCATTGTGGTCGATCCCGCGCCGATCCCGGTATCGAAAGCCGCGATCAGCGTTCCGAATGCCGCGCCACGGCGGCTGTCGTGGACATGCTGCATCACATACGCCGCGAAGGCAGGATAGGCCAGCCCGAAGCCGACGCCAAACGTCACGGCCGATATGATGAGACCGGTCCGGCCGGGCGTCAGTGCCAGCATGGCCAGCGACGCCGACACCAGCCCCAGACATGGCAGGAACACGCGGCGATAGCCATAGCGATCGCCCAGCCGCCCGAGCGTGGGTCGTGCCAGCAGGATCGCGATCGCCAGCGACGTCAGATAAATACCGCGCGGCGCAATGCCGGCCGAATCGGCGTAGAGCGCCGAAAAGCTGGTGATGCCGCCGTACCCGAACGAATACAGGAAGAGCGTGCCGGCCACCGCGATGAGGCGCGGCTCGACAATCGTCTTGAGCGTGAGTGGCGGATGCGGGCCGTTGTTGCGCCTCGTCCCGAGCATCGTGGCAATACCGAACATCGCGACGTTGAGTGCAATGCACGTCATGGCCAGCCAGAACCATCCCCGGCGATAGATCTGAAAGCCAACGCCCGGCGCAATCGCCAGCGCGAAGATAGACGCGAGGCCGGCGTAGCCGAGTCCTTCGGCCCGCCGCGACTGCGGCAGGATCGAAATCATGTAGGCGCTCGACGCCGAGAGCATGCCCGACCAGAAGAATCCCTGCACGAACGCCAGCGCCAGCATGCCGGTCACCGATTCCATGAAGGCGTAGACAAGCGTGATCAGCGCGATCGCGGCGCTCGCGATGAGCAGCACGGTGCGCTGGCCGATGCGATCGCCGATGGCGCCGGTGAGCGGCGCGAAGAGGGCCGATGAGAAGGTCAGCAGGCCCAGAAAGAGACCGGCCTGAACCGTGGAGCCGCCGAGGTCCTTGATGTGAAACGGCGCGGTCGGCAGCAGCTGGAACACCGACAGGAAGACGGTGAAGCTGAACGCCCACATCGTAAAGAAGCGTGGCGTGAACAGCTTCTCTGATGCAGGCGCTGACATCGAAGCTTAGAATGATAGATCACATGCAGGAGCACACCGACGACTACGTTCCGCCGTCGCGTCTCTGGCGCCGACTGCCTGTCGAGCGGCGAACCGAAGCCGCGCGTGCGTTCTGGGAGAACGACGATGAGGCGAGTCTGAATGAGCAGATGGAAGCGGTGCTTGCGCTGTCGCGCCACATGAAGTTCAGGCCGCAGAGCATGCAGGCGATGGCGCTCGACAAGCGCGCGAAGTATCTGGCGCAGCTGCCGGGCGTGTCTGACTCGATCGCGGCGCGCGCCTTGGTCTCGTACCACCTGGCGCATCAGCGGCCGATGATGGCCGCGTTTCTCGATGCGCTCGGCATCTCGCATGAAGACGGATTGATTACGGCCGAGAATCTCGAGCCGCCGGCGAAACCGGCGCTGAGCAAAGCCGCGGGGGATCTCGCCAGGACCCATCCGCCCGAAGACGTGGCGCTCTATCTCAGCACGCTGCTGGCCCAGGATCCGCATACCTGGGAAGGGCTCGCGGGTCTTGCACAGCTCGAAACGTCCAAGGACCCGCCTCAGCCGTCAGAAAGGAAGCCGTGAACATTTTCCTTCGTCCCGCCGCCACTGTTCTCGTGATCAGCTTCGCCCTGCCGCAGAGCCTCTGGGCCGCCATGCAGAGCTCGCAGACAGGCGCCTCGCAACAGCAGCAGACGCCGCCTCCGCAACCGCCTCAGTCGCAGCAGCTGCCGGTCGATATGGCGAAGATTCGCGAAGCGCTCAAGCAGGATCCAAAACTGCGGCTCAACACCGACGAGCTGCGCTTCTACGTCAGCATCATCGGCCGCATTCCGACGTTCGAGGAAATCGTCGGCGACTTCGATCTGAGGAATGGACAGGTGCCGGGCGCGCCCATGACGCACGACGAGTTCCTCGCGATGGTCACGCCGAAAGACCTGCACAGCACCACCGGCATCTCGGCCCTCGAAACGCTCGGTGTCGCACTCACATCGTGGGGCATGATTTCGATGGTGAAGCGCGCGTACGAGGAATACAAGCAGGCCAGGACGGAGCGCGAGCGCCGCGCCATTCAGGAACGCATCGAGCGCGAGCTGCGCGAGCTCGAGAGACGCCGCTCGGGCGGCCGCTGATCGATGCTGACGCTGATTCTGTCGCTCGTGCTGTCGCTGGCCGGTCCGGCGCAGACACTCACCGTCGATGCCGCCACGCGCGAGATCGAGAAGATCATCGCGGCAAGCGGCGCTGAAGTCGCGGTGGCGTACCGGCCGCTGCAACCGGTCGGCAGCGGCGAGATTCTGATCGACGTCGACAAGGCGTTTCATGCCGCGAGCACGATGAAAGTGCCGGTCATGATCGAGGCGTTCCGGCAGGCCGACGCCGGCACGCTGTCGCTCGACCAGCCGATTTCCATCACGAACACCTTCAAGAGCATCGTCGACGGCTCGCCGTACGAAATGTCGGTCACGGAAGATTCCGACGGAGAGGTCTACAAAGCGATCGGCAAGACGCTGACGGTGCGGCAGCTGGTGATGGCGTCGATCACGGTCAGCAGCAATCTGGCGACGAACATCCTGATTGAAACGCTCGGCGCCGGGAACGTGCGCAAGACCGTTTCAGCGCTTGGCGGCGATGGCATGCTGGTGCTGCGCGGGGTGGAAGACCAGAAGGCGTTCGATAAGGGCCTCAACAACGCGACGTCGGCGCGGGCGTTGATGGTGTTGATGGAAAAGATCGCGCGCGGGCAGGCGGTGAGTCCTGCCGCGAGCCGCGCGATGGCCGACATCCTGCGCATGCAGCAGTTCAACGACGCGATCCCGGCAGGGATTCCAGCGGGTGTGCCGGTCGGCCACAAGACCGGCAGCATCACGCGCATCAGCCACGACGCGGCGATCGTTTACGCCGAGAAACCTTATGTGCTGGTGCTGCTGACGCGCGGAATCGAAGACGGCAAGAAGAGCGCCGCGCTGATGGCCGACATCAGCAAAGTCATCTATTCAATACAACGATAGCGTCGCTCACCGGCCGCGGTCCTGTCGGGTCCGACGGCCGGTTCACCACACTCCCCTTCACCACCATCGTCGATGAACCGCCGCCGTCGAGATTCAGCGCATCGACGAGACCGATCCGCCGCGACAGCTCGGTGAGCTCGGGCAGGCTCATGCCGACGCTGTGAGCCGGCTGGCGGCCGTCGATCACAGCCACCCACGTGTCGCCGTCGCGATCGCGGCCAATGAGCGTGCGCGGATGGCGCGCGTCGACAAAGCCCTTCATGTCCAGCCGCTCGGCGGCCCAGTCGCGCACGTCCCTGCCGCGCCACAACAGCAGCCCTGCTCCGCCGACGATGTCGTCGGCGCGCGCCCAGGCGGTCGGGGATGTGCCAAGCGCGGTTGCGTAGTCGAAACGGATGTCGACGCGGTCGCGAGTCTTCAGGCGCGCAAGGGCCGGCGGAATCACGCCTGATGCGGAAATCACGAATCCCGATGCGGGGATCGGTGACGCCGCCGGCGATGCGGCGTCCTGCCTTCTGATCGCGGTGATGCGCAGCGGCCGGCCCTCAACGGTCCACTCGGTGCCGGCTCCGGCCGTGCGCGTCGTGGATCCGTAGCGAAGTGTGTAGATGACAACCGCGCCGGCCCGCCGCGCGGTGTCGACGGCAGCGGCAACACGCGCGCGTCCGGCACGCACGCTCGCGCGCGCGGTGACGCGATCGAACAGCAGCGGCGGCCCGTCCGGACGCGCGAACCCGACGGCGCCGCGAGGCCGCGCCGTGTCGCTGACGAGCAGTCCGTCAATCTTGAAGATGCCGGCCGGGTCGCCGGTCGGAGCGAAAAACCCCGCGTTGACCGCGGCGATTGCGCCGCGCCGCTGTGCCATGGCGGGCACCGTGTCGCGCCCCTGCGAACCGCCCGTACCCAGCTCCAGATCGAGGCGGGCGGCCTTCGGGCCGATCTCGAGGAGTCGGGCACTGATCGGCGCACCGGGACCGAAATAGGACGCCTCGTTCAACTGGTAGAAGTGGATGCCGGGCGCGATTTGTTCGGGATTTGAAAGGCCCTGGACGGGTCGCTGCTGGGCCGTCCCGCCTGCCAGGCTCAGGGCAATCGAGAGAAGAACGAGAAGAAGGCGCACCCGACATCGTAGCGCGGAGGGCCCGATCTCCCCGTTGCGCGGAGGCTGGCTACAGCGTATCCTCCCCGTATACAGCGGCCTTCGTAGACCGGCGGTCTCGCCGCCGGGTGTTTGCATCTGCAGTGCGGCACTGCGTTTACGGAAAGTCACTTGACATGACGTGGTATTCACGCGCCTCGGGGTTGGGCAAGCTCGCTGCCTACCACGTCATGTCAAGTGCTTTCCGGGGTTAGGAGCTCATATGTTCCGGAAGTCGGCTCTCCTCGCGATCCTCCTGATGCTGCCAACCCTGGCCTCGCCCGCGCGGGCGCAGGTCCAGAGCGGCAGCATTTTCGTGAAAGTCGTTGACGATCAGGGGGCGGCGCTGCCGGGCGTGACGATCACCGTCACGAGCCCGGTGCTGCCCCGTCCGCTCATCGGCGTCACCGATGCGGGGGGCGCTCACCGCTTCACCGCACTCACAATCGGCACCTACTCGGTGCGGACCGTGCTGGCCGGCTTCCAGACCACCACGCGCGAAGGTGTCGTTGTGGTGCAGAACCAGACCGTGTCGATCGACGTGCCGATGAAGATTGGCGCCCTCACCGACGAGGTGACGGTCCGCGGCGAAACGCCGGTCATCGATACCAAGAGCGCGAGCGTCGCGACGAACCTCGATGCGATGCTGCTCGACACCACGCCTGGCGGCAAGGACATCTGGAGCATCCTCGAATACAAGATTCCCGGTATCGTCTTCGACACACCGGACGTCGGCGGCAATCAGGCGGGTCTGCAGCGCGGCTTCACGTCGCGCGGCACGCCGAACTCGCAGAACGTGCAGCTGGTCAACGGCGTCAACGTGGGAGACCCGGCGGCGATCGGCTTCTCGATGAATTACTACGAGCCGGCGACATTCGAGAACGTGCAGGTCACGACCGGCGCGCAGGACATCTCGATGGGCACGTCGGGGACGCTGATCAACATGGTCACGCGCTCGGGCACGAACCGCTTCGGCGGCCAGTTCGGCGGCACCTATCAGGGCAAGCCGACGCAGTGGGACAACGTCGACGAGGATTTGAAGCGCGCGGGCTTCCGGCCCGAGGCGCAGGCCGTTGACTACATCTCGAATGCAAACTTCCAGGCCGGCGGTCCGCTCGTGCCGAACCGCATCTTCTATTTCGGCAACGTCAACAACCAGCAGACGCACGTCAACGTGCCGGGCTATCCCGCGATCTCGCCGCCGCAGATTCCGCAGATCACCTCGGGCAACGATCGTGATTCGACGACGATCTGGAGCACGTCCGGCAAGGTGAGTTACGCGCTTGGCGCGTCGCGCTTCGAGGGCTACGGCAACTATCAGTGGTACGACAAACCGAACCGCGGCGCGGGGGCCGGCGTCACGCTCGACTCGAACCCCAAGGAAGAAGACACGTTCCTGATCTCGCAGCTGTCGTGGAACTGGGCGGCGACCAACAGCCTGGTCGGCGACACGAAGATCGCCTACAGCAACACGCACTTCCCGCTCAACCAGAAGACCGACCAGCAGTCGATCTTCGATAACGCGACGGGCGTGCGGCTGCGTAACTTCGCGCAGAGTCAGCTCATGTTCCGCCGCCGGCTACAGATCACGTCGAACTGGAACTATTTCGTGCCGCAGTTGTTCGGCGGGCGGCACGAGCTCAAGTTCGGGTTCGACAATGGCTACACGCCTGAGGATCAGACGTTCACACGCGTCGGCAACGTCAACCTCACGTTCCGCAGCCAGGCGGGCACGGCGAGCCAGCCCGCGGGACCAGGCAACGTGACGATCTTCAACTCGCCGACGGTCCTCGAGCGCGCGGTCATGAACACCGCGATTTACGCGCAGGACTCGTACTCGATTGGGAGGCTCACGCTGATCGCCGGCGTGCGCTGGGAACGCGTCGAAGGCTACATTCCACCGCAGACCCATGCGTCGAGCGAGTACTTCCCCAGCGGCACGACGATCGGCGGCCTGAATGTGGCCCTGAGCACGGGCGGCCAGTTGACCGAGTACGTGGTGCGCGATTCCTTCGAGGAAGTGAGGAACGCCCCTCTGTGGAAGAACTGGGCGCCGCGGATCAGCGGCACGTACGATCTGTTCGGCGAGGGCAAGACGGTCTTGAAGCTGTCGGCCGGCAAGTACTTCGATCAAGTCGGCACGGGCACGCCCGGTCCGAATCCGAACGGCACCGTCAGCCAGACCTATCGGTGGAACGATCTGAACAGCGACTGGAGCTTCCAGCCCGGCAACGCCACGTGGAATGGCAGGCAGTACGTGGGCGGCGAGTTCGGCAGCCTTGTGTCGACATCGATTCCAAATCCGAATCCTTTCGACCCGAACCGGCAACGGACGTGGCGCCGCGAGTTTACGGTCGGCGTCGATCACGAGCTGTTTCCGGGATTCAGACTGAGCACGGCCTTCTTCAACCGCCGTGAGTACGACACATTCGGCACGGTGGACGGCGACATCGACAGATGGGACGAGATGTTCTCGCCGATTGAGGTCACCGAACCCGGACGCGACGGGATCGTCGGCAATGCCGACGACCAGAGACTGACCGTGTACAGCCTGAACCCGGGGTTCACGCTCGTCAATGACAGCGCGATCAACGACGATCGGCTTGGAGTGAAGTACAACGGCGTCGAGATCGTGGGTACGAAGCGCTACAGCAGGGGGACGACCGTGCTCGCCGGCTACACCTATTCGAGAGAGACGCGCGATCTGGTTAGTCTCCAAAACCCCAATGACGCCAGGGTCAATGCCGACGGCATCAGCGGCGGCCGCCGGCATAATTTCAAGCTCAGTGGGTCGGCGATGCTTCCGTACAGGATTGTTTTTGGCGCGAACCTGCTGATCTCGTCGGGTCAGCCCATTACGCGCACGGTGTCGATCGGTGGATGCACGGCCACCATCACGACCGGATGCCTGCGCCAGGGCAGCGATACGGTCAATGCCGAACCGCGCGGCAGCGTTGAGCTGCCCGGCAGGTACCAGACCGACCTGCGCCTCGGCCGGCTGTTCGACGTGGGCGGCCGGAAGTTCGAGCTGGCCGTGGATGCGTACAACCTGACGAACGACAACACGGTGTTCAACGTGCGGACCGGGACGGGACGAACGAACATCCGGTATGCGAACGACCCGAATGAGCCGGTCACGCAGATCGCGACATTCATGTCTCCGACCGGGGCGCTCGGGCCGCGGATCATCCGGTTGAACTTCACATACTGGTTCGGCGGGGGCGCGAGCCCGGCCGGAAACCGGTGACAGTGTAGTTGGTGAGTTAAGAGTTGGTGAGTTAAGAATTGCTGTCCAGCAGCTGCTTAGCAGCAATCGGATAGCAATTCTTAACTCTTAATTCACCCATTTTTAATTCATTCCTCACGCAGAAGCATCGAAGGATCGATCCGCGCGGCCCGCGCGGCAGGACGCCACGATGCGGCCAGCGCAATGACGATCAGCAGGCCCGCAACCATCAGCCAGCTGCCGGGATCGCCAGGCGTGACGCCGTACATGAGTGACGACAGCGCCCTGGATAGCCACCACGCGCCGAGGCCGCCGATCACCGCGCCGGCAACGACGACGCGTGCGCCTTCGCGCAGCATCAGGCCGCCGATCTCGCCCGGCCGCGCGCCGAGCGCCAGGCGGATGCCGAACTCGCGCCGGCGGCGTCCGGCGGCATAAGAAAGAACGGCAAAGAGCCCTCCGCCCACCGCGACGGCCGCTATCAGCGCGAGCGTCAGCACCAGCGCGGCCGCGGCACGCGGCCCTTCCACTTCGGCGAGATACGCGCGATCGAGCACGCCCGCCTGCCACACGTCTGCGCGCGGCTCGACGTCGCGCACCGTCTGCCGGATGCGCGCCACGTCGGGACATGGGCCGCCGCACCTGATGTTGATCGACACGTTCGCTCGCCCCGGCACGAACTGAAGGTAGAACTCGGGCCTGTCGCTGCGCGTTTCAGTGGTCGGCAGGTGGAGCTCGCGCGCGACGCCAATCACGGTGAACGGCTCCTTGCCTTCGCGGTGAAACGACCGGCCAACCGGATCAACACCAGGCCAGAGCAGATCGGCAATCCGCTCGCTGATGACGACGGTCCGTTCATGGTCTTCGGTCCGGAACGTCCGCCCTCGTACGATGGGAATGCGGTACAGATCGAAAAAGTCTGGCCCGACCTGGTACTGCTGGAACGTCGCCTCGATCGGCGCGGCGCTGGATCCATCGGAGACCCACTCACCCATCGTCCAGCCGCCGCCGTCCGGAGGCGTGCCGAACGAGAATGCGACGGCCTGCACGCCAGGAAGCTGGCGGAGTGCCTCTTCGAGCCGCCGCGACGCAGCGACACGCGCCGGGCCGGTTGCGTCTTGGCCGCCGATGCCCTGGACCCAGGCCGTGGTCACGCCGCTGCTGTCGAGTCCGCGCTCAGCGCCCGCCATCCGCATGAACGATCGGACGAGCAGCGAGGCGCCGACGAGCAGCATGCAGGCGAACGCCACTTCCGAGACGAGCAGCACGCGCCGCGCGGCGCGGCTGCCGCGGCCTTCACTGGAGCCGCGCGCAGCCGGACGCATCGCCGACATCGGCGAGACGCGCGTCGCGAACCATGCCGGCAGCAGCCCCGCGGCAAGCACGGCGGCGCCGCCCGCCGCAGAGGCTGCCGCGAATGCCCGCGCGTCGAGATCGATCGGATTGAGGGTGTGGATCAGGAGCGCCTCGGGCAGCCATGCGCGCGCGATCGTCAGCAATCCTGCGGCGACCGCCAGGCCGAGCGCGAGACCACCGGCGCCAAGACACAGACTCTCGACGAGCGCTTCGCGCATGAGGCGCCCGCGCGATGCGCCCAATGCGGCGGCGACACCGATCTCGCGCATCCGCGCATCGAGCCGCGCCAGCAGCAGTCCGCTGACGTTCGCGCACAGCACGAGAAACACCATGACCGCCGCGGCGGCGAGCACGGGCGCGGCGGCGCGCGCGTACTTGCCCTGATAGGGTGACGCGAGCGACTCGGCTTGCGCCCACTGGTTGTCGGCCTGCGGCGGATAGGCTTCGTGAGCCATCGTCGTCGCCGCTTTCAACGCATCGGCGGCGGGTATGCCGGGGGAATAGCGCACGATGGCGCGAGGCAGAACCGGCCGATCGCCGGCCGGAGGCGCGAGAAAATCCATCGGCCGCCACACCGCCGTGTCCCACTCCGGAAACCGGAACTCGTCAGGCAGGACCCCTATGAGCGTCGCGGGCGATCCTTCGACCAGCATGCGCGTCCCGATCGCCGCGAGGTCTGCTCCGAACATCGATCGCCAGAGCCTCTCGGCAATCACGACACGATCGCCGGTGCCGGGCCGTCCCTCTTCCGGCGAAAACAGGCGGCCGTTGATTGGCCTGGCGCCGAGCATCTGCAGAAGGCCCGGCGAGACGTACGCACCTTTACTCGATGTGAGATCGGCACCCGACCCGAGAAGCATGGTCGCCGGCGCCTGAGCCTCGACACGATCGAACAGGCGGCTTTCGCGCCAGGCGTGAAGCACCGACGGGTCGACCGAGATTGATCCACCACTCGGGCCCAGCATCATCACGTGCGCAAGACGTTCCGCCTGAGGGAACGGCACGGTGCGCATGAGGAGCGTGTCGATCAGCGAGAACATGGCCGTCGCAAGGCCGATGGCAAGCGCCAGCATCAGCACCGCGCCGAGTGCGGGAGCCGGTTGGGCCACGAGACGCCGAAGCGCGCGGCGCAGATCGTCAATGAACATGCTGGGGCCTCCCCTTCGTCCGAAGCTTTGGCGGCGAGCGACGGCGCCGCTCGCAGTGATGGTGACCCTCGGCCCGCGTCCCAGCCCGCTCATCAGCGACGCGCGTCCAAGGTCGCCGAGTTCCAGTGCCGCGGCTCGCCACGCGCGCCAGCGCCCGCCGCGCTCGCGCGCGGCTCGACAGACATCCGACAGCGTGAGCGCCGCCTGGTCGCGCAGCGGACGGGGCACGGCGATCCGAACGACAGCCCGAAGGAGGAAGCCTTTCACGGCGACGTCACTCTTCTCGCAGCAGCGCCACCGGGTCGACCTTCGCCGCTCTGGCCGCCGGCCTCCACGACGCCAGCATCGTCGTCAGCGCGATGACAGCGGCAACAGTGAGCCAGATGGAGATGTCGCCGGTCGCCACGCCATACGTCATGGTCGCCAGCGACTGCGAGAGCCACCACGCCGCAAGCCCGCCAAGGGCCAGGCCGATGACCGCCACGCGCAATCCGTCGCCGAAGACGAGCCGCCGCACTTCGCCCGGCCGCGCACCGAGGGCGAGGCGGATTCCGAACTCGCGCCGGCGTCGGCCAACGGCGTAGCTGAGGACCGCGAACAGACCACCGGCAACGGCGAGCACCGCGATTGCGGCAAAGGCAAACGCGAGCGCCGCCGCGGCGCGCGGGCGCGACGTCTGCTGGAGATAGACGTTCTCGAGCACCTGGACTTGGATGACGCGCGCGCCTGCACTCGCGCCAGTGATGGCCCGGCGCACGATCGCCTCGTCCGGACAGGCGTTGCCGCAGCGGATGCTCATCCTGAATCCGCCGCCGCCGCGCGCAAATGGCTCGTAGAATTCGGAGCGATCGTCGAACGGATTGACTGCTGGCAGGTTGGTCTCGCGCGCCAATCCGATCACTCGAAAGGCCTCCTTGCCGAAGCGGAAGCTCCGGCCGACCGGATCGAGGCCAGGCCACATCAACGCCGCAAAGCGCTCGCCGACGATGACCACATCGTCCGGATCATCCGGCCGGAACGTCCTGCCGCGCAGCAGCGGAATGCCGTAGAACTCGAAGAAGTCGGCTCCGACCCAGTAGCGATTTGCGGTGATGTCCTTTGGGCCTGCACCGGGCACGTCTGACAACCAGTCGTCGCCGAAGGACACGCCGCCCCCATCCGGCGGCACGGCGTGGGACAGCACCACCTGCTGCACGCCTGGAATGGCGTGCACGGCGTCTTCGATGATCCGCGCGGCGTTCTCACGCACGGTCCGGTCCTCGGCGGACCCCGGAAGCCCGGACACCCAAGCTGTCAGCACGCCCCGGGCGTCGAGCCCGCGATCCGCACCGGCCAGGTTGACGAACGAGCGAACGAGCAAGGTCGCGCCGACGAGCAGCGTGCACGCGAGCGCGACTTCACCGATCAGCAGAGTGCGCGTGAGCGATCGCACGCTGCGCGTTTCGGTTCCGCCACGCTCGGTCGCCCGCAGCGCGTTCGCTGGTTCGGCGCGCGTGCCGAGCCACGCGGGCAGCAGTCCGGCCGCCACGGTGGCCAGGAGGCCCGCGAGCGATGCGACCGCCAGCGCGCGGACGTTGATGTCGACGGGATTCAGGGTTTGGAGGAGGAACGCTTCGGGCAACAACGCCCGCGCGATTTGCACCAGACCAGCAGCGAGCGCCAAGCCCAGGAGCATCCC
Organism: Vicinamibacterales bacterium; assembly: GCA_040902895.1. Lineage (GTDB taxonomy): Bacteria > Acidobacteriota > Vicinamibacteria > Vicinamibacterales > SCN-69-37 > JALYRV01. The sequence goes on along the minus strand of JBBDWL010000089.1, from coordinate 79,368 downwards.
TGCCGCGCCGAGCGAAACGCTTTCGACAAGAGCCTCGCGAAGCAGGCGCGCGCGTGACGCGCCGAGCGCCGCGCAGACGCTGAACTCACGGCCGCGGGCGGTCAGTCGCGCGAGCAGAAGGCTGCTGACATTGGCGCAAAGCACGAGGAACACCAGGGCGACGCCGCCGGCGAGGATCGGCGTCGCCCGGTAGATGTAGTCGCTCGTGCGCGGCCCGGCGAGAGTGTCGATGTACGCCCAGTTCTTCTCGTACGCCGGATCGGCCGCCCGGGCCATTTGCGTGAGCACCTGTTCGGGGTACGTCGCGCCGGCAGGATCTGACGAGGCGCCGATGGTTCGTCCGGCGTCAGCCCGCGAGATCCCTTGAACGAAGCGGCCGAAGACTTGAGGCAACCGGCCGGCCTGCGGCGCGGGCGGCGCACTGAAATCGAGTGGCTTCCAGATCGCCGTGTTCCAGCCGGGGAAGCGGAACTTGAAAGGCAGGACGCCGACGATGGTGGCCTGAGCGCCATCGATCGCAATCGCGCGACCAACGATTGCCGGGTCGGCGCCGTAGAGCGATCGCCAGATCCCCTCCGACAGGATCACGACGCCGTCGGTGCCAGCTCGTCCCTCGCCGGCGAGAAAGAGACGGCCGCGCAGCGCACGGGCGCCCAGCATGTCGAGCATCCCCGGTGTGACGAATGCGCCCTCGCGCGCGACGAGTCCGGCGTCGGTCTCGATCAGAACGGTGTCCGTGGCGACGCCTTCGACCGCGTCCAGGACGGGCGCATCGCGCCAGGCCTCGAGGACCCTCGCGGAAACAACCCCACGAACCGTGTTCCGGCTTCGCATTTTCAGCTGGGCCAGTCGATCCGCCTGCGGAAACGGCACCGGCCGCAGGAGCAGCGAATCGACGATCGTGAACATCGCGGTCGTCAGCCCGATAGCGAGCGCCAGCATTCCCGCGGCGGCGAGGGCCATGGCCGGGCGCGAGCGGAGGCGCCGAAAGGCGTGGCGCAGGTCGTCGATGAACATGGCAAGTGCTCCTGATCGCTGGCGCTGGCCGGCCGAGACGTACGGAGCTTACTCCTCTCTGAGCAGCAGCAATGGGTCTGTTCGCCGCGCGTCGCGCAGCGGCAGCCACGCCGCAGCGGCGCCGGCAAGGGTGATCAGCACGACAACCACAACCCAGCTCGCTGCATCGGTAATCTCGATGCCGGCAAGCACGCTCGAGAGACCGCGCGCGACGGCGAGCGCGCCAGCACAGCCGATCGCCAGGCCCGCGGCGAGCGTGAGCAACGTCTGCCGCGCGACGAGACGCGACAGATGCGCGGGATGCGCGCCGATCGCGAGGCGGATGCCAAACTCGCGGCGCCGCCGCGCGACGGCCAGGCTCAGCACGCTGAACAGGCCGGCGGTGCAGACGAGCAGCCCGAACATCGCGAAGCTTCCGGCGGCGACCGCCGCCAGCTGCGGGCGCTCGATCTGCCCGGCATAGACATCGTCGATCCATTGGACCCTGCGGACGAGATATGCCGGATGCACTGTACGAATCATCGCGGCGACCTTATCGTCGGATAGCCGCGCGCCTTCTTCGAGCTTGATGACGTAGTTCGGTCCCGGACGTCGGTACGGCTGGAAGAACTCGGGCGTGTCGAAGCGCGGATCGCGCAACGACGTGCGCACGTTGCGAGATACGCCGACAACCTGTCGAACCATAGGCTCGCTGTCGATCCGGAACGTGCGGCCAATCGGATCGCTGACGCCCGGCCACAGGGCGTCAGCAAGGTTCCTGCTGATGACGACCGCCTCGTCCGGATCCTCGGCGGACAGCGAGCGTCCCGCGACCAGACGAATGTCGAAGAATTCGAAAAAACCGGGCACGGCCAAGTAGCCACTGACCTCGAGGCCCTCGACCCTTGCACCCTCGCCGGTTTCAATGGCCGACGTGTAGGTCTCGCTGCGATCCGGAGGCACACTCAGCGCGCGCATGACCTGGACGACTCCCGGCAGCGCGGCGAGACGACGGTGGATCTCGGACGCCAGCGTTTCCTGGCGTTGAGGATCCGGCACCTGAAACGAGGGCAGGTTTACCTGGAGCAGCGCGACATTGCGCGTGTCGATGCCCCTGTCCGCATTGGCCAGCGCCATGAACGTGCGGACCATGAGCGCGGCGCCGACGAGCAGTGTCACGGCTACGGCAATCTCGCCGACGATGAGGGCCGAAGTCAGACGGCGCGCGACGCGCCCTTCGCTCGAGCCGCGCTCACCTTCCTTGAGCACGTCCGACGCCGTCGTGCGCGTGCCGAGCCAGGCCGGCAGCACGCCGGAGGTCAGCGTGGCGAGCACGGCAAGCGCCACCACCGCCATCGCCGAGCGTGCGTCGAAGTCGATCGCGTTGGGACCACGTGCGGTGATGAAGGCTGGCAGGACGGTGTCGAGTGCGGAGACCGCCATCCATGACAGCAGCAGGCCGAGCGTTGCGGCGAACGTGGCCATTACGAGGCTCTCGAGCATCGCCTGCTGCACGAGCCTGAATCGCGACGCGCCCAGCGCCGCGCGCACGGCGCGCTCGCGGCGCCGGCCCATCGCGCGCGCGAGCAAAAGGTTCGCGACGTTGACGCACGCGACGAACAACACGAGTACGACTCCCGTGAAAAGCAGCCTCGTCGCGTTCACCGTGTAGTCGTCGAACATTTGCACGCCCGTGACCGGCGCGAATGCGACGGCTGCCGGATCGGCGACAAGTGCAGGATCGCGATCGCGCGCCACGCGCTGCGCCAGACGAGCCGTCTCGTCGCGCGGCACTCCCGGTTTCAGTTTGGCGATCGGCGACAGCGCGGCCAGTGGGGGCTGGTTCAGGTCGATCGCGCGCCACAGGTCTCGTACGCTATTTGGAAACCGGACATCGGCGGGCATGACGCCGACGATGTCGGCGGCCTTGCCATCAATATAGATGCGGCGGCCGATGACATCGTCGGCTGCTCCTAACTGCGTGCGCCAGAAGCGGGCCGAGATGAGGATGGGCGGCACCGTCTGATGCGCGTCTTGAGGTGTCAACGCGCGGCCGCGAATGGGCCCGACGCCGAGCATATCGAGTACGCCGGGCGTGATCCACAGCAGCGCCGCGCCAGTCGTTCCGGCACCGGCATCCACGATCGTGCTAATCGTTCGGTGGGCCTCGACGTGCTCGAAGATGCCGGCGTCGCGCCAGGTCCGGATCACATCGGCCTTCGTCGTGCTGGACGGCCACGCGCCAGGCTGGCGCGCGATGCCGATGTGCACGAGGCGATCGGCGTCACGGTATGGCACGGCGTTGAAGATGATCGCGTCGGCAACCGTGAACATGGTGGTGCAGGCGCCGATGGCGAGCGCGAGCAGCCCAATCGCGAGCGTTGTCGTGCCCGGCTTCGCCCGCAACCCACGCAGGGCCTGACGGAGATCGGACGTGAGTGTGTTCATCCAGGTGCCCTTCGGAGCCTGCTGCCCCGGCGACGTGTGCGGGTCGCGGTCGGCCGGCAACAGCGGCCGTCCAAGGCGGGAGCGGAACGCGCACTTCAGAAGATCGATCAGCTCGGCAAGCGCCGTGCGCGCCATCGCCAGAGGCCCACGGCCCGAGGCCCGTGCGCATGCCTCGAGAAACGTCTGCCGCATCTCGCGGCCGTGCGCGTCGCGCACGTCAGGCGGATAGAGTCGCAGCATGGCACGGCAGCCGGCATCGAGAAGGTTCATGCTTTTCGCGTCTTGAGCACACGCTTGTCGCGCGCGAGCGCGACGAGACTCTCGAGGCGGCGCGCCTCAGCTTCGGTCACGGCCTTGCCGAAGGGCGTGACGCGGTAATAGCGGCGCCGCTCATCGTCCTCTTCGGCCGCGGGCCGGTTCTCGCTTTCTTCCACGAGATCGAGCTCGAGCAGGCGCTTGAGCACCGTGTAGAGTGTTCCCGTGCGGAGCGCGATGATGCCGTCAGTGCGCCGGCCGACCTCCTGGATGATGCCGTAGCCGTGGCGGTCGCTGTCGGCCAGCGCCAGCAGCACCTGAAAGACGATCGGCGAGAGCGGCAGCAACGAACGGGGGTCGGGCGCGGTCTGACGGCTTTGTCGTGAATGCATTTGTAATCAATGCATATGACGCAAACACATGTCAACCGGTTGGGAACTTGCCGACAGCGGCGGTGACCCGCGAGCCTATACTTCGGTGCATGGAACGCCGTGATTTTATGGCCGCCGCCGTCGCCGCCGCGGCCGCGGGCCTCGTACATCTCGACACGCGTGTCGCGCACGCGCAGCGGCGCCAGCCGGCAATCAGGCCCGCCCGTTTGAAAGCCGGCGACACCGTCGGCCTTGTGGCGCCCGCGAATGCGACCTTCAATACGATCGATCTTGACATCGCGCGCGAGTCGCTCGAAGCGCTGGGCCTGAAAGTGCGCGTCGGCGAGCACCTGCGCGATCGGCATGGGTACCTGGCCGGCGAGGATCGCAATCGCGCGGCCGACATCAACGGCTTCTTCAGGGATTCCTCGATCGCGGCGGTGCTGCCGATTCGCGGCGGCTGGGGCAGCGCGCGCCTGCTGCCCTTCCTCGACTATGACGGCATTCGCCGCAACCCCAAGATCATCGCCGGCTACAGCGACGTCACGGCGCTATTGATCGCGCTGCACGCGCGCACGGGCATGATCACGTTTCACGGTCCGAACGGGATGGGCCGCTGGGACGCGTATTCGCTCGAGTACTTCAAGCGCGTGCTGTTCGACGGCGAGACGGTGACGTTCGTGAACACGCCGAAGATGTCGGACAACAACGTGCTCACGCCAACGCAACACCGCATTCGCACGATCAAAGCCGGCACGGCGCGCGGACGGTTGATCGGAGGCAACCTGAGCGTGCTTGCCGGCATCGCCGGATCGCCGTACCTGCCCGCCTGGGACCGCGCGATTCTGTTCCTCGAGGACGTCGGCGAAGCGATCTATCGCGTGGATCGGATGCTGACGACGCTGAAGCTGGCGGGGATGCTGGAACGGATCCGCGGCTTTGTCTTCGGCACGTGCAGCGAGTGCGGGCCTGGTGACGGCGGCTTCGGCGCACTCACATTCGAGGAGCTGTGGGCGGATCACATCGCGCCGCTCAACATCCCTGCCTGGTCGGGCGCGATGATCGGCCACGGCATGCCGCAATGGACGCTGCCGATCGGCGCGGAGGTCGAGATCGATGCCTCCGCGGGATCGATTCGCATGCTGGAGGCGGCGGTCCGATGATCGAGACTGGCGTTCGTCAGTCCTGACGCAGCGCAATCAGGGGATCGACTGAAGCGGCGCGGCGGGCGGGAATGACCGCCGCCACGAACGCCGTGACGGCCATCAGCGACACTGCGGCCGCAATGACCCTCGCGTCGAGCGGTTCGAGCTCGAAGAGAAACGCCTGCGCCACGGCCGCGAACTGCCAGACGCCAACACCGCCGAGAACCAGGCCGGCGGCGACGAGCAGCGCGGCCCGTGACAGCACCATCCGAAGGACACGGCCTCGCGACGCGCCAAGCGCGATGCGAACGCCTATCTCATGCCGGCGCTGAGTTACCAGATACGCTATTACTCCGTATAGTCCGATCGCCGCAATCAGCACGCCGAGCGCGCCGAACGATCCAACAACCAGCATGTTGAAGCGTCGCTGCGCCAGCAGAGCCGTAAGACTTGTTTCGAGTGTGGTCGCGTCGCGCACTCTCTGCGAGGGATCGACTTCCTGAATCGCCGCGCGCAACGTCGGCAGCATGGCTTCGGCCGGCAACGACGTCCGAATGATCAGCGTGGTGGCCGTCGTACCGCGCCCCTGCGACATCGGCACGTAGACATCCGGCCACGGCTCGACTTCCGGCCCGCCCATGCGGACATCCGACACGATACCGACGACGCGAAGCCGTTTCTGAAGGTCGATCTCCTGCCCGACTGGATCTTCGCCGGGCCAGATCATGCGTGCCGCCGACTCGCTCATCACAATCGCGCCTTCCGCATCTTTCGTATCGCGATCGTTCAGATATCGCCCGCGCAGCAGGGGGATGCGAAGCAGCTGCAGATAGTTGGGCGACACCATTTTCATGGCGACCATCTGGTGCTGATCCCGTGACCACTTGAATCCCGGCCGTCCTGGCAACTTGTAACTAAACGTGCCGCTGCCGCCTGAGAACGGCGTGTTCGATGTCACAGCCACCTCGTCGACACCGGCAATGCCACGAACACGCGCCACAATGCGCGCGGCCAGACGATGAAAGCGGTCGTTCGGTGCCCAGAAGCCTTCGTTGACGCGAACGATACCCGGAGGATCTGGGGGCATCTGAGTGACGAGGTCAGATCTATGCGCGTCGCGACCAAAGCGGGCGCGAGACCGAAGATGCCGCCGGTCACCGCCGCTGCGACAGCAGCGATGCTCAGCACACGCCAGTCCAGCGCAATTTCATTGGCGCGGGGCAGGCCGGCTGGAATGGCTGTCCTGTACGCCTCGAGAATCCACCACCCGAGAAGCAATCCAGCCGCGGTGCCGGCCGCTGCCACCAGCATGCTCTCGATCAACAACTGTCGAGCGATCCGGTAGCGAGAGGCGCCGAGCGCCGATCGCACGCCGACTTCCTTTCGCCGCGCGCCGCCGCGGGCGAGCAACAGGTTCGCGACGTTGGCACACATGATCAGGAACACGAGCGCCACGCCCCACACCAGCAGTCGCATCCATTTTGCGGCGCGGCCGGTCACGTACTCGTGATATGGCTGCAGCACGACGCCGGCCTGCCAACCTGGATGCTCGCGGCGAAGCGCCGCCCCAACCGCGTCCATGGAGGCCTGCGCTTCGGAGATGCCGACATCGTTCCTCAGACGGCCGATCGCCGTCAGAAAGGGAATCCCCCGCTGAGTGGCCAAACGCTGCGCCGGCGGGATGACGAGCGGTGCGAAGATCTCCGACGGCACCCTCGAGCCGGCCGGGTAAAGGAACCGCTCGCGCGCGACGCCAATCACTTCATACGTGGCATTGTCGAACGCGATCGTCTGTCCGACAACATCCGGCCGGCCGCCAAACACTCGCTGCCAGAAGCCATGCGTAATCACGACGACGCGGTTCGACTGCGCGACGTCGTCGCCCGTGATGGCACGGCCGAGCGCCGGAACTTGCCGCAGCACGTCAAAGAAGTTGCCGCTGACGCGGCTGATCCAGGTCTGATACTCAGTCCCTCCTACGCGAACATCGGGACGACCGCCGCTTCTGATTGCGGCGATCGCCTCGAACCCTTGCTGCCGCTCTGCCCAGTCGAAGTAGTTGCGCTGGGACATCGGCAGCCGGCCGGACGCGACAGGAATGTCGCTGTCGCGCACGATGACGAGGCGATCGGAATCGGGGTAAGGGAGCGGCCGCAGCAGCGCAGCGTCGACGATGGAGAAGATCGGGGTAATCGCGCCGATGCTGAGCGCAATGACGAGCACCGAAACCGCGGTGAAGCCGCGGCTGTTCAGAAGCGATCGAACGGCGTAACGGAGATCATCGGCCATACACCACCTCGACGCGGGACATCACGCGCGTCGCGCACGAATTCCTGATCACCGAGCCACGCCGAGCATTCGCAGTGACGTCTGTCGCACGGCATGCGCGGTCGGGATCAACGCGGCGAGGACGACGATGAACGCCAGCGAGGCCGACGCCCACAACGCGACAATCCACAATGGACCGGTGTTGAAGAGATACGACTCGACCCGCGACGCCAGCACCATGGCCACGACGCCCCCGGCCGCGATGGCCGCAAACGCCCGGCTCAAGTCGTGTCCGATGATGTCTGCCGCTACGCGTAGCCGCGAGCCGCCGACCGCCTGGCGAATCGCGATCTCTTTGCGCCGTGTCGCCAGTGAAAGTGCCAGCAGCGCATAAGCACCGACGACGGCGGTGACGGTCGCGAGGCAGCCGAGCGAGAGGGCCACGATGGTGGAAAAGCGCTGGTACTCGAGAAGGCCCGTAAGGGCCGCATCAAGTCGCAGCGGAGTCGGCACGGGCTGATCGGGAAGCGCCGCCGCGACGAGCGCGGTGGCGTCGTCGACTGCGCGGTCCAGCTCGTTGGCTTTCAGGACCAACTGCCCGCGCTCGAGATCTTCTACGCGGATCACGCGGTAGCCCTCGAGTCTGCTGGGTTCTTCCGGTCCGTCGATCAGCGCGTCCGCGACCACGCCGATTACGCTGACGAGTTGCCCATCAATCGACAACACCATTCCTGGCGTCCACGGCGATCCGCGATACGTTCGAAGTGCGTGCTCATTAAGAATGATGGTCGGGTCGTGGTTGGTCAGCTGCGGCAGGGCCCCGGATCGCAGGGTCATCCCCATCGCATCGAAGTAACTGGCCGTGACTTCGTGCACCTGAATCCCCTCGTCGCCGCTGAACGTCCGACCAGACGCGACATCGCTGACCCGGTACGAGGAGCATTTCACGCGTACGAAGGGAACCGAGCAGCGTTCGGCCACGGCCGCCACGGCCGACACATATGGCAGTCGGCCAATCGCCGATGAAAGCTCGGACACATAGGGTGTGCCGCGCGCGGGATGATTGCCTCGCGCGTTCGCTGCCAGGACGGCGACACCAGTCGGAGTGAAGCCGAGATCGATCGAGGCCAATCGCGCAAAGCTCAACGTAAAGGCCAGCGTCCCGGTCAGCAAGACGGCCGCCAGGAAGAGTTGACCGCCCACCAACGCCGGACTAATCCGAAGCCGCGAGGCATGTGTGATGCCGGCGACGCCCGCCGCGGCGGCGGACCGCAGCTTTCGGACGGCCAGCAGGCAGAACAGCGCCACCGGCGATGCGAACAGGGCCAGGACCATGAGGAGCGCGCCTGTCCCAAGTCGCGGTGCGCCAACGAGGACGAGCGTCGCCGGAATGGCACCGCCGAGGATCTCGACCATCCAGTATGCGAGCAGCACCCCCGCGACGCTGCCGGCCATCGTCGTCAGCGCACCTTCGATTGCCAGCTGCATCAGCAGACGGATGTGATCGGCGCCGAGCGTGGCCTGGATGCGCAGGTCGTCCATGCGCGCCGCCATCCGGAAGAGCAGCAGTCCGCCGCTGCCGAGCGCACTGGACAGAAGTAACAGCCCGAGCGCGACCGCGAGCGCCGACATCCACCCGCGTGAGGACGCGAGGACCGAGCGTCGCAACGACTCCAAGTGCACGTGTGGTGAGCGCCCAAACGCTCTGGGCGTGTCCGCCCGCTGGGCCTGGACGAGCAGCCTGAGCCTCGCCTCGGCGGCTGCCAGACGATCCGCCGGGTCAAGCCGCGCCAGGAAGTGAGGCAGGGTTCCGACGCGCATGTTCGGGTTGGGTGGCCGCAGCGCGGCGAGTGGCAGGGGCGCCCATGCCTTCAAATCGAGGCCGAGTCGAGTGACGCCCATCGGGTACCTGAACTCCGGCGGCATCACGCCAACGATCCGGAGCGGTGTCGTCGCCGTTGGGAGGAGCCGGCCGATCGCCGCGGGATCTCCGCCGAACCGGTCTCGCCAGTACCAGTAACTCAACACAACGATGTCAGGTGTCGACTCAGCCTCCTGGCCAAATGTGGTTCCGTGTAATGCGCGCACACCGAGGAGCGCGAAGAACTCGCCGGACACTCTTGCGGCGTTGAGGACCTCGAGCGAGGTCGCGGGCTTCACGGTCAGCTGCACTTCCTTCAGCGCCGCGATGCCTTTGAACCCGTGCGCGCGTTGGCGCAAGGCCAGGAACTCGTGTTCTGAAATCAGCTCGGCCGGCCCCGCTGGGCCACGGGTGAAATGGACGCGGGCGAGTGCATCAGGCTGCGCAAACGGCAGGCGACGTAGCACTCCGGCATCTACGAGGGCGAACACAGTCAACGCGCTCGCGACGGCCACCGCGTGCAATCCCGCGATCCATCGGGTGCTGTGGTCTCGGCGGACGAAAATGACCGCACTTCGGAGAGTCGTGACGCAGTACGTGAGTCTGAGGCTCGTCCTGCTCACGAACACCTCCCGCTCCCAATGCGCGTGTCAACCAGTGCCTCGCCGCGGTGCCGAAATACCGTCGTCGAGAAGACCATCGATCTAGCGCCCGATGCCGGCAGTGGGCAACCGCATGACGCTCCTCCCGTATGGCCACATGTCGTAGCGCTTTAGGAGGCATGCTAAGCGCCCAGTCGCTGGGGAACTCGAATTCTAGCCGACGCTAAAACCTACACGCAAGATCCACCGAGAGTCGCTCCTCCAGTTTCTTGAAGGGTTGCCCCTTCTGTATCACTTCAGGATGGTAATGCGCTGAATCAAGTCGGCTTCGACCACGGCGTCAACGACGTCCATTCCCGAGACGACGCGCGCGAACACAGTGTAGTCGTGATTGAGCCGAGGGAGATCGACGAGGTCGATGAAGATCTGCGCGTCGCCGGTGTCGCGGCCGCGCGTCGAGATCCCGACGGCGCCGCGCTCATGGCGCGCGAAACCGAGCTCGTCGCGCTGGAACCGCAGCGCGCCTGCATATTCGTTGGCCCATGGGCTGCCGCCCTGCACGACGAAGTTCGGCACGACGCGGTGAAAGGTCAGGCCGTTGAAATATCCGGCGTCCGCAAGGCGCGCGAATCTGGCAACCGTTGCGGGCGCTTCATCCGGAAGCAGCTCGAGCTCGATCACGCCGCCGCGTGCCATGTGAATGCGCGCGCGTGCCGGCAGCCGCTGAAGCTCCTGCATCGACGGTGTCATGGGCGCCAGCGGCCGCGGCGGCGCCGGCGGCGCTTCGCCCGGCGCCGCGAGCTTCAATGCCTCGACGATGGCGGCGCGCGCGTCGCGCGTGGTCTCACCGCGCCCGGCGTCAAGCGCGTCGAGCGCTTCCAGCAGCGCGGCCCTGAACGCGGGCGCGTCACCCGTAGCGGGGACCGCGCCGGCCGCGGTGCGAAGCAGCTGGGGATCCCGGCGCTCGCCCAGAGCCGACAGTACGGCCTTCGTCAATCGCGCGCGCGCAGCAGCGGGATCCGTGGGATCTTTCACGCGCTCGACGAGTCCGGCGATCGCGGCTTCGCGAACGTTCGGGTGCGCATCCGCGCTCAACTGCACCAGCGTCTCATCATCACCGGCGCGCGCGGCCGCGGCGGCGGCGTACATGCGCACCGGCCAGGCCGAATCGCGCGCCTGCGGCGGCAGGAGCTCGCGCGTCCGTCCGCGATCGCGCGCGGCGAGCGAGACGAGGGCATGCGAGGCACGATGCCAGTTGATGCCACCGGGTGATGCGGCGAGCGATTCGAGGATCGATCCGCTCGAGGGATCGCCGCACCGCGCGAGGAGATCGATCGCGGCGAGCGCGACATGCGGATCGGCATCCTTCACCGCGTTGATCAGCGCCGGGCACGCGGTCTCGCCGCGGCGCGCGGTGACGCGAACGGCCTCGTAGCGAACGTGCGCGTCCGGATCGCGAAGCGCGAGCTCGATCACGCCGGCATCGCCGGGAGATCCCGCGACGGCGAGCACCGCCAGCCTTCGAAGCTGCCAGTCATCAGTGGAGAACGCACGCGTCGCAAACGCCGCATCCGCGGCCCGCTGCGTGACGAGCGCCTGCAGCGCTGCGCGTCTCGCGTCCGGCCCCAGCGACGGATCGAGAACGGCCGCGCGCAGCCAGTCGAACGCCGACGCTGAGAGCAGGCCCGGCTTTCCGGCGCGCCGCGCGAGAATCTCCAGCGCGCTCGCGATCGCGTCCGGGTACGCACTGCGGAGCTGCGCGAGCACCGCTGTCTCGACCTCTCCTACGGAGGCGGTATCCGCCAGGCGTGCGGCGCTCTCCATCAGCGCGCCGGCCACCACGTCCTCGTCTTCCAACGCGAGCACGGCAAGAAGCCTGGCTCGACGCGACGCCTTGGCGGCCGCATCCGATGCAATCACCGACTGCGCCAGCGCATAGGCCGCGGTCCGGCGCACGTGCGAGTCGGGATCACCGAGCGCGCGCTCAATGAGATCGGCCGGCGAGGCGCCTCGTGGATGGCGCTGCTCGAGACGGCCGAGCGCGCGCACGGCCCGCGCCCGCATGATGGCGTTCTCATGCGATCCCGCCGTGGTGGCGAGCAGCTCGTAGTCGCCAGGGCCTGACGCCCGTCGATCCTCAGCGAGAATCAGTGCCTCGAGAGTGGCCGGCGCCTGCGCCGTCATCGCGGCGAGAAGCAGAAGGGCCAAGACAAGAATTGTCATAAATGGTGCCTGTCACCGCACCGTCAGGCGGCTGGCGCTGGCCACGGCTTCTTCGTACCACTTCGTCCACGCCGCGACGGCTGCCTCACGATCCTTCGTGTTCTCGCGCCGCTCGCGGCTGATCCGCAGCCGCCCCGCCTCGGCAACAAGACTGGCGACCTCGCGCGCCTCTTCTTCTGTTGCCGATCCCATCAGCCACGCAGTCGCGCCAACCGCCGACGCGACGTTGCGCATTTCATCGGCGCTCACGTTGTCGGGCGTATCGAAATTCGTGTGGTAGTAGCGATCGGTGAAGTGCCAGTCGAGAATCGACGGAATGCCCATTGATCCGAACACCGTGTGATCGCTGCCGCCTTCGTACGGATTCGAGCGCACCACCCAGCCGGTTCGCGTGCCCACGCGCCGCGCGACCGCGAGATGCAGATCATTGATGAGATCGCCCTTGAGCGTCTTCGGATCCACGTCGCTGCGTCCCCACTCGCTGTGCGGATCCCACGTGCGGTCGTACACCGCGCCCGGATCGGGCCAGCGTTCGACCAGAAACGATCCGCCGGTCTTCGTGACGTCCTCGCCCGTCATGTCGAGCGAGAACATCCACATCACCCCTTTTGCCTGCGCCGCGTGATCCTTGATCCATTGCCGGCTTCCAGAGATCTCGTCGAGCCACAGAAAGGTGATGGTTCGCGCCGGCCTCGCGATGTCGCCGCGCGCGATCGCGTCGCGCATCGCCACAGCCATCTCGGCCAGCGTCGCGCTGCCGCTCGCGTTGTCGTTCGCGCCAGGCTCCTGCACGTGCGCCGCAATCACGATGCGCTCTGACGGCAAGGCGATGCCGGGGATCTCCGCGATCACCATGCGCGCAGGACGTTCGGTGAACGAACTCGCGATCGTCACGCGCGCCTGCAGCGGACCCTCGGCCAGCCGCGCTCGGATGGTTGCCGCGGCGCGAGGCGTGGCCTTGAAGCCAAACGACCGTTTCGCTTTGTCGTACGGAATCGACGACCACTGCAGGATGTCCCACTCGTCGCGCGGCGGTTCGGGCACGCCCGGCGGCGTGGGGCGGATGTACGCCGGCAGCGACGTCGACACCACGCCCGCCGCGCCGCGAGACGTCGCTTCGCGCCAGAGACGTCCGGCCTCCGCGTCGCCCAGCACAATCGCGTCCGTGACGTCCCTGCCTGCGTAGTCGGCGGCGCGATCGCCGCGTCCGACGTCGACCACCTCGAGGACGCGCCCGTCCGCCGGCGTCGAGAAGGAGTTGATGCACAGCGCCAGCCGTTCGCGCGCTTTCGACAGCACCGGCGTCGCGGAGCCGTCGGCATTGATCAGCGAAAGCGCGCTCACGCTGTGATCCCAGCCGTGACCCTGATTCGGGTAGGCGTGCACGCGCACATGAGCGAGCGGCGCCCCGTCGGGGCCGCGGAGACCGCGCGTGTCCATCGCGAATCCGCTGGACACCAGCCGCTCATAAATCCGATCAAGCGATCGATCGAAACCCTCGTTGCCGGCCAGACGCCAGTACTGGCTCATGAAGCGGACCTGCTCCATGGCCGCAAGACGATCGAACCGCGCCAGCAACGTGTCGATCGCTCGCTCTGCTCGGGCGGGGACGCGATTGGTAGCCGGTAACCGGTAACCGGTTGCCGGTGCGCACGCCGTCACCGCCAGTGCAAGGGTGAAGGCCAGCGGTTTTGTCAGGTGCGCGACCATTCGAGCATCTGCTTTTCGAGATCCAACGGGTACGAAATCGCAACGTCGACGATCGCGCCGGCTTCGTCGCGCACAGGCTCGAGCTTCGGCATGACGAAGCCCGTGTACGAGGGCATGTTCAACCTCGCGACGCGGGCGACGATCTCGTCGCGAAGCGCCGGATCGAAGTGCACCGCATAGGTCTCGACCAGCGCGCGGCCCGCCTCGTAATGACCTTCCGACTTGATGCGCTGCACCTCGGCCAGCAGCCGGCCCGCGCCTTCGCGGAATGCCGCGACGTCGGCGACGACGTGATACGTCTTGCCGTCGCGGCGGCGAATCTCGATCGCCGTGGAGTTGGCGAGCAGCCAGTGCACAATCAGCTGGCGATTACGCATGTGGTCTTCCTCGATCGTCGTGCCCTCGCGCACGCGGCGCAGCTGCACGAGCGCGTTGCGTGCGTAGGACTCGTACTCGGCCAGCACGATCTCGGCATGATCGTCGGCCGGCACCAGATCGAGCTCGATCATCTTTCGATCCGCGACGAAATAAAGGGCTACGAGATCGGCCCGCGCCTCCTCGAGCGTCGAGTACAACTCCTTCAGCGCGAGTTGCGGTTGTCCGGCAAGGCGATCGGCCACGCGGCCCGATCCATGTCCGAGCACTTCATGGATATTCGTCGTCAGCTCCGACGCGAACGTGGCCCACCGCTCGGCACGATCGGCCTCCTCGCCGGACCACGCGAACTCGCGCCGGAACGAGGGAGGCGTCGACTTGTCATAGGCCTCGGCGACGTTCGAGAGCGACACCGATTTGCTGCCGTAGGTTTCGCGGATCGCCTGATCGTTCGGCAGGTTGATGCCGATGGGCGTGATCGGCCCCGAGTCGCCGGTTTCAATGACCACGTCGATGGCGCGGGCGGTGACGCCGCGCACGTCGGGCCGCCGCCATTGCGGATCCCACGGCATGCGCTCTTCGAACCAGGCCGCCGCCGCGGCAAGGCGCTGAATGCCCGCGGTCTTTTCGCGATTCACATAGAAGACGAGCGCCTCCCACGCGCCCTTGACGCCGCGCGCGTCCATGTAGACCTCGACGAAGCCGTTGATGGTATCGACCGGCGAGTCTTTGTCTTCGACCCAGGCGATGTCGTACGCGCCGCGATCCGCGTCCTCGCCGGTGCGGTAGAACGTGACGAGCGCGTCGAGCGCCCGGCGCATGCCCGGGGTCGCGTACGGCATGGCCGCTTCGAGGTGGCCGGCGATGCGCGCGATACGGTCGCCGTAAAGCCCGTCGATGCGATAGACCTGCTCCTCGAGACGGCCATCGGCGTGCTTCACCAGCCGTGAATTCAATCCGTAGCGCTCGACCACATGACGGCCGCCGTCAGCCGGAACAAGGTCCGACATCCGGACGCCGGCATAGAGGTTGTTGGCGCTGGCTTCGAGAATGTCGCGTCCGTGTTCCGGAGCTTTGCTGGTCACGGATGGATCGATCGCGGGATCGAAGAACATCGGCGCCAGCCGGTCCACCAGTCCATCAACGGTCTCGTTGCGCCGCCCTGGCAGGGTCGCGCCGTTGCGCTCGGCCAGCCGCACAGCGTCCCGCATCGCCGCGGGCTCGAGCTGCAACAGAAACTTCCTGGCCGTCAGGTTGTTGTACGGCCCGGTGTTGATCCAGAACAGCTTCGTGTAACGCCGGATCTCGGCAAGGACGGTCTCATCAATGCCCTCGCCGTAACGCAGCACGGCCTCGAGCAGCGCCCGCATATCCAGCGCGCAGGCATGGCGCTGATCGAAGTAGATGTCGCGGCCGGCCAGCGCGGCCTGGTAGAGGTGCCAGATCAGGATCTTGTCATTCACCGGCAGCGCGTCGAAGCCGTCGGCATACAACTGGACCACCGCAGCCTCGTCAATCTGTTCGAGCAGGTGAGGGCGAGTATCCCTCTCGAGTTTTGTCGTCATGCGAGCGTGACCTGCTCTTTCCATGCCGGAGTCGCGACATCCCACTTCAGCTCGGATCGCATGCGCGCGGCGAGGGTCATCATGGGATCGGTGTCGCCATGCACGAGAAACGTGCGCGCCGGCGGCTGCGTGAAGTTGCCGAGCCACCGCATGATCTCGTTCGCGTCGGCATGCGCCGACATGGAGTCGATCTTCTCGATGCGCGCGTTGACCGGCACGATCTCGCCGTGAATCTTCGTCTCCTTCGCGCCGTCCACGAGCTGCCGGCCGCGCGTGCCGCCCGCCTGGTAGCCGACAAACAGCACGGTGTTGTAGCCGCCCGGCAGCGCGGCCTTGAGGTGATGCAGCACGCGCCCGCCGGTGGCCATGCCGCTCGCCGAGATCACGATGGCCGGCTGCCGCGACGCGGTCACTTGCTTCGAGTGCGCCGCCTCAGCCACCGTTTCGAACCGGCTCGTGCAGAACGCACACAGCTTGCGCTCGCCTCGCACCGTCCGTTCGCGCGCCGACTGCGCCGCCGTCGTGATGTCGGCGTCGAGCTCGTGCAGCCGCTCCTGATACATCTTCAGCGCCTCGAGCGCCATCGGGCTGTCGACATAGACCGGCACCTGCGGAATGCGCTTCGCCTCTTCCAGCTCGCGAATCCAGTACAGCACCTCTTCGACGCGCCCAATCGCAAACGCGGGAATGATCACCTTGCCCTGGCGCTCGATGGTGTCGTTGATGATCCGCGCCAGCCGCTCTCCCCCGTCATCGTCCTCATGGACGCGATTGCCGTACGTGGATTCGATCAGCAGCCAATCCGCGCGATCGACGGGCTCCGGATCCGGCAGCACCGGCCGCCCGTAGCGGCCGAGATCGCCGCCGAAGAGCAGCACGCGATCGCCGAGCGGCTTGATGGTGGCGCGCACATATCCGGATCCGAGCAGGTGCCCGGCATTGATGAACCGCATCGATACGCCGGGAATCGGCTCGAAGTCATACGCGTATCCAACCGGCTGCAGTCGATCCACCGCCTGCCACGCGTTCTCGACGGTGAACAGCGGCAGCGCCGGCGCGTGTTTCGTGTATCCCTTGCGGTTGGCGCGGTCGGCGTCTTCTTCCTGAATCTTGCCGGCATCGACCATCACGAGCCTGGCCAGCGCCGCAGTGCCCGACGTGCAGAACACGCGTCCCTTGAAGCCAGCGGCGACCAGCTTCGGCAGATAGCCGCAGTGATCGAGGTGCGCGTGCGTGAGGACGACCGTGTCGATCGACGACGCCGGCACGGGCAGGTCCTGCCAGTTGCGCTCGCGCAGCTCCTTGATGCCCTGGAACAATCCCGCGTCGACGAGCACGCGCTTGCCGTCGACGTCGAGTAGATGCTTGGAGCCGGTCACGGTCTGCGCCGCACCGAGAAACGTCAGCGAAACAGCCACGAACACCTCATGCGAAAAGAGCGGGAGTGCCGCCCGTGTGCCAGAACAGCACGGTGTCATGCGAATCGAATCCGCCTGCACGGACGGCGGCGATGAGCATCGCCATCGCCTTCGCCGTGTAAACCGGATCGAGCAGCAGGCCTTCCGTGCGGGCGGCCAGCTCCAGGGCTTCGGTCGACGCGGCCGTCGGCACACCATATCCAGGGCCCACGAATCTGTCGTCGACGACCGTCTGGCCATACGCAAGATCCGCGACGCCGAGCATGCCGCCGATCGACCGCACGAGATCGCCGACGATGCATTCGATCGCCTTCGCAGGATCGTCGGCGCTCACGCCCTGAATCGCGGTCCGGGCACCGGCGAGCGCCGCGCCCGCGGCCAGCCCGGCCTGTGTGCCCCCCGACGATGTGGAGTGCACGATCGCGTCTGGCAGGTCGATCTGTCCGGCCATTTCGACGAACGCCTGCGCGTAGGCAATCGCCCCTTCCGGTGTCGAACCGCCGAGCGGCACGACATACGGCCGGCGGCCTTCGCGCGCCAGCCGGCGCGCAACCTCGTCCATCATCGGCTCGCGCTCTTCGCGCGTGCCGACGAGCACGATCTCGGCGCCGAACAACCGCTGCAGCAGCGCGTTTCCGGTGGGCTTCTCCGATTGCGTGCCGTTCAGCACCAGCACAGCCCGCATGCCCGTGGCGGCAGCCATCGCCGCGGTCACACGCGCGTGATTCGACTGCACGCCGCCCATCGTGATCAGCGTATCGGCCCCCTGGTCGATCGCGCGCCGCACGAGCAGGCGCATCTTCCGCACTTTATTGCCGCCCATCGCAAACGGCAGCGCATCGTCCCTCTTGACGAGCAGCCTGGGGCCGCCGCCGAGGGCGCTGCGCAGCCGTGAAAGTTCCTGAATGGGAGTGGGATCCAGTGGAATGGGTGCGGCATGCGCGGCAAGATCCGCGAGACGCTGCCGGGCTGCCGCATGCATCGCGCTGCTTAGTATACTTTTCGGATGCCCGCAGCCAGGGAGAGCGCGCTGGTGCGCGCGATCAGCGCCTCCGTCGACGAACCTATCGTCGTGACGGCCGAGCTGCGGCCGCCGCGCGCCGAGCTGGATACGGCCGCGGGTATCGACGCCTGGATCGACACCTATCACGCCGTCAAGAGTCTCGTGCGGCGCGATCGCTATGTCTTTCTCACCGACAGCGCCGTCGGCCTGCGCGAGGAAGACAACCTGCGGCATCTCGTGATCAATCTCGGCACCGACGTGCCGCGCTCGCACGTCGCGCCGTTTCTCACGTGCAAACATCCGCTCGACTACTGTCTGGCGTACGCGGATCGCGCGTGGGATGCCGGCTTCAACACGCTCGTCGTGCTTGGCGGCGACCGGCATGTCGGCCCGCCGCGCTGCGTCGAACACGCGTGGGAGCTGCGGCGTCACATCCGCGCGCGCGTGCCTGGACTCGCGCTCGGCGGCTGGGCCAACCCGCACGCCGACGCGGCGCACCAGGTGGACTACCTGCTCGACGACAATTTCAACGGCGAGTTCTACCTGACACAGATCGTGTCGCACCACGATCGCCCAGCGATCGATCGCTTCATGCAGGAAGCGCGCGCGCGCCGGGTCGACAAGCCGGGCGTCTTCGGGGTCTTTTACTACCGCAGCGCGAATCCACGAACGCTGAACACGCTGCGCAGCTTTCTGCCGGTGCCGGTCGAAGGACTCACGCGCGAGTTCGGCGAAGGCGCGACGCCCGAGCAGGTCTGCGCCCGCTCGATCCGCGCGCTCCGGGAAGCCGGCGCGACGAGCGTGTACGTCAGCAACCTGCCGATCGGGCGAGCTGAAACTACACTCGCCAGGATTCTCGCGGAGATTTAATGGGCTCATTTCTGGATTCAGTGCCCTTCTCGGGCATCATCCGCATCCGCGACATGATGTACGGCGTCGACAAGCCCTTTCGCCTCGACCAGGGGGATGTGAGCTTCGACGCGCCCGATACCGTCAAGCAGGCGCTGATCCAGGCCGTCCACGACAACCGATCCCACTACGTGCAAACCACCGGCATCCCGCCGCTCGTGAGCGCGCTCGCGGGCAAGATGCGCGAGAAGAACCGCATCCCGATCGGCGGCGACGATGAGGTGATGGTGACGGCGGGGGGAATCCATGGCGTCTACATCGCGGCGCAGGGACTGCTCGAGCCGGGCGACGAGGTGATCTATCCGGATCCGCTGTGGCCGCCGGCAGCCGGCTGCATCACGTCAGCGCACGCCGTGCCGGTGCCCTGCCCGCTGCGCGAGTCGCTCGGGTGGCGATGGGATCTCGGCGACCTGGAGCGCGCCATCACACCGAAGACGCGCGCCATCTACATCAATTCGCCGAACAACCCGGCCGGCGGCGTCCTCACGCGCGCGGATCTCGAGCGCATCGCCGACATCGCCACGCGCCGCAATCTGTGGGTGTTTTCCGATGAGGCCTATGAAGACGTGGTCTTCGAAGGAGAGCACGTCAGCATCGCGTCGATGCCCGGCATGTACGAGCGCACGATTCCTATCTACACTTTCAGCAAGACCTATGCGATGACGGGCCTGCGCCTCGCGTATCTCGCAGTGAAGGATCCTGTCGTGCGCGATCGCATCAGAAAAGTGCTGTTCTACACCGTGAGCAACGTCGCGTCTGTCGTGCAGTACGGCGGGCTTGGCGCGGTGCAGGGCGATCAGAGTGTGGTGGAGTATTTCAGAACGGAGCTGCGCGCCCGCCGCGATCTGTTCTACGACGGCATCCGCGAGGCGTCGGGCGGCGTGCTTGGTGGCGACAAACCGGCCGGCGCCTTTTACGCGTTTCTCAGAATCTCGGACGACTGGACGCCGCCGGGTGGCTCGCAGCAATCGCGGTCATGGGCCATGGCGGAAATGCTCATCTCGCGCGGCCGCATCGGCTGCGTGCCAGGCGTTGACTTCGGCGCCAACGGCGAGAACCACATCCGCTTCTGCTTCGCGCGCGATCGGAAGGAACTGACGGGCGCGCTCGAGTCGATGAAGTCGGTGCTCGGCTAACGCTCCAGCGCCGTGCGATCCCACCCGCCGAGATCCGCGGCCGCCGCATATGTGCTCTCGACGAACGCGCGAATGTCGCCTTCCGGATCCGCCGATGTGCGGACGGCCTCGTACGGCAGGATGAACTCGCCCATCCCGGCGTGGTAATACGCCGCGGCCGGACGCACGGCCGCCGTCTTCAATCCATCCGGTTCCGGCGCCGCATACGCATAGAAGGCGGGCTCGGGCAGCATGGCGTTGCCGGGCCAGAAGCCATGGCTGATCACTTCGTGCGAATAGGCGTCACGCATGAACGGCGGCCCTTCGCGCGGCGGCGCCGGGCGGCCCGAGAAGCGCGCGACGGCCAGATCGAAGCTGCCCCAGAAGAAATGCGTGGGGCTCGCTTTGCCGATGAACGGCGCGCGCGTCTCGTTCAACACGCGCCAGGCGTTCACGAACACGCGCCATGCCCGGTTGGCCCACTCGGGGTCGTAATGGTGATGCGCCATGTCCTTGTCGAACCTGACCGGATCGGGAACTTCGACGGGCATCGGCCAGACCTTGGCGTCGAGTCCCACGCTGGCCAGCAGCTCCGTGAATGCGGCAAAAAATCCGGCAACGGGACGCGGCGCCAGCGCCATCCGCTTTACCGCACCATCCGAGGCGCGCACGATCATCTGATGATCGATGAAGTCGAATTCGATGGCGAACACGCGCGTGTCGTGCGGCAGCAGCGGCGTGCTAATCCCGCGAGCCGTCATCTGAAATGCGTGGCTCCACGCGTGGTTGATCGGCGGCGCCAGCGCCACGGCCACCTTGCCGGCCATCTGCATCCACATGTGCAGCGTCGCGTACGTGTCTTTCCAGGCCTCATACGGCAATTCCGGCCAGGCATGATCCTGCATGCCTGGATGATACGCTTTTGAGATGTCCGCGACGTGCGCCCACATTGATGCCCTCGGCCCGATCAAGCGACCGCGAGCGCTCGCATGCGAGGAATGCGTGAAGACAGGATCGAGCTGGGTGCACCTGCGCACATGCCAGACGTGCGGGTCGACGCGCTGCTGCGACGCATCGCCCAACCGGCATGCCAGCAAGCACGCGCGCGCGGACGGCCATCCAGTGATCGCATCGGCGCAGTCAGGCGAGCGCTGGCTGTATTGCTTCCCTGACGGGGTCTTCTCGGAGTACTGACGGCTCCGAGTGCCGGAATCTCAGCCCCGCTTGCGTGCGGACACGAGCAGCACGATGCCGCCGACCAGCGCAATGCCGCCGACGACAGGGCCGATCGGAACCGTTTCGCGACGCTCGGCCGTGGCTTCGAGCGGGCCCAGGTCGAGCACCTTCTCTTCGCGCGTATACGAGATGCCGCCCCAGATGAGGCCGATCAGGCCAATCACGATCAAGATGACGCCAATCACACTTTTCATCGCACCGCCTCCTGTGTCTTCTTCTTTAGAGAGTTCTCACGCCGGAGCTCTTGAGCAGATCCGACACGACATCACCGTCGCGCAGATCGCCGACGATCCACATGCGCGGTTCAGGATGCCGTTTGACGAGCGTCGGCGTGAACACGACGCGATCGTGCTCGGCGGCTTCGGGGTTCCGCTGCAGATCGCACGTGGAATACGCGATATCGCAGCGATCGAAGGCGTCGAGCACACGTTCCATGTTGGCCTGCGCCTGGATCGATGAGGGGGACGCATCGTTCACGTAGAGCACGAGCTCGATCCTGGCCCGCCCCGGTCGCGGCCGCGGCACCTTCCGGCGCGGCGCTTCGGCCACCTTCAGAATCATCCTCACTTGTTCGAGGAAGCGATCGAGATCGATTGGTTTACTGACAACGGTGAAGCGCGTGGCGGGGCGAACGAGCTCGGGATGGGCGGTCACAACCAGCGCGGGAACGCCTTCGAGCCGGCCGTCGCGCGCGGCCTCCTGCAGCATCCAGGTGCCGGTGCCTCCCGGCATGGCGTAGTCGGTGAGAACGAGGTCGAACCGGCCCGCGGCGAGCGCCTGCAGGCCGTCAAGGGCGTTGCTCGCCTCCTCGACGTCGTACCCCTCCATCCGGAGCACCGTCACCAGCATCAGCCGCACATCGTCCTGATCTTCCACGACAAGGATGCAGGCAGGGGTCGCCGGACGGGGGGCTGTGATCACGGGCAAGGGACTCGTATAGCAAACGCCCTGCCGTCGGCGCGGTCAACGGATGTGCCGGCCCCCGTCTACTCTCACCACCTCTCCGGTCACGAAACCGGATTCGATGAGAAAGAGAACGGCCTTCACGACCTCTTCCGGGCCACCCCATCGGCCGAGAGGCGTGGCCGCTTCGACGGCGCGCCGTTCCTCGACCGAGAGATCGTCGGGAGGAAGCACCGGCCCGGGCGCAAGGGCGTTCACGAGGATCCCGTCCGCGGCAAGCTCGAGGGCGAGCGCTTCAACGAGCGCGATCACGCCGGCTTTGGCGACATAGTACGGAAGATAGCCGGGATACCGTGGCCTTCCGCTGGCGGCGACCCAGTCGGAAAACGCAATGATGCGTCCGCCGCCGGCTTTGCGCATGACCGGCACCGCCGCGCGCGCGCACAGAAATGCGCCCCGCAGGTCGACATCGAGCTGCGCGTCCCACGCCTCCGGCGTGAGCTCGTCAAACGGAATGGATTTGTAGATCGAGGCCAGATACAGGAGCACGTCGAGCCGTCCGAGCTGCCGCTCGACGTCGGCAACGGCCCGCTCGCATCCGGGTGCGCTGGTGAGATCGGCCTGTACGGAAATTCCGCGGCGCCCGAGCGCTCGCACCGACGATGCGGCCTCGTCGGCTTCGGCGCGCGATCGGTTCCACGTCAGCGCCACATCGGCGCCGTGACGCGCGAGCGCCTCGGCCAGCGCCAGCCCCATGCGCCGGCCGCCGGTGATCAGCGCAACTTTTCCGGTGAGCGTCACATACCCCGGATGCGCTGCCGCCCCGCGTATGCGTATTCGGCATTGCGATGCAGGAGCTTGTCGATCGACAGCTCGCCCGCGCCGGAGAGCGAGAGACACACGCAGGCGGCCATGAGCACGAGGTTCATCTCGTAGCCGTGGCCGATGCCGGGCGCCAGGGCCCAATTGATGAAGAAGCCGTGCGGCAGGTGCACCTTCCAGACGGCGACGGCCATGCCGATTGCGAGCGGAATCGCGGCCCATCGCGTCCATGCGCCCAGAAACACCAGAAGGCCGCAGCCGAATTCGATGAGGGCCCACAACAGCGCCAGCGGATAGGCGGGCTCCAGCTGCAGGGACGTGAAATAGGCCGATGTCCCCGACAGGCCCCCGCCGCCGAAGGCGCCGAACAGCTTCTGGGCGCCGTGCGCGAGGAACACGATGCCGACGGCGACCCGCAGAACGGTCAGACCCCAGAGAGCCATAGCGCACATTGTGCAGTAGGATGGCCCTCAGTTCCAGTAGAGAGCGAGGCACACCATGGACCGACGACGGTTTCTTCGACAGGCAGGCGCCGCGGGCGCGTTCGCGGCGGCGGCCTTCCGCGCCGATGGCCTCGACCGCGTGCTCGCCGCCGGGCGGGACCGTGGGGGCATCAGTGCCGCCGATCTCGCGGCCGACGAGGTCTTCTGGCGCGAGATCCAGTCGGCCTTCACGCTCGATCGCACCATCATCAACTTGAACAACGGCGGATGCTGCCCGAGCCCGCGGGTGGTGCACGAGGCGCTGAAGCGCTATCTGGACATCTCGAATCAGGCGCCCGTCTATCACATGTGGCAGGTGCTCGAGCCGAACATCGAATCCGTGCGGCGCAACCTCGCCCGTGAGGCCGGATGCGGCGTCGAGGAGCTCGCGATTACCCGCAACGCGAGCGAAGCGCTGCAGATCGCGCAGCTCGGCATCGATCTGGCGCCTGGCGATGAAGTGTTGACCACCAACCAGGACTACGGGCGCATGCTCGACACCTGGGAGCAGCGCGTGCGCCGCGATCGCATCGTGCTCAACAAGATTTCGTTTCCCGTGCCGCCGCCGAGCCAGCGCGATCTGGTCGATCGATTCGAAAAGGCGATCACGCCGCGCACCAAAGTGCTGCACTTCTGTCACATCACGAATCTGACCGGCCACATCTTTCCGGCCAGACAGATCTGCGACATGGCGCGGGCGCGCGGCATCATCACGATTGTCGACGGCGCCCATGCTTTCGGCCACTTTCCATTCGCCATCCGCGAGCTCAATTGCGATTACTACGGGACGAGTCTGCACAAGTGGCTGCTGGCGCCGATCGGCACGGGCTTCCTGTACGTGCGGGCCGATCGGATCAAGGCCACATGGCCGATGCAGCCGGCTGCCGCCTCGCGGGCCGACAACATCCGGAAGTTCGAGGAGATCGGCACGCACCCGGCGGCGAATCACAACGCGATTGCCGAGGCGCTGGTCTTTCATCAGGGCATCGGCGTCGAGCGCCGCATCGCGCGCATGCTCTATCTGCGCAACAGATGGATCGCTGCGGTCAAGACCGAGCCGCGCATTCGTATCCACACGAGCCTGCGCGACGGCGAGTCGGGGGCGATCGGCACGGTGCAGATCACCGGCATGAAGACGCCGGAGGTGACCGCGAAACTCTGGGAGCGCTGGCGCATCATCGCCACGCCGATCGTGCACGCCGAATACGAAGGCGTGCGCGTGACGCCCAACGTCTACACGACGCTCGAGGAGATCGACACGTTCAGCAGCGCGCTCGCGCGGCTGAGCGGCGGGGGATAGCGGAAAGGTAAATTGTAAATTGTAAATAGCATTGTAGATTTTGCTATTGATCTGCCGAAAGCCGCCCAAACACGCGGGCACGAATGATGCCTTACCCCGCGCATGACTTCTCAAGAATTGCGCGAGCGAACCACGGCGTGGGCGGTGGACGTCGGTCGTCTGATCGGTCCGCTCTTTCGCTCTAACGAAACAGCGCATCGTGCCGGACAGCTCAAACGCGCGGCTGATTCAACTGCCGCCAACTATCGCGCCGCGTGCATTGCGCGATCGCACAAGGAATTTCTGGCGAAGATCTCGATTGCGGTTGAAGAAGCCGACGAAGCGGTCGGCTGGCTCGAGATGTCGCACCGCGAAGGCATCCTCCGGGGCGACGCAACCATGCGGCTACTCGATGAAGGCAGACAGCTGACGCGGATACTCGCCAAGTCACGCGAGACCGCACAAGAGCGAGAAGGCCTCTCTCGAAAGACCAAGGGAGCCGCACTGAAGCGGCAGCAATAACGCACTAGACAATGCTATTTACAATTTACAATTACATTTCAGAAGTTAACCACGAGCCCGCCCGTCCACATGGATCCTTCGTGCGACATGCGCAGGTTGCCGAGCAGGGAGCCGGCGCCGGGAAGCGCGAATGCGCCCGCGCCGTGCTCGCCGTCCGCCGCATCGTCACCAAACCGCAGGAAGGTATAGCGATAGTCGGCGAACAGCGACGCGCGTTTGCCGAGCTTCAGATCGCCGCCCAAGCCGCCGTGATAGCCCCTGCGCCTGACGGTCTGCTGTGACAGCACCTCGGCCCCTGAGAGAGCTTCCATCCGCTGCGAGTACCAGCCGATGCCACCCAGCACGTACGGAGAGATGGCCGCGCGCAGGGGATAGACCATCAACGATCCCTGAAATGGATAGTCGCTGACACGCACCGTGGCATCGTCGCTGGTCGTGGAACGCCAGTCCATGGCGAGCTCGATTGACGTGCGGGGCGAAAGCTTCAGCCGCAGCGCGCCGCCGGTGTAGCGGTCGCTCACGGTGCCGAGCGCAGGATCGGGCTTCACGAACGACATGCGCGGACCGATGCTGATGGCCTGCGCCGAGGCCGCCACCGGAATCAACAGAGAAGCCGATCCGACCGCGCACGCGGCCACGAGACGGCGGATGTACATGGAAAAGCCTCCGCAGGGACTATCGGAGGCTGGGATTGCACACTTTAGCGCTAGTAATTCGGGTCCGGGCTTGACCGGAGGCAGGAGGCGCTACCCTGCGACGAGCGACGGGCCGCACACTGCGCTCCCCAGAACAGCATGCAGCTTTGACCCCCCGCCCCCGGTCAAACCCGGAACGATGCTGGAAGGGCGGGCTAAAGCCCCCCCCTACCCTTTACGTGAGGACCTTGATGACGACGCGGCGGTTCTGCGCGCGGCCGTCGCGGGTCTTGTTGTCAGACACCGGCTTCTCTTCGCCGAAGCTGATCACGTTCATCTTGTGCAGCGGCACCTGATGGTGTTCGTAGAGATAGCGCTTCACCTGTTCCGCGCGCTTCTCGCCGAGCGCCATGTTGTAGGCCTTGCCGCCGGTCGCGTCGGTGTGGCCTTCGATCTCGATCCACGCGCCGCTCGGATTGGCTTTCAGCTGATTCACCAGGTTGTCGATCTCCGCTTTTGCTTCATCCGGAATCTCGACGCGGTTCAACTTGAAGTTGCCCTTGTCTTCGCTGAGCGTCACCGAATACACGAGACGCTTCGAGGCCGCGTCGAGCGCCTCGACGCGCGAGCCGGCCGCATTCGCCGCACTGCGCGCTTCTTCAGCCGTCATGCCGGCGGCGGCCGCCTTCTGATCGACCTCCGAGATGCGTCCTTCATTGGTGCGCGTGCGCTCCTGCGTCTCTTCAACCGTGCGGCCGAGCGAGTCGACCTTGGTGTTCACTTCGCCAACGCGCGTGTTGACGAACTTCTTGGTCGCGCACGCGGTTGAGCCGCTGAGCACGATCGCCATTACCGGTACTGCCAGAACTATCCTTCGCATTGCGTCTCCTCCTCCATCCCCCTGTTTAAGAACTACCTGACCCGCTGCGATAGCCGGTCCGCGCGCGCACCGAGTAATCGCGATCGGTCGCGCGCACCGTCAACGGCCGCCATCCGGGCGGGCCGGGTTCGAAGGCGAGCAGGTACTGATGCCGCAGCTCGCCGAGAATTTCGCGCGCCGCCACGCTTGCGTGGGCCGGCGTGCTCGTCACATGCGTCGATCCGCCCGTCGAGAACGCCAGGCGCCCGAGAGCTGTGTCCGTTTCGCGCTGCGCCCGCTCGGTCAGCGAGTCGGGCATGCCCTGGTGATCGATCGGCGACACCACGGCAAACACATAAATCGGCACGTCGATCGCGCTCGCGATTGCGGACGCCTCTTCCGCCGTCATCCGGCTGCTCGTATCGATGCCGTCGGTGACGATGACGATGGCCTGGCGGCGGGAGCGATCCGGGCTGATGCGCGAGGCCGTATCGGCCGCCGCGTCGAAGATTGACGTCTGGCCGTACGCGCGCAGCGTGCTGAAGGCGCGATCGATGACATCGCGATCGCTGGTGAACGGCTGCACTTCGCGCAGCGATCGATCGAACGCGAAGACCGCCGCCTCGTCGCCGGCCTGCAGGCCCTGCACGAAATGCCGTGCCGAGGCCGCCGCGCTCTGAAGCTTCGATGCCACGCTCATGCTGCCGCTCACATCGAACAGCAGGGCGACGCGGATCGGCGCGCTGGCGTTGAACTGCAGATCGACGAGCGGACGGTAGTGGCCGCCATCGATCACTTCGAAGTCGTCCTTGTCCAGACCGCTCACGAAGCGACCGCGGCGATCGCGAACGACCGCGCGCACCTGCACCAGATCGATGGATGAGCGGAAGGTCGCCTGCTGCGGCATGCAGCCGGCAGAGTCTGCGCGAGCCTCGGATGCGGGCGCCGCAAGGAGCGCTGCCAAGGTCAGGAAGCCGATTGGTCCGCAGGGTGCCCGCCGCACGGCAGCCGTTAGAGCACGGGGCACGCCAATGTCTGTAAGTAATTGAAAATTGGTAAGTTAAGAGTTAAAAACTGCTGTTCAAGACCACGTGCACGGTGCCAAAGGCGTGTAATTTCTGCCCAATCTGGAAATGATTGCGTTCCTTGCTAACATGAGCTGAATGACCCGTTCTTCGCCGGCTCCGGTCAGCATTCCCGTCTCGAGCCGGATCGGCGGCTTCACCTACGCCATCCGCAACATCGTCGCCGAAGCGCGAAACGTCGAAGCGGCCGGCACGCGCGTGCGCTACCTCAACATCGGCGATCCGATCGCGTTCGGCTTCGAGACGCCGCCGCATCTGATCGAGGCTGTGTCGCGCGCGATGCGCGACGGACACAACGGCTACACCGCGTCGGTCGGCATTCCAGATGCGCGTGAGGCGGTCGCGGCCGATTACACACGCCGCGGCATGCCGGTGTCGCCCGACCATGTCGTGCTGACGTCGGGCACGTCAGAAGGGATCGAGCTCGCGCTCGGCGCGCTCGCCGATGACGGCGACGAAGTGCTGGTGCCGGTGCCGACGTATCCGCTTTACACCGCGGTGCTCGCGAAGCTGGGCGCGCGCGCGGTGTACTACAAGCTGGATCCGGCAAACGGATGGCAGCCGGATCTCGACGACATCCGCCGGCAGCTCTCGCCCTCGACGCGCGCGCTCGTGGTCATCGATCCGAACAATCCCACGGGTGCGGTCTATCCGGAAGCCACGCGGCGCGCCCTGCTCGCCCTTGCGAGCGAGCACAACGTTCCGATTCTGGCCGACGAGGTCTATGGCGAGCTTGGCTATGACGGCGCCGTGCCGCCGATGGCGAGCCTGGATCCGGATGCGCCGGTCATTTCGTTCTCGTCACTGTCGAAGGCCTATCTCGCGCCGGGATGGCGCGCGGGCTGGATGGCCGTCGGACGCAGCACGCGGATGGCGGAGGTGCTCGGCGCGATCCGGAAGCTTGCCGACGGACGTCTGTGCAGTCCCGGCCCGATGCAGCACGCGATTACCGCGGCGCTGACCGGCGATCGATCGCATCAGCAGTCTTTCATCGCCGCGCTCAAAGAGCGCGCGGATATCTCGATTCAGCGCCTGAACGCGATCGACGGCATCACCTGCGTGCGTCCGCAGTCAGCGTTCTATGCGATGCCGAAAGTCGATCTGCCGCAGGGCGTGACCGACGAGGATTACATCGTCGCGCTGCTCGGCGCCACCGGCGTGCTCTGTGTCTATGGCTCAGGCTTCGGTTTGCCCTCCGCCGGCGGTTTCTTCCGCGTCGTCTTCCTGGCGAAGCCCTCCGAGCTTCACGACATCTACGATCTGATCGCCGAGTTCACTCCCCGCTATGTCGCCGAGGCCCGCGCGGGCCGCCGGCGCGGGGCTGTGAGCGCGAGCTCATGACCACCGAGACGCGCGATCCGCGGCAGCTGATTGCCTGGACCATCGCGATGGCGCTCGGCGGCGTCATCCTGCTGTATGCGCTGTACCTGGTGCGTCACGTCCTGCTGCTGCTCTACATCAGCGCCATTTTTGCCGTCGGCTTCAGCCCGATCGTGCGGTGGATCGAACGGCAGCGCGTGCTGCCAATTGGTACGCGGATCCCGCGCTGGCTCGCGATTCTCATCCTGTATGTCTTCATCCTCAGCGCGATTGCCGGCGTCTGCGCGCTCATCTTCCCGCCTTTGATCGCGCAGGCACGCGCGTTCTGGGAGCACCTCCCCGATCTGCTGTCGAGAGCGCAGGCCTTCCTGATCGATCGCGGGTTCCTGCAGCGGCAGCTGTCGATGCAGGAGCTGGTGCAGCGCGCGCCGGGCACGGGCGGCGATACGGTGGGCCGCGTCATCGGCGCCGCATGGGGATTCTTCGGCGGCCTGTTCGGACTGTTCACGATTCTGATTCTCACGTTCTATCTGCTCGTCGAGGCTGACGCGATCCGCGCCGGATTCCTGCGGCTGTTTCCGCGCGGACGCCGTACTCAGGTCGCGAAAGCCAGCGCCGCGGCCACCTTGAAGGTCAGCGCGTGGCTCAATGGACAACTGCTGCTTGCGGCGATTATCGGAACCACGGCGGCGATCGGTTTGTGGCTGCTGGGGGTGCCGTACTTCTATGTGCTCGCGCTCATCGCGGCGGTCGGCGAGATGATTCCGGTCATCGGGCCAGTCATTGCCGCCATCCCCGCGGTGGCCGTCGCATCGAGTGTCTCGGGAAGTACGGCCCTCTGGGTCGCGCTGTTCTTCCTGGTCCAGCAACAGGTCGAGAACCACCTGCTCGTGCCCAAGATCATGGAGCGGCAGGTCGGGATCAGTCCCGCGGTCGTCATCGTCGCGCTGCTCATCGGTGGATCCCTGCTCGGCGTGATGGGCGCGATTCTCGCGGTGCCCACCGCGGCGATTCTGCAGTTGATCTATCAGGAGCTCGAGCGGCGGCATGCCGACGGCTAGGCGACTGCGCGCCTGGCACGCCGCGCTGATCTATCTCGCCGCGGCCATCGTCTGGACCTGGCCGCTCGCGCCCAACATCTCATCTTCCATCGCGTGGGATCTGGGCGACCCGATGCTCGTGGCGTGGGTCATGGGATGGGTCAACGACAGCGTCCTCGCGCTGATGCGCGGCGATGGCGCGCGATTTCTCGCGCTGTGGGACCCGCCGATCTTCTATCCGGAGCCGATCGCGCTCGCCTACTCGGAGCACATGCTGCCGCAGGCGCTGTCGGTGCTGCCGCTGCACGCGATCACCGGCAACGTCATCCTCGGCTACAACGTCGCGCTGCTCGTCACGTTCGTGCTGTCGGCGTTCGGCATGTTCCTGCTCGTGCGGGATCTCACCGGCTGCACGCCGGCGGCCCTGCTGGCCGGCGCGATCTTCGGATTCACGCCGTATCGCGTCGATCAGCTGTCGCATCTCCACATCCTGTCGAGCCAGTGGATGCCGTTCGCGCTTTTCGGCCTGCGCCGTTATTTCACGACGGGTTCGCACCGCGCGCTGCTATGGAGCGTCGTCGCGCTCATCGCGCTCAATCTCTCGAGCGGCTATTACCTGTTCTTCTTCGCGCCGTTCGTTGTTGCCTACGTGCTCGTCGAGATGTCGGGGCGAGGGCTGCTGCGTGACCGGCGCACGTGGCGCGACGTGGCGGGCGCCGGCGCCGCGACGATCCTGCTGACGGTGCCCTTCCTGGTTCCGTATCTCGCCGTACGGCTCGGCACGGTCGGCGTGCGCTCCTATGCGGAGGTGCGCGATTTCTCGGCGGACGTCTACGCGTACGTCACGAGCTCGCCGGCAGTCCGCTTGTGGGGTGGCGCCCTCGATACGATGCGCGACGCGCCCGAGAACGCGCTGTTTCCAGGCGGCATGGCGCTGCTCTTCGGGGCCATCGCCGCCGTGGTGCTCATCGCAGGCGCCGTCACGCGATGGAACGCCGCGCCGGCGCGTGATGGCCGGATGACGCCCGTCATTCTGTTTCTCGTCGCTTGCGCTGTGGCATGCCTCGTGATGGGCGTGTGGATTCTGTTCACCGGCGGGCGCATCGTGGTGATTGCCGGGCACGAAGTGCGTCTGCGCAACCTGGCGCGCTTCACCTTGTACGGCGGCGTCGCGCTGGCGGCAGCCGCGGCCCTCTCGGCCCGCCTGCGCGCGGCGTTCCGCGGCCCTTCCGGATCGCTTGCGGCTCTCGCGCTGGCCGGCGCATTCGCGGCGTTCATGCTGTCGCTCGGGCCGCGTATGGAAGCGATGAACGAACTCATCGGCTATGGCCCGTACGCGCTGGCGTACCAGTTCGTGCCGGGGTTCGACGGCCTGCGCGTCCCGTCGCGATTCGCGATGGTCGTCGTGTTCTGGCTTGCGATCGCCGGCGCGTACGCTGCGTCGGTGATTGTCCGAGCGTGGCGCTGGGGCGCCGTGGTGATCGTTGTCTGCGCGGCGCTCGCGATTGTCGAGTCGCGCCCTCGCCGCTTCGGCCTCGACATGCCGTTCTGGGAGGCGGATTACGCCCCGCTCACCAAAGCGCCGCGGCTGCGCGCAGCGGAGCCGGTGTACGACGCGCTGCAGCGCCTGCCGCGAGGCGTGCTTCTCGAGCTGCCCTGGGGCTCGACCGGATGGGACATCCAGTACATGCATGCGCAGCGCAGGCACGGCTGGCCGCTGGTCAATGGCTTCAGCGGATTCTTGCCGCAGACCCATTTCAGGAACGCCGTCGTGACTGATGTGTTCGAGTCGCCGACTCGCGCGTGGTGGGTGCTCGAGCGCTCAGGCGCGTCGCATGTGATCGTCCACGAATGGGCATTTCGCTCCATCGATCGAGGAAAGTGGGTATCACAATGGCTGCGCGACAGTGGCGCGGTCGAGGTGGCGCGAACCGAAAACGACGCGCTTTTCAGGCTTCCTGGCGGCATTCGCTACCGTTGAGGTTTTCGTGGCATGCGCGTTGCCCTTTCCTGGCAGCAGGGGAGGCGACACGTGGCAACACGAGCACACGCACACGCGGCGATCTACGACGGCACGTTCGAGCCGCGTATGCTCGGCCATCAGCTCGTGTTCGCGGCGTTCCTGCTGACGCAGATTCTCGACGGCATCCTGACGTATGTCGGTGTGTCGATCTTCGGTGTCGCGGCGGAAGGCAATCCCATCCTTGCGTGGCTCATGGCGTCGTACGGCGAGATCATCGCACTGACCGGCGCAAAACTGGTGGCCGCGCTCTGCGGCGTCGCACTCTATCTGCTTGCCGTCGACCGGCTGCTCGCGGTTCTCACCCTCGTCTACATCGGCGCCGCGCTCGTTCCCTGGACGCTCGTGCTTCTCTGAACGTTCCAACCTTCCAACCCGGCTTACTTCTTCGCCCGCGGCACCTCTCGCATCAACTGCTTCACGCCTTTGATCACATCCTCGGCGCGCAGGTTGACGGCCTTGGCCTTCTTCGCGACCTCCAGCGTGTCGCTGTTCACACTCAGAATCGCGAACGGCTGGTCCTTGTACACCTCCAGCAGCAGGCGCTGATACGGATATTCGCTGCGACACGGGCCGCACCAGTCGCCGGAGAATACGAGCACGACGACCTTGCCGCGATAATCCGAGAGCTTGAACTCGACGCCGTCGAGATCCTTGCCGGCAATGTCCGGGGCAACCGTGCCGATGCGGCGCGCGAGGATCGCGTCGCGCTCCTTTGCGACAGCGGCGGCGTCGGCGTGGTGCTTTGCCGCAAGCTCGTTGAAGTACTGAAGAATCCGGGACTCCTGCGCGGCGCTCAGCGTTCCCTGGTCCAACCGGTTCGAGAACCGCCAGAAATGAATCTCGCGTCGACATCCGAATCGGTGAACGCGCCGACCTTAATCTCGCGACCCGGCACCG
>JBBDWL010000089.1:0-45901 GCA_040902895.1 Vicinamibacterales bacterium | reverse complement strand
GCGTCGACATCCGAATCGGTGAACGCGCCGACCTTAATCTCGCGACCCGGCACCGGCTTGAAGCCGATATCTTCCTGCGCGTGGGCCGGCACCGCGCACACGAGCACGAGCGCAGCGACAGAGAGCAGGGCTCGAGTGTTCATTGGCGGCTCCTGAGCGGGATGATAGCACCGCGAGGTATACACTGACGCCGGAGCAATCCTTTCGTGATCTTCGCCGCAGACGGCACGTACTCGCACGCCGATCTCGATCTCGCCGCCCGCCGGATCGCCGCCGCGCTGCTGGCGCCGCAGGGCGCCCGGGCCGGCGTCCACGGCCGTCAGGATCTCGCGGAGGCTCGCATCGCCTTTTTCGTCCCGCCCAGCTTTTCCTACGCCGCTACGCTGCGGGGCATCTGGCGCGCCGGTGGCATCGCCGTGCCGCTCGCGATCTCGCATCCGCCCGCTGAGATCGACTACGTGATTCGTGATGCGGATGCCGCCTGCGTTGTCTCGGACCCGGCATCAGCTGGAATCCTTGAACCGCTTGCGCGGAAGTACGGCGTTCGATTCGCGACGACGGCCGAGTTGCGCGCATACAAACCCGCGGATGCGCTGCCAGATGTAGCAAGCAGCCGGCGCGCACTCATCCTCTACACGAGTGGGACGACGGGACGTGCGAAGGGTGTGGTGACGACACACGCGAACGTCGAGGCGCAGGTGGAGACGCTCGTGCAGGCGTGGGGATGGACATCAGCCGATCGCCTGCTGCTCGTGCTGCCGCTTCATCACGTTCACGGCATCATCAATGGACTCGCCTCGGCGCTCGCGGTCGGCGCGGCGTGCGAGATTCTGCCGGCGTTCGATGCGGAGCGCGTGTGGCAGCGCTTTGCGTCCGGCGAAATTTCGGTTTTTACGGCTGTTCCGACGATCTATCGACGCCTGGTGAACGCGTGGGAGGCCGCCGACCCGAATGAGCGGGCGGCCTGGTCGGCCGGCGCCCGTCGCGCGCGCTTGATGATGTCAGGCTCCGCGGCGTTACCGGTCTTGCTCCTCGAACGCTGGCGCGACATTACTGGTCACACGCTGCTCGAACGATATGGGATGACCGAGCTCGGCATGGCGCTGTCGAATCCGCTCGAGCCGCCTGAAGCGCGCAGGCCTGGATTCGTTGGCGGGCCGCTCCCTGGCGTGGAGGTGAGGCTGGTGGGCGAAGATGGCCAGCCGGTCCCGGAGGCCACGGCGGGCGAGATCGAAGTGCGCGGACCGAATGTGTTTCTCGAATACTGGCGTCGTGCCGATGAAACTCGCGCCGCTTTTCGAGACGGCTGGTTCCGAACCGGCGACGTCGCGCAAATCGAGAACGGGTCGTTCCGCATTCTCGGACGCCAGAGCATCGACATCATCAAGACCGGCGGCTTCAAGGTGTCGGCACTCGAAATCGAAGACGCCCTCCGCGCCGACCCGCGCATCACCGACTGCGCGGTTGTCGGAATCCCGGACGACGAGTGGGGAGAGCGCGTCTCGGCGTGCGTTCAGCTCGCCCCCGGTGCGGCGCTGACGCTCGACGAGCTGCAAACATTCGCGCGTGCCAGGCTTGCGCCGTACAAAATCCCTCGTGCGCTGCAGATTGTCGAGGCGCTGCCCCGAAACGCCATGGGGAAGGTGCTGAAGCCGGAGGTTGCTGCCAGCCTTCGTAGAGCGAACTTGCATTGACGCCCGCCGTCGCTTCGCTCCTCGCGCTCGTCGTCGCCATCGTCCTTTCGATGACGTCGCGCATCAATGTCGGCGTCGTGTCGATTGCGCTGGCATGGATCGTGGGGCGGTACGTCGCCGGAGTGCCGGCGTCGGCCATCGTCGGCGGCTTTCCGTCGGATCTGTTTCTCACGCTGACCGGAATAACGCTGCTGTTTGCGGCGGCGGAAACGAACGGGACGCTCGAGCGGCTGGCCGGACGCGCCGCAGCGCTGGCGAGAGGCGATGCGCGGCGGCTGCCGATTGTTTTCTTTGCCGTCGCGTGCGCGATCTCCGCCGTCGGGCCAGGCGCGATCCTAAGCGTCGCGCTCGTCGCGCCGCTGGCCATGGTCATGGCGTCGCGCGCCGGCGTCTCGCTGTTTCTGACGGCGCTGATGGTGACCAACGGCGCCAACGCCGGCAACCTCTCGCCCATCAGCTCAGTGGGCGTCGTGGCGAACACCGCGATGACCGGCGCCGGGCTGCCGGATCATGAAGCCGTCGTGTGGTTCGCGAACTTCGCCGCCAGCACGCTCGTGGCCGCGGCGGCATACGTGCTGCTCGGAGGATGGAAAAAGAGTCCGGGCGTCATCGCCGAAAAAGTGGACGCGGGAATTACGCCGGGCATCATTCGCCTTACGCTCTCGCAGCGATTCACTCTCCTAGTCCTTCTCGCCTGGATCGCAGGCGTGATCTTTTTAGACCTGCATCTCGGATTGAGCGCGTTCGCCGCCGGCGTGGTGCTTGTTGCCGTTCGCGCCGCCGATCAGAGCGCGGCGATCCGTCGAGTTCCCTGGGGCGTGATCATCATGGTGTCTGGCGTCACCGTTTTGGTAGCACTCCTCGAGCGCACCGGTGGCATGGACCTGTTCTCTTCGCTGCTCGCGCGCCTGGCGACGCCCCGGACGATTAACGGCGTTATGGCGTTCGTCACCGGCGCCATCTCGCTCTACAGCAGCACGTCCGGCGTCGTGATGCCCGCATTTCTGCCGACAGTGCCGTCAGTCGTACAGCAGCTTGGCGGCGGCGATCCGCTGGCGCTGTCGCTCAGCATCAACATCGGGTCGTCACTCGTCGACGTCTCGCCGCTTTCGACGCTCGGCGCGCTCTGCGTCGCCGCCGTGCCCGACGGTGAAGACGCGACGTCGCTCTTCCGCAAACTGCTCCTGTGGGGACTGTCGATGACTGTGGCCGGTGCGGTGCTGGCGCAGCTCTTCGCGCCCGTCTTCTCTTGATGGGGCTCCGCCCCATACCCCGGTCTTGATGGGGCTCCGCCCCATACGGCGGCTCGCTTCACTCGCTCGGCTCATCAGCCTCGCTCCGTTCCGCTCGCACCGCCGGTAAACCGCTCGCCTGGACTCAACGATTCTCTGCGCGCGCTGCTCTAACCTGCCTTGCCGATGTAGCTACATGTAGCTATACTTCGAAGGTGACATCTACGGGCATCCGCGAACTCAAAAACAACTTGAGCCGGTTCATACGGCGTGTCGACGCCGGCGAGCCGATTGCGATTACGGCCCACGGCCGGGTGGTGGCCGAGCTGGTACCCCCCGGCACAGCCTCTAAGCGGCGCGGGCGCGCAGGATCTGGTTCGTTCGAGCAACTCGTCGCGTCGGGCGTCATTCGGCCACCGCTGGAAGACGGCGATCCCACCGAAGATTGGCCCGACATCCGTTTGCCCGCCGGCACTGCGTCGGCGCTCATCGACGAGGATCGTGGCGAAAGGTAAGCCACCTACCGCCAGGCCGCGTGGTGCGCCACGAGAAAAGCCTGGTTTGCGCTACATCGAGTCGAGTGCGCTGGCCGCTGCCCTCCTGGAGCGCGACGCGGCCGCTCTCAAGTCTGTGCGCGCGCGGAGCCTCCGCATTGCATCAGGGGTGACGATCGCGGAGACAGGGCGCGCGATTCTACGTGCCGAAGCGGGCGGCCGCGTGACCACCGAGCAGGCGCGATCGTTGGTCCGTGCGCTCCGACGCTTCGAACGCCGAACCTACCTTATGCCCGTCACAGATGCGGTCCTGCGGCGTGTGCAGCGACGATTCCCTCTTGAGCCGGTTCGCACCTTGGACGCTGTTCATCTTGCGACAGCAGAGTCACTCGGCGAATCACCGCACCTCATCACCATCGTCACGCGCGACGGGCGCGTCGGTGACAATGCGCGCGCGCTCGGATTCGCCGTCGAGTGAATTCGGTAGGCGCTACCGCCGCGCCGCCGTTTCCTGCACGATGCGCTTCAGTTCAGCGCGCAGCTGGCTGGCTGACGCCTCGGTCACCGTCCCGAACAGCACACGCCACTGCTCGTACGAGTACCGGCGCTCTTCGCGCAGACGGAACTCGTACTTGATGACGCCTGCCTTGTGGAGCGCGATCGGCTTCAAGAACAGAAGCTCCTGCCTGCGAAGATCCGGGGTCAGTCCCCCAGCTGCAGCGCATGCACGAGAGCGCGCCGGAGCTCCTGTTGCTTATGGGCCGGCAGGGCCCCAACGAAACCAGTCAGCCGGCGTTTGAACATCAGCGCCAGGAAGTCGCAGCGAATGGCGCTGTCGCGAGGCAGGCCCTCGTCGGTGCCGACAAGGACTTCCGTCCGCAGACCCAGCACTTCGCCGTACACCGGCGCGCAGATGACGGTCGAGATATCGTCATGGCCGGAGATGAAATCGCGCGAGACGACGACGTAGAAGCCGGGCTTTCCTCCGCGCTCGGCCGCTTTGTCCCGTGTCCGGTAGATCTCGCCCCATTTCATGGCTTCGCCTGTGCGCGCACGAGCGCAGCGGCCTGACGTGCCAGTCGGCTTTTGTGCCGCCGGATGATCGCGGCTTCCTGCTGTTCGGCCTGCAGCCGTTCGAGCCGGGCCACGTACTCCTGCACGGCCTCTCTGATCACCCGCGACCGGTTGCCTTTCGCCAGACGGTCGACTCTGGCAACCATATCTTCGTCAATAGTGATCGCAATAGTTTTCATATTGTTAATTATAGCGTCGAATGCCGAACGAATCCGTGGAAGCCGTGGAACCTTTTATACTGCCCCGATGCGCCGCGATCCTCTCGCCTACCTGGGTGACGAACTCAACTCACTGAAACAGCAGAACCTCTACCGCCGACTCCGCATTCTCGAAGACGAGCAGCAGCCCAAAGCGACATTCGACGGGAAATCGGTCGTCAATCTTTCATCGAACAATTACCTCGGGCTGACAACGCACCCGCGGCTGCGCGAAAAAGCCATCGAGGCCGTCCGCGAATTCGGCGCCGGCTCTGGCTCGGTGCGCACGATTGCGGGCACCATGGCGATCCACATGGAGCTCGAACGGCGGCTGGCCGAGTTCAAGAAGACCGAAGCGGTGGTCGTCTTTCAGAGCGGCTTCGCGGCCAACGCGGGCACGGTGTCGGCGATCCTCGGCCGCAACGACGTCATCATCTCGGATGAGTTGAATCACGCCAGCATCATCGACGGCGCCCGCTTGAGCCGCGCGACGATCAAGGTCTTTCCGCACAAGGACGTCGACGCCGCGCGCAAGATCCTGCGCGATCTGCCGCCCGCGCAGAAAAAACTGCTGATCACCGACGGCGTGTTCAGCATGGATGGCGATCTCGGACCGGTCGCGGAGCTCGCGGAAGCCGCCGAAGAGTACGGCGCCATCATGATGGTCGACGATGCGCATGCGAGCGGCGTGTTCGGCGAACACGGCCGCGGCACCATCGATCATTTCGGCATGCACGGGCGCGTCGACGTGCAGGTGGGGACGCTGTCGAAGGCCATGGGCGCGCTTGGCGGGTATGTGGCCGGCACGCGCACGCTCATCGAGTTCCTCTATCACCGCGCGCGTCCGTTCCTGTTCTCGACGTCGCACCCGCCGGCGGTTGCCGCGGCGTGCATCGCGGCGCTGGACGTGCTCGAGAGCGAACCGGAGCTGATTGAACGGCTCTGGGACAACACTCGTTTCTTCAAAGAGGGGCTCGCCGCGCTCGGGTTCAATACGGGCATCAGCGAGAGCCCCATCACGCCGGTCATCGCGGGCGAAGGCGCGCTGGCCATGAAACTATCGGACAGGCTGTTCGAAGAAGGGGTGTTCGCGCAGGGCATCGCCTTTCCGACGGTCGCTCGCGACAAAGCGCGCGTGCGCACGATCGTCACGGCCACGCACACGCGTGACGAGCTGCAGTTCGCCCTTGATACCTTTGCCAGGGTTGGCCGGGAATTGAACATCATCTGAGTGCGAAGCGCCTTTCATCGGTATACACGCGAGATCACACAGGTTGATCTGGAGCGGCTCTTCACGCGAGAGACGCCGGAGGCTTACCGGTACTTCGCGCGCGACATCGATCATCGGGCGCTCGCGGCCCTTCCCTGGTACCGCCGATGGCCGCGATTTGCGAAGCAGTTCTTCATGGCCTTCGCCATGCGCCTGTCGCCGGCGCGGCGGGCCCTCTACGGCATCGCGACGGTCGCCGCCGTGATTGGCGCCATCGAATTGTTCGAGGGGGCCGGCGTCGTGCGCGGGTTGATTGGCCCATTCGAGACGCAGTTCGTCACGCCCAGATGGGCAGATGGCACAGGCTGGTTGCTGCTCGCCTTCCTTCTGCTCAACCTTCTCGTCATGATGGAGGTCGCCGACCGGCTGTCGCTGAAGAACGAGCTCGAAATCGCGCGCGACATCCAGCTCGCCATGCTGCCCAATGGCACCTGGTCGGATGGATCGGCGTCGGCCGCCGGCGTGACTCGTCCCGCCAACACGGTCGGCGGAGATTTCTATGACATTCTTCCGCTCGGCGACGGGCGGCTGCTGATCGCCGTCGGCGATGTGGCCGGCAAAGGCAGTCCGGCCGCCCTCCTGATGGCACTGCTGCTCGCCATGCTGCGCACGCTGGCCGACGAGGGACTCGCGCCGCCGGCGCTGATGCGGCGCCTCAACGTGCAGATCTTCAGGCACAGTCCGGGCTCTCGCTTCATCACGCTCTTTTTCGCCGCGTACGAGCCGGCAAGCGGCCGGCTCGAGTGGGTGAACGCCGGGCATCTTCCGCCGATGATTCGCCGCGCGAACGGCACGCTCGAACGCCACGTGTTTCGTGACGGTGGAAGCGTGGCGCTGGGCATGTTCGACGGCGCCGAATATGAAGCGGGCCACGCCGCGCTCGCGCCAGGCGACGCGCTTGTGCTCTACAGCGACGGCCTCACGGAAGCCGAGAACGCCGCGGGGGAACCTTTCGAGGAGGCCGGCGTCGAAGGCGTCATCCTCCGGCACGGCGTCGGGGATCCGGCCTCGCTCGGCCGCGCGCTGCTGACGGCGGTCGAGACGTACGCGGGCGATGCGAAGCTCGCCGACGATCTCACCGTGCTCGCGCTCGTCCGGCACGGCGAAGGTCTCGCTCCCGGCGCTGCGGCCGCTTCGAACGTCTGAATACCATGCAGATCCGGCTGTGGCTCATCGCCGGTCTCGCCGCCCTCCTGATGCCGGGACCCTCCCCCGTCGCCGCGCGCGACGCGCGCCCGCCGCAGGCCCAGGAGGATGGCGTCGCGCATCTGGTGCTGCGCCTGGAAGAGGTGCTGCAGGCGGGCGACGTGACGCGCTTTCACGCGCTCCTCACGCCGGAGGCGCGCGGATCCATTCACACGTTCGAAGCGCTCGTGCGCGGGCCGCGCACTCGAGCGGTCGTGCGCGAGCGCGATCGCATCCCGCGCGAGGATGGATCGGTCGATCTGCTGCTCAATACGTTCCTCGAGCGGGGGCCCGTCGGACACATTGCGACGTGGACGGCCCACGCGCAACCTGGCCAGACCGGCTGGGTCTTCACCGCAATTTCCGACCTGTCATCGCTCGACGGTCTCTATCGCCTGTCGCTCGGAACGCAGGCCTTCGAGGCGCGGGGACTCACGATTACGGCGACTGACTTCACGCTGCACATGCGCAGCGGCATCGCCTTCGCCACCGAAGCCGGCGGCGGCGTCACCGGCATCGTTCTTCGCGGCAACGGAGAAATGACGTTTACGCCCGAAGACCCGGCCGAACGCAAGCAGGTCGAAATTTTCTCGGGCCGGCCGGCGCTGCGCGCGGCGTTCGATGAGGCGTTCGTGCGGCTGAACCCGGCCGACCTCAGAGCGCGCATGGGCGGCGCGGCGCTGGTGCCGCGTCAGTCGTCGCCCGATGAGTACCGCCGCGCGCTCGAGGTGTTCGAGGACCTCGCCCACAAGACCTACCGCCTCGACCTTCAGGATCTGTCGCGCGACCGCTGGTCGCTCATTCCAGCGTATCGCGACGTCGTGGCCGAAGTGCGGACGAAACGGCACGACGATCTCACCTATGCGCTGTCGGGCGCAGAGGCCGAGAACGTCAGCCTCTTTCAGCGCGCGACCCGGCGCAACATGTCGGTCTATCCGTCGGCGTCGCAGGTCGCCGCGCGCGGCCGCTTTTACAGCGAAGACGACCTGGCCGATTACGACATCGAGCATCAGGACGTCGACGTGCGCATGACGCCGGCCCGCGAGTGGATCGAAGGCACCGCGCGCCTTCGCGCAAAAGTGCGCGGGGCGCCGATGGCCAGCATGACGCTGCGGCTGGCCGAGTCGCTCGTCGTGCGCGCCGTCGTGGCAAAAGGACACGGCCGGCTGATGCACCTGCGCGTCGTCGGCCAGAACAACGTCATCGTCACGTTTCCCGCGACGCTGGCGCCGGGAGAGCCGATCGAGCTCGAGGTGCACTACGGCGGACGGCTGCCCCCTCAGGCCCTCGATCGGGAGGTGGTCGCGCTGTCGGCTCCGCAGGACCTGGAGCCGCTCGTGTTTCCGCCAGATCCGCGCTGGATTTACAGCAACCGCAGTTACTGGTACCCCCAGTCGACCGTTCCCGATTTCACGACCGCGCGCCTGCGCGTCACGGTGCCGCAGCCGCTCGACGTGGTCGCGACCGGGATACAGACGGGCGCGGCCGAACCGGTCATCGATGCGCCGCCGGCCCCACCCGCACGCGCGTTCACCTTCGAGTCGGCCAAACCGATCCGCTATCTGTCGTTCGTCATCGGCCGCTTCGCGCCGGTCGTGTCGCGCGCGATCCCGGGCGAGACGCCGGCAACGCTCAATGTCGTGGCGAGCCCGCGGCAGGTTGGCCGCGCGCGTGCGATCGCCGACCAGGCAGAGCAGATCTTCACGTACTACCGCTCGCTGCTCGGCAGCGCGCCGTATCCGCAGCTCACGGTTGCCGTCAGCGAGAGCGATCTGCCGGGCGGCCACAGCCCCGCCTATTTCGTGCTGCTGAATCAGCCGATGCTGCTGGGGACCGTCACGTGGCGAAACGATCCCGTGAGCTTCGAGAGCTTTCCCGCCTTCTTCATCGCGCACGAGATTGCGCATCAGTGGTGGGGCCAGGCGGTGGGATGGAAGAACTATCACGAGCAGTGGATCAGCGAAGGCTTCGCCCAGTATTTCGCGGCGCTCTTCGCCGGCGAGCAGCGCGGACCTGACGCCATGGCCAGCCTGATGCGGGAGATGCGCACGTGGGCGCTCGACAAGGGTGACGAAGGACCCATCTATCTCGGCTATCGTCTCGGCCACATCAAGAACGACAGCCGCGTGTTTCGCGCCGTGGTCTACAACAAGTCAGCGATCGTGCTGCACATGCTGCGCAGGCTTGTGGGAGACGAGCGGTTTTTCGCGGGCGTTCGACGGTTCTATGAGATGGCACGGTTCGGGAAGGCCGGCACCGAAGACTTCCGCCGCGTGATGGAATCAGAGACCGGCCGCAACCTCGAGCGCTTCTTCGAGCGCTGGATTTACGGCTTCGGGGTGCCGGCTGTGAAAGTCACGCACCGCGTCGAGACGCTCCCCGGCGGTGAGACCGAGCTGGTCATCAGGGCCGAGCAGGCTGCAGTTGTTTACGACTTGCCCATCACGATTCGGATCGAACAGGCCAACCGGGCCAGTCGTGAGGTGCTGCTGCTGCTCACCGACACCTCGGCCGAGCTGCGGGTGCCGATTGACGCGCGCGCGGGGCGCGTGCGGCGCGTGCAGGTCGACAGCGACGGCGCGGCCCTCGCACGGTTCGTTCGCTAACGCGTAGGGACAGGCTTTAGCCTGTCCGTGCAGTAAGATTTCCTGATGGACAGCGTCACGCTCACCGTCGATGGCAAGCAGGTCACGGCCCCGAAAGGGACGACCGTGCTGCAGGCCGCGATACAGGCCGGTATTCAGGTCCCGTACTACTGCTATCACCCCGGCCTCGGCATCGACGGCTCCTGCCGCGTCTGCATCGTGAAGATCGAGAAGATGCCGAAGCTGCAGACGTCGTGCTCCAC
The DNA here is from genome assembly GCA_040902895.1 of Vicinamibacterales bacterium. Lineage (GTDB taxonomy): Bacteria > Acidobacteriota > Vicinamibacteria > Vicinamibacterales > SCN-69-37 > JALYRV01. The sequence goes on along the minus strand of JBBDWL010000089.1, from coordinate 35,907 downwards.
GCCCTGCGCCGACGGCATGGTGGTGACGACGAATTCCGAGGATGTGGAAGCGGCGCGGGCGAGCGTGTTCGAGTTCCTGCTGATCAATCATCCGCTCGACTGCCCCGTCTGCGACAAGGGCGGCGAATGTCCACTGCAGGATTTCTCGTATACGTTCGGGCCCGAGCGCAGCCGCATGGAATTTCCGCGCCGCGAGTTCGACGGCGGCAACGGCGTGAAAGCCGACGTCGACTTCGGGCCGACGCTGATGCTCAACCGCAACCGCTGCATCCTCTGCACGCGCTGCGTGCGGTTCATGCGCGAAGTCGACGGCGACGCGCAAATCAGCATCGTCAATCGCAGCTACGGCAGCCAGATCGCGACGTTCAAGGAAGAGGGCGTGCACTCGCTGCTGTCGGGCAACCTGATGGACGTCTGCCCCGTCGGCGCCATCACGACGCGCGACTACCGGTTCAAGTCGCGGCCGTGGGACAACCCGATGGCGATCGATACGATCTGCACTCAGTGCGAGCGCGGCTGCAACACCACGCTGTGGATCAAGGCCAAGCCGGAATGGGCGAAGGGCGCGCAGGTGGTTCGCGCGACGCCTCGCTACAATCCCGACGTCAATGATTTCTGGATGTGCGATATCGGCCGCTTCGAGCTCGACTGGATCGAGAGCGAGCAGCGGCTGCGGCGGCCGCTCGTCAGGCGCGGCGGTGCGGCCGTGCCCACCAACTGGGATGACGCGCTGAACACCGTGAAAGCGCGCGTCGCCGAGACCGGCGGCGCGGCATCCGTGCGGTATCTCGCCTCGGCACACGCGTCGCTCGAGGAGCTGCATCTGCTGGCCGGACTCGCCGGCGGCCCGCGCAACGTCGCCCTGAGCTGGCGGTATCAGCCGAAATCACAGCCTGCGGATACGACGTTCGTCGTGCCGCCGGTGGACGCGCCGAACCTTCGCGGCGCGCGCGACCTCGGCTTCGCCGTTCCAGCTGAAAGCGCGCCGGCCGATCTCAGCGGCATCCGCGGCGACCTGACAGCCGGCCGCATCCAGGCGCTGTATGTCTTCGATCCCGGACCGGATGGATCGATCGGCGACGTCTCCTGGATTCTGGAGGCGCGCCGCGCCGGCCGGCTGCCTGTCCTGATCTATCAGGGCGTGCTGCTGACGGCGCTGGCGTCTGAAGCCGACGTCGTGATTCCCGGCGCGTGCTTTGCCGAAAAGGACGCGACCTACACGAATTTCAAGGGCCGGGTGCAGGCGACGGCGCAGGCGATTACGCCTCCCGGCGAAGCCCAGGAAGACTGGCGCATCCTGACCCGGATTGCGTCGATTCTTGGCGCCTCCATCCCATTCGCCAGCGCCGCGGCCATTCGCGAGAGCCTCGCCGCCAGCGTGACGGCCATCCCCGGCTACGAAGCCCTGCGCTCGATCAAATTCGCCCGCCCGGTCTCGCAGCGAACCTGGCTGCAGACGTCGAACCCGTCAGAGCGCTGGAAGTGGGACTTCATGTTCCAGGACCTGCCGCCGATCAAGTTCGGCGTCGAGTTCGGGCCGCTGCCCCGCGCCGACGTGATCCCCCTGCGCGAAGTTAAATGAAGCTCCTGTTGCGTGCCTGACGTCTCGCTCTTCGCCGCGTTTGGCGCCGGGTTCCTCTCGTTCATTTCCCCGTGCGTGCTGCCGCTCATCCCCGGCTACATCTCCTATATCTCGGGGATGTCGCTCGAAGACATGCGCACGGCCGACGCCGGCGCGCGCCGCCGCCTGATCATCGCCACGCTCTTCTTCATCCTGGGGTTCTCGATCATCTTCATGGCGATGGGCGCGTCGGCCAGCGCGATTGGCAAGCTGCTGCTCCAGCATCTGCGCATCGTCCAGAAGGTCGCCGGCGTGATCATCGCAATTCTCGGCCTGCACCTGATGGGCGTGTTTCGCTTCGGATGGCTCAATCGTGACGCGCGCGTGCATACGTCCCGCAAGCCGGTGACGCCTGCTGGTGCGATTGTCGTGGGAATGGCGTTTGGATTCGGATGGACGCCCTGCATCGGGCCGATCCTCAGCGGCATCCTGACGATTGCCGGATCGAAGAGCACGATCGGCGAAGGCGTGCTGCTGCTGGCCGTGTATTCAGCCGGCCTCGGCGTGCCGTTCTTCCTGACGTCGCTCGCGATCGACAAGTTCTTCGCCGCCTCGGCGAAGGTACGGCGCTACTATCGCCCGATTGAGATTGTCTCCGGGCTCCTGCTCGTGCTTCTCGGTGTGCTGCTCTTCACGGGACGCTTCACGCTCATCATCCGTTTTCTGACCCCGTACCTGCCGACGCTCTGATTCAGCTTCATGAAGCTTTCCGTCATCATGCCCGCTTATAACGAGCGCGAGACGATCCGCGAGATCATCGCGCGCGTGCTGGCGGTCGATCTGTCGCCGCACACGCTGGAGCTGGTGATTGTCGACGATGGATCGAAGGACGGCACACGCGACATCCTGCGCGAGTTCGAGGGCCGCGACGATGTTCGTATTTGCCTTCAACCGCAGAATGCGGGAAAGGGCGCGGCCGTGGCCCGCGGCATCCGCGACGCCCGCGGCGATGTGCTCGTCATTCAGGATGCAGACCTCGAGTACGACCCGGCCGATTTCCGGAAGCTGATCGCGCCGATCGCGGCCGGCGATGCTGACGTGGTGTACGGGTCGCGTTTCATGAAGCGCGCGGGCGGCCGGGGCGGGCTGCGGCGCTGGCACTGGTTCGGCAATGCCGTGCTGACGACATTCTCGAACGTGTTCACCGGCCTCGCGCTCACCGACATGGAGACCTGCTACAAGATGCTGCGGCGCGACGTGGCCGACCGGCTCGATCTGCAGTCGCGCGACTTCGCGATGGAGCCCGAGATTACGTGCAAGGTCTCGAGGATGGGCGTGCGATTGCGCGAGCTGCCGATTGCGTATCAGGGCCGCACGTACGACGAGGGCAAGAAGATCGGCATGCGCGACGCGTTCAAGGCCGTCTGGACGACATTGAAATATAGCCGCTGGAAACCTACAGCCTGAGCATCAGCGCGCCCTCGCGCACCCCAACCTCGAGCCGCCTGCCCGCCTCGAAACATTCGCCGTCGAGATGGATATCAATCGGATCGTCTGACTCCACCACGGCCTTCCGCACGGCCTGTCGCACGATGCCGTTGACGGTCTTGTCGCGCCCGATGAACAGCCGGCGCGCGCGCCACAGCTGTGGAAAGAAGGGCCGGGCGTCGACCATCAGCGCATCGAGCAGCCCATCGTCGAACCGCGCGCCCGGCGCGATGATGGCGCTGTTGCCGTACTGCTGGCCGTTGGCAAAGACGATCAGGAAGGCGCGCAAATCGTACGGCTGATCGTCGAGGTGCACGCGATACTGCTGCCCGCGATAGGTCAGGCCTTCGTGCAGTCCGATCAGCAGATAGGGAAAGCCGCCGCGTCTGGTCAGCAGATTGAAGCGCCTGGCGACCCGCGCGTCGAAGCCAATGCCGGCCAGATTGAAGAAGGGCCGGCCGTTGATCTCCCCCACGTCGAGCGGCCGTGTGCTTCCAATCAGCGCGGCGCGAAGAGCCGTGCGCGGATCGCGCGGCACGCCGAGGGTGGTCGCAAAGCCATCGCCGGATCCGGCGGGCACGATGCCGAGCGCGACGCCCGTGCCCGCGAGCGCGCCGGCGACTTCGTTGACCGTGCCGTCGCCGCCCCAGGCGACGATCGTGTCGCGCGCCTCGGCGGCGAATCCGCGCGCGAGCTCAGCCCCATGTCCCGCGCGCTCGGTCATCACGACGTCGACAGTCACCTCGCATGCGGCCGCGATCTCCCGCGCGGCGGCCTCTTTCGCAGCGGCGGTACCCTCCCGCGCGCGTCCGGAGACCGGATTGATGATGATCGCCGCCCGCATTCGCGCTGTATAGTAAGCGGGAATGAAGCGACGAACCACGCGATTGATCGTTGTGCTGGTGTTCGCTGCCATTGCCGGCGCCGCCATCCACCAGACCCTGACTCGTTACAAATCGATTGATGCCGCGCGCGATCGCGTGACGGCCATCGATGTCGCGGCCCGGCAGGCCGATCTGGCGCTGATGGAGATCGCCGCGTCCGAGCGCGGGTATGTGGCGCCTGGCCAGGGTCTGGATTTCTGGGCCGCTCGCGTCGATGAATCGATTGCCGCCGCTCGCGCGGCACTTGCCGGCATCCAATCCAGCGCCACCAATGCCGCGGCCGCGGCCGAGGCCGGTTCGGCCATATCGCGGCTCGATGATTTCGTGCCGATGGATGCGCGCGCGCGTGAGTACACGCGCAACGGCCAGCGCGCCATGGCCTCTGATCTGATATTCGCGGACGGCTACGAGATGATTGCCGCCGCCCGTACGGATGCGGCCGGGGCCGCCGCTGCCGTGCGAGCCGCCGTGTCGGCGCCGCTCACCCGCGATCGGCAGATTCACCTCGCATCCCTCGCCGCGCTCGGCGCCTGCATGGCGGTGGCGCTGCTCCTGCTGCTTCGGGGACCGAAGCAGGAACCGGCGCTGCCAGAACGCAGCGCGGCGATCAGCGATGACTCGATCGACGCTGCGCTCGACGCCAGCCTCGAAAGACTCGACGACTTCGCACCCGCGTCAGCCGCCCCACCCGCGTCACCCGCGACGCCTGCTTCAACCGTCGCGTCCGTCGATCTGGCCCAGGCCGCCGATGTCTGCGTCGATCTGGCCCGGCTGCTCGACGCGCGCGATCTGCAGGCCGTGCTGGCCCGGGTGGCGGAAGTCGTGAACGCCGATGGCCTCATCGTCTGGATGATCGACCCGGCGGGCAACGCGATCGCGCCCGCGCTGAGCCACGGCTATTCGCCGGCGATCATGGCGCGCGTCGGGCCGCTTGCACTCGAAGCCGACAACGCAACGGCCGCCGCATGGCGCTCGAAGAGCGTGCAGGTGGTGGGCGCCGATGGCACGCACCCGGGCGCACTCGCGGTGCCACTGTTGACCCGCGCCGGCTGCATGGGCGTGCTTGCGGTGGAGTTGAGAAATGGACGGGAACGTGCCAGCGATGTGCAGTCGCTGGCACGCATCGTTGCCGCGCAGCTCGCGGCGAGCATTTCACCGGCGGATGCCGAGACGCGGCGGGCCGCCGAAGCGTAGGGCGATGTTAAGCCCGCCCTACAGTTAGATGATCCGCCGGTACGTGCGGGTCCGCGACGCCTCGATCGTCGCCTTCAGCGTCTGCGGCTTCCGGTCGCGGACCAGCTCAATCGTCACGTCCCCGTTCTTATCACCGAGGGCCCTCGCCAAATCGCCGGCATCGTCGATAGCCGTGCCATTGACCTTCGTGATCACATCACCGGCGCGGATGCCGGCCTTCGATGCGGCGGAGTTCTCGACGACCTCGGTCACGAGCACACCGCGCTCGACACCGAAGTGCTTCGCGAGTTGCTCCCGCAGGGTCTGAGTGCTTACCCCGAGGCGGCCTCCGCCAAAGCTGAAGGCGAACCCGCCGCGGAAGGTCTCGAACTCCGGCAGGTCGAGGATTTCAGGCGCCGGGGTCCGAAACACCTGCGGCGCGCGCGCGCGCGGCGCCCGGGGGGCCGGCGCTGCGTCGACGCGTACGCCCGGCGTGAATGTCGAGACACGGGCAGCGCTCTCGGGCTCAACGGTGAGATTCACCCGCTGTCCATCACGCGAGACGGTCACCGCAACCTTCCGGCCGGCAGGCGTTTCCTGAACCAGCCGCGTGAGCTGGCGGGCGCTGCGCACGCGCTCGCCGTCGAATTCGAGCACGACATCTCCCGCGCGGAACCCCGCTTCTTCCGCAGGCGTTCCCTCCTCAACCGTTGTGATGAGGGCGCCGGATTGCGACGCCAGTTTCCTCGAAGCCACGTCCTCGGCGGCCACGTCCTCGATGCTGACGCCGATGCGGCTGCCCGCACCCGGGTTCAGCACTTCAAATGCCCGCTGCACCGGTGCGAGCAGTCCGCGTTCGTGACGGATGGCCTGCGCGTGCGCGGTGCTGGCGGCAGGCATCGTGAGTGCGGCCGAGCCGAGAATCAGGGCTGTGCCGCAGGCGTTCCAGAATCGCATGTGAGAACCTCCACAGTTGTTTCGAGGATCTGACGCACGACTTCCTCAGAAGGTTGTCCGCAGGCTCGCGGCAGCCACCGTCCGCGATCGCGAGCCTTGAAGGGCTGCGCCACCTGTGGAGGTCACCGGGCGTCCGTCGCGGGTGACAAACTGCCGCCGCTCTGTCTGCCTTCGGACGTTTTTGTTAGGAATTTTGCAGATTTCGCGCGGCACATCGTTTGGAATGTGACTGTGCGGGCCGCGAAAGAATCACCGGAGAGCGTAACCTCAGGCAGGCGCTGGCATCGCCGCTCTCCGGACCGTTCACGATTCTCCCCGCGGCCTTTTTTTATCTCGGCTGGGCCATCCCTACCATCCTTCGGCCCGGATGGTTCGGGAATTGCGAGGCCCGGAGTGGAGGCAGTTCATGCTCGGTACACGAACGAAGCTCGTCGCTATGGGATTCGCGGTCGCACTGGTCGCGTCGGGCTGCGCGGCGCGCGCGGCGAACATCGGAGAGGTCAAATCCAATCCCGGCCGTTATGTCGATCGCTCGATTTCATTCGAGGGCGTCGTCACCGAGTCATGGGGCGTTCCGCTGGTACCCTACAAGATGTACAAAGTCGACGACGGCACTGGCGAAATCACGGTGGTGTCGAACGACGACCGCGTACCTAGCAAGGGGGCACGCGTGCGTGTGAGAGGCAAAGTGCAGGATGTCGCCACGCTGGGCGGCCGGTCGCTCGGCCTTCACGTGCGGCAGGACGATTTGGATTTTATTGACGCTCGGCGATAGTGAATTTCACGGCGACGACCGTCATGTCGTCGTTTGGCGGCGCCCCGCCGCGCCAGTCTTCAACCGCGCTCACGACAGCCTGCACGATCTCGCGGGCGTTCTGAGCGCGGACCTGTTTAACGGCGTCGATCAGCCGCGCCGACGTGAACTCCTCGCCGCGCGCGTTCATGGCTTCCGACACGCCGTCGCTGCAGAACACGAACACATCGTTCGTCGCAATCGGCACCGTGAGCTCGTCGTAGGTTGAGCCGAAAAACGAGCCAAGCGGCACGCCGGGCAGCTCGAGCAGCTCGCAGCGATCCTCGGTGCAGTGCACCGGGTACGGCACGCCGGAATTCGAGATCGTCACGGTCCGGTGCTTGAAGTCGAACACGGCATAAATCAGGGTGCAGTAGTACTCCTCGAGCTGACGCTGGTGCAGGATCGTGTTCATCGACGTGAGCACGCCTGACGGCGTCGAGCGTTCCGGCACGTACCGCCGCCGGAAGGTGCGCCCGCGCACGAGCTCGCCTGCAAAGACACTGTAAAGCGCGGCCGGCACACCCTTCCCCGACACGTCGCCAAGCGCGACGACAAGCGTGCTCGATTCCGGCGAGAGGAAATCGTGGAAGTCGCCGCCAAGCTCGCGCGCGGCGGCAAATGCCGCGGCCACATCGACGCCCTTGATGCGCTTCGGCAGCGCCGTGGGCAGCAGCGCCGCCTGCACGCGCTGCGCGAACCGCAGCTCCTTCTCGAGCCGCGCTTCGGTCGTCGACACTTCTTCGTACAATCGCGCATTCTCGATTGCCACCGCGGCCTGGCTGGCGAGCAGCGTGAGAATCTCCACGTCTCGCTTTGAAAACGCGTCGAGCTCCGGACTCTCGAGATCGAAGACGCCGATGCAGCGGTCTTTCAGCAGCAGAGGCACCGCAAGCTCCGACCGCACGTCGTCGACCACCTTGATGTAGCGCGGATCCTTCGAGACGTCGGGGACGGCGACGGCCTCGCGGTGCAGGGCCGCGTACCCGACCAGGCCTTCCCCGAGCTTGACGTGCGGTAGGTCCACTTTCTCGCCATACTGCACGGCCACGCGCATCTCGAGCTCGCGCGTCCTGTCGTTGAGCAGCAGAATGCCGAACGTGCGGTAATCGACAACCCGTTTGGCCAGTTGCGCGAGGCGCGGGAGGAGCTCGTCGAGATCGAGCAGCGCGGCGACGTCGCGCCCGATCTCGGCCAGCGTCTCGAACGCGTCGGCGTCGCGCCTGGCCTGCTCGAAGAGCCGCGCGTTCTCGAGCGCCACGGCCACGTGCGCACCGAACTGCCGGAGTATCTGCACGTCGCGCTCGCCGAACCGGTTGCGGTCGCGGCTCAGGACATTGAGGGCGCCGACAGCGCGCGACTTATAGGTCATCGGCACCACGAGGTCTGAGGCCATCCCCGGCACCACTTCGATGTAATCCGGACTGTCGGCGGCGTCGCCCACGACCACGGGCTGCCGCATCTTGACCGCGCGCCCGACGACCCCCTCCCCTGCTTTCAGACGGAAGCCGGCATCGCGATCGGGATAGCCCAGGGCATGCCCCAGACGCAGCTCCTCACGACGCTCGTCATAGAGGTAGACGCCAAAGGCGTCGAAGGGAATGAGGCGGGCGATCAGTTCGGGAATTTTTGGGAGCAGCTCCTCGAGCTCGAGGACCGACGTGACCTGCCGGCCCAGATCGAAAAGGGTCAGAAGGACTTCATGCTCGGTGACGGGTTCTGCAGACACGTGTTCCATTCGCGGCGGGTACTTGAGAATTATACTGGTTCGACATGTCAGACCTGGTGCTGCCGCTCGACTATCAGGCCATCGGGCGGATCCTTCCGCACCGGTATCCGTTTCTGCTGGTCGATCGCATCACCGAGTTCGAGCAGGACAAGCGCATCGTCGGCATCAAGAACATCTCGCTCAACGAGCGCTACCTGTCGCATCGTGACGGGGAAGAGCCGGTGATGCCACCCACGATTCTCACCGAGGCCGTGGCGCAGGTCGGCGCGATTCTCATCCTGTCGAAGCCTGAAAACCGCGACAAACTGATCTACTTCCGGGCGATCGAGCGCGTGCGCTATCGGCGGCCTGTGCATCCTGGCGATGTCGTCGAGATCGAAGCGGTCGTCAAACGGCTTCGCAACCGCATGGGCGTGCTGGCCGGCGCCGGACGCGTCAACGGCAAGGTCGTGATCGAGGGCACGATGACGTTTGCTCTCGGGTCTGCCGACGGGTCAGACGCCGAGGAGCGGAGCGGGGCGTCGGGGTCCCGCGAGCGACGCGGCTAGGCGGGGTGCAGGGGTCCCCGCCGGAGATCATTTGACCGCGAGTAGCACGAGCCCTGCCTTTACGGCCCGCGACGTCCATCGGGCCCACGCCGGATCCTGCTTCAGATACCGTACGGCATCGAGCGTGGCGGGCACGAGAACGAACATCCCAATCACAGGCTCCGGGACGCCGTCGCGGCCGTTGGCGGCGTGCTGGACGAAGAATCCCGATGCGGCGATCACGTACTCGCGCCGGCGCGAAACGGGATCGTGCGTGACGACGAAAAACGGAATGATGCCGTAGTCGAGCCGCTTGAAGCCGGGATCGGCGTCGAGCGCGAGGCCGGCCGCCAGATGTCCCGCTTCGTGCGCGACGAGGCCCGCCGCACCGCCGGCCAGGAACGACAACACTCGCTTTGCCGGCGTTCCCTGCGCGTTCTGCGCGGCGGCCTGGACCGGGGCGCCAAGCAGGAGCGCGCTAACAAGCGCGGCGCACAGGCACGGTTTCGACACTGATGGACGCTCCTTCGACAACGGCCGATGCGCCGCCGGTTCGCACGATGAGAATGCCGGCGGCAATGATCGCGGCGGCCACCAGCATGCGCACGCCGAACGGCTCGCCGAGCAGCAGCGTGCCGAGCACGACGGCGATCACCGGATTGACGTACGTGTAGAGCGACACGGTGGAGACGGGCAGATATTTCAGCGCGTAGGCGTACGCCGTATATGCGGCGATCGATCCGGCCACCGTGAGGTACACAAGCGCGAACGTCGTCTTTCCGTTGAAGTGCAGGCGCGGCCACTCGCCCGCCAGCGTGGCGAACAGCAGCATCCACGCGCCGCCGAAAAACATCTGGAGCGCCGCGCCCGCAAGCACATCGCGCGACTGCGAGAAGCGCTTCGCGTACGACGAACCGATGGCCCAGCCGACACATGCGATCTGCAGGGCCAGCACGCCGATCCCATACCGCGATCCGCCTGAAAACGAGGTGAGCAGATCCGGCCAGACCAGCACGAGAATGCCGGTGAAGCCGACGATGAGGCCGACGAGATGGCGCAGTGTGAGGCGCTCCCCTCCCGGCCAGAGACTTTCGACGCCCGTCATCCAGAACGGTGACGTGGCAATCAGCACCGCTGCGAGGCCGCTCGGCACGAACTGCTCGGCGTAGACCACGCCGCCGTTGCCGAGGCCCAGCATGAAAAACCCGACGAAGGCGAACGACGGCCATGTCGACCGCGGCGGCAGCGGGGTGCCGCGCAGCCACAGACCGAGACCGAGGGCGATCCCGGCGACGGCGTAGCGAATGCCGCCCATGGCCATCGGGGGAATCGTCTCGAGCGCAACCTTGATCGCGAGATACGTGGTGCCCCAGATCAGACAGACCAGCACGAAAGCGAGGTACGCGCGGCGGCGCACGACCGGGCTCATGACGCGGCCGCCTCTTCGACCGCAGCATCAGGCAGCGGCAGCCGAAGAGATTCCTTGAGCGAGCCCAGCACGATCGTGGTGCGCGTCGAGCGCACGCCACTGATGCGGCCGATGCTGCTCTTGAGCAGCTCGCCCAGATGCTCGGCGTCGCGCGCGCGAATCTTCACGAGAAAGCAGTCGTCGCCGGCCACGTGATGGACTTCGAGCACTTCCGCAACGTTTGCCAGGTCCCGACCGACCTTGTCTTCGCCCGCGACTTCCGCCGTGCGCACCGCGATGAAGGCGAGCATCCCGAGGCCGGCGGCCTTCGGGCTGACGAGCGCGGCATAGCCCCGGATCACCCCTTTTGATTCGAGCTTCCGCATCCGCTCGAGTACGGCGGAAGGCGCCAGGCCAACCTCCCGGGCAATTTCTACCTGCGGGACGCGGCCGTTTTGCTGCAGAGCGTCGAGGATTTTGATGTCGATGGCGTCCAAATCAGTCATATATTCTCTATATAAGAATAATAACTGAATATAGTTCTGTCAATGTGCTCACAATCAGAACTAATATTGCTGCGCCACAAGGTCAGCTCAGGCGTGGCACTCCCGTTGCAGAACCACGCCCCGGAGGAACCATGCTCGAGACAATTGCCATCATCCTGATCGTGCTGTGGCTGCTGGGACTCGTCAGCGGCAACACGATGGGCAACTTCATTTACGTGTTGCTCGTCATCGCCATCGTCCTGCTGCTCGTGCGGCTCATTGGCGGTCGCCGCCGGATTTGAAAAACACGCGCTTCAGCCGCGAGTGATACGGCGTGAACGGCGCGCCGGTGTCATCCTCGGCGATGTGGCGATGAATCTGATGCAGGCGCGCGTCGAGCTCGTCACACGTCGCCAGGATGAACGCTTCCACCGTCATCGGCTCCACGGGCGAGCCGAATTCCTTTGACCCGTGGTGCGACAGCACCATGTGTTCCAGTTCGATCAGCAGCGTCGCCGGGAAATCGGGCACGGCTGCCGCCGCGTCGCGCAGCATCTCGGCGCCGAGGGTGATGTGCCCGATCAGATTGCCCTCGATGGAGTACTGCGTCGCGGTGTCGTAGCTCAGCTCCCGCAGCTTGCCGATGTCGTGCAGAATCACGCCGGCCACGAGCAGATCGCGCCGCGCGCCGTAGGCCGCGGCCAGCGCCGACGTCGTTTCAATCAACTTCACGATGTGCTCGAGCAGGCCGCTGCGGTAGGCGTGGTGCACCGTCTGCGCCGCCGGCCAGATCTTCAGCTTTGCCGCATGCGCGGTGATGATGTTCGTGAGCAGCGCGCGAAGGTGCGCATCCTCGACGCCGGCGACATATGCCTCGAGACGGGCCCACATCTCGTCGGGCGCGTACGGCGACGCACGGATGCAATCCTCTTCACGAAAGCCGTCGAGGCGGTCGCGGTCGGCATGCACCCGCCGAATCTTCTCGATGAGCAGCTCGAGGCGCTGGTTGTACAGGCTGCCGCGCGCCTGCACTTTGACGAACTCCCCTGCCTCGAACTCCTGCTTCAGCGTGTCGACCTCGTTGAAGATCTTCCCCGCTATCTCGCCCGAGATGTCCTGCAGCACAATGGCGAGAAACTCGCCGCCGTTCCTGCCCGTGCGCAGATCCTTGCGGACGCACAAATAGAAACCCGTGCCGGCCGACTGGGCCTGCATCATCGCGATCTGCGGCAGCTGCATGGCGTCTTTCACTCGCGCGCGTCCAGAAATCCAAATGGGCCCGTCCCGAGCCACTGGCCGCCGTCGACGGTGAGCACATCACCGGTGATGTAAGCGGCATGCGGTGAGGCGAGAAACGCCACCGCGTCGGCGATTTCGCCCGGCTGCCCCCAGCGTTTGAGCGGCACCGACTGCCGGATGCGTTCGACGGCCTCGGGGCTGTCCCACAGCTGTCTGGCCGCGCCCGGCGAGGCGATCGGCCCGGGCGCGACGCCGTTCACACGGATGCCGTGGCGCGCCCACTCGACGGCGAGCGTCTGCGTCATCGCCATCACGCCTGCCTTCGCCGCGGCGGAATGCACGGTGCCGGCGCTGCCCGTCCACGCATACGTCGCAAGAATCGACACAATCGATCCACCGCCCCCTCTGGCAATCATGTGCCGGCCCGCCGCGCGCGAGCAGTAAAAGCTGCCGTTGAGCACAATGCCGACCACGGCGTTCCAGCCGTTCGGCGACAGATCCTCCGCGCGAGAGATGAAGTTGCCGGCGGCGTTGTTCACCAGGATGTCGACGCGCCCGAAGCGCGCGACGGCCGCGTCCATCATCCGATCCACCTGTTCCGGCTGCCGGATATCGACCTGGATCGCGTCAACCTCGATTCCGTCCGCCGTCAGCGCCGCGCTTCCCTGATCCAGATGCGGCTGATGTCTGCTGGCGATGACGATGCGGGCGCCAAGGGCACCGAGGCGCCGCGCGATGGCAAGCCCGAGACCGGTGCCGCCGCCGGTGACGAGCGCCACCTGATCGCGAAAGAGTGAGTCGGCAAACATGAACGGCTCTATTATCAATCCGCTGATGCCGCCGACGCGACTGCAACGCCTTTTCGACCAGGTGCCCGAGGGCATCTTCCTCGGAACGGTTGACGCCGCCGGCGGCGAGACCGCGTCCGCCAATCCGTATCTGAAGCTGATGTTCGGACTGGCGGCCGACACGCCCGACTCAGACGTGCAGCCGTTTGCCGCCGATCGCTTCGTCGATCCGCAGGCGCGCGACGCGTTCATCGAGCGGCTCACTCGTGACGGCAGCGTGCGCGACTATTTGCTGCGTGTCAGACGCGCCGACGGATCGCCGTTCTGGGTCGAGGTCACGGCCCTGGCCGAGGCGGACGGCCCCGGCCTCGCCGTCGAAGCGCTCGTTCGCGACGTGAGCGAGCGCAAGAAGCTCGACGATCAGGCCAAAGACGTCTATCACCAGCTGCTGCAGGCGGAAAAACTGGCGTCGCTCGGTCAAACCATTTCCGGTGTGGCGCACGAGCTGAACAATCCGCTCGCGGCGATTCTCACGTGGGCCGAGCGCATGTCGACGAAGCCGTCGGAAGAAACGACGGCCAAGGGCATCGAGGCCATCCTCACGCAGGCGGAGCGCGCCGCGCGCATCGTCCGCAACCTGCTCACGTTCGCGCGCAAGCGGCATACGACGCGCGCGATGGTGGATCTCAACCATGTCGTGCGCGAAACGCTGGCGCTCCGTGCTTACGAACAGCGCGTCAGCAACGTCGTGATCATCGAGGCGCTTGCCGCGGGACTTCCCCACGTCTTCGCGGATCCCCATCAGATTCAACAGGTGCTGCTCAATCTGGTCATCAATGCGGAGCAGGCCATGTTGAGCGCCCATGGCCGCGGCACCATGATCGTGCGCACGTGGCACGAACCCGACCGCGACGCCCTCATCCTCGAGGTGCATGACGATGGGCCGGGCGTGCCGGAGGAGGTGCGGCCGCGGATTTTCGATCCGTTTTTTACGACGAAGGAAGTCGGCAAGGGCACGGGCCTCGGGCTGACCGTGGCGTATGCGATCGTGCAGGAGCATGGCGGCCGGCTGCGCGTCGAGTCGCAGCCGGGGCAGGGCGCGTCGTTCATCATCGAGCTGCCGGCCGGCGGCGCGGCGGTGCGCGCGCCCCTGCAGCCCGCGGCGGCGCCGCGCGCGGAGATTCCAGCCGGATCGAAGGCGCTGCTGGTGGAGGATGAGGCGGCGTTGCGCGCGGCGGTCGGCGATGCGCTCGCGGACGCGGGGTTCGCGGTCGATCGTACGGCAGACGGCATCGAGGCGCTCGAGCGCGTCAGGACCGCCGACTACGACCTGATCGTCTGCGATCTCAAAATGCCGCGTCTCGACGGACCGGCGTTCTTCGCCGCGCTGTCGAGCGAGAAGCCGGCGCTCGCCCGCCGTGTGGTGTTCGTGACGGGCGACGTGGCCGGCACCGATGCGGAACGGTTCCTCGAGTCGAGCGGATGCCGCTGGCTCGCGAAACCCTTCCGCCTACGCGATCTTCTGCGACTGGCCCGCGAGACGCTGCGCTGAGCCGGGCCGTTCGGCCCGGGCCATCTTCATCTTCGGCGCGGACCCCTGCCCCTCGACTTCGCTCGGGGCTACCCTGAGCCCCGTCGAAGGGTGCACCCCGCCTGGCTCGGTCGCTCGCGGGGCCCCGATGCCCCGCTCCGCTCCCTGCGCTTTGCCGTGCGGCACCATCGACAGCTTCGCCCGCGCGGCGTCGGTCGCCGCCTCGTGCATGCCGGTTTCGGCCGCGAGCAGCCGCTTCAACCGATCCAGCGCCCGCGCGTGCAGCTGCGAGACGCGCGATTCGTTGACGCCAATCTCGGTGCCGATCTGCTTCATCGTGGCTTCGCCGAAGTAGTACATCGAGACGATCTTCCGCTCGCGCGGCGGCAGCGCGCCGATCGCGCGGCGCACGCGATCCTTGACCTCCTGCGTCTCGAAGGCCTTGTCAGGCGCAGGCGGCTCGCTCGGCATGAGCACCGCCGGCAGCGACGCGCCTTCGACGGATTCCGCAGACGCGTGCGGCGACGTCGATTCGATTGTGTGAATGCGCACGATGGTGCGCTCGAGCCGCATGACATCGGTGCCGACGCGTGTGGCGAGATCCTGCATCGACGGCTCGACCCCGAGCTCGCGGCGCAGCGATTCACGCGCGGCCTCGAGCTCGCGGCGCACGCGGCGCACACCGCGGGGCCACGCATCTTTTCTGAGCGCGTCGATCATCGCCCCGCGCACGCGGCGCTCGGCGAACGTCTCGAACTTGATGCCCCGCCCCTCGTCGAACCGCCGCGCGGCGTCGATGAGGCCGAGCATCCCGTCCTGAACGAGATCCCCGATATCGATCGAGTTCGGCATGGTGGAGGCGACCCTTCGTGCGAGCGATTCGACAAAGGGCAGGCTCTGGGCGATGCGGTCACGGTCGGCGGCGGCCAGGGGCTGGCGCGACATGTTGGGAGCTCCTTTTCAGTTCGAGGTTCGGGAGCCCTAGCGCAACCGGACGGCCAATCAGGGATTGAAGATTGACGAAGTACAATTGAAGATTGAAGGTCTTTAGAATCAGCTGTTTACGGGAAAACGGCGATTGTGAAGGGGCGTGCAGTTACGGGCGTTCCTGCGTCAATTAGTTGACAAAGGCGCTAAGCTGTCATTATTTTGGCGGATTTAAGTGTTCGATGGGCCGGAATCTGTGAGTTTGCGAATCTCCCGGGCCGTCGACAGGGCGTCGAGGGCGCTGCTGACGACCTGGGCCGCGCGCGAGCGTGTTGCGACGTCGGTGGCGCGTGCCTCGAGCAGCTCGGCGTTCGCGAGCACAATGCCCAGCTGGTTATTGAGCTGGTGAAACAGCCGGCCGAGATCCTGGTTGTCTGGCACGTGCAGCCGCTCGCCTCGATGATGCGCGATCACGCCGAGACGCTGTTCTTGCGGTTGCCCCACCCGGGACGCTGTTCCGGCTCGCGCCAGAGCGTGTCGACGAAGATCCGGACCGACCCGCCCGCCGTGCGCACGTACTCGACCTTGCCGTTGGCGATCCAGTTATAGATGGTGCGGCGGCTCACGCCCACCAGCTCGCAGGCCTTCATAATCGATATCGTCTTGCGCTCGACAATCATTGTTTTTTTCTCCGGCGGGGTCCCCTGCACCCCGCCTGGCTCGTCGCTCGCGGGGCCCCCAAGAGCCCCGCTCCGCTCCTCGCGTCCTCGTTGGCATCTATCGGCATTTGCGCGCAGACCTCTAGGGTGTCAAAATGCCGCCACCTGTTTCATGGCTGAACCCTGGCATCTGCTGCTTGTCGAGGATGAAAAGGCTCTGCGAGAAGCGATCGGCGAGCAGCTGGTGGATCACGGATTCGTGGTTACACAGGCCGCCGAGGGGAAGAGCGCGCTCGCCCGCCTGTCGGAATTCGCGTACGACATCCTCGTCACCGATCTCCGGCTGCCTGGCGTGGACGGCCGCCGCGTGCTCGAGGAGGCGCGGGCCCGATATCCCGACATCATCGCGATCGTCATCACCGGTTACGGCACGGTGAAGGATGCGGTCGAGATGATCAAACAGGGCGCGAGCGACTTCATCACGAAGCCATTCCAGTTTGACGCCCTGCTCCACGTGATGACGGCCGCGCTCGAGCAGCGGCGGCTTCGCTCCGAGAACGACTACCTGCGCGCGCAGCTCGACGAGCGCTATCGCCTCGAGGGCATCGTCGGCAAGAGCGAGCCGATGCGCGCGCTGTTTCAACTGCTGCACACCGTCGCGGATTCTCCGGCGACCGTTCTCATCACGGGAGAGACCGGGACGGGCAAGGAGCTCGCGGCGCGCGCCATTCACCACGCGAGCGCGCGGCGCGCCCATCGCTTCGTCGCGCTCAATTGCAGCGCGATTCCCGAGACGCTGCTCGAAGCCGAGCTCTTCGGCCACGTACGCGGCGCCTTCACGGGCGCGGTGGCCAACCGGCAGGGCAAGCTCGAACACGCGCATCGCGGGACGCTCTTTCTCGACGAGATCGGCACCATGAGCCCGGCGCTGCAGGCAAAGCTGCTGCGCGTGCTGCAGGAGCGCGAGTTCGAGCGGGTGGGAGACTCGCAGACGGTGAAGGTCGACGTGCGCGTGCTCGCCGCGACACATGCCGATCTCGCGATGATGGTGAAGGAAGGGCAGTTCCGCGAGGATCTCTTCTATCGGCTCAATGTGGTGCCGGTGCGCATGCCGCCGCTGCGCGAGCGGCGCGAAGACATTCCGCTGCTGGTGCAGCACTTCCTGGCGTCGCTCGCCCGCGATGCCCGCAAAGGGCCGTCGGCGATCTCACAGGACGCGATGCGGCAGCTCATGATCTATCCATGGCCGGGCAACGTGCGTCAGCTCGAAAATGTCGTCGAGCGCATGTTCACGCTGCTGCCGAAACGGGCGCAGATTGAGGTGGACGATCTGCCCGATGAGATTCGCGCCGCGTCGCCCACGGCGGCATCGGGCGTGCACACCGAAGCGATGCCGGAGCACGGGGTAGACCTCGACGGCTATCTCTCGAACGTCGAGCTGATGCTGATCAGAAAGGCGCTCGATCGCACGAGCGGCAACAAGCGCCGCGCCGCCGATCTGCTGCAGATCAAGCGCACGACGCTGATCGAGAAGCTGAAGCGGCTCGAAAGAGGGAACTGAGTCGTGGATTTGGTGATCTGGTGATCTGGTGATTTGGTGATTTCGTGAGGGCCGATTAATGTCGCGGGCGGCGTACTGGACGATTATCGCGGGAGGGCAGCCGACTGCGTTTCGCGGGCGTGACAGGGAAGATCTGTTGCCCACGCTGAAACAGCTGCAGAGCAAACAGCCCGATGCCGCGATCGTCTGGTTCGAGCGCGGAAAAGTGTTTCCGACGCGCGAGGCGGCCCTCGAGGATCGTCGCGGTCCGCGCGAACGGCGGCCGCGCGACTGGCGGCCCGGCGGCGATCACAAGGACCCGCGCGCCAAGTACGAACAATCGCGCGAGCAGAAGCGCGCGCGGTTCAAGACGGTCGCGCGCATGCGGCGCGAGCGCGATGAGGAACCGCCGGCCGGCGGCGGCAAACCTGGCGGAACGAATTTCGATCCGTTTGGCGATCGGCCCGCCCGCAAACCGCCAGACGCCCGGCCTCCGTTCCGCGATCACCCGGCGGGGAAGCCGTTCGGCGATCGGCCCGCAAGAAAACCGTTCGGACGCCCGCCCGCAGGCAGGCCTTTCGGCGGATCGCCCGGCGCCAAACCGTTTGGCGATCGACCGCCAGGCAAACCCTTCGGCGACCGTCCTCCGAGGCCGTTCCGCGACCGCCCGTCCGGCGGCCGGCCGCCCGGGCGTACGAGCGATCGCGATCCATTTGGCGATCGACGTCCACCCTCCGGAGGGCGGGCGCCGTGGCCTGAAAGGGAAGACAGGCCGGGAGGACGTCCTCCAGACGGTGGCCGGCCAGCCGGCGGTGCCCGGCCGCCGGGTCCACGCGGACCCTTCGGGAGCGATCGTGCGCCAGGTGGCGGGCGAGGCCCCGGTGGTGGACGCGGACCTGGAAGCGGACGGCGTCCCGGGGGCGGACCTGGTCCTGGCGGCGGGCGCGGGCCCGGTGGTGGCCGTGGGCCCGGGGGCGGACGCGGGTCCGGCGGCGGACGCGGCCCCCGATGATCGCGCACGTGATCCTCTTCCGGCCGAAAGCTGATCTCGCGGCGGGCGAGCGCGAAGCCTTCTTCGATGCGATGCGCGCGGCACACCGGCAGATCCCTCAGATCCGGCGCTTTGTAGTGGGTTCGCGAATCGTGAAGGGGCGTCCCTACGACGCCCTCGCGCGCGACTTCCCGTTCTTCGCGCTGCTCGAGTTCGACTCAGCCGCCGATCTCGACGCCTACCTCACGCATCCCGCACACGCGGAGCTCGGCGATCGTTTCTACCGCACGAGCGAGGCGGCCGAAGCATATGACTTTGCTTTGAGAGACGTCGAGTAAGTCGAGTAAGTCGAGTAAGGGGCGCGCGCTGGCATGAATTTCTCAGAACTCTGGCCGGCCAGAGTCGCGCAAATAGCAGGCCAATGGAATTGATTCGCGGATGTGAACTGACATCTTGACAGTCTAGATGTGTGATGGCTAAGCTCTAGCCTGTCTATACATCATGGCCGGGAAACGCAACGACCTGCTCTACGGCACGCTCGACTTTCTGGTCCTGAGGACCGTGCGGCTTGAGCCGTTGCACGGCTACGGCATCAAGCAGCGGCTGCTTCAAGTGACACAGGGGGCGCTGGACATCAACGGCGGCTCATTATTTCCCGCGCTCTACCGTCTCGAGCGGCAGGGCCTGCTTGCCGCCAAATGGCGCGAGACCGACACTGGCCGGCGCGCCAAGTTTTATTCGCTCACCGCCGCCGGCCGCAGGCGCCTGAAGGACGAGACGCGTACCTGGGAGCGCGCCTCAGAGACGATCGCGCGTGTGGTGGCCGCGACCTAGGAGCGGAAGCATGGGCTGGCTGGATCGCGCGCGCAAGGCCGTCTCTGACATCTTCAACCGCGACCGGTTCGAGCGCGAGATGGACGAGGAGCTGCGAGGATTCCTCGACCTGGCTGCGGAGGATCGGGAACGCACCGGCGCGACCCCGTCGGACGCCCGCCGCACCGCGCGCCTCAGCCTCGGCGGGGTCGAGGCCTGCAAGGAAAACGCGAGGGACGTGCGTGTCGGAGCGGCGCTCGACTCCCTGGCACGCGACGCAGGTTTCTCCATCCGCCTGCTCCGACGCAATCCGAGCTTCGCCATCGCCGCCATCCTCACGATCGCGCTCGGCACCTTTCCGCTGGCCGCGACTGCCGGTCTGGCAAACGCGGTGTTCTTCCGCCCAGCGCCAGGGGTGACCGGCGCCGATGGGCTGGTACACGTCGAGTTCGTCACGCATGACGAGACCGGGGACCGCGACAACGCTCGCTTGTCGTACCTGAATCACGCTGATCTGATGAATGGCCTGAGAGGGTTGACGGGCCTGGCGGGGCACTCGGGCGGATCGGCCTCGATCGCGGTGCCGGGCATGGGCGCGCTCCACGTGGATGTCAACTTCGTGATGCACGACTATTTCCGGGTCCTCGGCATGCGCATGGCCGCGGGCCGGCACTTTGCGCCCGAGGAGGACCGTGAGCCTGGCGGCACTCCCGTTGTGATCCTTGGCCACATGCTCGCCACGACGTTGTTCGGGAATCCGGAGGGTGCGCCGGGCCGTTCGGTTCAGGTCAACGGCCTCGACTTCACTGTCGTCGGCGTCACTCCGCCAGAGTTTCGCGGGCTGCAAAACGATCACTACTCCCAGATGTGGCTCCCTGGATCGACGTCGTCCTACGCCAGACACGTGCCGCGCGATCGATGGGACCGGCGTCGAGGCAGCGGGCTCTTCGAGTCGTTCGTCGGACGGCTGGCACCGAACGTCGATCTGCAGCAAGCTCGGGCCGAACTAACAGTCGCAACTCGTGCGCTGGCCGACGCCTATCCGGCCGAGAATCGGCATTTTCACACTGCTGAAATCCTGGTCGAACGCCGACCCGGAATGTCGTTCGCCGGCGGAAACCCGCGAAAGAAGGTGACGCTCATGGTCACGCTCTTCGTTTCCGCCGGCGTGCTGCTTCTGTTGCTGGCTGCGGCGAACGTCGGCAACCTGCTGTTCTTTCGCGGGGCGCGCCGGCGCGACGAAATGGCCTTGAGGTCGGCGCTTGGCGCGTCGCGGTGGCGATTGCTCCGGGCACATTTGATGGACGTATCCCTGATCTCGCTCCTGGGAGGCGCCGTCGGTCTCCTCCTCACGTTCTGGATTGGACGGCTGCTCGAGGGCATCGTCATACCCGAGGCTGGTTTCCTGAGACTGCCGATTGATTGGCGCGTCGCGGGCCTGGTGCTGGCCGGGTCCGTGCTCGTGGGACTCGTCTTCGGCGGCGCGCCTGCGCTGTTCGCGTCATCAGGAGGTGGCCTGACGCTCGCTGTCCATCGAGCAGGCAACCGGCGGGGACGACGGATCCGGGATTCACTGACGGTGATGCAACTGGCGATTTCGCTCTCGCTGCTTGTTGGCGCAATGCTGCTGCTCGTGACGATTCGGAACCTGGTCCGGGTAGATATCGGATTCGACCCGGCGCGCATCGCCAGCGCAACGATTTTTCCCCGCGACAACGGCTATGACGACGCACGCTCGCTCGTGTTCTATCGTGAGCTTCTGGATCGGGCCGGCGCGACACCTGCCGTTGCCGCGGTCAGCGTGAGCACAGGAGCGCCGATGATCAGCGGGATATCTCGCACGCGCGTACAACTGCCCGGCCGCGATCGGGAGCAGGCGATTGCTGTCGCGACCAACGGCGTGACGTCGGACTACTTCGATGTGCTCAGCCTGCCGTTGCTGACCGGCCGTAGTTTCTCTCAGGGGGAGGCTTTCGGTCCACCCGACGACACGTGTGGTCCGGTGGTCGTCAGTGAATCGCTCGCCAGGCTTCTGTTTGGTACCAGCAACGCTCTCGAGCGGGTCGTGGTCATCGCGCGGAGCCCGAGGCGCGCTCCGATGGAATGCCGCGTTGTGGGCGTGGCGGCCGATGTTCGCGGGGACGGCCCTGGCGCCGAGTGGGAGCCGATCTTGTACCGGCCACTCGGCCGGTCTGGACTTCTTCGTGTAACGGTCCTCGCCCGATCCGACGGGCCGCCATCGTTGGCGTCCGCCGCGCTGCGCGAGGCCGCGGCGTCCATTGATCCGGCCATTCCCCTTTACGGAAGGACATCGCTCACCGAGGGGATCGAGTTTCAGATGGCCGGCCGGCGGATTATCTCTTCGGTGCTCGGGTTGGTCGCCTTGCTGGGGCTGTTGATGGCCGCCGTCGGACTCTATGGCCTGGTCGCTGAGACTGTGGTCGATCGGACGCGGGAGTTCGCGGTCCGAATGGCGATCGGCGCAGGTCCTCGGAGCATCCTCATGGCTGTATTGCGGCAGGCCCTGGTCCTCGCCGGGATCGGCATCGGGGTCGGCATCGCGCTGTCGGCCGGACTATCGCGCACGATCCGCAGCCAGTTGTTCGGCGTTACGGAGATGGCGCCATGGGTCTATTTGAGCGCGGCTGGCCTCCTCGCAGCGATAGTGGTTCTCGCGAGCCTCGCGCCGGCAGTCAGGGCCACCCGGATGAACCCGGTAGACGTCCTTCGCGCCGACTGACGCGAGCGTCAGGGCCGCGCCTCTACGGCTTGTGACCGCGTTTTTCACTAGGCGTGCACGGGCGTGCCGAAGAACGTCACGATGATGTCGCGCAAATGATCGATCGATTCAGCGGAATTGATCGCGACGCGCAGCTGCGAGCCGCCGTCGAGCCCCTTCGTATACCAGGAGTTCAGCGCGCGCAGTTTGTTGATGACCCATTTGCGGCGGCCGCGCGGCGTGGTGTCGGCGGGCGCCAGCGGCGCCTGGCCCGGCGCGCTGTGGCGGAACCCGTCGCGCTCGTCGACGCGCTCGGCGAGCAGCAGATCGATGTACTCCAGCAGGAACTGCCCGCGCTCGTCCATCGAGACCGCGCGCGGCTCGCGTCCATCGGCAAGCGCCTGCGCCTGCTCGAAAATCCACGGATTGCGCAGCGCGCCGCGTCCGACCAGCACGCCTGACACGCGCGTGCCGCGCAGGCGCTCTACCATCTGCGCCGCTTCGACGCAGTCGCCGCTGCCGAACACAGGAATCTCGAGAGAGCCGGCGATGCGGTCGATGAGATCCCAGTCCGAGAATCCCGAGTAGGACTGCGCGGCTGTCCGGCCGTGCACGGCAACGGCTGACGCGCCCGCATCCTGCGCCATGCGCGCCAGCACGGGGGCATTGATCTCGCTGTCGTTCCATCCGGCACGCATCTTCACGGTCACCGGAATCTTCACGGCATCGACCATCGCCTTGATGACCGATGCGGCATGTTCGGGCTCGCGCATCAGGCTGCAGCCGGCGTTGTGTTTTGCGATCTTGGGCACGGGGCAGCCCATGTTGATGTCGACGGCGTCGGCGCCCATGCTTTCGACGATCCGCGCCGCATCCGCCATCTTCGCCGGATCGCCGCCGAAGATCTGAATCGACACCGGCCGCTCTTCCTCGGTGTACTCCGCGAACTCGAGCGTCCGATCGATCCCGCGCACAAGACCCTCGGAGCTGACCATCTCGGTCACGACAAGCCCGCACCCGCCCCGGCGCTTCACGAGCCGCCGAAACGCGGTATCGGTCATCCCCGCCATGGGAGCCAACGCAAATGGAGACTGGAGGGTGATCATGTGAATTGAAAGTTGGTAAGTTGAATTTTCAACTTTGAATTTCAGTATCGCCTCACGTCCGCCGCATCGACTTCGACCGACACGCCCTGGCCGATCAGTTCGACCGCGAGCACGAGGCGCGCGTGCGATCCCTTGCGGACGAGCCGTCCCACCACGCCCTTCAGCGGACCATGCGTGACTTCGACTCTGTCGCCCTCATTGATGAGCGGGCAGGGATCGTAGGCGAGATCGCTTTCGACCAGCTGTCTGATGCCCGCCAGCTCCGCCTCCGGAATCGGCGCCGGTTCGCCATCGAACGAGACGATGTTGACGACGCCGGTGCATTTGAGAATGGGCAGCCGATCGGTGGCGTTGAACTTCGCGAAGCAGTAGCCGGGAAACAGCGGCCACTCAATCTGCTTCTTGCGGTCCTTCCAGCGGCTCCACTTCAGAATCGTCGGCAGGAAGGTCTCGACGCCCTTGCGCTCGAGCTGCTCGCGAACGACCTGCTCATGTCGCGAACGCGTCCAGATCGCATACCAGGGCGCGTCAACGGCCATCAGTTCAACCCGCTGGCGGCTCCCGCCCGGGCCAGGAACTGTTCGTACAGCTTCCTGAGATCCTCGTTCTTCCATTCGATGATGGCCTGCGCGCGAAGGCGGTCGAGCAGTTTGCGCCGCTCGAGCAGACTCTTCTGATCGACGACCTTGTCGGCGATGAGATCGCGCACCTCTTCGTACGGGGCGGGCGTCGGTGCCGTCGCGGTCTCGAGCTTGACGACCTGATAGCCGCGCGGCGTGCGAATCGGCGCCGCCACATCTCCGGGCTTCATGCCTTCGAGCATCTTCTGCAGAGCGGGCGCAAGCTCGTTGCGCAGGATCGGCCCAATCAGGCCGCCGTTGGCTTTCGAGCCCGCGTCTGACAGCTCCTCGACGAGCTTTTCAAAGGTTTCACCCTTTGCGATCCGCTCACGCACCGATTGCGCCTTCGCCGCCGCCTGCTCATCGTCGGCCACGCTGAACGACTCGCCGCCATCGCGCTGCTGCACCGGCACTGTGATGAAAATTTCACGCAGCGTCACCGTTGGCGCGGCCGTGAACTCGTCGGGATGCGCGGCGTAGTACTCCTTCGCCTCCTGCTCGGTGAGCGACATCTTCGAGCTCACCTCCTGGCGCATCACCTGCTGCTGCAGCACCTGGCGCTCGAACACCCGCCGGAACTGCTCGAGCGTCAGCCCTTCGCCGCGGAGCGCCGCGGCGAACTGCTCGTCGGTCTCGATCTTGTTCGTTTTCTTGATCTCGTCGATGGTCTTCTGGAACCACTCGTCGGTGACGCGCAGGCCCAGCTCGCGCGCGCGCTGGACGAGCAGCATCTCGTCGATCGAGGACGCGAGGATCGCGGGCGTCACCTCGAGCAGCATCTTCTGCAGCTCGGCGTCGTTCTTCAGGCGATCGGGATCGATCGCGCCCTCCTGATCGCGAAGCGCCTGAATCTGGCGCGACTCGAGGTCGGTCTTCGTGAGAATTTCACCGTTCACCTTGACCAGGATCTGCTCGATGATTTCCTGGGCTGGCGCCGGCGTGGCCGCAAGGGTCGCGGAAAGAGCTGCGGCCGCAAGAGTGGCGGCAAAAAGTCGTGTCATTGGCTATAACCTTCTAGATATCAATATTTTAGCGCAGTCCGGCAGCAGTACCCAAGTCATCCAGCAAGCCCGACAGCCGGTCGAAGATTCCGCCCGGCGCCCTTGGATCGACCGCGGCCGGCTTCAGAATCTGGTCGCGGCTGAACCCCGGAGTCACGGCCCCGGCGGTTGCCCGGCTGGTCCACCACGAGGCCGAGGTGTCTTCCTTCGGCTTTGGCAGCCGCGCAATCCGGCCGGGCTGGACGTTCGAGGGCGCTGCTGCCGCGGCAGGTACTGAAGAAGGACGTTGAACGGACGCGGCCGGCCGGCCCTCGACTGCGCTCAGGCCAGCCCCGAGCGGAGTCGAGGGGCGTGGCGGCGCCGGCTCGAGCCGCAGAATGCCGGGCGGCACCAGCTTGAGGTCAGGCCGGGTCTGGACGAGGCGCAGCAGCTGCGGCGGCTCGATCCGGGCGTCGTTCCGGAACTTCAGTACGAGCGCGGCGCCTTCGCGCTCGATCGACTCAATGCCGATGCGCTCGGCCGCAACGCGCAGCCGCCCGTACTCCGCAAGATTGAGCACCGACACCGGCGGCGTCCCGTAGCGATCGCGCACCTCGTCGAGCAGCCGATCCAGCGTGCCGGTATCGCGCGCCGATGCCATGCGGCGATAAATCGAGAGCCGCTGATTCATGTCGGGAATGTACGCCTCGTCGATCTTCAGATCGATGTTCAGATTGATCGTCGCCCGGCGATCGTCCTCGATCTCTTCACCCTTCAATTCGCGCACGGCCTCTTCGAGCAGCTTCATGTACATGTCGAAGCCCACCGCCTCGATATGGCCGCTCTGTTCGCCGCCAAGCAGATTGCCTGCGCCGCGGATTTCGAGGTCGAGCGCCGCAATGCGGAAACCGCTTCCCAGATCGCTGAACTCCCGAATCGCCGCCAGCCGCTTGCGCGCCACCGTCGACAGCGTTTCTTCCGGCGGAATCAGCAGGTAGGCATAGGCCCGCCGATCCGATCGGCCGACGCGTCCGCGCAGCTGATACAGCTGCGCCAGACCGTACCGATCCGCGCGGTTCACGATCATCGTGTTCGCGTTCGGAATGTCGAGCCCGTTCTCGATGATGGTGGTCGAAACCAGCACGTCGAACTTCTTCGCGACGAAGTCCACCATCACGCGCTCGAGATCCTCGTCATCCATCTGCCCGTGGCCGACGGCCACCCTGGCCTCCGGCACGAGCCTCGTGATGAGACCGGCGATGGAAAAGATGGACTCGACGCGGTTGTGCACGAAATAGATCTGGCCGCCCCGCTCGATCTCGTTCCGGATCGCGCGGGCGATCACCGGCTGATCGAACTTCACCACCTGCGTCTGGATCGCCATGCGGTCGCGCGGAGGCGTCTCAATCACCGACATGTCGCGAATGCCGACCAGCGACATGTTCAATGTCCTCGGAATCGGCGTCGCCGTCATCGTCAGCACGTCGACCTTCTTCCGCATCTGCTTGATCTTCTCTTTGTGCGTCACGCCAAAGCGCTGCTCCTCGTCCACGACGAGCAGGCCGAGGTCGCGGAAGATGACATCTTTCGACAGCAGGCGGTGCGTGCCGACGATGACGTCGACTTTGCCTTCGGCGAGCGCGGCGAGCGTGGCTTTCTGCTCCTGTTTCGTCCGAAACCGGCTGACCATGTCGATCGACACAGGGAAGCCGCTGAACCGTTCGCGCAAGGTCTTGAGATGCTGCGAGGCGAGCACGGTGGTCGGCGCCAGAAACGCGACCTGCTTGCCGTCCATCACCGCCTTGAACGACGCGCGCATCGCGACTTCCGTCTTGCCATAGCCCACATCGCCGCAGAGCAGACGATCCATCGGCGACGGTGATTCCATGTCGCGCGTGATGTCGGTGATGGCCGAGACCTGATCGACGGTGAGGTCGTACTCGAAGGCGTCGTTGAACTCTTCCTGCCAGTGCGAGTCGGGGGCAAACGCATGACCGGGCACAGCCTTGCGCTGCGCATAGAGCTTGAGCAGCTCCTCGGCCATGTCGCGCATCGCCTTCTTGACGCGCGTCTTGGCCTTTTCCCATGTGGTGCCGCCGAGCCGATCGAGCGCCGGATGCGCGCCGCCGGTGTACTTCTGAACGAGGTCGAGCCGCTCGACCGGGACGAAGAGCTTGTCGTCGCCCTGGTAGCGCAGCTCCATGAACTCGACCGGCTCGTGGCCGACCTGCATTTTCTTCAGGCCGACGAACTTGCCGATGCCGTGGTCGACGTGCACGACCAGGTCGCCGACCTTGAGGTCGCGAAAGTCGGACAGGAAGGTGCGCGCCGCCGACTTGCGGCGCTCGTGCACGCGCCGCTCCTCGTCGAAGACGTCGGTCTCGGCATAGAGCTGCAGCGCGGCGGCGGGCAGCCTGAAGCCTTTCGAGAGCGAGCCGACGCCGACCAGCACGCTGGCGTGACGTGTCTGCTCGGCCCCCTCAATCGACTCCGCGAGAATCTCGTATTCCGCCAGCAGCTCGAGCGTGCGCTCGGCGCGTCCGGGCGTCGCCGCGACAAAGACCGTCGTCTCTCCGCGTTCGCGGCTTTTCCTGAGCTCGTCGACCCAGTCGGGAATCCTGCCCTGGAATTCAGCCACGGGCTGCGACGGCACGTGATCGGCAAGCGCCGCTCCAGCGTCTTCAATCGCCAGTTGCTCGAACGAGGTGGCGCCTTTGAGGCGCACGCGCGCTTCCTCCCACGTGATGACGAGTGAGGATGGCGGCGGCGCCGGCCGGCCGCGCTGCCGCGCGTCTTCATAGCTGGCGGCAATCTGTTCTTCGTGCGCGCGGCCCTGCGTCTCGATTTCATCGGGCTCTGCAACGAGCAGGCGCGCGTTGATCAGGTAGTCGAAGACCGTGCCCGATCGATCCTCGTCTTCGACCGTGCCCTCGCTGTCGGGCCGAGGCAGCACGTCGCGCATGGGCACGATCACGAGGCGATCGATCTCGCCTGTCGAACGCTGCGTGCCGGGGTCATAGCGGCGGATGGACTCAATCGTGTCGCCGACGAATTCGAGGCGCGCCGGCTGGGCATCGGTGGCGGGGAAGACGTCGAGCACGCCCCCGCGCCGGAAGAATTCGCCGTGCTGATCGACCGGATCTTCAGGCGTGAAGCCGGCTTCCGCGAGCCGCGATGCCAGCATCGCCGGGTCGATCTCGCTCCCGGCGTGAAGATCGAAGCCGGCCGCCAGGATCTGCGCGGGCGGACTGACGCGCGGCAGCAAGGCGCGAGCCGAGGCAATGACGATGCGCGCGGTGCCCGCTGCGAGCGCATGCAGCGCGCGGGCGCGGGCCGAGACGACATCCAGGTGCGGCGTCATGCCGCGATAGGGATCGACCTCGAGCGATGGATAGGGCAGTACGGTGCGATCGAGCTCGTCGTCCGACAGGCCCGTGAGCGCCCCGAGAAAGAATCGGGCATCCGCAATCGCGGTTTCGAGATCGGCGTCAGTGGCGGTGACGGCAAGAACGGGAGCGCGCTCGATCGCGAATGAGGCCGTGGCAAGCGCGTGGGCGGCTGGTGTGAGGCCGGTAAGACGTCGGGAAGACGGACGTATCCCTGCGCGATTGACTGCGCCCTTGAGTAACGCGCGCAGCGTCAGGCTGCTCGATGTGTACGTCGCCAAGCCGAAACCGAACTCTCGATCCTAGCGTACGCCGGCGCCCAGGCTCGGCGAGGCCGCTCAGCCCAGCTGCTGCTTCAGACAGGCCTCGCACACGCCGTGTGTGAAGGTCGCTGTCGATCGTTCCTGGATGTACTTCTCCAGCACCTGCCAGTCGCCCGCATCGTCGCGAATCTTTTTGCAATAGGCACAGATCGGCAGCAGACCTTCGAGCAGCGCGAGTTCGTTGGTGAGGGCGCGTTGAGCCTGCGCGACGCTCGTAATCCACCAGGCGACGGCGGCGAGGACGAGCACGCGCACCACGGCGCTGATCACGGCCTCGTAGACGTCCGCCGCGCCAGGCGCCGCCATGACGATGGTCACGTGCGCGAACGGCAACAGGCTGAGCGGCAGTGCCCAGCGAAGACCGCCGTACCACGCCGCGTAAACGACCGGAACGATGAACAGGCCGGGGAACTCGATGCGAGGCCCGACCGCGTAGTCGAGCAGGATCACGAAGGCCGCAATCGCGAGGCTGTACGCTGGAGGCAGCTGGCGCGGGACGGCGAGCCCGCGGGAAACCGGGCGCTTCACGCCTGCGGCGGTTCGTCTTCCGCCGCCTGGATTTTCGTGAAAGACACGCCACCCGAAAATGCCCAGGCATGACGAGGCCGGTAAATGCCGGTGTCGTGCAGGCGGCTCTTCACGCGGAACGTGTAGAGCAGCCGGTGATAGTCGTACTGGTAGCCGTCTTTCGTGTGCGCGGCGACATCAAGTTTGTAGGTGCCCGGCACGAGATCGAGTCCGCCAATCACGAAGCGCACTTCACCCTCGCCGAAGAACCGGCCCGACTCATATTCCTCGAGACTCGTGTTCGTCCCGTAGCAGCACACCCCTTCGACGTTGAACAGGCCGATGCCGAAGACGTAGTCATCGACCGTCTGCTTTGCCGAGACGCGAAGGTGGATGCTCATCGGCTCGCCCGACTGAAACACATGCGCGGGTTTGCCGTCGGGCCCGAACAGTTCGACGCCGGTGATCTCGACTTCGCGGGTGCCCCAGCGGCCTTCGTCGGCCTGGAACATGTCGGGCGGCTCCGCCGATGCGGCCTCGGTCTCAGCGGCTTCCTGACCCGGCACATCGTCAATGGCGCCGGCGGGCACTGCCTGAGTCTGGGCGGCTTTCTGCGCCTTCGCGTCCCCTTCAGCGAGCTGCGTCTCTTCAGTGCTGGCGACCGCCGAGAGGTAGGCGCTGACCACGCGCTTCGGATCGCCTTCGGCGCGATTCTCACCGGCATCGAGCCAGATCGCCTCGTCGCAGAATTTCTCGATCAGATCGAGCGTGTGCGTCACGAGCAGGATCGTGCGGCCGCGCCGTTTGAACTCCGAGAACTTGTCGAGGCACTTGTGCGTGAAGCCCTCGTCGCCGACCGCCAGCACCTCGTCGACGAGCAGCACATCGGGATCGACATGGATGGCCACCGCGAATCCGAGCCGCATGTACATGCCAGACGAGTACGTCTTCACCGGCGCGTCGATGAAATCGCGCATCTCGGCGAAGTCGACGATGTCGTCGAAGCGATCGTGAATTTCGCGCTTCGTCAGGCCGAGCATGATGCCGTTGATATAGATGTTTTCGCGGCCCGAGATTTCGGGATGGAAGCCGGCGCCGAGCTCGATGAGCGCGGAGATCCGTCCCTGCACGCTGACGGTACCGCTTGTCGGCTTCGTGATGCCGGCTACCAGCTTCAGCGCCGTGCTCTTGCCCGAGCCGTTGCGCCCCATCACGCCAAACGTCGAACCGGTGGGGACACTGAGGGAGAGATTCCGCACCGCGGCGAAGGTCTCAGCCGGCGCCAGATCGCGAAGCACGCTGCGGCGCAACAGCGCGCTTTTCAGCGTCGAGAACTGACGGCCGCCATAGCGGCGGTAGATCTTCGTGACGTCGGTGAGCTCGATGGCGTGACGCATCACACCACCTCCGCGAAGGAATCACGCAGGCGATCGAACAGCCAGTAGGCAAACAGGAAAAACACCGCGGAGCACAGTCCGAGCAGCAGCAGCGACGCCCAGTGGCCGAAGGCATTCTCCGGGAAGAACAGAATCTCCTGGTACGACACGGCGAGGTGCGTGAACGGGTTGAGGTTCAGGTACTTCCGGAATGGCTTGATTTGGTCGCCGAACCACGGGTAGATGATCGGCGTGGCAAAGAACCACAGCGTCAGCACGTTCGACAGGATGTCGCGAATATCCCGGAAGTGCACGCTCAGGGCCGACAACACCAGCGCGAACGCGGTCGTCATCAGCAGCTGAACCAGCACGACGACCGGAAACCAGATCAATTCCGCGGGGTGCAGGCTGATCTTGCCCGCCTCGCCGAAGAATTCGTAGTAGCCGAGAAACGCGATGAGAATTGGCAGCCCCATGAAGAAGTGCACCATGTTGGCGAGCACGCTCACGATGGGCAGCACCTCGGCGGGAAACAGCACCTTCTTGATCAGATTGCCGTTGCTGATAAGTGAGCCGGACGCTTCGTTGAGCGACGCCGAAAACCATGTCCACGGCAGGATGCCGCAAAAGAGGAACAACGGATACGGGTCCGGGAAGCCTTCGATGCGCGCCGGCGGCATCAGATAGGTGAAGACGAATGAATAAATCAGGAGCAGCAGCAGCGGGTTGATGAACGACCAGAAGAATCCGAGCACCGACCCGCGGTACCGCGCTTTCAGCTCGCGCGCGACCAGCGTCTGGATCAAGGCGCGGTAGCGCGTAAGCTGGCGCAGGTTCTGGAGCATCAGTTCCTAGTCGGCGGTGATCGCGATCAGCACGGCGGTGATGTTGTCCGGTCCTCCGGCGGCATTCGCGGCATCGACGAGCGCGTCGCACGCGGCCTGGAGCTCCGGCCCCGACGCCAGACGTCCCATCTGTTCGAGCGGCACCACGCCCGACAGGCCGTCGCTGCAGAGCAGCAGCCGGTCGCCCGGCTCCATCATCATCTCGATCAGGTCGACCTCGGGATCGGCGCCGCCGGCAATGGCGCGCGTCACGACATTGCGCCAGGGATGCCGGCGCGCGTCGGCATCGCTCATCACGCCCGACCGAATCTGTTCGCCGACCCAGGAATGGTCGTCGGTCAGCTGCCGGAGCGCGGCGTCGCGATAAAGATACACGCGGCTGTCTCCGACGTGCGCGATCGCGGCATGCAGCCCGTCTCTGCGCTCGTCGAGCAGCACCGCCGAGGCCGTGGTGGCCATGCCGCGCAGCTCCTGCTCGGTTTCCATGCGCGCGGCCACCTGCCGGTTCGCGAGCCGGAACGCGGCCGTCAGGCGATTGGCGTCGACGGACAGGGAAGGATCGAAGGGAAAGGGCCAGGTGCGGTTCGTGTCGCGCGATCGCGTGTCGTTCGAGAACGCTTCGATCGCGTCGGCCGTGACGTTCGACGCGACCTCGCCCGCGGCGTGGCCGCCCATGCCGTCGGCCACGAGAAACAGGCCGAGATCGGGACGCGCGGCGTACGCGTCCTCGTTGGAATCCCGCCTCAGCCCAGGATGCGTCGCGACGGCCCAGGAAAGCGACATTTTAGCGGCGGGGGCCCGCACGCCCCGCTCCACTCCCTCGCATCAGGTCCCCGGCGCGTCTGGCGCGCTTGCCTCGGCGAGGATCGTCACGCGATCGGGCAGGACTTCAGCGAAGCCGCCGGCGATCTCCACGTGCGTCTTCTCCTGCCCTTTGCGATACCAGAGGTCGCCCGCCTTCAGCGCGGCAAGCAGTGGCGTGTGTCCCGGCAGCACGCCGAAGTATCCGTCTTCGCCGGGCGCCACGACCTCGTCGACCTCTTCGCGCACGAGCATCCGCTCGGGGGTCACGATGTCGAGGCGAATGGAGGCCGGAAGGGCAGCCATCAGGCCTTCGCGCGCTTCTCGGCGCGCTCGACGACCTCGTCGATCGTGCCGGCCATGTAGAAGTCCTGTTCCGACACGTTGTCGTGCTTGCCTTCCACGATTTCCTTGAAGCCGCGCACCGTCTCGGCGATCGGCACGTACTGGCCCTTGATGCCGGTGAACTGCTCGCCGACGAAGAACGGCTGCGAGAGGAACCGCTGAATCTTGCGCGCGCGCGACACCGACAGCTTGTCTTCCTCCGACAATTCGTCGATGCCGAGAATCGCGATGATGTCCTGCAGATCCTTGTAGCGCTGCAGCACCTGTTTCACGTTGCGCGCGACGTCGTAGTGCTCGTCGCCGATGACGCGCGGGTCGAGAATGCGCGAGGTCGACGCCAGCGGATCGACGGCCGGATAGATCCCCAGCTCCGCAATCGATCGCGACAGGTTCGTCGTCGCGTCCAGGTGCGCGAAGGTCGTCGCCGGCGCCGGGTCGGTGTAGTCGTCGGCGGGCACGTAGATCGCCTGCACCGACGTGATCGATCCCTTGCGCGTCGAGGTGATGCGCTCCTGCAGCTCGCCCATCTCCGACAGCAGCGTCGGCTGATAGCCGACGGCCGACGGCATGCGTCCGAGCAGTGCCGAGACCTCGGAGCCTGCCTGCGTGAAACGGAAGATGTTGTCGATGAAGAGCAGCACGTCTTTGCCTTCCGCATCGCGGAAGTACTCGGCCACCGTCAGCGCCGACAGCGCCACGCGCAGGCGGGCGCCCGGCGGCTCGGTCATCTGTCCATAGACGAGCGCGGCGCGCGACTTCGACTGATCCTCGAGGTTGATGACGCCGCTCTCCTGGAACTCGAGCCAGAGGTCGTTGCCCTCGCGCGTGCGCTCGCCGACGCCGCCGAACACCGACACACCGCCGTGCTTCAGGGCGATGTTGTGGATCAGCTCCATGATGATGACGGTCTTGCCGACGCCGGCGCCGCCGAACAGGCCGATCTTGCCGCCCGTCAGGTACGGCTCGAGCAGATCGATGACCTTGATGCCGGTCTCGAACATCTTCAGCTCGGTCGACTGCTCTTCGAGTGAAGGCGCCTTGCGGTGGATCGGCCAGCGCTCCTTCGAATTCACAGGCTGATCGGGGAAGTCGACCGGCTCGCCGAGCACGTTGAGGACGCGGCCGAGCGTTGCGGGGCCGACGGGCATCGTGATGCCGGCGCCGGTGTCGATGGCGCGCATGCCGCGCTGCAATCCGTCGGTCGGCTTCATCGCGACCGCGCGCACGCGGTTCTCGCCAAGGTGCTGCTCCACTTCGCAGACGATGTCCACGTCCTGCGCCGCGCCGGCGTCCGACACGATGCGCACGGCGTTGTAGATCTCGGGAAGGCCGCTCTCGTACTCGATGTCGACGACCGGCCCGATGACCTGCACGACCTTGCCGACTTTCTGCTTCGTCTGCGTTTCAGCTGCGACTGCCATGTGCGTTCCTGATCCTCGTTCTGAGTTCTGAGTTCTAAGTTCTACAGCGCTTCGGCGCCTGACACGACTTCGATGATTTCGCGCGTAATCGCAGCCTGGCGGACCTTGTTCATATAGAGCGTCAGGCTTTCGAGGATCTCGGACGAGTTGCGCGTGGCGGCATCCATCGCCGTCATCCGCGCGGCATGTTCCGCCGCCGCCGACTCGAGCAGCGCGCGCCAGACCTGCGTCTCGACGTGCCGGGGCAGCAGCGATTCGAGAATCTGATCCGAACCCGGCTCGAACAGATAGTCCACCTGCTGCTCGTTCGTGTCGGGCCCCGGCTCGATGTCGAGGCGTGCAATCGGCAGCAGCCGCTCGATCACGACGCGCTGCGAGATGATCGATTTGAACTCGTTGTAGACCAGATACACGCTGCTGACTTTGTTTGATGGCGGGGACCCCTGCACCCCGCCAAGCTCGGTCACTCGCGGGGACCCCGAAGCCCCGCTCCGTTCCCTCGCCCCGCCCGTAAACTCGTCGATCGCCGCCTCGGCGATCTTGCGCGCGTCTTCGTACTGCACCTTCTGGAAGATGTTGACGGCCTCATAGCGCACGTCGAAGCCGCGCCGCACGAAGAAGTCGCGTCCCTTTCGCCCGATCAGGCCGACCGCCACGTCGCCGCCGGCATCCTTCGCGATGAACGCGGTCGCGGCCTTCACGACGTTGGCATTGAAGCTGCCCGCGAGGCCGCGATCCGCCGTGATGACGATCAGCAGCGTCGGCCCGCTCGCGGGCGGACGATCCTCGAGCAGCGGGTGCGCATCCGGTTCGACGCGCGCGGCAAGACTGTTGAGCACGCGCAGCATCTCGGTCGCGAATGGGCGCGCCGATACCAGGCGTTCCTGCGCGCGGCGCAGCTTCGACGCCGCGACCATTTTCATGGCCTTGGTGATCTGCTGCGTCGACTTGACCGCGCGGATGCGGCGCCGGAGATCCAATAACGAGGGCATATGCGGTTACACCGCCGCCGGGGCGGCCGCAAACTCCTTGTTGAACTCTTTCAGCGCCTCATCCAGCTGCGCCTTCGCCGCATCGTCCATCACCTTCTTCTCGGCGATGTTCGTCATGACGCTGGGATGCCGGTTCGCGAGAAAACGATAGAGGTCCTCTTCGTACTTCCGTACCTGCTCGACCGGCACCTCGTCGAGATAGCCGTTGGTTGCGGCGTAAATGATGGCCACCTGCTGCTCGACAGCGAGCGGCCGGTACTGCGGCTGCTTCAGCACTTCGACGAGCCGGCGCCCGCGATTGAGCTGGGCCTGCGTGGCCTTGTCGAGATCGGATCCGAACTGCGCGAACGCGGCAAGCTCGCGGTACTGCGCGAGCTCCAGGCGAAGACGGCCGGCGACCGCGCGCATGGCCTTGATCTGCGCCGATCCGCCGACGCGCGACACGGAGTTGCCGACGTTGATCGCGGGACGCACGCCCTGGTGGAACAGATCGCTCTCGAGGAAGATCTGGCCGTCGGTAATCGAGATGACGTTCGTCGGGATGTACGCCGACAGGTCGCCCGCCTGCGTCTCGATGATCGGCAGCGCCGTGAGCGAGCCGCCGCCCTGCGCGTTGTTCAATTTCGCGGCGCGCTCGAGCAGGCGCGAGTGCAGATAGAACACGTCGCCCGGATACGCTTCGCGGCCCGGCGGGCGCCGCAGCAGCAGTGAAATCTCGCGATACGACTGCGCGTGCTTCGAGAGATCGTCATACACGACGAGGGCGTGGCGGCCCGAGTCGCGGAAATATTCGCCGATGGTGCACGCG
The DNA here is from genome assembly GCA_040902895.1 of Vicinamibacterales bacterium. GTDB lineage: Bacteria > Acidobacteriota > Vicinamibacteria > Vicinamibacterales > SCN-69-37 > JALYRV01. Next base: position 185 of record JBBDWL010000089.1, on the reverse strand, counting down.
GAGTAAGGCGCGATGTAGAGCAGCGGCGCCGGATCCGAGGCGCCGGCCGCAACCACGATCGTGAACTCCATCGCGCCGGCTTCCTCGAGCGTCCGCACGACCTGCGCGATCGTCGACTGCTTCTGGCCGATCGCGTTGTAGATGCAGATGACGTCTTTGCCCTTCTGATTGATGATCGCGTCAAC
>JBBDWL010000088.1:0-3499 GCA_040902895.1 Vicinamibacterales bacterium | reverse complement strand
TGAGCCAGGCGGGGTGCAGGGGTCCCCGCCGGAAAGAAACGAGCGGCGCGGGGCGTTGGGGCCCCGCGAGCAAGGAGCTAGGCGGGGTGCAGGGGACCCCGCCGCAAAAAATGGTTCGGTACCTGCGGATGCTGACGAACGCGGTGGCGGCCGGCGCGCTGGCGGCGGCGTACATGACCGTGCTGCTGCTGCAGCTCAATCCGCGCCTTCCTCTCGCCTCGGCGGAGCTGGCCGCGTGGTTCCGCGTGATGCTGTCGTTTTACGGGCTGCATCTCTCGATCGGCATCTTCGTGCTGCTGGTCGTGCGCGATCTGCTTGCGGCGCGCGCGCTGGCGCCCGCCTGGATCAGCGTCAGGCTGCTCGCCTGGCTCGCGGCACTGCTCGCCGGCGCGGCGGCGGCGGGATCGTGGCTGAACCTGCGCGGCTTCCGCGCCGTGCTCGGTGAAGACGCGGCCGGCCCTATGGCCGAAGGCGCCGCGGCGCTGACCGCGGCGGCGCTGCTGCTGTTGGCGGTCGCCATCGCGCGCTTTTCCTTCGCGCGCCGCGGCGGCCGAGTCGCCGCCGCCATGCTCGTCGTGATTGTCGCCGCATCGATCGCGGCGCCGCTGGCCGCCCGCGCGTCGATCGTGGCAACGCCGCCCGTGGCAGGACAGCGCGTGGCGCCCGCTGCCTCGAGCGGCAGCGCCGCGATCCGCCTGCTGCTGCTCGACGGCGCATCGCTCGGCTTCATCCGCGAGCGTGTCGGACGCGGCCGCCTGCCGAATCTCGCGCGCATCCTCGAACGCGGCGGCACACTCGATCTCGCCACGCTCAAGCCGACACAGCCCGAGCCAGTATGGGCGGCGGCCGCCACCGGCAAGTATCCGCCGTCGAACGGCATCCGATCGGCCGCGCGCTACCGCGCCGGCGGCGACGCGCTCGTCGACATCCTGCCTGACTACTGTTTCGCGCACGCCCTCGTGCACCTCGGCTACGCGTCGGCCGCACCCGTCGAAGCCGATGACCTGCAGGCGCGCCCGCTCTGGGACATCCTGTCGTCTCTGGGCGTGCGATCCGGCGTGGTTCGCTGGCCGGTGTCGTTTCCCGTGTCGCCGATCGAGGGCTTCCTCGTGTCGGATCGCTTTCACCTGACCACGAGCTCGCCGCTGCGCACCGATCACGCGCGCGCGGCGTGGCCGCGCGCGGCGGCCGATGCCACCGGCGCCGTCTTCGACGCGTCGATGTTCACTCCCTGGCCCGAGGTGCTGCCGGCGGCGCTGCCTGACGACGCACCGGCCGGCGGCGTCACGCCCGTGCGCTGGGATCGCATTTACGCCGAAGCGGCCCGCTCGCTCGAGGCGCGCATTCCAGTCAGGCTGTCCGCGATCCGGTATCAGGGCCTCGACACCGTCGCGCACACGTTTCTGCGCTACGCGGATCCGCATCTGTTCGGCGATGCGTCGCCCGCCGAGATCGCACAGTTCGGCGCGGTGCTCGATCGCTATTACGCCTATATCGACGCCGAAATCGGCGGCCGGATGCAGGACCTGGCGCCTGGCGACCTGCTGATGGTGATGTCGGGCTTCGGCATGGAGCCCATGACGCTGAGCAAGCGCGCGCTGGCGCGTCTGCTCGGCGAGCCGAACCTGTCAGGCACCCACGAGCGAGCGCCCGACGGCTTTCTGCTCGCCTATGGATCCGAGGTCGCACCCGGCTCGCTCCCACGCGGCTCGATCGTCGACCTCGCACCCACGGTGCTGTATTACCTGGGCCTGCCCATCGGCCGAGACATGGACGGCTATGCCAGGACGGACTTGTTCACGAAAGCCTTCACATCTGCACGGCCAGTGACGTATATCCGTACCTACGAATAAGCTGAGACACCAATTCTTAATTCTTAATTCACCAACTCTTAATTCACGTGTTACTCTTACTGAGTTCTCTTTAACGCGATCCAGAGAGGTCGCGAAGAGGTGGGTCATGTCTTCTGTTGTCGCGCTCGATGCCGAGCGCATCAAACGCACGCTCATGCGCATCGCGCATGAGATCGTCGAACGCAACCTCCAGGCCTCAGCATCCGATGCGCTCGCCCTCGTCGGCATTCGCCAGCGCGGCGTGCCGCTTGCGCGCCGCATCGCGGCCAACATCCAGGACATCACCGGACGGCCCGTGCCGGCCGGCGCGCTCGACATCACGCTCTACCGCGACGACCTGATGCGCCACGCCGTCGGGCACCAGCCGATCGTGCGCAGCACCGAGATCCCGTTTTCCATCGATGACAAGCGCATCGTGCTCGTCGACGATGTGCTGTACACGGGCCGGACGATTCGGGCCGCCATCGACGCGTTGATTGACTTTGGGCGGCCCAGCGCCATCCAGCTGGTGGCGCTCGTCGATCGCGGACATCGCGAGCTGCCGATCAAACCCGATTATGTCGGCAAGAACCTGCCGACCGCGCGCGACGAGAGCGTGCAGGTGCGGCTGCAGGAAATCGATGGACGAGACGAGGTGGTGATCGACCATGTGGACGGCAACTGAGACCGCGGCGAGCCTGCACGGCCGTCATCTACTCAGCATCGCGGATCTGACGCCCGCCGAGATCTCATTGGTGCTCGACACCGCCGACGCCATGAAAGAGATCGGCGGCCGCGCGATCAAGAAGGTTCCCGCGCTGCGCGGGCGCACGGTGGTGAATCTGTTCTTCGAGCCGAGCACGCGCACGCGCATGTCGTTCGAGATTGCCGAGAAGCGGCTCAGCGCCGACACGCTGAACTTCGCGGCGTCGACGTCGAGCGTCTCGAAGGGCGAAACGCTCGCCGACACCGCCCGCAACCTCGAGGCGATGGCGCCCGACATCATCGTCATCCGCCATTCCTCATCGGGCGCGGCGCATCTGCTGTCGCGCGTCTGCAGGGCGCGCGTCGTGAATGCCGGCGACGGCACGCACGAGCATCCGACGCAGGCGCTGCTCGACGCGTTCACGATCCGCGAGCGCAAGGGCAAGCTCAAAGGCCTGAAGGTCGCCATCGTCGGCGACCTGGTCCACAGCCGCGTGCTGCGATCCAATCTGCTGCTGCTCACGAAGATGGGGGCCGAGGTGTGGGCATGCGGGCCTGCGACGCTGTTGCCGCCGGGCCTGGCACAGTCGGGCGCGCACGTGACGTATTCGATGGATGAAGCGCTCGACGGCGCGGACGCGGTGATGATGCTGCGCGTGCAGCACGAGCGGATGAAAGGGATGTTTCTGCCGTCGCTGCGTGAGTACTTCACCCTCTACGGGCTGACCGAAGAACGGCTGCGCCGCGCGTCGGCGGATGTGATCGTGATGCATCCAGGACCGATGAACCGCGGCGTCGAGATTGATTCGGCGGTGGCCGACGGACCGTGGTCGGTGATTCTCGATCAGGTCTCGAACGGCGTCGCGGTGCGCATGGCAGTGCTCTATCTCATGGCAGGCGGAAGCGAGGAAGCGGAGCGGGGCGTTGGGGCCCCGCGAGCGACCGAGCCAGGCGGGGTGCAG
>JBBDWL010000087.1:0-117248 GCA_040902895.1 Vicinamibacterales bacterium | reverse complement strand
AGGTTTCTGTGGTCAAGCGCAGGTTCATGCAGGCCTGTCTCTCGGCGGCGCTAGCCGTCTTCCTTGTGGCAGCTCCGGCGTTCGGGCAAGCCACATCGTCAATTTCCGGCACCGTCGTCGACAGCGCCGGCGGCGCTATCCCCGGCGCGACCGTCATCGTCACGAACGCCGCCGGTGCGGCATTCGAGACCGTCAGCAATTCTGAAGGTGTGTTCTCGGTACCTGCGTTGGGCGCCGGCAAGTACACCGTGACCGTGTCGTTGACCGGCTTCAAGACGGCCGCGATCAACGTGGAAGTCGCCCCGGGCACTCCCGCGTCTGTCAAGGCCGTCCTGGAAGTCGGTCAGGTCACCGAGACGGTGACCGTCATGAGCAGCTCCGAATTGATCAACACGCAGACGGCAACGGTGTCGTCGACGCTCAACGCGGATCAGCTCAATCGGATGCCGACCCCGACGCGCAACGCGCTGAATGCCGTGACGTTTCTGCCTGGTGTCAACGTCGCGACCACCAACCGCGAAGCGAGAATCAACGGCCTTCCGGAGTCGTTCATTCAGATCACGCTCGACGGCGTGAGCAACAACGACAACTTCCTGCGATCGACCGACTCGTTCTTTGCCTCCGTTACCCCGCGACAGGACGCGATTGAAGCCGTGACCGTGACAACGGCGGTCCAGGGCGCGCAGACGGGCGGCAGCGGCGTGGTGACGATTAATTTCCAGACGCGCTCGGGCACCAACCGGTACACGGGCAGCGGTTACACGGTTCTGCGCGACCCGGCTCTCAACACGAATTACTGGTTCAACGAGCGCAATGGGCTGGAGAAGAACGAGGTCAAGCTCTATACGCACGGCGCGCGCTTCGGAGGACCGATTTCCATTCCGGGCGTGTTCGACGGGCGCGGCAAGGCCTTCTTCTTCGCGCACTACGAGCAGATTCGCTTCCCCAACAGCTTCACGCGCACGCGCGACGTGCTGCACCCGCGCGCGATGGAGGGCTGGTTCCGCTACACGGCGGGAGCCGACGGCTCGGAGATCCGCGAGGTGAACGTCCTCCAGCTCGCCGCATCGCGAGGCCAGATTTCGACTGTCGATCCGACCATTGCCTACATTCTCAACAGCATGACGGCGGCGATGGCCCAGACCGGCACAAACAACGCGACGAGCGACCCGCTCCGCAACGACTACGTCTGGCTGAGCCCATCGAGGCTGTTCGAGCACCAGCCCACGATCCGGTTGGATTACAACGTCACCGACAATCACCGGCTGAGCGGCTCGTATCAGATCATCTGGGCGACGCGGGATCGGGATTATCTCAACTCAGCCGACGCCCGCTTCGTCGGAGCGCCGAACTCCCGCGTGTTCAAATCGAGGCGCCCGCTCACGTCAATCGCTTTGCGCTCGACCTTGAGCCCGAACGTCGTCAACGAGTTTCGCGTCGGCATTACCGCCAAGGGCGGACAGTCGATCTTTGGCACGCCGGAAAGCGTGGGTCCGCACACCTTCGCGGACACTGGCGGATTTGCGATCGATCTGGATCCCTCGAACGATGGCCTTACGAACTGGCACACCAGCAACACTCCGAGCTGGCGCTCTTCGCCGACCTACAGCATCGACAACAGCGTCACGTGGCAGCGAGGCGGGCACAGCCTGAGCTTTGGAGGCGGGGCGTTGATCGCGAATGTCTCGGACAGTGGGCAGACGATAGTGCCGCAGGTCAACATCGGATTCAGCACGGCGCTGGATCCCGCGGCCGGCCTCTTCACCAGCGCGAACTTCCCGGGCGCGTCAACCGGCGAGCTGACCGAGGCGCGCGAGCTGTATGCGCTGCTGACTGGGCGCGTGTCCTCGATCTCGTCGCAGATCGCTCTCGATCCCACGACGAACAAGTACGTCGAGTTCGGACCGCGCACGCGTCAGGGAAACATCAACGTGTTCTCGCTCTTCGCGCAGGACTCGTGGCGCGTTTCCCCGACGGTGACACTGACGGGCGGGCTGCGCTGGGACGTCCAGACGCCGTTCTCTCCGTCGAACGACATCATGTCGACAGTCACGATGGAGTCGTTGTGCGGCAAGTCGGGCCTGGGCCCGGGCGGCACCTTCGGCCGCTGCAATTTCAACAACCCGAACGCCACGGGCGGCGTCACGCCGGAATTCATCCAGTTGACCAAAGGCACGCTTGGCTACAAGACCGACTGGAACAATCTCGGTCCAACGGTTGGCGTGGCCTGGCGGCCGAACGTGCAGGACGGCTTCCTGCGCGCGCTGCTGGGAGATCCCGATCAGGCGACGTTCCGTGCCGGGTATTCGGTCGGCTACGAGCGTCACGGCACCAGCGAATGGACGGGCACGTTCGGCTCGAACCCCGGCGCCACCGTCAACCTGGCGCGCAGCGGTATGGGAACAGCGCCGAACGCGCTGGTGCCTGAAGGCGGATCGTGGCCGGTGCTTCTCAGCCAGACCAATCGTCTCGTGACGGCGCCATTCTCGGCCGATCCGGTCTTCCCGATCCAGATTCAGGCGCAGCGCGGCAGCGATCTCAACGGCTACGCGCCCGACATCAAGATCGGATCGGCGCAGACGTGGACGGCAAGCTTCCAGCGTTCCATCACGCGCGACATGGCGATGGAAGTGCGCTACGTCGGCACCTACGGCAGGGACCAGTGGTCGGAGCTGAACTACAACAGCATCCGCGGCGAGAACCTGCTCAACAACGGGTTCCTCGACGAATTCAGGGCGGCGATGGCCAACTTGCAGGCGAACAATGCCTCGGGCATCAGCAGCCGGAGCGGATCGTTCGCGTACTTCGGTCCGGGCACGGGCACGAACCCCTTGCCGACCTATCTTGCCTATTTCAACGGGCGGTCCGACGCGACCAATCCCGCCGCGTACACGGGCGGAAGCAGCACGTGGGCGAGCTCGACGTTTGCCAGCCGTCTGGTGGCCGCAAGCCCCTCACCAATCACATCGGCCAACGATCTGGACGGCAACAGCACGCGCCGCGCGAATGCGATCCGCGCGGGCCTGTCGCCGACCTTCTTCGTGCCGAACCCCGATGTCGACGACGTGAACGTCACCGACAGCGGGGCCTTCAGCGACTATCACGCGCTGCAGGTGGAGCTGCGGCGCCGCCTGTCGAAGGGACTGTCGGCCAACGTCAACTACCAGTACGCCATCGAGGGCGGTTCCGCCTTCGACGGCTTCAGCTTCGGAAGGACGATGATCCCGACGGCCAACGTGCGCCACGCGATCAAGACGCAGTGGGACTGGACGCTGCCGGTCGGCCGCGGCCAGCGCTTTGGCGCCGACATGCCGGCGCTGCTCGACGCAGTTCTGGGCGGCTGGAGCTTCATGGGCGTCGGACGCGTTCAGGCCCGGGTGATCAACTTCGGCAACGTCCGGCTGGTCGGCATGACGGTCGACGAGCTGACGAAGATGTACAAGTTCGACATCCGGCTCGATCCGGCCACCGGTCTGCAGACGGTGTACATGCTGCCGGCCGACGTCATCCTCAACACACGCCGGGCCTTCAGCTTCGATCCGACGACGCCGACGGGCTACTCGGAACTCGGCGCGCCGGTGGGCAAGTACATCGCGCCGGCAAACTCGGCCGACTGCATCCAGGTCGTAGCCGGCGACTGCGCGCCGCGCACGATGCTCGTGCGCGCGCCGTGGTTCACGCGCTTCGACATCGGCGTGCAGAAGCGCTTCCCGATTCGCGGCGCGGTGAACTTCGAGGTGCGCCTCGACGTGCTCAACGTGTTCGACAACATCAACTTCAATCCGGTCGCCAACCCGGGCTCAGGCGCGACGATCTTCCAGACCGGCAGCGCCTACACGGATCCGAGCAACACGTACGATCCAGGCGGCCGCATCGGCCAGCTGGTGTTCAGATTGAACTGGTAACGGTGGAACGTATGGTTCCCCGGGTTCCCCTGGTTCCATAGGTTCCACGGGTTCTCACACACGAAGGGCGCCGGCACTGCCGGCGCCCTTTTTTGTTTGGCGGGCGGGCTATCGAATGTGGGTCTTGACCTCGAAGCGGCGAAACTCTGTATAGGTCGCGCGGCCGTCTATCGTGAGTTTCGAGGGCAATTCACCTTGCCCGAAATCCCGGCCGGTGGTCCTCGGCCGCCTCGCGAGCTCGTACGACTCCGTCATCGTGACAGGCACCGAGAGCGCCAGGCCGGGTGCCGGCGCATAGGTGACGCGGATGAAGGCCGACGCGTCGGCGGAATCGAGCTGGAGCTCCGTACGCACGATGGCGCCCGTGTCAGGCACGACCCAGAAACGGCCCGACGCCGCCGCATCGTCGCGCGTCAGGATCATCCGAGGCATCGCCGTTTCCTGAAACGAGAGCTCGCGCGCAGTCATTCCCGAGATGGTCTCGAGGCCTCCGAGGCGAAACCTGGAGCGCGGCTGGACCTCTGGACGCAGGAACGCAAGCGCCTGCGTCGGCGTGTTGATCGTCCGCGTGATGTCGCCCAGATTGTAGCGGGCGCTCTCCTCGGCAATCAGGACCGCGCGCGACCGCAGATCGGCGACGGGTTTCAGGAAGAGCGCCGTGAGGCGATCCAGCTGTCCGCGGATCGCCCGGCCGTCCACTTCGTGGACGTCCCGGAAGAACAGCCAGTCCTCGTCACTCGCGCCGACAAGCGCGACTTCCGACCGAAGCTCTCTGGCGGTTACCGTGCCGCCGTCCTGCGCGCGCTGCACGTAATACTCCCGCGCGACGACAGCGGAAAAGGATCGCTCGTACTCCTGAACGTACCGTCCCGCTGACTGCAGGAGATCCGCGAGCAGTTGGCTATCGTCCTGCTGACCGTCACGGCTTTCACCAGCGAGGGCGGCCGACAAAATGCAGACGGCGGCGACTGTCAGCGGAGATGTGGCCGAACGCCGAGAGTGCAGCATGGCGGTGTTCGGCTCCTATGATACGCCTGCGGCATCTCCGCCTGCTGTTGTAGACTGGCGGGGCCAGCCTGCCGAGAGTCATCAATATGCCGTGGCGCGCGCTCATTGCCTTCCTGCCGATTCTCGTCATCGCGCAGCAACCGGTCCCGCAGAAGCCGCCGCTTATTCGATCTCAGGTCACGCTCGTTCCGCTCGACGTCCGTGTTCTGGATCGCGACGGTTCACCTGTCACGGATCTCACGGCTGACGACTTCGTGGTGCTGGAAGACGGCGTTCCGCAGGTCATCCGGCATTTCTCGATGCAGACGTTTACCGCGGATCCGGCGGCAGCCCCGATGGCGCCGCAGTTCCGGACCTCGGTCGATGACGCGCCGCGCGCCTTGAATCGGCGGGTGTTTCTGATCATGCTCGGCCGCGGCCGGCACCAGGCCGCCTCGAAATACGTCGATGCCCTCGCGACCTTCGTAACGCGCGACCTTCTGCCGCAGGATCAAGTCGCGGTCATGGCGTGGAACCGGGCAACCGATTTCACCAACGATCACGCACAGATCGCCGCCATCATCAACCGGTTCCGCGGCCGTCACGAGAAGATCGAAACGCAGCTCGCCGAGTGGTTCAGCGGCCTGCGCGCCGTGTACGGCTCCAGAGAAATCCCTGCGCACATCCAGAAAGAGATCGACGGCGTTTTCGCCGAAGCGGCGGCGCTTCGGCCGCGCGATCTGACACCCTCGCCGTCCTCCGACATCGAATCACGCGTGCGCCAGACCCGAAAGACAGCAGACGACCTGATACACAACGAGATTCTGAAGACGTTTCCCGACGCGAGCTTTCTGCCGGACATGCGATCCGAAATCACGGCCGATCTCACGGGACTCTCGTTCGACGAGTACGTGGCGATGGCGCCAGGCACATTTCAGGATCTTGGCAGTCTCTATGCCGCTATCGACTACCTCCGGCATCTCGAGGGCGAGAAGCACATGCTCTTTCTCACGGATAATGGCGTGCAGCTGCCCCTGACGGAAGGCAACAGTCACCTCGCTTCCGTCGCCAGCGACGCGCGTATCGCGATCAACATCATTCAGACCGGGGGCATGGTTGGCCCCGGGCCGGCCAGGTTCGTCATGACGTCCAGCGGATCGAGGCTTGACATGCGGAACGTGCCGACACCCGGAATGGTGTACAGACAGAGTTTTTCGGTGCGGGATCTGCGCATGATTGCCGACGTCACCGGCGGCCAGATGATGGCCTACACGCGCTCGGCCCCCGCGTTCGATCGGCTGAACCGCGGGATCGGATTTCAATACCTGCTCGCCTACGCGCCGGCGAAATCGGCCACGGACGGCCGATTCCGCAAGATTGAGATTAAAGTGCGGCGGCCTGGCCTGCGCGTGCACCATCGCGGCGGCTATTACGCGTCGCCGCGGATCGTGCCGCTCGACCGCCGTGACTTCGTGACGTTCAGCCGCATCCGGGCGGCGGCCATGCACGACAAGCCGATTGCGCACATACCGGTCAGCGTCGCCCGCACCGCGCCTGTTTCCGAAGGGCCGCGGGCGCTCGACGTTCAGCTCACGGTCGATATCGCACGGATCTCGCTTCCCGTCGAGAACGGGATTCGCCGCGGCGTGGTGGACGTGGCGGTTTACTGCGGCGACGAGAAGCGCGCGCCGGTCGGTGAGTCTCTGAGCAAGATCGATCTCACGCTCACCGAGGAGGCCTATCAGGGGGCCCTGAAAACCGGAGCGACGTTTACCATTCGCGTGCCGCTTAGCGGCACGCCACGCCATGTGAAGGCCATCGTCTACGACTACGGCGCGGACCTGCTGGGGAGTGCGCAGGTGACGCTTAAATAGAGGCGCGAGCTCTCGCGGCAGCGACGTAGCCCAGCCCCAGCGCGAGCCCGGCGACAACCGCGGTCGCGCGCGGGTTCAGAAACGCACGGCTATACACGCTGCTTTCGCGGGTATGCCCTTTCCAGTTCCGTCCGCGCTCGCCGCCATCGTCGGCCACGGGTTCGTACAGGTTGTCGGCGCGGCCGTTGACAGGAATCTCGGTCTGTTGCGAATCGAACGTCCATCGCTCCATGTAGAGATCGGCGAGCCGAGGCAGGAACCTCGCGGCGCTCAGTTTCGCGCCCGATCCCCCGGCAATCAGCTCGCGCAGCGGATGCTCGGCCGCGTGCAGAATCACGTCGGCGACCACTTCAGGCGCGTAGACGGGCGGCACCGGCTGCGGCTCGACGGCGAAATAGGTGCGGGCTTTCTCGAAAAACGGCGTGTCGATGCTGGCCGGCTTGACGAGCGTGATCGACACGGGCGCGCCTTCCTCCTCGAGCTCCATGCGCAGGGCGTCGGTGAATGCCTTCAGCGCGTGTTTGGCCGCGCAGTAGTTGCCCTGCAGCGGAATCGCGCGGTCGCAGAGCGCGCTTCCCACGTTAATCACCGCTCCGCCGCGCTGGCGCATGTGCCTGACGGCGATACGCGATCCGTGGACCTGCCCCCAATAATTCACATCCATCTGCCGTCGCATGTCTTCGAGCGCAAGGTCCATCGTGCGGCCGTACATGGAGACCGCGGCGTTGTTCACCCATGTGTCGATGCGGCCGAACTCCGACACCGCGGCGCCGGCAATGCGATCGACCTCGCTCTCGTCGGCGACATCCGCGACGACATAGGTCGCACGTCCGCCCTCGCGCCGGATGTCGTCGACGGCGCGCGCCAGGTCCGCGGCGTTACGCGAGGACAAGACGACGCGAGCGCCGCGGCGGGCCGCTTCCTTCGCCGTGACAAGGCCGATGCCGCTCGAGGCGCCGGTGATGACAATCACCTGCTCGCCAATCGGCTTCAATGTGATGCGCATGGCACACGCTCCGTTTCCAGAAACGTCCTAATGAAATATCGAGCCAACCAGGGCCCCGGCGCGATCGGCGAGGCTGGCTGACAGCGACTCCGGCGGCGGTTGCCGGACAATCCGAAGCTCACCCTGCTTGCGGACGACGTCGAAGTCGCAGGCGCCATCTTTTGTGCGCCACGCGCGCAGCGTGACCGTGGCCTGTCCCACTTTCAGATCGTGCAGGACCACGTCCGGCAGCCATGGCGGCAGGATGGGATCGAGCATCAGCGTGCCGAGCGGCGCGACCGGAAGCAGGCCAAGCAGCGTCTGGACCATCAGAGGAAACGCCGTGGCGTTCCAGAGCTGTGGGGTGTTGGACTGCGGGTATGCGCCCGGCGTGGCATAGTCCCCGCGCGCGTAGCCGCCCACGCATTCGGGGATGCGGTACTCCGGATACAGCCGCGCGAGATCGAAGAGCGCCGATGCCAGGTCGTGCACGCGGGCATCGAACCCGAACCGCCGCAGGCCGAACAGGATCGTGCCCTGCTCGACGCCCCACACACTGCCTCGGTGATAGCTGAGAGGGTTGTAGTAGGCGTGATCCGATGACAGCGTGCGAATGCCCCAGCCGCTGAACATGTCAGGAGCGAACAGGCGGCCCACGGCGGGCGGCAGATGATCGGCGTCGATGATGCCGCTCGCGAGACAGTGGCCCACGTTCGAGCTGGGGGCGTCGATCAGCCGCTTGTCAGGATCCATCGCCAGCGCGAAGAACTGCTGCGCGTCGATCCACCAGTCACGATTGAATCGCACCTTGAGATCGTGCGCGGCGGCCAGATGCGCCTTGCCGTCGCCGGATGCGCCGATCATTTCGCTCACCAGGCCGAAGAGCTGCTGTGCGGCGAACCAGTAGCCTTGCAGCTCGCAGGTGGCGATGGGCGGCGGCACGGCCGATCCGTCTTCATAGATGATGGCGTCGCCGCTGTCTTTCCACCCCTGGTTCTTGGTGCCTGCCGACGATCGCGTCTGGTACTCGAGATATCCGTCATGATCGAGATCGCCGCGCTCGCGCGCCCAGTCGAGAATCCTGCGCGCCGTATCCCAATGACGCCGCACCCGTGCCTCGTCGCCGGTCCACATGAACAGGTTGGCGAGTGAGATCACGTACATCAAGGGACTCGCGTAATCGGCGTAGTAGGCGGCGTACGGATTCAGCTCGAGGAGCGCTAACGGACCGCGCCGCACTTGATAGGGGATGCGGCCCGGCTCCTCATCGGTCCAGTCATGATCGCGATCGCTTTGCATGCGGCCAAGCCGCGTCAGCGCCGCGTCGAGTGACGCGCCCTGATCGACAGATGCCGCCTGCCAGCCCGCCGTGACGGCGTCGCGGCCGAAGAGTGCCGGATACAGCGGCATGCCGGCCTGCAGGGCGAGCCATTCGTCGGGCTCGCCTTCGGCCAGCGCGAACGAGGCAACGTCGCGAACGTTGTTCGCAAGCACGTCTTCGAACACGCGGTTGCCGGGCGCCTCCACGCGCGCGAAGCTCGCCTGCCAGCGCTCGAGAGCACGCGCACGCTCGGCGATGTCCTCTCCGGTCAAGAGGCCGTCCTGATCGATCGCCGCAATGCGTATCTGGATGTCCACTGTCTGACCGGGATCAAGCACGAGCCGCGTGGCGGCGCGTCCGCCGCTGGTCTGCCACTGGTGCTCGCGCGGCAGCGCTATCGACGTGCGGTAGTGAAGACGTGGATGGTCATAGGAGATCTCGAGACGGCCGGCAGATCCTTCCGCACGAACCGGAGCTGTCTGCTGCCGTTTCGCGTGCTGGGCCTCCTGGATGTCGGCAAAATCGGCCTCGAGAATCCACGCCGCTTCGAATTCGAGCGCGCGGCGCGCGCGGTTGCCGAACGTCGCGAGCAATGTCAGGTGATTGAGGCCGACGCGATAACCAACTCGGACGTCGATCGCGCGCTGCGGGACGCCTTCCGCATTCACCGGCTCGTCATCGCCCGATTGCCCGCTGCCGCCTCCTCCGTACTCGGCGATTTCCGGGTACGAATAGGCAAAGTCCAGACGATCGGGAGCAACGGCCGCCGCTTCGCAGAGCCATGGCGGCTCTCCGTTCACTTCAAGCCGGCACGTCTGAAGAAACCGCGCCTCGCGATAGTAAAAGCCGGACAGCTGTTCGCCACTCCCGCAGTCGCCGCGCGGCGTCACGATCAGAAGCGATGGGCCCTTCCAGGCATAGAGCAATCCGGATCGGACGCGAGTTTCCATGGGAGTTAGACCAAACTCCCTGATCTAGCAAGAGTGCTGCCGTTTGGTCCCCACAAGGATATTCACGTCGCGACGATACGAGATCGAATCGCCAAACCGGCCGCGAAACCGCTCGGCAAGGTGGCGGCTGAACATCTCCCACTCGAGACTGCTCAGCCGGCGGCGTACCAGCATTCCTTCGACGCTCGACTGCCTCATCGCCAGATAGTCGGCAACGGAGATCGTGACTGGGTATTCGCGGTGAAGGACCTCGATTCCGGCGAGACCCGCGTCGCGCATCGCGCGTTGAACATTGGCCGCATCCGAGAACCACGCGTCACCCGGGATGACCCGCTCGAAGGCGGGTTTCAGATCGTCCGCGCTCGTAAAGAGCGCGACGATGTCGGACCACAGGGTCGAGGCCAGCGAGGCACGAGCCCCCCAGCTGCTGACGCCGAGACGGCCGTCACACCGAAGAACCTGCGTCATCGTTGCGAGCGCAGCGGCCGGGTCCTTCATGTGCGAGAGAACGAAGTTCGCCATGACGGCGTCGAAGCAGCTCTCCCGGAAAGGCAGGTCCGGAGCCCGGGCTGCAACGACGCATACGGTGCCTCTCAACCAGGCGCGTCCGAGCATCAGCAGCGATGGATCGATGCCGATGACGGTTCCCGCAGGACCCACGGCCGCCGCGGCGGCCGCTGCAGCGACCCCGGTGCCCGTCCCGACATCCAGCACCCGCTCGCCTTCTCGAAGATGCAGCGCGGTGACGAGATCGTTGGCTGGGGGCGCGAACTGCAGCGGAACCGCGACGCGGTCGTAGACATCGACCAGTTCCGCACAACCGTACGGTGAATCCTCCATGGCCGGCGGATAGATCCGAGGCGTGGGCTAGCGGCCCGGCTGCGGCACGATTCGCAGATACGGCTTCGGCGCCTTCCATCCCTCGGGATAGATCTTTCGGGCCTCGTCATCGGAGACCGATCCGGCGATGATCACATCGTCGCCCTGCTGCCAGTTCACCGGCGTCGCCACTCTGTGCGCGGCGGTCAACTGCAGCGAGTCGATCACGCGCAGCACCTCGTCGAAGTTCCTGCCCGTCGTCATCGGATAGGCCAGCATCGCCTTGATCTTTCTGTCGGGGCCGATGATGAAAACGCTGCGCACGGTCTGGTTGTCGGCCGGCGTGCGGCCTTCACACGAGCCTTCGGTGCTTGCGGGCAGCATGCCGAATCGCTTCGAAACCTCGAGGGTGGTGTCGCCCACCATCGGGTAGTTCGGCGCGTGTCCCTGCGTTTCCTTGATGTCTTGCGACCAGCGCGTGTGATTGTCGACCGAGTCCACGCTCAGGCCGATGACCTTCGTGTTGCGCCGGTCGAACTCCGGCTTCAGTCGGGCCATGTATCCCAGTTCGGTCGTACACACCGGTGTGAAGTCTTTCGGGTGGGAAAACAGCACGGCCCACGATGTGCCAATCCACTCGTGAAAGCGGATGCGCCCTTCGGTGGTGTCGGCCTCGAAATCGGGAACCACGTCACCGATGCGAAGGGCTTCTAGAACAGTCGTCATATTGCCTCCTGGATGTCTCGTTTTTCGGTCGCGGGCATTCTATGCGGCGCCGCGCGCGGGCGCCATGCGCGCGGCATGAGGAAGCCATGAATTCCCTGTGAGGCCTCCTATAATGGCGGCGTGTCGCGCGTGCGGTTTGACGTCTTCGAGCTGGATCTGGCGGGAGGCGAGCTGCGCAGAGGCGACACGCCGATCCACCTGCAGCCGCAGCCTTCAAAGGTCCTGATGCTGCTTGCCTCCCGCGCCGGCGAGCTCGTCTCGCGCGAAGAGATTCAGAAGCAGGTCTGGGCCGGCGATACGTTCGTCGACTTCGATCAGGGTCTCAACTACTGCATCCGGCAGATCCGGGCCGCGCTCGGCGACGCCGCCGAGACGCCCAGGTTCATCGAGACCGTTCCACGGCGCGGCTATCGCTTTCTGGCGGGCGTCACGCCCGCGGCAGCGCCTGCCCCCGGGCGGGCCATGCTTGTCGTGCTCCCGTTTCAGAACCTGACCGGCGATCCCGACGAGGACTATCTCAGCGACGGGCTCACCGAAGAAGTGATCGCGCAGCTCGCCCGTCTCAATCCGGAGGGGCTTGGGGTCATCGCCCGTACGTCGGCGATGCGGTACAAGCGCACGGACAAGAGCATCGAGATGATCGGCCGTGAGCTGGCCGTGTCGCACGCGCTCGAAGGAAGCCTGCGCCGCGGCGACGGCCGGATTCGCGTGACGACGCAGTTGATTCGGATCGGGGATCGGACGCACCTCTGGGCCGAAAGCTTCGACCGCGGCGCCGGCGATATTCTGGGCCTCCAGGCCGACGTCGCGCAGGCGGTGGCGCGCGAGATCGGAATCCAGTTGACGCCGCAGGCACGCGTGCAGCTTGCGAGCCCGCGCGTGGTCGACCCGCGCGTGTATGAGGCCTATCTGAAAGGCCGGTACTTCTGGAAGAAGCGCGCGCGTGAGGCGTTGCTCAAAAGCGTCCAGTATTTCAATCAGGCTATCGAGATCGATTCGAGTTACGCGCCCGCCTACGCCGGCTTGGCCGACGTGTACCTCACGCAACTGGACTACAACTACCTGCCCCCACGCGAGGCATTCATGCTCGCCGAACGGGCACTGTTCGAGGGTCTTCGGCTCGACGACATGGTGGCGGAGCCGCACACATCACTGGGGCATCTGCGGATGCACCAGTTCAAGTGGGCCGCCGCCGAGCAGCAGTTCAGGCGCGCGATCGCGTTGAACGCCGGGTACGACTCGGCGCACTACTACTACGGCAATCTGCTGGCGGCGTACGGGCGGTTCGACGCCGCGATCGCCGAGGCGAATCGGGCGCTGGAACTCGACCCGCTTGCCGTGAATGCGCGGTTAAACCGATTGTTCATCCTCTATATGGCGCGACGCTACGATCGGGCGCTCGAGGAGATTTCGGAGGCGCTCGAGCTGGATCCGGCGCACACGCCGCTCTACTACCACCTTGGACTCGTGTACGAGAGGCAGGGCGCCTATGACCGCGCCATCGAGGCGTTCCAGAAGGTCAGCCTGCCGTCGCACAGCCGCGGCGCAACGGTGCTCGCCGCCATCGGATACGCGCACGCGAAAGCCGGGCGCCGCGCCGAGGCAGCCGCGATCCTGAAACAACTCGAGGATCTCTGCGCCCGCGAATACGTGTCGCTCTATGACCTCGCGCTGCTGCATCTGGCGCTCAATGATTCGGAGCGCGCGTTTGAGCGGCTGTCGAAAGCGTACGACGACTACTCGTCGTTTCTGCCGTTTCTCAATGTGGATGCCCGGTTCGACGAGGTGCGCGGCGATCCGCGTTTTCGATCGCTGGTGGAGCGGTTGAATTTCCCGGGCGAGGGATTATGAGACGACGGCTTTGTCGGCCTCTGCAAGGCCGCGATCGATGATCTCGAACCCCTCGTCGAGCTCGGCTTGCGTAATCGTCAGCGGCGGATTCGTGAAGAACGTGTTCCAGCGGACGAACGTATAAAGGCCGTTCTCGCGGAAGAAGGCCGACAGCGCCTTCATCTCGGCCGACGTGCCGTTGTAGGGCGCCATCGGCTCCATGGTCTTGCGATCGCGGACCAATTCGACAATCCCGAACAATCCGATCGATCGCACGGCGCCCACACACGGATGACGCTTCGCCAGATCCTCGAGCCGCGACTTCATCAGCACGCCTGTTTTCGCGGCCCGATCGATGAGGCCGTCCTGTTCATACACATCCAGCGTCGCAATGGCGGCCGCGCACGCGAGCGGATGGCTGTTGTACGTCAGCCCGCCTGAGAACACCTTGTCGCGGAAGAACTCCGCAATCGGCCGCCGCATGCCGACGGCGCCAAGCTGCACATACGCGCTCGTCAGCCCCTTCGCCATCGTCATAAGGTCGGGCACGATGCCCCAGTGATCGATCGCGAACATTTTCCCGGTGCGGCCGAACCCCGACATGACTTCGTCGGCAATCATGAGAATGCCGTACTTGTCGCACAGCGCCCGCACGCCTTTGAGATAGCCGTCGGGCAGCACCAGAATCCCGTTCGTGCCGGTGACCGGCTCGAGGATGAAGGCCGCAATCTTGTCGGGGCCTTCGAACTGAATCTGCTCTTCGAGATTGGCCAGGGCGAGCTCCGTGCTGTCCCATCCACGCTGAACGCCATGGTACGGATCCATTACGTGGACGATGCCAGGCAGGCCTGGTTCGGCGGCCCAACGGCGCGGATCGCCGGTCAGCGTCATCGATCCTGCCGTGCCGCCGTGATACGAGCGATAGCGCGCCAGAATCTTGTGGCGGCCCGTGTACCAGCGCGCGACCTTGATCGCATTCTCGTTCGCCTCGGCGCCGCCGTTCGTGAAGAAGAACGTGTCGATGTCGCCCGGCGTGATCCCGGCCAGCTTCGCGCCGAGACGCGCGCGTGGCTCGGTCGCCATGAACGGATTCGCGTAGGCGAGCACGGCGGCCTGATCCTGAATGGCCTTGATGACGCGCTCGTCACCGTGCCCGATGTTCACGCACATCAGCTGGCTGTTGAAATCGAGAAACCGCTTGCCCTCGGGCGTCCAGAAATACACACCCTTCGCACCCGCGACCGGAATCGGATCGACCGCACTCTGCGCCGACCACTCGAAGATCGTGTGGTGCTTGCACAGCGCCACCATGTCGGCGCCGGTCATCGTTTGCGATTTCGTTGTGGTCATAAGGGCTTCGCTCTGAAATGTAAATCGTAAATCGTAAATAGCATTGCTATTTACCATTTACAATTTACCTTGGGCCGATCAGGAACGTGGCTTGCGCTTCAGAAACTCGCCAGCACCAACCCTGCCTGTAAATTTCCCGTCCTCGACTATTACTCTCCCCCGTGAGATGACCGTTTCGCTGACGCCCTGCACCGTGCGACCTTCATACGGGTTGTAGTCGACCTTCATGTGCAGCGTCTTCACCGACAGCAGCTGCGAGCGCTCGGGGTTGAAGATGACGATATCGGCGTCGGAGCCGGGGGCGATGGTGCCTTTGCGGGGGAACATGCCGAAGATTTTCGCGGGCGACGTCGACGTCAGCTCGACCCAGCGACTGAGGGAAATGCGGCCGGTGCGCACGCCGCCGTCATAGACGAGACTCATGCGCGTCTCGATGCCAGGCGCGCCGTTCGGGATCTTCGAGAAGTCGCCGTGCCCGAGCACCTTCTGCTCCTTCATGCAGAAGGGACAATGATCGGTCGAGATCGCCTGCAGGTCATTGAAGGCGAGGCCGCGCCACAGCCGGTCCTGCGTTTCTTTGGGCCTGAGCGGCGGACTCATCACATACTTCGCGCCCTCGAAGCCCGGCTCTTCGTAGTTGTCGTACGACAGGAACAAATACTGTGGACATGTCTCGGCGTACGCGGGCAACCCGCGATCGCGCGCTTCGGTGACCATCTCGAGCGCCTCGGCTGCCGAGAGATGAACGATGTAGACCGGAACGTCTGCCATCTCGGCAAGCGCAATGGCGCGGTGCGTGGCCTCGCCCTCGGCGCGCGCCGGGCGCGTCAGCGCGTGATACTTCGGCGCCGTCTTCCCTTCCGCCAGCGCCTTCTTCACGAGGACGTCGATGACGCCGCCGTTCTCGGCGTGCATGCAGATCGTTCCGCCGTTCTGCCCCGTGCGCAGCATCGCCCTGAAAATCGACGCGTCATCCAGCATGAAGACGCCCGGATACGCCATGAACAGCTTGAACGAGGTCACGCCCTGCGCAACCATCGCGTCCATCTCGTCTTCAACCGAGTCGGTGAGCTCGGTGATGATCATGTGAAAGCCGTAGTCGATCGCGGCTTTGCCCTGCGCCTTCTTCGACCAGGCCTCGAACGCTTCCTGCAGCGACTGCCCGCGATACTGAATCGCGAAGTCGACGATCGACGTGGTGCCGCCAAACGCCGCGGCAATCGTGCCCGACTCGAAATCGTCGGCCGATGTCGTGCCGCCGAACGGCATATCGAGATGCGTGTGCACATCGATGCCGCCCGGCAGGACGTAGCGGCCTGCCGCATCGATCACGCGATCGGCCTGCATCGTGAGACTGGTGCCGATCGTCGTGATGACGTCGCGCTCGATGAAGATGTCGCCGCGATAGATGTCGCTGGCGTTGAGAATCGTCCCGTTCTTGATCAGCAGACTCACGGCAGCAGCTCCGCCATCGGACCGTATGTCTCGGGACGACGGTCGCGGAAGAACTGCCAGACGCGGCGGACCTCTTCGATCATGTCGAGATCGCATTCGGCGGACACGAGCTCGTCCTTGTCTTCGGATCCGGTCGCCAGAAAATTGCCGCGCGGGTCAACGATGTAGGAAGACCCGTAGAAGCGGCCGATGTTCCAGGGCGCTTCGGTGCCGACGCGGTTGCTGCAGGCCATGAAATAGCCGTTGGCCACGGCATGCGCCGGCTGTTCGAGCTTCCACAAATATTGCGAGAGGCCCGCGACCGTTGCCGACGGATTGAAGACGATCTCGGCGCCGTTGAGGCCGAGGAGTCGCGCGCCCTCGGGGAAGTGGCGGTCGTAGCAGATGTAGACGCCGACCTTGCCATAGCGCGTCGGGAACACGGGATATCCGAGGTTGCCAGGCTTGAAGAAATACTTCTCCCAGAAGCCGCTGGTGTGCGGGATGTGGTTCTTGCGGTACTTGCCGAGATACGACGCGTCGGCGTCATACACCGCGGCGGTGTTGTAGTAGACGCCGGCCGCCTCGCGCTCGTACACCGGCACGACCACCGCCATCTTGTGCTTCGCCGCCAGTTTCGCGATGCGTTCGGTCGTCGGACCGGGCACGGCTTCGGCGATGTCGTACCAGTGCGCGTCCTGCGAGGGGCAGAAGTACGGCCCGTTGAAGATCTCCTGCAAGCCGAGGATCTGCACGCCGCGCTTGCCCGCCTCCTCGATGAGCGGCAGATGCACGTCAATCGCGGCCTCGCGCACTTTCTCGATGGGCCACGACGGATCGAACGGCGTGGCCGCCTGAATCACTCCCGTATGCACCTTGCGCGGCATCAGAACCACCTCGAAATGGTGACTTTCTTGTCGGTATAGAACTCGAACGCGTCGCGGCCGTGCACCTTCAGGTCGCCAAAGAAGCTGTCGCGCGCGCCGCCGAAGGGAAAATAGGCCATCGGCGCGGCCACGCCGATGTTGACGCCGACCATCGAGGCGGTGGCGCGATGCGCGAATTCGCGCGCGGCCTTGCCGCTCGACGTGAAGATCGACGTGGCGTTCGCGTTCGGGTGCGCGTACATCAGCCTGAACGCCTCGTCGAGATCCTTGACGGGCGCGACAGTGGCCACCGGCCCGAAGATCTCTTCGTGGCCGATCGACATATCGGGGCGCACGCTGTCGAAGACGGTCGGTCCAATAAAGTAGCCGGTGTCGGGCACGGGAATTTCGCGCCCGTCGACGAGCAGCGTCGCGCCTTCCTTCACGCCCTTCTCGACGTAGCCGCGCACACGATCGCGATGCGGCGCGCTGATCACCGGCCCCATGTCGATGCCGTCCAGCATCCCATCGCCAATCTTCAGCGACTTCGCCGCCTCGACCAGGCGCTCGCGCACTTCGCCGTGCGCCTTCCCCACGGGCAGCAGCACGCTGCCCGCCAGACACCGCTCGCCCGCGCACCCATAGAACGACTCGGAAATGATCGGGATCGCCTTGTCGAGATCCGCATCGGGCATGACCACCACGAAGTTCTTCGCGCCGCCGAGCGCCTGCACGCGCTTGCCCGCGCGCGTCCCCCGCTCGTACACGGCCTTCGCAACCGGCGTCGATCCAACGAACGATACGGCGCGAATGCCGGGATGGTCGCAGAGCGCTTCCGATACCTCACGGCCGCCATGCACCAGATTGACCACACCCGGCGGCAGATCGCATTTGTCGAGCAGGTCGAAGATCAACTGCTGCGAGAGCGGCACCTGCTCCGACGGCTTGAGCACGAACGTGTTGCCGCACACAATCGCGAACGGCAGAAACCAGAGCGGCACCATCGCCGGGAAATTGAACGGCGCGATGGCGGCCGTCACGCCGATCGGCTGCCGCATCACCTGGCAGTCGACGCCGGCCGAAATGTTCTCGAGGCCATAGCCCATGAGCATCGACGGCCCGCCGCACGCGACCTCGACGCACTCGATGCCGCGCAGCACGCTGCCGCGCGCTTCGTGCAACGTCTTGCCGTGCTCGGTGGTCACTTGCCGCGCCAGGGCCTCGGCATGCTCCTCGAGAAGCGCCTTGAACCGGAACATCGCGCGGGCACGAATCACCGGCGGCGTTTCGCTCCAGCCCGGAAATGCCGCGGTCGCCGCCTTCACGGCGCGATCGACATCCGCGGCGGTCGACATCGGCGTGCGTCCGATGACGGTGCCGCGCGCCGGATTGTGCACGTCCAGAAAGGATGAGGCCGAGGAGGGAATCCACTTGCCGCCGACGTAGTTTTTCAGAGGTTCGATTTGCATGGCTCGTGAGAACTATACGACGAGATGTGCTACCGTCACGTCTTCCCGAGGCTCAGCCGATGCTCGGGGCTTGGTCCGGTATTCCTCAGCGCCGCCGGGGCGAGTCGCGCCAAAGAACGCTTCGGAACACCGGACACCGCCCCTGCGCGCGATCGCCGCTCGCTCACCCACGGGCCGCGGAATGGAGGAAGACATGGGCAGTCTGCCGGTCACGTTTACAGGGCTGAAGTTCGCGAACCCGTTCCTGCTGTCGTCGGCGCCGCCGACCGAATCGGACGCCAATATCATGCGCGCCTTCGACGCCGGGTGGGGCGGTGTCGTCACCAAGACGATCGGCCTGCATCCGGTGGTGAACGTCAAAGGGCCGAAGACGAAATTCCTGCGCGCCGATCCGGCGACCGGCCATCTCTCCATGCAGAAGCGCGCCGGCAGCGCGCTGCACTCGTCGTGGAACTGGGAGCTCATCTCAGACAAGCCGCTCGACTGGTGGATCCCCAAGATCGCGGGAATCAAGAAGCAGTATCCGGATCGGATCCTCGTCGCGTCGATCATGGCGGGCTCGGGCAGCGACACGGAGCTCGCGCACTGGCAGACGCTGGCGAAGGCCTGCCAGGCTGAGGGCGCCGACGCGCTCGAGCTGAATCTCTCCTGTCCGCACATGGACCGCAAGGACATGGGCTCGAACCTCGGCCGAGACCAGGCGCAAATCTCGATCGTCACGCAGGTCGTCAAAGACGTCGCCACCGTTCCCGTCTGGTCCAAGCTCACCCCCTCCACCACCGACATCGTCGTCGAAGCCCGCGCCGCGTTTCTTGGCGGCGCCGACGCGGTGGTCTCGTCGAATACGTTCCCGTCGCTGCCGATCATCGATCCGGCGACGCTGGAATTCGAGATGAACGTCGACGGCTATGTGTCGAGCGGAGGCCTCGGCGGTCCGGCGATTCTGCCGCAGTCGCTGGCCAAGATGGCGCAGCTCACCAATGCCTTTCCCGACGGCGAGTTCTCGGGCATCGGCGGCGTCTCTGACTTTTCGCAGGCGCTGTCGTATTTCATGCTCGGCTGCGGCACGGTGCAGGTGTGCACGGCCGCGATGCTCGATCACGCCATCGGGCCGAACGTGATCACGGCGCTCAACTCGGGACTGCAGGAGTTCCTCGAACGCAACGCCGACAAGGGGTGGACGTCGGTGGAGGATTTCCGCGGCATCCGCCGCGACCGCGTGGTGCCGCATTCGAAGATCCGAAGGCCGGACGAGAAGGAATATCACGGGGGGCACGAAGCGGAGGTCGGCGTCTAGTGTCGATCGTGACTGCGCCCGAGACCGACCTCTCGCACAGTCCGCTCTGGAATCCCGATCTCGCGCCGACGCCGCTCTCGCGGCGCACATGGTCGACCTGGAACATCGCCGCGCTGTGGATCGGCATGGCGGTGGTCATCACCACCTACACGCTGGCCTCGGGCATGATGCAGCAAGGCATGACGTGGGCGCAGGCCCTGCTCACGATCCTGCTCGGCAACGTCATCGTGCTCATCCCGATGGTGCTCAACGCGCATGCCGGCACGAAGTACGGCGTGTCGTTCCCCGTGCTGTGCCGCGCGAGCTTCGGCGTGAAGGGCGCGAACGTGCCGGCCATGCTGCGCGCGATTGTCGCGTGCGGATGGTTCGGCATTCAGACGTGGATTGGCGGCCTTGCCCTCAACGCGCTGCTGACGGCGGCATGGCCCGCGTGGGGCGCGATCGCCGGCGGCATCTGGATCTCCTTCGCCATCTTCTGGCTGATTCAGGTCGCGATCATTCTCAAGGAACTCGAAGGCATCAAAGTGCTCGAAACCTGGGCGGCGCCGCTGCTGCTCGGCGCCGGCGGTCTGCTGCTCTGGTGGGCGGTCTCGAACGGCGGCGGGCTCGGCAACGTGCTGCGCGAGTCGACACGCCTGCAGCAGGGGGCCACGCCGTTCTGGACGCTCTTCCCCGCCGCGCTCACCGCGAACGTCGGCTATTGGGCCACGCTCAGCCTGAACATTCCTGACTTCACGCGCTACGCGAAAAGTCAGCGCTCGCAGATGCTGGGCCAGGCGCTCGGGCTGCCGCTGACGATGGCGGGATTCGCGTTCATTGGTGTGGCCGTCACGAGCGCGACGATCGTGGTGTTCGGCGAAGCGATTTGGGATCCGGTGACGCTCATCGCGCGGATCGGATCGCCGGCGGTCATCATCTTCGGCGCCCTGGTCGTGCTCGCCGCGCAGATCACGACCAACATGGCCGCGAATGTCGTCTCACCGGCGAATGATTTCTCGAGCCTCGCGCCGACGCGCATCAGCTATCGGCATGGCGCGCTGATCACGGCCGTCATCGGCATTCTGATGATGCCGTGGAAGCTCTATGCCGACGCGTCGGCGTACATCTTCACGTGGCTGATCGGCTACTCGAGTCTGATGGGCGCGATTGGCGGAATTCTGATTGCGGATTACTGGGTGCTGCGCAAGCAGCAGCTCTCGGTGCCCGATCTCTTCGCGGTCGAAGGCCGCTACACCTATGCGCGCGGCATCAATCCGCGCGCGATGACCGCGCTGGTGCTCGCGATCGCCCCTGTCGCGCCCGGCTTCATCCGCGCGGCGCTGACGCCCGGCGGCGTCGTGCCGAATCCCAATATTCTCGACACGCTCTACACCTACGCCTGGTTCGTCACGTTCGGCATCAGCTTCGTGATGTATCTGGCGTTGATGCGAAGCAGACGGCCCTAGTCGGCGCGTAGCGCAGCCGCTGGATCAACGGCCGAGGCGCGGCGAGCCGGAACCCATGCTGCAAGGACCGCCACGAATATAAGAATCAGCGCGTCGGCTCCGAGGATCCACGGACCCGGCCTGTCGATCATGGGTACCATCGACGCCGCTGCTCGCGCGGCAAGCACCGCCGCGAGCGTGCCGGCCAGAACTCCCGCAACGGCCAGACGCATGCCGTGCATGACAACGCCGCGGCGCAGGCGGCCGCGATCAGCACCGAGCGCCATTCGAATGCCGATTTCCCGCGAGCGTTGCGACACGACCTGCGCGAGCACGCCATAGAGACCGATCGCGCACAGCATGAGCGCGATGGTCGAGAACGCCGCGGTCAAACCAAGGGTGAGGCGTTCGGGAGCAAGGTAACGCGCCTGTAAGTCCGCTACTCGTTCGATGTTGTAGACCGGCAGCTCGGGATCGAGGCCGCGGAGTGCCTCGCGCACAGCGGTCGTCACCGCCGCCGTATCCTCTGATGCGTCAACGGCCACCGCAATGGTGCCTCGAGGAAACGCCTGGGCGACGGGCTCGTAAATCTGGTACGACGCTCGCGTCGCATCATTCTTGACGTCCCACAACCGCACATTCCCGACGATCCCGACAATCTCCGCCGGCTCCTCGCGAGACGTCCTCGCCAGCCGGCGGCCGATCAGGGCGCGAAAGTCTGGATCAATGGCGCGCGCCGCGCCTTCGCTGAGAATCGCTGCACGACGCCCTCCGCGGCCATCTTCATGCGTGAAGGTTCGTCCAGCCAGCAAGCGAATGCCCACTGCCTGAAAGTAGCCGGGCGAAGCCGCGAGAATCGGCGCAAAGACCGCACGAGGGCCGGCTGGCTGCACGTGGCGCTCGCCTTGACGGATGAAGGGGGCGGACGCGGCCTTCGGGTCTCCGGCCAGGGCTAGCGGCGCCGCCAGGAGCACGCCCTTGCCGCCGGGGGCCACGTTGGAGGCCCCGACATGCCGCACGCCTGCGATCGTACGCACGCGCGATTCCAGCTGATCGAGGAAGGCCGAGACGGCCGCTCCGTTCTTGTAGCGGGAGTACGGCAGCGTAATTTCGAAGATCACGCCGCCACTGTTGTTGAACCCGAGGTCGATGCGCATCAGGCGCGCGACCGCGCCGGCGACCGAAGCCGTAGCGGCCACCAGCAGTATCGCGACGGCAACCTGGCCGACGACAAGGGTCGATCCGAACCATCGCGCGGCGCGGGATGGCGTTGCCGTTTCACGCAGGGCCTGTCCGACAGGCGCGCGACTGGCCGAAAGCGCGGGCACCACCGCGAAGGCCATGGTCGCCAACGTCGCCAACGCAGCGCCGATCACGAAAAACCGCGCGTCGATGCGGCTCAGATCGAGGTCCGGCAGAAAGCCCGCGTCAGAGGCGGCGAAGGCCCGTACGAGCCAGTACGCCAGCGTGAGTCCTGCGACCGCCGCGAGTGATGTCAGCAACAGGCACTCGGTTAGAAGCTGCTGGAGCAGCCGCGCCCGCGTGGCGCCCAGCGCGCGGCGCACCAGCAATTCGCGCTCGCGAACCCGCAACCGCGACATCAGCACGCCCGCCACGTTTGCGCACGCCACGAGAAGCAGCATGCCCGCAAGACTGGCAAGGAACAGCAGGGTCGGACGAGGACTTGCGGACAGCAGCTCGGGCAGCGGTGTGACATTGACGGGCGGCACCGGCGCATCGTCGTGCGCGCGGCGTTGCGAGAGGACCCTCAGGGCTGCCGCGAACTGCTCTCGCGTCACTCCGGACGCAAGCCGGCCGATCACCTTGCCATGGAAGGCGCTGCCGGTCATTTGCCGGTCCGATTCTGGCGGCACGAGCACTTCAGGTTTCGCCGGAAATGAAAATCCTGGCGGCATGACACCGACGACCGTGAATGGCTGGCCGTTCAACCGGACAGTCCGGCCGACGATCGTTGGACTGGACGCGAAGTACCGGCGCCACGCCTCGAAGGACAGCACCGCGACTTTCATCATGCGATCTTCTTCGGCGTTGAAGGTGCGTCCGAGCAGCGCGGGTACTCCCAGCGTCGTGAAGAAGCCAGACGTCACTGCCGCGGCACGAAGCCGGATGGGAGCGGGTTCTTCCCCAAGGTTCAGACCGCCTGTGTCGTACAGGCCGACCGACGACAACTGTGGAAGCGCGGCCTCCGCGTCAGACACCTTGACGCCATACGGACCATGGCTCACACCTGACGGGAAGCGCATGACGCGATGCAGGTCAGGGTACGGAAGGGGCCGCAGCAGGACCCGCTCCGACACGGTGAAAATCGCCGTTGCGGCGCCGATGCCTAGTGTCAGTGTAACGATGGCGAGGATCGAAAACCCTGGCTGGCGTTTGATTAGGCGCCAGGCGTACCGTAAATCCTGCAGCATGACACTCGCTCCTGCGGGGCGGTGGACAGGGCTTCGGGCGCGATGGCGATGGAATGCGAGCGATAAAACGTCGCGGGCAACTGACGGATGAGTGCGGAGTCCGGCCCGCCGGCGTACGGCCCAGAGCTCAATGAGATCGCCTTCGATCTCGTCACGCCGATCGGGCCGTACGAGCGCTCGCGCGATGCGCAGCCAGGCCTTGGGCGGCAGGCGGGGTCCACCGAGGGTCACGCACGACCTCGAAACGTGCGCGGCCGCGCCGCGCCGTAGAGACGAGCGCGTAGTTCTCTCAGTGACGCGAGCGTGCGTGCGCCCTCAGGCGATAACCGAAACATCCGACGGCTGCGTCCGCCACGAGCCGACGTTCCATCAGTCATCTGCGACGTCACGAGACCCTTGGCCTCGAGCCGATCGAGACAGGCGTACACGGCGCCGAGGGACACCGAGCGCGTAGTCTCACGCTGCAAGAGCTGTTGAATGGCGACGCCATAGGCATCGCGCGACAGACCGTGGATCGCCAGCAGGACCAGTTCTTCGAACTCGCCGACGTGATCGCCTTTCACATTCGCTTTTGTATGACAAATGGCGGCAGAACGCAAGCTGGCCCTGCGCAAGTCGAAAGTCATTCCGGACGCTCGCTAAAAAGAAAGGCCGGCACCGCGTAGCGGCCCGGCCTTGCGAGTCGTCAGTCTCTAGTCTTCAGTCTTCCGTCTCAACGCCTTTTGACGTTCAACTCGCCGAGTTTGGCAGCAATCCCCTCGCCTGCCGTCGCGGCACGCACCTGCTTGTCTATGAACAGGATCTTCCCGTCGGGCCCGACGTAGAACGTCCAGCGCGCGGCCGTTTGGCGGCCTGCGGGGATCACGCCATACGCGGTCGCGACCCTCTTGTCGGGATCCGCGAGGATCGGAAAGTCGGCCTCGTGCATCTGGGCAAACTTCGTGTTGTCTTCGAGCGTGTCGACGCTGGCCATGAAATAGGCCACGTCGAACTGCCGGATCGCGTCGCCGCTCGCACGGAGCGACTTGCACTCGGCCGTTCAACCCCCGGTGAAAGCCTTCGGGAACCACGCAAGGACAACCGTCTTGCCCTTGAGGTCGCTCAGCCGCCACGTCTTGCCATCCGAGCCTTTGAGCTCGAAGTTGGGCGCCGGATCGCCGACCTCGAGGCCAGTATCGGCGGGCGTCTGCGGCGTCTGTGCGCACATCGTAGCGGTCGCAATCCCGAAGACCGCGGACATGACGAACGTCTTCATCATCAGTCTGGAGCCTCCGCCAAGCATCATACAACGGCTGGCGACGGTCGAGCTGGGGCGCAAAGCGGCCTAGCGCCCTGTGGTACGCCGATTGATGGTGGATCGGCCGATGAGCGGTTTCGTGCTCCGCCTGTTGGCCGTCCTCATGGCCGCTTCGGGCATCGCCTGTGGCTCTAGTCCCACGAGTCCGGCGCCCGCGCTGAATCCCAGTGCCAGCCCTTCGGACCCGCAACCGGCGCCAGGCTCACATGTCGTGACAGGGTCGGTCATCAACGCGCTCGATGACAGCGCGGCGGCGCACGCCGCCTTCCGAGTGGATGACACCGTCGTCGGGCGTGCCGAGGCCAGCGGCATGTTCACAGTGGGCTTTCCCGCGGTGGGCCTCAATCGCGCAGTGCTCACGGCAAGCGGGTTCGTCGAGCGCCAGACCGGGATCCCCGCGCCAGGCAGCAGCCTGCATCTGTCGCTGATTCCCACTGGCTTCGATCTCGCGTCGTTCGACGAGATGTTCCGGCATTCCCCGGCCGGCCTGACTCGATGGAGGTCGGCCCCGGCGCTGCTGATTGAGCGGCGCGTGTTTCAGTTCAGAAGCGTGTCAGCCGACACCTACGAGCCGACCGGCGAATCGCTCACGGCGGAAGAGGCCGGCACACTCGCCGCCGACATGCTCGCGGGCTACGCGCTGCTCACCGACGGCCGTCTTGGCCCGATCAGCTCTGTTCGCGTGCAGGAATCGGAAGCGGGCGGGCCAGTCACGCCGCGGCGCGACCGCACAATCGTCGTCACCAGACATGCCGGACTGACCGCCGCGACCGGCTACTGGGGCTATGCGCGCTGGTCGACCACGCCCGACGGCGAAGTCACGAGCGCCATCATTCTGCTCGATCGCGATTTCGATCATGCCGCGGGGCCGCACCGCGCCTCGGTCCGAAAGCACGAGCTCGGGCATGCCCTCGGCTGCCACCACGTCACCAACCGCGCGTCGGTCATGAACTCGCACGCGCGCAACGAACCGAATGCGTTCGACCGCCAGGCCGCGCGGCTCGCGGCCCTTCGCCCAACAGGCAACCGCACGCCCGACATCGATCCAGTCTCGCAGTCGGCCACAGCCGCCGCGCGCTCCGGCCAGGCGCTGACGTGGCACGGAGCACATTAGTAAGTCGAGTAAGGCGAGTAAGGCGAGTAAGGCGAGTAAGGCGAGTAAGGCGAGTAAGGGAGTGAGGGGTAAGCTTGTAAGGCATGTTTCGCGTGCGATGGATCGTGGTGGCGGCCGTGCTGGCGGCCGGGTGCGGCGGAAGCAGTACGCCCACGAATCCTGGCGGGAGCCGCAACTCCGGCGGTGTGCCGCCTGGCGGGCCGCCCCCCAATCCCGGATCCCACATCGTCACCGGCACAACCGTGAATGCCCTCGATGACGCGGTCGCGGGCGTCGTGTCGTTTACGGTAGGCGGGACGCTTGTCGGACGGTCCGAGACAAACGGCGGCTTCAGCGTCGGCTTCCCATCGAGCGGCGCCAACCGGACCACGCTCACCGCAACAGGATTCATCGAGCGGCAAACCACAATTGCCGCGCCCGGCGCAAATCTGAGTCTGTCGCTGATTCCATCCGCATTCGACGTCGCGGCGTTCGATCAGATGTTCCGCCACTCGTCATCGGGCCTCACGCGATGGAAAACCGCGCCCGGCATCGTGATCGAACGGCGCGTGCTGCGCTTCACGGAGGTCGGCGCCCAGACCTTCGAGGCGCTCGAGGAGTCGCTGAACCAGGCGGAAGTGGACGCCATCGCCGCCGACTTGCTCGCGGGCTACGACCTCCTCACCGCCGGCCGTCTCGGGCCGGTGACTTCCCTCACGACGCAGGAATCCGCACCAGGATCGTCGGTCACACCGCGACAGAACGCCAGGATCGTCGTGACGCGCCAGGACGGACTCACGCGCGCCACCGGCTTCTGGGGCTATGCGCGCTGGTCGACCACCGCCGACGGCGAAGTCACGAGCGGCGTCATCATGCTCGACCGCGACTTCGAGAAAGCTCCGAGCGCGTTCCATCGATCCCTGCGGATGCACGAGCTCGGACATACGCTGGGCTGCCAACACGTGTCGATAGAGCGGGCGTCGGTCATGAACTCGAACGCACGCACCGAACCGAACACGTTCGACCAGCAGGCCGCGCGTATCGCGATGTCGCGGCCCACCGGCAATCGCACGCCCGACATCGATCCGGTGTCGCACACCGCCACATCGGCCGCGCGTACCACGCACGCGCTCATCTGGCACGGCGCGCATTGAATCGTCGCCGGAGCTGAAGCTCCGGTCTACCAGGAGCAGACATGACCTCCCAAGGCAGCATGTTCGACTTCGTGAACGAATACTTCGATCACGCCGCGACGTTCACGAAGCATCCGAAGGGCCTCCTCGAGCAGATCAAAGGCGTCAACACCATCGTCAAGTTCGAATTCCCGATCAGGCGCGACGATGACAGCATCGAGGTGATCAGGGCGTGGCGCGCCGAGCACAGCCATCACAAGATGCCGGTGAAGGGCGGCATCCGCTATGCCGCGCATGTCGATGAAGAGGAAGTGAAGGCGCTGGCCGCGCTCATGACCTATAAGTGCGCGATCGTCGACGTGCCGTTCGGCGGCGCGAAAGGCGCGGTGCAGATCGATCCGAAGAAGTATTCGGTGGCGCAGCTCGAACGGATCACGCGCCGTTACACGCACGAACTCGTGAAAAAGAATTTCATCGGGCCCGGCGTCGACGTGCCGGCGCCCGATTACGGCACCGGCGAGCGCGAGATGGCGTGGATTGTCGACACGTACATGGCGCTGCATCCCGGCCAGCTCGATGGCCTCGCCTGCGTCACCGGCAAGCCCGTCACGCAGGGCGGCGTGCGCGGCCGGCGCGAAGCGACGGGGCGGGGCCTGTTCTTCGCCATCTGCGAGGCCTGCTCGCACGAAGACGACATGAAGGCGATCGGACTCACGAAAGGGCTCGAAGGCAAGCGCGTGGTCGTGCAGGGTCTCGGCAACGTCGGCTATCACGCGGCGCTGTTCTGCCACCAGGGCGGCGCGAAGATCATCGCCATCGCCGAACATGACGGCGCGATCGTCTCGGACGCCGGCCTGGATCCAGAGAAGGTCGGCGCGCACCGCACCGAGACGGGCAGCATCCTGACGTTCGCGGGGGCGAAAGAGATTCCCACGGCGGCGGCGCTCGAGCTCGAGTGCGACATCCTGATTCCCGCGGCGCTCGAGAACGTCATCACGGGCGAGAACGCGCCGCGCCTCAAGGCGAAGATCGTGCTCGAGGGCGCGAACGGGCCGACGACGCCGGAGGGCGAGAAGATTCTGTCGTCGCGGGGCGTGATGGTGATTCCCGACATCTACGCGAACGCCGGCGGCGTCACGGTGTCGTACTTCGAATGGCTGAAGAACCTGTCGCACGTGCGGTACGGCCGCATGGAGCGGCGGCTCGAGGAATCGTCGGAGCGCGCGCTGGTGCGCGCGATCGAAAAGGCCACCGGCCACGCGTTCACGCCGAAAGAAACCGCGACGCTGGTGCGCGGCGCCGAAGAGCAGGACATCGTGAACTCGGGCCTCGAAGACACGATGATTCACGCGTACAACGAAATTCGCGGCATCTTCAAGCGCGAGCCGAAGATGGGCGACCTGCGCACGGCCGCCTTCGTCAACGCGATCGACAAAGTCGCGCGGTCGTATATGGAACTGGGAGTGTTCCCGTAATCTTCAATGCGCGGGCAAAGCCTGCAGCACCAGCGCGAGGGCTTTGTTCGTGGCGCTGCGCGCAGGCCCCTGGCCGCGCATGTGTCCCATGCGCACGATCACGAGATCGTGCGACGGCACGATCCACGTGTTCTGGCCGCCCGCGCCAGCGGCGAAATAGGTTTCCGGCGGTAAATTCCAGGTGTTCACGCGATTGAGCCAGAAGAAGCCGCCGTACTCCGGGCGCTTCCAGGCGGGCGCGGGGGTGCTGACGAACGTCGACCAGCCCTCGGGCAGAATGCGCTCGCCCTGCCACACCCCGTCCTGCAGATAGAGCATGCCGATGCGCGCCCAGTTGCGCGCCGTGCCGTAGTCATAGCCGGTAATCAGGAAGTTGCCGTACGGATCCGTTTCCAGCACCTGCCGGCGAATGCCGATGCGATCGAAAAGCGCGCGCTGCGGCCACGTGAGAAAGTTTTCGCCGCGCTTCGTGACGGCCTGCTTCGCCAGATAGGTGATCGTGAGCGGATCGCTGTTGCGGTACCGGCCGTCGGTGTTCGGCGGATACTCCTGCGGCCGCGTGATCGAGTACTCGAACGCGTCGATCGCGCCGGTATAGATGTAGTAGTGATCCGGATACGTCAGGTTCGATCCCGCCTCCTGATTGCCGAGAAACTTCAGGCCGGCGCTCATGCGCAGCAGATCGATGTTGCGGATGGCCGCGCGCGGATCCCCCGGCTTCTGCCAGAGCGGCACGGGCGCCGGCTGCTCGAGCCTGTAGGTGCCGTCCTTCACGAGCACGGCGAACAGGGTCGCCGCGAGACTCTTCCCCATCGACCAGCTTTCGAGCTGTGTGTCTTTCGTGATGCCCGGCGCGTAGCGCTCGGCGACGATGCGGCCTTTGTGGACGACGAGGAAGGCGGCGGTAAGAGCGTCGGGATCGGCAAAGGCGGCATCCACGGCGGCGCCAAGCTTCGCGCGATCGATCTCCGTTGGCGCCGGTGCGGCCGGCTCCCGATCGCCCATCGGCCAGTCCTCGGTCATCGCGTCCGGCAGCCGGGTCCGCACGGGCACCGGTGTGAAGTGCACGCCCGGTTTGCCCGCCGTCTGAATGATGCAGCCCTGATCGCCATACAGCCGCGCCTCGCGCGTGATCTCGCCGAGCGACGCGCGCGCGACCTTGTTCTCGCGATCGACCGTATAGGTCACGCGATCGCGCTCGGCCCGCGGCATGAAGAAGTACGCACTGCCCCGCGCCACATCGTCAGGCGCGCGGCCCGAGACAAAGAC
This sequence comes from Vicinamibacterales bacterium, assembly GCA_040902895.1. Taxonomy (GTDB): domain Bacteria; phylum Acidobacteriota; class Vicinamibacteria; order Vicinamibacterales; family SCN-69-37; genus JALYRV01. The sequence goes on along the minus strand of JBBDWL010000087.1, from coordinate 87,312 downwards.
GCCGGAACAGAGAATCTTCGCGAACCCCGCGAGGCCATTCTCTGTATGCGTCCCCTGCGGGCCCGGAATCGACTGTCCCGTCAGACTGACGGCGAGAACGAACGCGACGGCTACTTGACGTATTGCGCAAACCAATCGAGCACCCTGTTCATGAAATCGAGCTGGTGCGCGCGCTCGACCAGCCCGTGTCCTTCACGCGGATACGTGACGTATTCGACGGGCACGCCCTTCCACTTCAGCGCGGTATAGAGCTCCAGCGACTGGCCGGGCGGCACGCGCGGATCGGCCGCGCCGTGCACGATGAGCGTGGGTGTGTTGGCGCGATCGATGTGCCTGAGCGGAGATCGCTCCCAGTACTTCTCGTAGTTCTGGTACATCACGAGGTCCCAGTGCACCGTGGAGTTCTCGAGAAAGATGTCCGACGTGCCGGTCATGCTGATCCAGTTGGAGATGCCCATCCAGGCGACGGCAGTCTTGAAATGCTCGCTGCCGTAGGTCGCGGCCCATGCCGACGTGTACCCGCCGTAGCTACCGCCGCCGATCCCGACCTTGTTCCTGTCGGCCAGGCCCTGCGCATCGAGAAACGCGATGCCGTCGAGCATGTCCTCGAACTCCTTGCCCATCAGATCCTTGTGGTCGGCCATCGCGAACTCCGGGCCGCGGCCGATCGAGCCGCGATAGTTCGGATAGAGCGTGAGATAGCCTTTGCCGGCCAGCATCTGTCCCCACCGCGAGTAGGTGCCGTTCCAGCCGTTCGGATCGGCAGACTCGGGTCCGCCGTGAGGCTGCAGGATGAGCGGATAGCGCTGGCCCACGCGATAGCCCACCGGCTTCACGAGCACCCCTTCGATGCTCATGCCATCGCGCGCCGTCCACACGACGACTTCCTGCGTGCCAAGCTGCACGCCGGCCAGCTGCGGATTCAGCGTGGTCAGCCGCTTCGGCGCGATGCCGCCGTCTGCGAGATAGACCTCATTGGGATGCTCCGGCGTGTTTGCGGCAAACGCGAAGCGCTTGCCGTCAGCCGAGAAGCTCGGTCCGCCGGCGACGACGAGCAATGGCGATCCGAGGCGTTCGCGCTTCGGGCCGCTCGCCGCGACCTGGTATATCGGGGTCATCTGGCGCTCGGCCGCCACGAACAGAGCTGTCGCGGGCGCGCCGGGCTTCCAGGCGAACCAGATCGCCGTTCCCGCATACGCCATCGTCAGATTCACGCGGTCGGGCGCGCCGGCGACGCGGTTGCGCGCGGGCGCGAGGTAAAGGCTGCCGGCGTACGGATCGTTCAGCGACGTTGCACCAAGCCAGCCGATCCACTGACCGTCGGGCGACCAGCGCGGAAATCCAAGCTTGCCTTCGGTCTTCACGAACGGCTCGGGCACGCCCCCGGCGGCGGGCACGATATAGAGACGCACGCCCATGAAGCTGTCGTCAATCGTCGGCGTGTCGGCGGCGCCAATCACCAGCTGCGTGCTGTCGGGCGACCAGTCATAGTCGTGCACCGTTTTGTCGGCCTGCGTGACGAGCGACGTCTTTCCGGATTCCACGTCGATGCGATAGAGCCGCGTGTGCTTGTAGTGGCGATCGTGCACGGTCCAGTCGCGGCCCGCGGCCTCCGACTTCTTCTCCTCATCGGTCTTTGGATCGGCGTAGGTGAAGGCAATGGAACGGCCGTCGGGCGACCACTTGAAGGTCGTGACCGCCGATGGCGCGGTGGTCAGCGGTCTCGATTCGCCGGCCGAGGGAGCGATCAGATGAATCTGCGTGAGCGCGTCCTTCCCGCGGCGGCCAAGGAACGCGATGGTCTTGCCGTCAGGCGACCAGCGCGCGGCGCGATCAGCCTCCTGCGTCAGCCGGCGAGGATCGCCGCCCGCGGCCGGAACCATCCAGAGCTCGGTGTGCGCGCCGCCGGGCGGATCGCTGTCCGTTCGCGGCCGCGACACCTGGTAAACGATTTGGGCGCCGTCTGGAGAGATCTGCGCGTCGGCAACCTGCGTCAGGGTGACGATGATGTCGGGCGTCAGAACTCGCTGGGGCTGCTGGGTGAAGGCGGCCGTTAGGGCAGCGAGCACTAAGAAAGGAACGACCGAACGGGTACGAGTCATGGGAAGCCTCACCAAATCACCAGATCACCAAGTCACCAGATCACCAAATCTCGTGTGACCTGTTCTGTCATAGCCCCTTTGTAGCATGGCTGCATGCGCGATTTGAGACCGGCGGTCGAGGGGACTTCAGTATTGGCGCTAGCGGGCGACGAGGGGCAGAAATCCTGGCGGCGCGTGCCGCTCACGGTGGTGGAAGACGATATCTACGGCAAGCTCGTCCGCCGGCGCCGCAAGGCCCAGATGGCCGCCCGCCGCGAATTAGGCGTGCACGATGACCTGCGGGCGCGATGAATCTTGTGCCAGTGTTGGCAGAAAGGTCATCATCGCGGACGTCCGGCGCTGATCCGCTCCAGGATTGCCGCGGCTTTCTCGAGAACCGCGCGCTCGGCGGCTGGCAGCGCCTCGAGCTCCGCGGCCAGCCGTTTGACGCGCCGGCGGCGTCCTTCTTCCATAATGCGCCTGCCGCGCGAGGTAGCCACCAGCCGCGTGCCGCGCTTATCGCCGGCGACCGCCTCGCGCCGCACGAGCGCCTCGGCCTCCAACGCCTGCACCACTTTCGTCATTGTCGGCGCCTGCACCTGTTCGGCCGCGGCCAGCGACGTCAGGTTCATGGGTCCGCCAAACACCAGCACCGAGAGCGCCGACAACCGCGCCGGAGCGAGCCCGGTCGCGGCGTCTTCACGCCGCAGCCGCCGCAGCAGATGGATCGCCGCGGAATGCAGCCGATCAGCCGTGCCGAAATTGCCGCGTGCTGTGTGAGCCATGCCGGGATGATAAACTACTTAGTAAGGCTAACTAAATAGAGCGGCTGCCATGGCTACAGCGCTGATTGACGCGATCAAAGCGAAAGACGTCGATGCCGCACGCGCCGCACGCGCGGCCGATCCGGCCTCCGCCGGCGTGGCGACGCCCGACGGCACCTCGCCCGTCTGCCTTGCCGTGTATTACGGGCAGCCGGAGATCGCCGAGGCCATCGCGGCCGCGAAAGGCGACCTCGACACCTTCGAGGCGGCAGTGCTCGGGCGCGTCGATCGGATCGCGGCGCTGCTCGATGCCGATCCCGGCCAGGCGAACGCCCTCGCCCGCGACGGCTTCCCGGCCCTCGGCCTTGCCGCCTACTTCAAACATCCGTCCGCCGTACGCCTGCTTCTCGATCGAGGGGCGGATCCGAACCAGGCGGCCGCCAACGCCGCGAAAGTCACGGCGCTGCATGCCGCCGTCTCATCCAACCAGCCGCGGATTGTGGAATGGCTGCTCGAGGCCGGCGCCGACGTCAATGCCCGGCAGCAGATGGATTACACGCCCCTGATGGGCGCCGCGGCCAATGCGCGCCTCGACATCATGGCGATGCTGCTCTCGCGCGGCGCGGATCCCACACTGAAGACTACCGACGGCAAAACCGCCGCGGATCTCGCGCGCGAGCACGGGCACGAAGAAATCGCCCGCGATCTCGAACAACCCGCGGCCGAAGGTCAGGGTTGAAGTGACAAGACGTTCCGCTTGAAATCGAGCGTGACCGTATAGGCCTTCAGCACGTTCAGGCCGAGCAGACCGCGCACCTCGAGTCCCATGGCCCGGATGTTGGCGAGATCGAGCGTGCACACCGTGACATCGGTCGATCTCGCCTCGCCGATGCTGATCGAGTCGAGCCTGCGCAGTCCGACCGGACCGCTGCTGCCAAGCGTCGCCCCGCGGCCAATCACGCCCGGCACCCGCGCGAGCGACAGCTCCTCGGCGAGCGACTCGTCAAGACACGTCAGTGTGGCGCCGGTGTCGAGCACGAAGTCATATGGTCCCTTGCCATTCAGGCTCACCGGTACGACGATGGCCGCGCCGCCGGCACCGCCGAGCCGGAACGCAATCTCGCCCGGCCCGGCCGCGGGATCCGGCGTGGCGGTGCCGGCCGGCATGGTGCAGGCGCTGGTGATGACCGATGCGATGAGCGCGACCAGACGGAGCATGCCCATGAGGCAAAGCGCCAGCAACGTACGTGCCCGCGCCGCGGTAGGTTAAGCTCTCCTCCACATGGCCACCCGCACGCCCACAGCCGGCCCGGCGATAAATGGGTCGTAACGCCGAAGTCATCCGGCAGTGGACCCTGCTCAAGGAGCTGGAAGGGTCACGCACGTCCACCATCGACGGGCTCGCCGAACGTACCGGCGTCTCGACCCGCACAATCCGCCGCGACTTGATCGCCCTGCAGGAAGCCGGCTTCCCTATTTACGACGACACCACCGACGAGGGGCGCAAACACTGGCGTCTCGACGCCAGGCCTTTCCGTGCGCTGGCCGACAACGGCTTCACGCTCTCCGAGCTCTCGGCGCTCTACTTCAGCCGCACGCTCGTACAGCGTCAGGCCGGCATGCCGTTCGACGACGATCTGGCGCGCGCGTTCGAGAAAATCGAATCGGCGCTGAGTCCTGCCGTCAGAGGATTTCTCGATCACCTTCCCGATGTCCTCGGCGCGGGCCCAGGTCCGGCGCCGGCCGATGATGACAAACAGCGGCAGGTGGTGGGCAAGCTGGTCGAGGCGAGCCTGCACAACCGGCAGGCGCGCATGCGCTATTTCTCGCTCTCGAGCGGGCGCGCGAAGGAGTACGTCCTGCATCCCTATCGCGTCGTGTATGCGCAGGGCGGAATGTATCTGCTGGCGTTCGTGCCGGAGTACGACGAGCTGCGAACGTTCGCGATCAACCGCATCGAACAGCTCTCGCTGCTCGAGACGAACTTTCAGCGCGAAGCCTCGCTGCCCGAGGAGCCGTTCTCGCATTCGCTTGGCGTGCATCACGGCACGCCGGAAACGGTGACCGTCGAATTCGAGGCACACGTCGCGGCGTTCGTGGAAGGACGGAAATGGCATCCGTCACAGGCGACTGAGCGCCTGCCGGACGGCCGCATCCGGCTCACGCTTCAAGTTTCGATCGACTGGGCGCTCAAGGGATGGATTCTGAGCTTCGGCCCGCTCGCCCGCGTGACGGCCCCGGCCACTCTTGCGACAGCAGTGCGCGACGACTTCGCCCGGGCGGCGGCGCGGTATACGCAGGCCTAACCGCCTTCGCCAAGGCTACGGCGGTCCGCCGAAGCGCTCCGCGCGAAGGCGGAAGGCCCTGCGCTACCGCAGCCTTTTCAGCAGCTCCGCGACCGCCCGATCGAGCTGCGAGTCTGTCCCCATCTTCGTCTCCCCGATCGGCCGTGTAACCGGGATGTCGACGGCCCGCGGATTGAGCTCCATGTTCGTTCCGTCGGCGCCCACCACTTTCATGCGCGGCAGCCTGAAGCCGGAGCCGTCGACCAGCTGCGTGTTCCACGTGTAGATGATCCAGCCCGAGGTCGGCTCGCCGATGACCGGACCGAGTTTGAGCGTGCGATAGCCCTCCGTGAAATCCTCGGCATCCGACAGGGAGTGCTGGTTGGTCACCAGCACCGTGGGCGCCTCGAGCGCTCGCTGACCGAGCACCGTGCGTGCCGGCGCTTCCGGCATGCCGCGCACCGTCATGCGCAGGTACGGTTGTCGCGCAAGCACGTCGATCGCATACACGTTCACGAAGCCGCCGTTGTTGTTGCGGATGTCGATAGAGCAGATTCTTTTCGCCCGCCTGGTTGATCGGCCGCATCGCAATGTCGCGCGGGTTCGCGCCGTCAGGCGACGACGACACGCGCAGCGCCACGCGCCGGCCGATCGTATGCTGCAATCGCTCGTCGAGATTCACACCGCTGCCGAGCGCGACGCCGTCGATGGCGACGAGATAATCGCCTGGGCGCACATCGCCCGCGACCGCCGCCGGCCCCAGGGGAATGATTTCCGTGACCCGCAGGTGGCCACGGCGCTCATACTCGGCGCGATCGAAGCGCAGCCCCAGTTTCCCCGCCAGCGGGCCGCCGCCGCCTGGCGACGACGTGCCGAGATGCGATGCGTTGAGATCGCCAATCATCAGGTTGATCAGGCGGCGCATCTCATCGGGACTGCCGGCGCCTGCCACGCGCGGCTCGTAGATCTTCCGCGACTCGTTCCAGTCGATGCCATGAAAGCCCGCGTCGTAGAAGTTGTCACGAATGAGGGTCCACGCCTGGCGAAACACCTCGTGCTTTTCCTGCTCGAAATCCACCGTCATCTCGGCCGTGACGCCGACGGGCCGCGCCTCCCGGCGCTCGACGTTGACGATATGCACGCGCCCGCCATCCAGATAAAAGATGTCGCGGCCGTCGGGAGAAAACTGCAGATCCGACTTCCCCGTCGCTGTGGTCGTGAGCTGCCGCGCGACGCGGCTGGTCTCGAGCTCGTCGAGCGGATACAGATACAGGTTCTGCTGTCCTTCGGCGCCCGCGATCATGACCACCGACTTGCCGTCAGGACTCACGGCATGCGTGAGCACGTCAACGCCGACCGGCAGCAGCGAGATACGGCGCCGGATGTCGTCGAACACCGGCGCCACTGGCTTGGCCGGCGCCGGCTTTGGATCGGCCGGGGCGTCGGGAGGCGTTGCTGCCGGTTTTGGTGCGGTGGGCGCGGGACGCGCCGGCGGCGTGAAGAGATCGCGGAACTGATCCTCGCGGAAGCGCGGCGTGCGCAGCACCAGATCGACGCGCGCCAGCTGGCCGCTCTCGGTACGCTGCCGCGTATCGAACAGCAGGTATGTTCCATCCCGCCCCCAGCTCACCGCATTCGCGAAGACGTTCGAGACGAAGCTCACCGGACGCGGCACGCCGCCCGAGGCCGGCACGAGATGCACGTTGGTGAACCCTTTCGTGCCGGTCGCCAGGATCGCGAGCCAGCGTCCGTCGGGCGACCACACCGCGGCCCGCACGTCGCGATCGTCGCCGAACAGGCCTTTCGCGATCGTGTGCGCCTGCCCCTGCGCCTTCGCATCGAGATCGATGATCCGCAGCTCGCGCCCGTTGTGCACGAAGGCCAGCTTTGTGCCGTCGGGCGAAAACGCCGGCGCGCGATCGCCGCCGCCTGCCGTGAGCGGCCGCTCCGCGCTGGTCGCGAAATCGTACAGATAGATGCGGGGCTCGCCTTCGCGTGTCGACACATATGCCAGCCGGCGGCTGTCGGGCGCCCACACCGGCGACGACTCGAGCGCCGGCGTCGACGTTACGCGCACGGCGTCGCCGCCTTCGCGCGCGTCGGCGGCGAAAATCCCGCCGCGCGACACGAAGGCGATCTTCCTGCCGTCGGGCGAGAGCGCCAGATCGCCGAACTGGCTGGTCGATCGCAGGCGCTCGACATCGGGCGCTGTGACGGCGCCGCGCCGGGCGATACTCACCGGCTTCGCGTCGCCGGTCGCGGTGTCGAACATCCAGATGCCGAACTCGCGCTCGAACGCGATGCGCCGGCCATCGCGGCTGATCGACGGCCACAACAGGCGCCCGCCCTTGAAGTTCGTGAGCTTGCGGGCAGGGGCTTGCCCTGAGCGAGCGCCATCGGCGCGAGTCGAAAGGGCCCACAGGTTCTCGGCGCCGTCGCGATCCGACATGAAGAAGATCGTGCGGCCGTCGGCGCTCCACATCGGCCACGACGACTTGCCGTTTCGCTCGGTGAGCTGCGTATAACGTGTCGCCGCCCCATCGCCCTCGAGCGCCATCGTCCACAGCTCGGACATGTCGAGATGGCTGTGGCCGCGGCGCCACCATTGGTTCGACGAGTTGCCGCGCGCGCTGAAGGCGAGCGTGCGGCCATCGGGCGAGACCGCGCCCGCGAACTCGTTCACGTAACGATCGTCAGTGACCGCCATGGGTGTGCCGCCGGTTGCGCGCACGCGAAAGATGTCGTTCATGCCGGCGATGTCGCGCGAGGTCGACGAGAAATAGATCCACTGTCCGTCGGGCGACCAGCCATCGAGCTGCTCGAGCCCGTCATCGAACGTCAGACGGCGCATCGCACCCGACGCGAAATCGAGGACGTAGATGTCGCCGCCGCCCGTGCGCTGCGACACGAATGCGAGCCGGCGGCCATCGGGCGCATACAACGGACGGCTTTCAGCCGCGCGATGTGCCACCAGCAGACGCGCCTCGCCGCCATCGGCCGGCACGGTCCAGATGTCGCCGGCCGACACGAACGCGATCTCGCGGCCATCAGGCGACAGGCCGGGCTCCGCAAAAGACGGCTCGGCAGAGGGTTGTGACTGTCGCGCCGAAAGCGAGCCTCCTGCCACGACAGCCGAAAGAACAATCACGAAGTCGAGTCGGCCCATTTTCATCGCCGGAACTGTATCATCGCTCCAGCGTCTAACCGCTCCAAACGCCGTGATATCCGACTTCCGATTTGGCCTGCGCGCGCTATGGCACGCTCGAGGCGTCACCGCTCTCGCGGTCGTCTGTCTCGGCATCGGCGTCGGCCTCAATGCGACGATGTTCAGCATCATCGATGGCCTGCTCATTCAAGGCCTGCCGTATCACGAGCCTGACCGCCTGACCGCGATCTATTCCACGAATCTGAAGATCGGAGAGGACCGCGGCGGCATCTCGTACGAAGATTTCAAAGACCTCCGCGAACGCTCGCGGAGCTTCGAAGCCCTCGGCGCGCTGCAGTTCCGCCCCATGACGATTGCCGACAGTGGTCACGAGCCAGAGCGGCATCCGGCCGCCGCCGTTTCATGGCAACTGTTTCCGATGCTCGGCGTGCATCCCGTTGCCGGACGCGCATTTGCCCCCGGTGACGACATTCCTGGCGCCGAGCCTGTCGTGATACTGAGCCATACGCTTTGGACGCTTCGCTACCGGAACGATCCGTCGATCGTCGGGCGCAGCGTCCTGATCAACGCGTTGCCTCATACCGTGATCGGCGTGATGCCGCCGCGCTTCGAATTTCCCGAACTTCAGAAGGTGTGGGTGCCGATAGGGCCAACCGCGTCCGCGGCACGTGACGCCCGCTCGCTGAACGTGTTTGCGCGTCTTCGTTCGAGTGTCACGCTTCAGCAGGCCAACAGCGACCTGGCGACGAATGCCGCACAGCTTGCGACGATCTATCCGAAGACGAACCTTGAGTGGGGCGCGCGTGCGGTCACGCTGCGCGAGGATTTCATTCCACAAGACGTGAGGCTCGTGCTCTGGCTGATGATGGGCGGCACGCTGCTCGTGCTGGTGATCGCCTGCTCGAACATCGCGAATCTTCTGCTCGCGCGGGCGACGGTCCGCCGGCGCGAGATCGCCATTCGCGCCTCGCTCGGCGCCGGTAAATGGCGCATCGTTCGTCAGCTGCTCGTCGAAAGCGCCTTGCTCGGCGCGTTGGCGGCGCCGTTCGGTCTTGTCATGGCGCAGATTGGCACGGCGCTCTTTCGCGCGGGCCTTCAGGCCGACGACATTCCGTATTACGTCCAGTGGAGCGTCGACATGCGGACGACGCTCTATACGATCGGCACTGCCGTATTGACAGCCGTCGTCTTTGGCCTGATGCCGGCGCTGCACGCATCCGCAGGCACCCTGCATGCGAGCCTCAAGGAAGGCGGTCGAGGCGGCAGCGGACGGCGCAGCTGGCTGCGCAACGCCCTCGTCGCCGCTGAAGTGGCGATGGCGGTTGTCGCGCTCGTTGGCGCCATGCTTTTCGTCCGGACCTTCATCAACATGCATCAGGCCGACATCGGCTTCGACACAAAGCCGCTCATGACGCTGCGCATCCACATGCCTGGGAAGCTGTACGAGCTCCCGCGCGCGAAGACCGCGCGCGTGCGCGACATCATCGAGCGGATCGAACAGGTGCCGGGCGTTGAGAGCGCGTACGCGTCGGGTTTCGTCCCGATGACGGGCATTGGCGGCGGCAGAATCAACGTCGAAGGCCGCGCCGTCGAGTCAGACGCACGTCCCTACGTCTCGTTTGCGGGCGTGACGCCGCACTTCGTGAGGACGCTGGGCGTCCGTGTCATCGAGGGGCGCGTCCTGACCGGTTCGGAAACCTGGAGCCGCACACCACTGGCCATCGTCAACCAGGCGATGGCGCGAGAGATCTTCGCGAACGAAAACGCTATTGGACGCCGCATCCAGGTCGATGCGGGCACCAGCGAATGGTTCGCCATCGTCGGCGTCGTCAGCGACGTTCTGCACTGGAGTCCTGATGACGAGGATACGGGCCAGCCTGCTGTGTACGTGCCGTATGGCTTTCAGGAGGCGATCAACACCGGCATCGTGATCCGCGTCGCGGGTGATCCGGCGGGCATCACCCAACGCACGCGCGAAGCCGTGCGCGCGTCAGACATGAACATCCCCATCTCACAGGCGCGGACGATGGAAGAGCTGCGGCAGCGGACGTTCTGGGAATTTCGCTTGTTCGGATCGGTGTTCTCGTCGATTGGCGCGCTTGGACTGCTGCTCGCCGCGGTGGGCGTCTATGGGGTGCTTTCGTACAGCGTGACGCAACGGCGTCAGGAAATCGGGATCAGGATGGCGCTCGGCGCGAACCGCCGCGACGTCATGCGGCTCGTCGTCGGCCAGGGACTTCGGCTCGCGGCAGCCGGCGTCCTCATCGGTCTTGCGGGCGCGGCGGCCGCCGGCAAGATGGCGCAGACGCTGCTCTTCAAAGTGAGTCCGTTCGATCCGGTCAGCTTCGTGGGCGTGTCGGCGTTTCTCATGCTCGTCGCCCTCGCCGCGAGCCTCGTCCCCGCGCGGCGTGCGACGAAGGTGGACCCGATCATTGCGCTTCGCGCGGACGGATGACCTCAGAAAGGTAAATTGTAAATTGTAAATAGCATTGTCTACTGGGCCATTGCCAGAGGCTGCTCACCACGCCAGAGCAATAGACGATCGACAAGGTGCGCACCAATGCTATCTACCATTTACAATTTACAGTTCGCGGGTTTTAACTTTCCTCGCCCGCCGCCGGTCTGACTTCCTGAAGGAGCTCAGACATGACACTTCTCCCCAGAATGGCGGTGGCCGTCGTGGCAGCCGTGCTGTTTCCAGTTATTGGCGCGGCGCAGCAGCCGGCGCCCCCGGGCGGACGCGGCGCGATGCGCGGCGCGCCGATGGCGCGTCAGGCTGTCAGCCAGCGGCCGCAGCTCAGCGCGGAGCAGCGCGAGCAGCTGCGCACGTTCGATGAGCAGCATCGAACGGCCACCGAGACAACTCGACGCGAGCTCGGCGAATTACATGGGCAGCTCGACGAGGCGTTGACAGCGGCCCAGGTCGACAGCTCGAAGGTCAATCAACTGCGCGCGTCAATCGTGCAGAAGGAGACGGCGCTCGCGCAGCATCGGGTCGACCGTCTCACGAAAGTGTCGTCCATGCTCACAGCCGAACAGCGTGAATCCCTGCGCGGGCGCGGGCTCGGCCGGGTGTTCGGCGCCAGCGGATTGGGCGGGAGCCGAGGCGCCGTGATGGCGCAACCTCGCGTGCCGCGTCCACCGGCGGGCACGCTCCGAGGCCGCGCGCCCCTGCGGCAGCGCATGGACACCGAGCGGCAGCTTCGGGGACGGATCCTGCAGCGTCAAGCGCCTCGGGCACCATCAGGACAGCTCCGCGCCGAGATCCGCCGGCTCGAAGCACAACTCGAAGCGCTTCGACGACGGATACGCTAAGAGACAGCCCAATGTATTTACGATTTACAATTCGCGGTTCTTAAGGACCGACAACGCAAATCCGGCCGACGAGTCAATCCACTGCCGTCTGACCTCGAGGCCGGCCTTCCGCGCAACTTTCTCAATCCGATCTGTCGTGTACTTGTAGCTGCTCTCTGTCCAGATCCAGTCGCCCGCCTCGAAATGCGCTGACACGCCGGCCATCGGAATGGTGACGTCGACGTCGCGAGTGGCCACCAGCCGCATTTCGATGCGCGACGCGTGGCGGCTCCACACGGCCTGATGCGCGAACGCCTCGAGCGGAAAATCCGCGCCGAGGTCGCGGTTCATCCGCGTGAGCAGATTGAGGTTGAACGCGGACGTGACCTGCAGCGGATCGTCGTACGCGAGCAGCAGGTCGGATTCAGGCTTCACGAGATCCACGCCGAGCAGCACGGCGCCGTTCGGACCGGCCGCGCGTCCCATCGCACGCAGCAACTCGCGTGCTTCAGACGGATCGAAGTTGCCGATATTCGAGCCAAGAAACAACATGAGCCGCGAGCCCCCTGCCTCCGCGAGCGACGTGAGCGCGGTCTCATACGGCGCGCGCGTGAGATGTACCGCCGGTGGATCCGTACGCACCTCAATCCGCGCGCGCGCGGCCTCCAATGCCGCCTGCGAGATGTCGATCAACCGCACGCTCACCGAGCGGCCCCGCCGCGCCGCCGCATCGAGCAGCAGATCCAGCTTCTCGCCGTTGCCGCCGCCGAGCTCTACGATCTCGATTGGATCGTGCAGCGCGTCGAACACGGCCTGACCGTGCGTTTCGAGGAGCGCGCGCTCGGCGCGTGTAATGCGATACCAGGGAAGACGGCAGATCGCCTCGAACAGCGCCGAGCCGAGATCGTCGTACAGCCACCGCGGCGGCACCATGCGCGGCACGCGCGCGAAGCCCGCCACGACGTCGACCGCGAACGCCGCGATGAGCGGATCGTCAGAATCCGCAGGCGAACGGAGCGTGCCGGAAACGGCTGTCAGCGCGAGACCGTCCTGAACTTCGCGTACACGTAGGGATACTGCGGGCGGAACCAGTTGCGGAAGCTGCGCCGCAGCAGCTCTCTTGCTGTGACCGGCGATGCGCCCTTCAGCACGTAGTGGTCCCCATCGAAAAAGTCGGCGGAGTACTCAGGATACGACGGCATGGGCGCGAAATCCGGAAACGGCGCGAACACCGTTGAGGTCCATTCCCAGCCGTTGCCCATCAAATCGTGCACGCCCCACGCACTCGCGCCCTGCGGATGCGAACCGGCGGGTGCGGGATCCCATTCGGCGAAATCGAAATGCCCGTGCGGGGCCACCGGCGGATCGTCGCCCCAGGGAAAGGCACGTTCGGATCCGTCGGGGCTGCCGAACGCCGCGCGATGATACTGCGGTTCGGTCGGCAGCGCGCGGCCGGCCCAGCGCGCGAACGCGCGCGCCTCGGCGTGGCTGACGTACACCGGCCACGCCAGCGGCAGCTCGATCTCTTCGAACTGGCCGCGCCACAGAAATCCGTCGCCCTGACGCAGCCAGAACGCGGGATGCGTGCGGCCTTCGGTGCGAATCCAGTTCCAGTCACCCGGCTGCCAGAGCGACTCGGTCTCGTAGCCGCCGGCCGCCATGAACTGCAGCCAGTCGGCATTGGTCACGCTGTGCGAGTCGATTTCGAACGAGGGCACGTTAACCGTCTGCCGGCCGAACTCGTTGTCCCACCCGAACGCGATCTCTTCACGCGAGGCGCCGAGCGTGGCCGTGCCTTCAGGCACTTTCGCGGCCGATCGTTCCGGCGCCCGTCCGCTGACCCATGGCGAGTAACCGTCGGGCGCGCCGGCGCCTTTCAGCGCGTACGGCAGGCGGTGCCACATATACAGAAGTGTTTCCTGATGCATCGCCTCGTGCTCGATGACGGTGAAGACGGCCTCGCCATCCCGCAGCACCGCCACATCGTCACGCACAAGGGTTTCGTTGAGCAGCACGTCGCGGATGGCGCGGCTCGCGGCGTCGGCGTAGGCCTTGACTTCGCGTCGTGACGGCCACAGCCCGCGAGTCTGTCCGGCGACGGCCTCGGCCGCGCCCTGGCTGTGCGGATCGATGCCGCGGGCAAACAGCTGCTCGAGCCGTTCGTCGATGCCGGGCCGTCCGAGTCCTTTTTTTATGAGGACGTTGACCGCGAACGCCGGAAGGTGCCCTTCGTAAAACACGATGGGATGGCGCAGCGTGATCGGCCTCGAGTAATAGGCCGCTTCGTCGATCATGTCGAACAGCCGCGCCGACCGGGCACGCGTGCGATCGAACCACGCCACGAGCGCTACGCGGTCGTCGAGGATCGATCCGGGCCCTGCCATCGTGTACATCACGCAACCTTCTTCGGCTTCTTTGACGCCTTCGCCCGCTTCCCTGTCCCCTTACCCTTTTCCCTTTTCCCTTGCGTTCCCTTTGCCCTTTGCCCTGTGCCCTGTGCCCTTGCGGCCTCGAGGCTCTGTTGCAGCCGCGACATCAGATCCACGACGTTCGATCCACGTTCCCGCCGTTCGACGGGCGCCTCGACCTTCTGGCCCTTCAGCTTCGCGTCGATGACGCCCATGATGTTTTCGCGGTACTCGTCCTTGTATTTGCCCGGATTCCACTCGCCCGCCAGGTGCTCGACCAGCTGCACGGCCATGTCGACTTCTTTCGCGCGGGCCTCGGCCTTCGCCGGAAATTCGAACGACGAGATGTCGACCACTTCCTCTTCGAAGCGCATCATCGTAAGCACGAGCGCCTCTTCGATCGCTTCCACGGCGCAGAGATGTTCTTTGTCGCGGAGGATCATCTTCGCGATCCCGACGCGGCCCGCCGTGCGCATCGCTTCGCGCAGCAGCGCGTAGGCGCCGGCCGCGCCCTTGGCAGGCAGCAGATAGTACGGCGTCTCGAAATATCGATCGTCAATCGCGTCGGGCTCGACGAAGTCCTGGATCTGAATCGAGTTGGACTTCTCGAGCGCCGCCGCCCTGAAGTCGTCTTTGGTGAGGACGACGAAGCTGCCCTTGTCGTACTCGTAGCCCTTCACCAGATCCTCCCAGGCCACCGGCTTGCCTTCGCGCTGGCACACCCGCTCGTAACTGACGGGCGACTTATCGGTCGCATGCAGCATGCGGAACTTCGGGCGGTTCTCGCGCACCGCTGTGTGCAGTTCGACCGGAATGTTCACCAGCCCGAAGGCAATCGAGCCCTTCCAGATGGATCTCGCCATTTACCGGCGTGACCCATCTGCTTTTTTCGGTGTGCACGTCTCGGCGAGCACTTTGGCCGACTGCACCTGCAGGCGCGCGACAACCGGGGCGGCCTGCCCGGTACGCATCGTCGTGTCACCCTTCGGATCAGGCGCCACGACGATTGGATCCAGAACGCCTCTGATCTCGACCGTCCTGTTGCCGTGCTCCGAGAACTTCACGATGCCGCCAAGCAACAAGTACGACGGTACCGTCCACGCGGGTGAGACGCCTGAGGTGCCGACTGGACGGCCGGGATCGGGCTCGGCCGGTACGAGCTGCAGCGAATCTTCGCGGTCGAGCGCGGGAACGACGCAGCCGGTAAGGATGATCGTCTTCGCGGGATCGGTCTGCGGTTTCGCTTGAGCCTGCGCGGCGGCCGTCGGAGGCGGCGCCTGCGCCTGGACTTCGCTCGGGGCGCCCTGAGCAACGTCGAAGGGCTGAACCGAAGCGGGGGTCATCGCGAGCATGACCAGAATTGCTGCTGTCATTTGGACCTCCGACGGCGGCGCTGCAATTAGGATTCCGCCCCTCGACTTCGCTCGGGGCGCCCTGAGCCTGTCGAAGGGCGATAACGGTTGTGCTAGCATCTGCGCGCATGAAGCTGCCTGCTCACTGGGCCGTGGCTGGACACGAAACACTGGCCGCCATTGGCGCGCTCTCCGTGGCGCCCGACCGCGTCAGCCCGTCGATTCTCGATCCGGCAACCGGCCTGACCCTCTCCATCAGCGGCGTCGATGCCGGGGCGGCCACCTGTCCGTCGTGCGAGACGCGCAGCGCCAACGCGGCGTTCGTGGCCGTCGTCGAGGATCTGCGTCTGCTGTTCGGATGTCCGTCGTGCCAGCGGCTCACGTGGCTGTCCGGGGCATGACCGCCTGCGGCCCTGCTCCTGGTTCTCCGCTGTGCTAACCTGAGAAGGGTTGCGCCGCGCTGCGAAAGTGGCGGAACTGGCAGACGCGCCGGACTTAGGATCCGGTAGCCGTAAGGCTTTGGGGGTTCGACTCCCCCCTTTCGCACCAATAACCCCAGCCCCCTTAACGGCCGATACTGATTCCTGCCAGGGATTTGATCCTTTAATACATGAAGCACGACTTCACCGACATCAGCGAAACGAAGAAGGCCCTCGCCGTCGAGATTCCGCACGACATCGTCGAGGCCGAGATCGAGCGCATTGCCGAGCGCTATGGCAAGAGCGCCAAGGTGCCGGGGTTCCGTCCCGGCAAGGTGCCCGCGCACATCGTGCGAAGGAAATTCCGCGACGAGATCATGCACGACGTGGCGCACGCGATGATTCCGCGCGCGGTCGACAGCGCGCTTCGCGAGCGCGCCATCGAGCCCGTCGACAGCCCCGACATCACCGAGGTAGTGCTCGAGGAAGGCAAGCCGCTGTCGTTCAGGGCGACGTTCGAAACCCTGCCGACGATCGATCCGGGCGTCTACGAAGGTGTCGTCCTGCAGCGCAGCGCGGCGGTGCTCGAGGTTGGCGAGGTGGATCGTACGCTCTCGCGCCTCCGCCAGCGCGCCGCGCGCTTCGAGCCGGTCGACGATCGCGCGAGCGATCTCGGCGACACGCTGCTGGTCGATGTCGTGCGCACCCCGCGCCAGCGCCTGATTGCCCTGCCCGGCGAATCCCTGCAGCCTGAAAAGCCGGAGACGCTCGAGAACGTGAGTGTGGAGCTCGGATCGCCCGCGAATCCGCCCGGGTTCGACGAGAACCTGGCAGGCGTCAGACCCGGCGAGGAGCGATCGTTCGAGACGACGTATCCCGAAGACTTCACCGTCGAGGAGCTGCGCAATCAGACGGTCGGCTATCGCGTCAGCGTGAAGGCCATTCGCAAGCGTGTGGTGCCGCCGCTCGACGATGACCTGGCCAAGGAGCTTGGCTTCGACACCGTCGACGCGCTGCGCGAGCGTGTGAAGGAAGATCTGCAGCGCGACGCGGAGCTCGAGTCCGAGCGCCGCCTGCGCGTCGATCTGCTCAAGGAGCTCTCGTCGCGCGTGTCGATCGAACTGCCCTCGTCCATGGTGGATCGGGAGATCGATCGCCGGCTCGAGGAATTCGTCAGCCGGCTGTTTCAGCAGGGCGTCGATCCGATGAAGGCCGGCATCGACTGGAAGCAGTTCCGCGACGAGCAGAAGGGCCCGGCGGAAGATACCGTGCGCGCCGCCCTGCTGCTCGATGAGATCGCCAAACGCGAGTCGATCGCCGTGACCGACGCCGACGTCAAGGCGGAAATCGAGGAGTACGCGGCGCAGACCGGCCGCGAGCCGGCCGCCGTGCGCGCGACGCTCGAGAAGGAAGGCGGCCTCGGCCGCATCTATGCCGGCCTCCGCCGTGAGCGCACGGTGAAGTGGCTGCTCGAAAAGGCGAACATCTCATGACCCAGTACTCACAGCTCGTGCCCATGGTGGTCGAGCAGACCAACCGCGGCGAGCGGGCCTACGACATCTTTTCGCGCCTGCTGAAAGACAGCATCATCTTTCTCGGCACCCCGGTCGACGATGGGATTGCCAACCTGGTGATTGCGCAGATGCTGTTTCTCGAAGCCGAGGATCCGGACCGCGACATCCTGCTCTACATCAACAGTCCGGGCGGATCGGTCACGGCCGGCATGGCCATTTACGACACCATGCAGTTCATCAAGCCCGACGTGCAGACCTACTGTCTGGGTCAGGCGGCGTCGATTGCGGCTGTGCTGATGGCCGCCGGCGCAAAGGGCAAGCGGTTCTCGCTGCCGAACTCGCGCATCCTCATCCATCAGCCGTGGGTGACCGGGCTTGGCGGGCAGACCACCGATATCGACATCCATGCCCGCGAGCTGCTGCGCACGCGCGAACGGCTCAACCAGATGCTGGCCGACCATACGGGCCAGCCCCTGAAGAAGATCCAGGACGATACCGAGCGGGACTACATCATGTCGCCGGATCAGGCCAAGGAATACGGTATTATTGACGATGTCATCCGAAAGCGCGCGTAGAGACCGCTTGACGGGCCGTGATATGTGCCCGCAGCGGCCGGCCATCACGGCCGGTCAAGCGTGTCTCGTCTAGGAAACCAACCGCATGGTCAAAAAGTCCGGCGAGACTGAAGTCCTGCGCTGCTCGTTCTGCAACAAAGACCAGAACGACGTCCGCAAGCTCATTGCGGGCCCGACGGTCTTTATCTGCGACGAGTGCGTCGAGGTCTGCAACGACATCATCGCCGACGACAATCGCGCCGAGCGCACCGGCGCGCGATCGACCCTCCCTGTCCCGGTCGAGATCAAGAAGTTCCTCGACGAGTACGTCATCGGCCAGGAAGGCACCAAGAAGAAGCTCGCGGTTGCCGTCTACAACCACTACAAGCGCATCGAGATTCAGAAGCAGGCGCGCGGCCGCAACGACGTCGAGCTGACCAAGTCGAACATCCTGCTGATCGGGCCCACCGGCACGGGCAAGACGCTGCTCGCGCAGACGCTGGCCAAGCTGCTGTCGGTGCCGTTCACCATCGTCGACGCGACGACGCTGACCGAAGCGGGGTATGTCGGCGAGGATGTCGAAAATATCATCCTCAAGCTGCTGCAGTCGGCCGGCGGCGACATCGAGAAGGC
The DNA here is from genome assembly GCA_040902895.1 of Vicinamibacterales bacterium. GTDB lineage: Bacteria > Acidobacteriota > Vicinamibacteria > Vicinamibacterales > SCN-69-37 > JALYRV01. The sequence goes on along the minus strand of JBBDWL010000087.1, from coordinate 68,842 downwards.
GCAGCAGGGCATCATCTATATCGACGAAGTCGACAAGATCTGCCGCAAAGACGAAAACCCGTCGATCACGCGCGATGTCTCGGGCGAAGGCGTGCAGCAGGCGCTGCTGAAGATTCTCGAAGGCACGGTGGCCAACGTGCCGCCGCAGGGCGGCCGCAAGCACCCCCACCAGGAGTTCTTCCAGGTCGACACGACCAACATCCTCTTCATCGTCGGCGGTGCGTTCGTCGGCCTCGACAAGCAGGTGGCGCGGCGCATCGGCAAGAAGACGCTCGGGTTCAAGATCGACAAGACGGCGCAGGTCGACATGAAGGACATCGGCGGCCTGCTCGAGCAGGCCGAGCCCGAGGATCTGATCAAGTACGGGCTCATCCCCGAGTTCGTCGGCCGCCTGCCGGTCATCGGCACGCTGCACGAGCTCGACAAGCCGGCGCTCATCCAGATTCTCACGCAGCCGCGCAACGCCATCACGAAGCAGTTCCAGAAGCTCTTCGAATACGAGAACTGCAAGCTCCGGTTCACCGACGATGCGCTCGAGGCGATTGCCGAGGCGGCGCTGAAACGCAAGATCGGCGCGCGGGGCCTGCGCATGATCATCGAAGACATCATGCTCGACCTCATGTACACGCTGCCGGGCACCAAGAAAGTTCGAGAGGTCGTGGTCACGCGCGAAGTCGTCGAATCCAAGGAAAAGCCGATCACGCTCATCGAGAAGGCCGGCTAGCCAAACCAGCAGGTCAGCAAGTCACAGATCACAAAATTCATACATGGATCAGTACGAAACCCTCCCCATCGTTCCCCTCCGCGATCTCGTCGTCTTCCCCCACATGATGCTGCCGTTCGTCATCGGGCGGCCGTCGTCGACGCGGGCGCTGGAGCATGCGCTGGCCACCGACAAGCGGGTGTTCCTGGCGGCGCAGCACGACGCGGCGGTGGACGATCCGCAGCCGGGCGACATCTACACGATGGGCTGCATTGCCAATGTCGTGCAGAGCCTGAAGCTGCCCGACGGCAACGTGAAGCTGCTGGTCGAGGGCATCGAGCGCGCCCGGGCGATCGAGTGGAAGGAAGACAAAGGCTTCTACCGGGTCGTCGTGAAGACGCTCGGCAAGCCGAAAGAGATTGCCGGCGACGTCGAGCAGGGCATGGACCGGGTCGTGAAGCTGTTCGAACAGTACGTGAAGCTGTCGAACAACCTCCAGTACGACGCCATGGTCTCGGCGATACGCGTGGACGATCCGTCGAAGCTGGCCGATACGATTGCCGCGAACCTGTCGGTGTCCGTTGAGGAAAAACAGAATCTGCTCGAGATCGTCTCGCCCGTCGAGCGTCTCGGCCGTCTCTCGTCACTGCTCGAGGCCGAAGTCGACAAGCTTCAGGTCGATCGCCGCATCCAGTCGCGCGTGAAGAAGCAGATGGAGAAGGCGCAGAAGGAGTACTACCTCAACGAGAAGATGAAGGCGATCCAGAAGGAACTGGGCCGCAAGGACGAAAAGGGCAACGAGGTCGACGATCTCAAGAAGAAGATCGAGCAGTCGCGGATGCCCGCGGAGGTCGAAGAGAAGGCCATTCAGGAGCTGAAGCGGCTCGAATCGATGCCGCCGATGTCGGCCGAGGCCACCGTCTCGCGCAACTATCTCGACTGGCTGATCGCGGTGCCGTGGCAGAAGAAGACGAAGGAGAGCCGCGATTTGCCGCGGGCCGAGCAGATTCTCAACGAGGATCACTACGGGCTCGAGAAGATCAAGGACCGCATCCTCGAGTTCCTCGCCGTCCGTGCGCTCATCAAGAAGCCGAAGGCCACGATTCTCACGTTCTCGGGCCCTCCCGGCGTCGGCAAGACGTCGCTGGCCAAGTCGATCGCCCGCGCGATGAACCGCAAGTTCGTGCGGCTGTCACTCGGCGGCGTGCGCGACGAGGCCGAGATTCGCGGCCACCGCCGCACCTACATCGGCGCGTTCCCCGGCCAGATCATCCAGATGATGAAGAAGGCCGGCACGCTCAACCCGGTGTTCCTGCTCGACGAAGTCGACAAGATGTCGATGGACTTCCGCGGCGACCCATCGGCGGCGCTGCTCGAAGTGCTCGATCCCGAGCAGAACAACACGTTCCTCGATCACTACCTCGACGTCGAGTACGACCTCTCGAACGTGATGTTCATCTGCACCGCGAACGTGCTGCACACGATTCCGCAGGCGCTGCGCGACCGCATGGAAGTGCTGCAGCTGGCCGGCTACACCGAGCAGGAGAAGACGGAAATCGCGAAGCGCTTCCTCGTGCCGCGCGCGGTCGAGGGCGCGGGCCTCACGCCGAAGAACATCACGTTCACCGACGAGGCGCTGCAGGTGGTCATCAACCGCTATACGCGCGAGGCGGGCGTGCGCAATCTCGAGCGCGAGATCTCGTCCATCTGCCGGAAGATCGCGCGCCGCGTGGTCACCGACGGCAAGGACTTCTCTGAGGAGATTACGGCCGACCGCGTGACGCAGCACCTGGGCGTGCCGCGCTTCCGCTCGACGCTGGCCGAAGAGAAGAACGAGATCGGCATCGCGACGGGCCTGGCCTGGACGGAAGTCGGCGGCGAGCTGCTCGTGACCGAGGCGACGCTGATGCCCGGCAAGGGACGGCTGACGCTCACCGGCAAGCTCGGCGACGTCATGCAGGAATCGGCGCAGGCCGCCATGAGCTGGGTGCGCGGCAAGACCGAGGAATACGGCATCCCCAAGCACTTCAATCGCAACACCGACGTGCACGTGCACCTGCCGGAAGGCGCGATCCCGAAAGACGGCCCGTCGGCGGGCATCACGCTTGCCACCGCCCTCGTCTCGGCGCTCACCCGCGTGCCCGTGCGCCGCGACGTCGCCATGACCGGCGAGATCACGCTGCGCGGCAAGGTGCTGCCGATCGGCGGCATCAAGGAAAAGCTGCTGGCCGCGCATCGCGCCGGCGTCTTCAACATCATCGCGCCGAAGGACAACGAGAAGGACCTGGCCGACATCCCGAAGAACGTGCTCGACGTCATGAGCGTGCACCTGGTCGAGACGATGGATGAAGTGCTGAAGATCGCGCTCGACGGGCCGCTGCCCAACGCCATCCAGCCGGCGCCCGACGTGATCGGTGAGGGGCCGGAGGAGCGGATCACGCACTAGGTGCGCCGCGTCACCGCTGAGTTCGTGACGAGCGCCGCGCGCGGCGAAGACACGCCCCGCGATGGGTTGCCGCAGATGGCGCTCGTGGGCCGGTCGAACGTCGGCAAGTCGACGCTCATCAACGCGCTGACGCACACGCGGCTGGCGCGCACGAGCGCGACGGCCGGCAAGACGCGCCTCGCCAACATCTACCGGATCGCCGCGGGCCAGGGGCTGACGTTCTATCTCGTCGACCTGCCCGGCTACGGCTACGCGCGCGCCCCTCGACAGGCCCGGGGCGGCCCGAGCAGCGCCGAGGGCCGGCGGCGTCAGGCGACAGAGGAGTTCGAAACGCTGATCTCCGGCTACTTCAGACTGCGCGCCGAGGGACGCGGGCCCGACGCGGCGCTGATGGTGGTCGACGCGCGGCATCCCGCGCTCGAGACCGACGTCGAGGCGCGGGGCTGGCTGGCCGAGAGCGCCGTGCCGACGGTCGTGGCGGTGAACAAGGTCGACAAACTCTCGCGCGCGGATCGCGCGCGGATGGCCCGGCAGCATGCCGGGGCGCTCGATGCCGAGGTCGTGGAGATTTCCGCGAGCCGCGGCGAAGGACTGGACGAACTGTGGACACAGATAGCAAGACTGCTGAAAAACCCCAACAGGCCCCCGCGGTAGACCTGTCATCGCTCAAGGAAATGAGCGTTGGCGAGCTGACGAAGATCGCCAAGCAGCTCGACATCCCCGGCTCGACCGGCATGCGCAAGCAGGACCTCATCTTCGAGATCCTGCGCGCGCGCGCCGAAAAGAGCGGGCTGCTCTTCTCCGAGGGCGTGCTCGAGACGCTGCCCGACGGCTTCGGGTTCCTGCGCGCGCCCGATTACAACTATCTGCCGGGCCCCGACGACATCTATGTGTCGCCGTCGCAAATCCGCAAGTTCGACCTGCACACCGGCGACACGGTCTCGGGCCAGATTCGCGCGCCAAAAGATGGCGAGCGCTACTTCGCGCTGATCAAGGTCGAGGCGGTCAACTTCGAGCCGCCGGATCGCACGCGCGAGCGGGTGTTCTTCGAGAACCTCACGCCGCTCTATCCCCAGGATCGCATCCGCCTCGAGACGTCGGCCGAGAACCTCTCGGCGCGCATCATGGACCTCATGGTCCCGATCGGCAAAGGCCAGCGCGGCCTGATCGTCGCGCCGCCCCGCACGGGCAAGACGATGCTGCTGCAGGCGATTGCGAACAGCATCACCAGCAATCATCCGGAAGTGTTTCTGATCGTGCTGCTGATCGACGAGCGGCCCGAGGAAGTCACCGACATGCAGCGGTCGGTGAAGGGTGAGGTCGTGTCGTCGACGTTCGACGAGCCGGCCCAGCGCCACGTGCAGGTCGCCGAGATGGTGATCGAGAAAGCGAAGCGGCTGGTCGAGCACGGCAAGGACGTCGTCATCCTGCTCGACTCGATCACGCGCCTCGCGCGCGCCTACAACACGATCGTGCCGCCGTCGGGCAAAGTGCTCTCGGGCGGCGTCGACTCGAACGCGCTGCAGCGGCCCAAGCGCTTCTTCGGCGCGGCGCGCAACATCGAGAACGGCGGATCGCTGACCATCATCGCGACGGCGCTCATCGAGACCGGCTCGCGCATGGACGAAGTGATCTTCGAGGAGTTCAAGGGCACCGGCAACATGGAGATCCATCTGGATCGCAAGCTGTCGGACCGCCGCGTCTTCCCGTCGATCGACATCCAGAAGAGCGGCACGCGTAAAGAGGAGCTCCTCATTCCGAAGGAAGACCTCAATCGCGTGTGGGTGCTGCGCAAGGTGCTCAACCCGCTGTCGCCGGTCGAGGCGATGGAGCTGCTGCTCTCGAAGATGGGCAAGACCCAGACGAACAGCGACTTCCTGTCGGCCATGAGCAGCGGCAAGTAGGGACAGGCTTTAGCCTGTCCTTCCGAGTACAATCCGGGGCCGACTCCCCGATGGCCCCGGACTCTGCCTCCCCGCCCGCTCCAATTCCGCTCAGCCTCGAGGCGTACCGGCTGCTCTTCGAGAGCAATCCGCATCCCATTCTGCTGTTCGAAACGGAGTCGTGGCGCATCCTGGCCGCCAACGACGCGGCGGCGGCGCTGTACGGCTGGTCACGCGATGAGCTCCAGCGAATGACCCTGCTCGACATCCGGCCGGAAGAGGAGCGCGAGCGCTTCCTGGGGGTCGCAACGCAGGTGCCCGATGCCGTCACGCACGTCGGCCGCGTTCGACATCAGGCCCGCGACGGCCGCCGGATCGTCGCCGACATCACGACCGCAGGGTTGACGCTCGATGGTGGGCGCCGCGCGAGGCTGTCGGTGATCACCGACGTCACCGAAGACGACCAGCTGCGCGAAACGCGCGAGCGCCTGGCGGCGATCGTGTCGGGCTCCGATGACGCGATCATCCTCACCGACCTGCGCGGCCGCATTCAGGCGTGGAACCCTGGAGCCGAGCGGCTGTTCGGCTACACCGAGGCGGAGGTCCTCGGCGCGTCCATCGCAATCATTCATCCGCCCGGCAACGGGCCCAGATTCGGCGGCCTGGTGAGTGAGGTGGCGGCGGGACGCGCCGTGCGCGTCGTCGACGCCGTGGGCCGGCACAGAGACGGCCACGAGCTGATTGTGTCGATGACGCTTTCTCCTGTCTGCGATGCCGGCGGCAATGTCGTAGGCGTCTCCGGCATCGAACGTGACGTCACGGAGCGCCGCGAGTCGGAGCGCGCTGTGCGCGAATCCGAAGCGCGGTTCGCGCGAATCTTCGAGTCCGACCTGATCCTCACGGCCGTCGTCGATGTCCCCGCGCAGAAATTCAAGGACGTCAACGAGACGTGGCTGAAGTTCTTCGGGCTCAAGCGCGCGGATCTCGTCGGGCTGCCGGTGCTGGCCTTCAGCGACATGTGGGTCGACCAGGATCAGCGCGACGCGCTGATCGGAGCATGGCGCAGCGGCGCGCCGATCAAGTCAGTGGAAGTCGGCTTCAACACGCGAACGGGACCGCGGTACGCGCTGCTCTCGGTGCACCATTCGCCGCAGGCCGACGAGGACATCGTGATGATGATCGACATCACCGAGCGGCGCGAGCTCGAGGCGCAGCTCTCGGAGGCGCGGCGGCTCGAGTCGCTCGGGCGGCTGGCCGGCGGCGTCGCGCACGACTTCAACAACATGCTCAGCGTGATGTCGGGGTACGCCGACCTGCTCGAAGAGCAGCTGCCGGCGGGAAGCCCCGCGCTGGCGGATCTCCAGGAGATTCAGCGCGCCGCGGAGCGTGCCACGCAGCTCACCCGCCAGCTGCTTGCGTTCGGCCGGCGGCAGGTGCTGCGGCGGCGCCGCGTCGATCTCAATCAGGTCGTGACGCGCACCGAGACGTTTCTGCGCCGCGTGCTCGGCGAGCTGGTGACCGTGCAGCTCTCGCTCGCGGAGGAGCCGCTCTGGGTCGATGCCGACGTGTCGCAGATCGAGCAGGTGCTGCTCAATCTCGCCTCGAATGCGCGCGACGCGCTCGATGGCGCAGGCGTCGTGCAGATCAAGACCCGGGTCCGTACGCTGTCACGGGCGTGGGCCCAGGAGCGCGGACTGCCCGCCGGCCGGGCCGCGGAGCTTGCCGTGCGCGATACCGGGCGCGGGATGGATGCCGACACGCTGCAGCGCATCTTTGAGCCGTTCTTCACGACCAAGGACGTCGGGGAGGGCACCGGACTCGGTCTCGCCACGGTGTACGGCATCGTCAAGCAGAGCGGCGGTCATATCGATGCGGCCAGCACGCCCGGCCGCGGATCGCTGTTCCGCGTCATTTTGCCGCTCGTGGACTCGCCGGCGTCGGACGGTGGCGCGGCGCTTTAGTTCGTCGCTCTCCGGGGCAGCCGCTGTTCGCGAACCGCGGCCTGTCCGAAGACACGGCGACCCAGCTCGATAACTCCCAAGCGCTTTTGACGCCCGCCCGTTGCCAGCGCACTAGCCGCCGCCAGCAGGTGGTGCCCGAGCCGCAGCCCATCTCCCGCGGCAGCATGTTCCACGGAAGCCCGCTGCGGAGCACGAAGAGGATCCCCGTCAGCACCGCCCGGTCGGGGATCGGCTTCCGCCCTGCGTATCGACGGTTGCGGCGCCGACGTTTCGGGAGTAGCGGCTCGATGCGAATCCATAAGTCATCGTCGATTAAGGCTTGGCTCATGCCTGACCGCCTCGCTGTCGGTCAGGCGAAAGTACCAAGCCCTCGATCAGAGTACAAGAGGGTCGTCAGCTAATTTCGCAACGTGCTCTAAGGATGGGAGGCAGGAACATGGAGACCAACTCGAATCGATCGCCACGAACGCTCGACTGGCGGCGGGCACTCGACGTCATGGCATCAGTCTCGCTCATCGCGCTCTCGATCGTGCTGATTTCAGTAACGCTGATTGGTCGACCCGAGGGAGAAGGCGAAGCCTCTCCTCCGACGCGTCCGGTGCGGAATTCGCCTCCGCTGCCAAAGGAACCTGTGTCTCTCCAGGGTGCCGCCTTGCAGGGGAGGCCTGACGCCCCGATCGCGATCATCGAGTTCGCCGACTTCGAATGTCCGTACTGTGCAAAGTTTGCCCGGGAGACTTGGCCTGTGCTCAGGGAGCGCTACGTCGCTTCCGGTCAGGTTCTCATGGCCTTCCGCCAGCTGCCGCTTGAGAATATTCATCGTTTCGCGATGACGGCTGCGGAGAGTGCGATCTGCGCAGGGCGACAGGGGCGCTTCTGGGACATGCATGAGGTCCTGTTTCAGAATCCCAAACGCTTGGATGCGGCCTCCGTGCGCGACTACGGCAAGAGCTTGGGTCTCGACTCAGCAGCTTTTGTCTCATGCTTGGAGGGCGAGGCTGTTGAGCAAGTTCGAGCAGATCAAGATGCCGCTAGGTCGCTCGGAATCTCAGGAACGCCGACGTTCCTACTGGGACGCACTCAGCCGAATGGAATGGTCCTGGTAACCGAGCGTCTCGGTGGTGCTGCACCGGTGGCGATGTTCGCCGAGGCGCTCGACAGACTGGCGGCGGTGACCACCGCTGCTCAGCGCGGTGAGCACGCGATTCGTTAATAGGAGAGGAGGTGAGAATGTTGACTGGCACTTCACTGAAGACCTTATCGCGGTTATTTGGCCTCGTGGCAATCGTGATCTGGTCGTACGGACAGGGGTTGTCCGCAAAGGCCGACCCTTGTAGCAGTTACGAGGACTGCGCACCGTGGGTTTGCAACCAAGGCGAGTGCGACAAGTGCAACAATGCCGAGTGGCTGTGTTGGGAAGAAGGCCTGACGTGCGATCCGGTCTCGCACGGGTGCGTCGCCTCGGAGTGCGACGACTTCGGGGACTGTGGCGGCCAGGTCTGTGAGAACGGCGTATGCGTCGACTGCGGCGGAGGTGGTCCGTCGTGTCCACTCTTCTACCATTGTGAGAGTGGCACATGCGTACCGGATTAGCGGAGCGAATGAACCGATAGCCTCAATCACTCGTTCGCTTGGGGCGGGCGCCTGGATTACCCGAGTTATCCGGTCGCCCGCGCTTCCTGCGCGTTCGATCGTAGCTCGCAACTCAGTCGCGTCTGACCGGTTCCATTGAATTCAGTAGATTGCGTGCGGTGACGAGTCCTGCGTCGAGGGAAAGCGCCTGTTCCAGCTCTTTGCGGGCGCCAACAGCGTCACCCTTGCGCAGAAGTGCCATCCCGAGATTGAGGTGCGCGGTTGCAAGACCGGGCTTTAGACGTACGGCTTCCCGCAACTGGGGAATGGCTTCATCGACCTGCCCATCGACCATCAGGGCTGCTCCTAGGCCGTTATGCGCCTCTGCCAAATCTGGTTGGAGCTCGATCGCGGCTTCATAGTAGCGTTGGGCCTCCGCCGCTCGGCCTTGGCGGAGCACGGCACCTCCAAGCCCAAGATGTGCCTCTGTGAGGTTCGGGTTCAGCTGGACTGCGACCCGAAACTGTTTCTCCGCCTCGGCATGGTTACCGGAGGCGGCAAGCGCATTGCCGAGATTGAGTTGGGCCTCTGCGAAACCCTCATCCGCCTGAACTGACAGCAGTAGGTGCTGCACGGCCAGTCCGAAATCTCCTCGCCGGCTCGCTGTCAGCCCCATCGCGTTTCGAACAACCGCGTGATACCGAAAGGCATTCTTTGGCGACAGATCGAGAGCCCGCTGATAGTTCAACAGCGCGCTGGCGAGATCGCCGCGCTCCCGCTGCGCCTCGGCAAGTTTCTCGTAGGCGCGAGTGCTTTCACCTCTGGCTTCGAGGGCGTGAACCCACAGCGTCAGGCTGTCCGACCATACCGGTACTTGCGCGCGAGCGGAGACCGTGAGCGCTACGACAATTCCCCCAGCGGCAAGGGGGAGAAACTTTGGCATCAGCCTCTGGGGCCAGCCGGACTCCACTACTGCCCATGTCACGGCCATAACTATGCCGAGCATTGGGAGGTAAACGAATCGCTCTGCGATTGCCTGCTCGCCTGCCTGAAAGACACCGCTGACCGGGGCCAGAGCAATTAGAAAGAATAGCCATCCGGTCAACAGGTACGGATGCTCGCGACGAAAGCGCAGTGCGGCCGCGCTTACCAGCACCAGCACCAAGAGTGACGTCATCACTACTGTCGACGGCCATATGCGTATTGGATGAAACGCCACCAGACCTGCCGGCCAGAAAATCAGCGCAAGATACCAGGCGTATCCGACGAGTGCGTTCACGGCACGTGCGGAAAGCGACAGCGCTTCAAGGCTGGCCATCGCGCCCATCTCGCTCTGCCGGATGATCGTAATCACCGCGGCAGCGGCTGCCATCGCAAACATCGGGAGTTTTTCGAGGAGCCGGAGTCCCCAGTCACGCAAACCTGAAGTCCACTTGACGCGCTTCAGTGGCCAGACGTCGAGCGCCAGAAGAAGGGCCGGCAACGTAACCGCCATCGGCTTCGCCATCAGTGCGAGCGCAAACGCCGTTAGGCACGCGGCGTAGTGCCATGGTTGGCCCACTCGCGCATAAATCGCGTAAGCAAGAAGTGCCATGAGCATGAAGCACGCGCTCAGGACATCCTTGCGTTCAGCCACCCAGGCGACGGACTCTACATGCAACGGGTGCGCGGCAAACACCGCCGCGATGAAGGCGCTGGGCCAAAAAGTGTACGTGGTGTACCTGAAGATTGCGAACACCAGCCATGAATTCACGATGTGAAACCACAGATTCACCAGATGGTGAGCGCCAGCGTCGCGTCCCCAGAGACTGACGTCGAGCATGTGAGACAGCCACGTCAGCGGATGCCAGTAGGGCGGATGATTCGTCGTGAACGCCCACTGCACGTTTGACCAGCTCAGTCCATCCAGAACGCGCGGGTTATCCAGCACGTACGTTGGATCATCCCAATTGACAAAATCGAAGCCGCCGACAGCCGAATAAATGAACCAGTTGATCGCGAGCAGCACTACAGCCACGATCAAGTCGCGAGACCTGGACGCTTTGGGCGCCGGCGGTCTCAGTACCGGAGTGCGACTACGTTTGCGACTGCGTCCCACGTGTTCTAATTCGTGCTCTTCCGCGGCAGAAGTTGTTCGCGACTGGCCGCCTGCCACGCAAAGACGGCTGCCACCGTCGCCATCTGTTTCACATCGTCAGCCTGCACACGATCGTAGAAGTCCATGTTCGAGTGATGCGTGCGCGAGTTGTACTCGTAGCGCTCCTGCACGAACTGAAACGCCGGCACGCCGACGCGATCGAACGAGACGTGATCGGTGCTCGTCACGGCGCGCGGGCCGAGAATGTCGACGCCGAGATCTTTCAGCGGTTGAATCCAGGCGCCGAAGATGGGCGCGACCGCGGAATTGCCCTGCATCCAGATGCCGCGAATCCTTCCCGTGCCGTTGTCGATGTTGAAGTAGGCGACATGCTTCGCGAGCGCCGGCTTGGGCGCGGCGGGCGTGCCCAGGTGCGTTTCGGCGTAGATGCGCGACCCAATCAACCCGTTCTCTTCAGCGCCCCAGAGCGCAATGCGGATCGTGCGGCGCGGCGTCAGGCCCGTGACCTTGATAATGCGCAGCACTTCCATCATGGCGGCCGATCCGGTGGCGTTGTCGGTGGCGCCGGTCGCGCCGTGCCACGAGTCGAAATGCGCACCGATCAGCACGATCTCCTCGGCCTTGTCCGTGCCGGGAATCTCGCCGATGATGTTGAAGCCGTTCGGCCGTGCCGCGGTTTCTTCGTGATAGCGGGTCGCGATGTCGAGCGAGACCTTCACCGGCACGTTGTGCTCGAGCAGCCGCACCATGCGGTTGTAGTGTTCGACCGCGAGCGTGACCTGCGGCACCGTGTTGCCCGGATCCTCCGTGCGGCTGGCGCCGCCGGCGAACACCGTGCCGCCGTCGGTGCGCTGCGTGCGCCACGACAGGTCGCTGCCTCCGGCCGACATGTCGCTGTCGCTCCCGCGATCGAACATCGCCACGACGCCTTCGGCTTTGTAGAACGCGATGATCTGGGTGGACGTGAGCCGCGCCGGCTGGTCAGCGGCATTGCCGCGTCCGCGGCCCGCGCCTTGACCGCGTCCCGCAGGCGGAGGCGGCGTCGACAAGGCCTCCTCGATCTCCTTCTGGTTCATGCGAAGGACGATGCGGTCGTCGAGCATCCGGACGGCGCGCGCCGGCTGCGTAAGAACGATCCGGCCCTTTAGCGTGCCTTTGAGCTTCGCCGCGTCTTCGGCGGTGACGAGCGACGCGCGCACGACATCGGCCGTCACGGGGCCGTTCGTGCCGGGCGTCCAGGCTTTCGGCAGGCCGATGATCGGCATCACCTGCGGCTCCGTCATCTGCGCGCTGAATCTGACGAGCGACCATCCCTGCCCGAAGGCGAAGCGTTCCTTGCGCACGTTCTGCACGCCCCACTCCTGCAGCTGCTTCACTGCCCAGTCACCCGCCTGCTCGAAGCCGGGCGAGCCGGTGAGGCGTGGGCCGTGACGATCGGTGAGCCAGAAGAGCGTTTCCATGACTTGCGACCGCTGCAGGCCCTCGTCGCGAATTTTCTGGATCGCAGGGAGATCGACCGGTTCGGGCGCCTGGGCGGCGGCCGCGGCAGACAGCAAGGCGAGCAGGGCAACAGTGATTCGGCGCATAGCCGAATTCTATCCCCGGCTAGATGAGCGCGGCGAGATAGCAGCGTCGTTCGTCATGCGCTCGCCAGCCGCTTGTGGCCGGCCTTCGCGAGCGTCTCGAGCGCGGCAAGCCGGGCCTTGAGCACGCGCGCGCCGCGGGTGGTGAGACGGTAGGGATTGCGGCGATCGTCACTCTCGAGCCGCTCGATGAGTCCCATCTGCTCGAGCCGCGTAAGCGCGCCGTAAAGCGTCCCCGGGCCGGGCCGCTTCCCCGCCAGCGCCGCGATGTCTTCGGTCATCGCATAGCCATGCTTCGGCCCATCCGCCAGGCTGATCAGGATGTGCAGGGCCGGTTCAGAGAACCGTCCGAGATCGATGAGATCGTCGTCTTTGCGTTTCATTTGCAGCACATCTCTTGAAGGAACCGGGAGAGCGCGCTCAACGCAAATGTCACTCCGGCAATGGCTACAAACGTCCCGATGACCGCGGTAACACGCGTGCGGAGGCTGAAGAACCGCAAGAACCAGAACTGCGCTACCGGCCAAACGCCGAGCCAAAAGTACGGCATTCCCGCTACCGCCAGGGCCAGGAACCCCATCGCGATGAGCAGATAAAGCCAGTGGTTCGTGGAGTAGACCGGCTCGAAGACGACCGAGCGTCTCAACGGACCATCGAGTGCGGCCGCTCCTGGCGCATTGGGCGACATCCACGCATCGAACGCGCCGGCCATGACGTTGAGGACCACGCGCGGGCCCGTGCCTTCTTTCTCGAGCAGCGCGACGAACTCGTCGCCGTAGCGCTCGCGCCACGGTCTTGGATAGAGACGAAGCAGGATCTCGGGTTTCATAGTACGTGCTGCGTATTACGTTCGGCGTAATACTACGCCGAGCGTAATAACTTGTCAAGCGATGCGGATACGATCGCGATCGTCATGAAATACCGCACATTCGGCCGCCTCGGCTGGCACGTGTCGGAGATCGGCTTCGGCACATGGGGCATGGGGGGATGGTCAGGGTCCGAGGGCGCCGAATCGGCTGCGGCGCTCGATCGCGCGGTGGCGCTCGGCTGCAACTTCTTCGACACTGCGCTCGCCTACGGGATGGGCAAGAGCGAGCAGCTTGTCGGCGAGATGCTGCGGCGCCACCGGGATCAGCGGCTGTACGTCGCAACGAAAGTGCCTCCGAAAAACTTGACGTGGCCGGGCCGCGCGTCCACGCCTGCGACCGACGCCTTCCCCGCCGATCACATCCGGGGATGCACCGAGATCAGTCTGCGCAACCTCGGCGTCGAGCGCATCGATCTGCAGCAGCTTCATGTCTGGAGCGACGCGTGGGTTGACGACGAGGGATGGCAGCGGGAAGCGGAACGACTTAAGACCGAAGGCTTGATTGGAGGCTTCGGGATTAGCGTGAATCGATGGGAGCCGGCCAACGTTCTGCGCGCGCTCGAGACCGGCGTCGTCGACTCGGTGCAGGTCGTTTACAACATTTTCGACCAGGCGCCGGAGGACGAGCTGTTCCCGGCGTGCCGCCGGCCTGGCGTCGCGGTCATCGCGCGCGTGCCGTTCGATGAGGGCTCGCTCACTGGCGCGCTCGAGCCCGGCAGTGCGTGGCCCGAGGGCGACTGGCGCAACACCTATTTCACGCCCGACAACCTGCGGGCGACCCTCGCGCGCATCGAGGGGCTCGAGGGGGACCTGCCCGCCGGCGTGACCCTGCCGGAAATCGCGCTGCGGTTCATTCTCGAGAACGAGGATGTCGCCACCATCATTCCGGGCATGCGCCAGGTGCGCCACGTCGAAGCGAACCTCGCCGTTTCCGACGCCCAACGCCTCGCACCCGCGGCGCTGGCGCTGCTCCGAAAGCACAGGTGGGACAGGGGTTACGAGGTCGAATAGGGCCGTCTGATATACTGTCGTTTTCCCGTAGTCCCCGAGGAGCTCGTTGTGAAGGAAGCGATCCACCCCAAGTATTTCGAGGTCGAGGCGCGCTGCGCGTGCGGCGCCACCTGGAAGACCCACTCGACCAAGCCGGAGCTGCACCTCGAGATCTGCTCGAACTGCCACCCGTTCTTCACCGGCCGCCAGAAGCTGATCGACACCGAAGGCCGCGTTGACCGGTTCACGAAGCGCTTCGGCGCGATGTCGGTGGAAGAGCGGAAGAAGTCGGCCGCCGTGGTGAAGGCCGCATCGACCGCCAAGGCGAAGAAGGCCTCGAAGGCCGCGCGTTAATTCAGCAGCGGCCCCTGGGCCACGCTCATCTTTCGTTCCAGTCGACTCAAACGGCGCCGAATCCCTTCGTCGCCGTTTTCGTCGTTTAAGGCGGCCGCGAATTTCTTCGCGAGCTCGAGATCCTTCTCGCGATGCTCGTGATGCACCGCGAGCGCCTCCATCGCGAGGCGCTCGAGCGGCAAAACTCTACCCGGCTTATTTTTGGTGTCCAAAGAGTCAGTTGGGCTGAGCCCCTCGACGACTCGCCTCCACACCGCCGCCGCTTCGTCGTACCGCTTTTCCCGGCGCAGCGAAATCGCGAGGCGCGAGAGCGCGTCGGCGCGCGTCGCGCGATCGCCTGTATCGGCAGCGCATGCGTAGCACGCGCGCGCATCCGCGAGGCGGCCGGTCTGCTCGTACATGCGGCCGAGCGCGAGCGACTCGCGTGCGTCGGCGCAGGCTTCGTGTCCCCCTCGCACGATCCGTGCGGCGCGCGCCGTGAGCACGGCCAGCGACACCAGATCGAGCCGATTGTGCTCGAGCACGCTCTCGAGCCCGGATGCATCGCCCGTCCTGAGAAAGTGGAAATAGCGCGATGGAATCTCGAAGCCGGGCACGTCGCCGACACGCTTGAACCGCAGGAGCTGGCGCTCGAACGCCATCAGGCTGCAGCCGGTCCTTTCGCCGAATTGCTGAAGCGCCCCGCCCGGCCGCTCGCCTCGATGCTTCCAGAGCCGGCGGGCCGGCGGCAGCATGTCGAAGTGCGGCTTCGTGTCGAACGGGGACGGCAGCCGGTGGAATGCCCACCGCACATCCATCAACGGCGCATCGAACGTGCGGCCGTTGTAGCTCGCGACGAACGGCGCGGCATCTATCTGCTCGCGCAGCGCCTCCAGCAGCGCGCGTTCGGCGGCAAGGCTGGTCAGCACGAACTGGCGGACCTGCAGCGCGCCGCAATCGAACCACGCGCATCCCACCAGAAACGCCACCGTGCCGGCGCCGCCGCTCAGACCGGTGGTCTCGAGGTCGAAGAAGAGTGGAGATCGCGGGCCCTGAAAGGCCGCGCCACCCGAACGCCGAAACCGCGGGTCCAGCGTGCGCAGCGGCTCGACGTCGTCGATCTCGCACGCCCCGATCTGTTCCTCGCCGTGCCAGCGATCCGCTTCATAACGGCGATCGATCGTGAGCACCGTGCCGTACTTGTTCTCGAGCGGACGTCCGCCGAGCGCTTCGGCCACGCGTGCGACGTCAAGCGCCGGTGGCAGCACGCCGCGCTTCTCGGGAACATCCGGCTCGACAGTCAGTTCGCGAATATTGTTCGCCGGCGCGGCTGGCGGATTGCTGCGGACGATAGCGCGCAGGCGCGAGGACAGATCTCTCATGCCGCTGCCGCCCCGGTGTCGAGCAGGATCGCGAGCAGCTTCGACGCCACCGCCTTCGCCAGCGGGCCCTGATTGCCTTCCGGTCCCACGCACGACGGGCATCCGTTCGGGCAGGGACACTCGGCGATCATTTCGCGCGTGCGCTCGAGCAGCATCCGGTGCATCAGAAAGAGCGGCTCGCTGAAGCCGATGCCGCCCGGATAGTTGTCATAGATGAAGACTCGAGGGGCGTCGCCCTCGTCGCTCGTCACCGACAGGCCGATGTCGCCGCGATCGCACATCAGCAGCAGCTGCGCGATGCTGTGCATCGCGTAGGCGAGCCCCACGACGCCGTCACGCCTGTCGTCGGTGCCCCAGGGCAGCGTCTCGTACGCGCCGCGCGGCACCGTCAGCCAATACGCCGTCGTGTGCATCTGCTGCTCGGGCAACTCGAGCTCGCCCGATCCCACGTTCTCATTCGTATAGAACTTGATCTTCTTGAAGCCGACGACGCGCGAGACGACGTGGACGTCGCCCCAGGACCGGATGCCTGCCTCGCGCTCGGCGATCTCGGCGCCCGGACCGAAGCCGGCGTTCTCGGCCCACGCCGGCGTCTCGGCCGGCAGTCCGCGCACTTCATGCTCGGTTCCCGCGGCCGCCGCACTGATGTCGATCACCGCCGCCGGCCCTTCGACTGCGCTCAGGGCAGGCAGCGCGAGCACATCGTCGGATCCAATGGTCTCGAGAATCGTCACGCGCGTGTAGGTAATGGCGTCGGTGTAGTAGTCGCAGTCCACCTCGCGGACGAACGCCTTCCTGCCGTCGAAGTCGAACCGCTCCACCTGGTAGAGCTGCCCCTCCATCAGATAGATCGCCTTCTCGTGCAACATGCGCGGCGCGCTCGAGAAATCGGTTTCGGCAATCACCTGCTCGCCATGCGTGGTGTCGATGACCACGAAGTTGTCGGAGCTGATCGATCGCAGACTGACCGCGTCGGCCGGATAGGATTCGTGCGTCCAGCTCCACTGCCCGTCGGCCTGATGCACGTAGCCTTCTTCGGCAAGGATCGTGAGCACGTCCTGCACGTTGAGCGATCCATATGCCTCGCTCGATCCGAATGGCAGCTCGAAGGCCGCGCACTTCACGTGATCGAGCAGGATGTGCAGGTTGTCGGGATTGATCAGCGCGTGCTCGGGGCTGGCGCCGAAGAAATAATCAGGATGGCGCACGACGAACTGATCGAGCGGCGCGCTCGACGCGACCATCACCGCGGCGGAGCGTCCGGCCCGCCGTCCCGCGCGCCCGGCGCGCTGCCAGGTCGAGGCAATCGTGCCGGGATATCCGGCCATCACCGCGACATCCAGCGCGCCGATGTCGATGCCCAGCTCCAGCGCATTGGTCGAGACGACGCCGCGCACCGATCCGTCTCGCAGCCCGCGCTCGATCTCGCGGCGCCGCAGCGGCAGGTAGCCGCCGCGATACCCGCGAATCGTCTCGTTTCTTAGCGGCGGGGACCCCATTGGCCCCGCGCCGCTCGCGCGCACTCCAGCCGGCCCCTCGAACGCCTCCTTCAAATACGTCGTCAGAATCTCGGTCGAGAGGCGGCTCTGCGCGAACACAATGGCCTGCAGACCGCGCTTGAGAAATTCACCCGCGACGCGGCGCGTCTCTGCGAGATACGAACGCCGGATCCCGAGCTGCGCATTGACCACCGGCGGGTTGACGAACATGAAGAACTTTTCGCCGCGGGGCGCGCCGCTCTTGTCGACGAGCTCGAACGGCTCGCCGACCAGGCGCTCGGCCAGCTGCCGCGGATTCGCGATCGTGGCCGACGAGCAGATGAACACCGGATCCGATCCATAGTGCCGGCAGATGCGGTGCAGCCGGCGCGTGATGTTCGCCATGTGGCTGCCGAACACGCCGCGATACGCATGCAGCTCGTCGATCACCACGAATCGCAGGTTTTCGAACAGCTTCGCCCAGCGCGGATGATGCGGAAGGATCCCCGAGTGCACCATGTCGGGATTCGTGAGCACGACATGCGCCTTGCCGCGAATGGCCCGCCGCGCATCGGCAGGCGTATCGCCGTCGTACGTAAAGACCCCGATTTCAGGCCCTCCTCCTTCGCTCGCGCCCTCGGCGTGAGCTTCGGAGGACAAGCGCCCGATCGCGTTGGCCACGGCGTACAGCTCCGCGAGCTGATCCTGCGCCAGCGCTTTGGTTGGAAATAGATACAACGCCCGCGCGCCCGGGTTGTTGACGATTTCGCTTAACACCGGGACGTTGTAGCAAAGCGTCTTGCCGGACGCGGTGGGCGTAATGGTGACGACATTACGGCCACCCAGCGCGTGCGTCATCGCCTCGGCCTGGTGGCTGTAAGGACGCGCAATTCCGCGCGCCGCATATGCCTCGATCACGCGGGGATGCAGATCCGGCCACTCGCCGTACACGGCCTCGACGGCCGGCAGCCTCTGCATCGCCGTCACCACAGGGTCGTCGTCGGCTCCCAGCCGGCCGGTAGGACGCGGCGTCGCCGACAGACGCTTCAGGGCGTCCGTCAGGCCGGCATCCTTGCCTCCCTGGATTTGGTGATCTGGGGATCTGGTGAGTTGGTGATGTGGGTTCACGGTGTGCAGAAACGTGAACGGGATCGTAGCAGGGGCGGGCGGGGCGATCAACAGGCGAAACTCTACCCGGTTGATTTTCCCCGGTTAGCCGCACGGATCAGGGGCAACCGGGGAAAATCAACCGGGTAGAGTTTCGCGGCGTTTGTTGTCGAACGCGTACTTCGCCACCAGGCCCGACAGGCCAATCAGGCCGATGACGTTCGGGAAGACCTGCAGGGCGTTCATGAAATCGCCCCAGGCCCACACGACCTCGACCCGCGCCATGGCGCCAAACGGGATCAGCAGGCAATAGATCCAGCGATAGGGGATCGTGACGCTTCTGCCGAAGATGTATTCCAGAAACTGCTCGCCGTAGTAGGCCCATCCGATCAGCGTCGTGTATCCGAAAAGGAACGCGCAGAAGGCGACGATGTACCCGCCGGCAACGGGCATGGCGGCGTTGAAGGCCGCGGCGACCGCGGCCGTGCTGGTGACCACCTCCTGCCCCGCGCGCCCGGCCTCGATCGACTGCATGGCGACGCCGGTCACCAGAATCGTCAGCGCGCTGATCGTGGCCGTCACGAAACAGACGATGAAGACTTCCATGACGGCCTGCAGGCCCTGCTGCGAGGGGCGATCGCTCTTTGCCGTGCCGTATGCGACGGCCGCCGTGCCGTAGCCGGCCTCGCTCGCGTACACGCCGCGCGCGATGCCGTAGCGGATCGCGATGAACATGCCGAAGCCGAGCGCCGAGTCCATCGCGAACGCCTCGCGGAACACCAGCGCCAGAACGCCAGGCAGCTCGTCGATGAACGAGATGATCACGATGAGGCCGCCGGCCAGATACAGCCCGACTTTCAGCGGTGCGAGCTTCTCGGCGGCCCGGCCAATCGACTTGACGCCGCCGATGATCACGAGCCACGTGAGTACGGCGACGATCACGCCCGTGACCCACGTCGGAATGGCGAACTGGCTCTTCCACACGACCGCAATTGAATTCGGCTGCGTGAACGGCGTCGTCGTGAGCGCGGCCACGCCGGCGACGAGCGCGTACGTCCATGCGAGCCAGGGCTGCTTCAAGCCGTCGCGCAGGTAGTACATCGGGCCGGTGCGCGTGCGATCGGCGATGACTTCGCGGAAGCGCAGGCCGAGCGTGGCTTCGGCGAACTTGAGCGTGGCGGCGAACAGGCCGAACATCCAGATCCAGAACAACGCGCCAGGGCCGCCCGAGATGATGGCGGTGGCCACGCCGGCGATGTTGCCGGTGCCGACCGACGCCGCGAGCGCCATCATGAAGGCCTGGAACGGCGTCAGCGCGCCGCCTGCGTGCTCGGCCTGTCCCGCAACCGTCGCGCGGAACGCTTCGCCGATGCGGCGCAGCTGCACCGCGCCGAGGCGAATCGTCAGAAACAGCGCGGTGCCCATCAGGGCGACCACGACGTACGGCATGAAGACCGCCGTCGCCATCCGATCGACGAACGGCGCCGCGACATCCAACCAGGCGGAGATAGTGGTCATAGCTAGATATTCGACCGGCTTTGGCAGCCGTCGACGGTCATGCACGCGCCGGAAATCCAGCTCGCGCGCGGTGATGCGAGGAAGGCAACGACATCGCCGACTTCTTCGGCTTTCCCGAAACGTCCGAACGGCAGCTCGCGATCGATCATGTCGCGGATGAACGCGGGATCGTCCTGCTGCCGCTTCGCCCACGAGCCGCCGGGAAACATGATCGAGCCCGGCGCGACGCTGTTCACGCGGATGTTGTCGGGCGCGAGCTGCTGCGCCATGGCTTTGGCGAGGCTGATCTCGGCGGCCTTCGCGGCGTTATAGGTCATGCGGCCGCCCGACTCGCGGCCCCAGATCGACGCGATCATCAGAATCACACCGCGGCCTGCGCGCCGCATGTGCGGCACCGCCAGCCGCGACAGGCGCACGGCGGGAAAGAGGGTCTGATCGAAGGCCGCCTGCCACTCGGCGTCGGAGGTCGAGGCGATGTCAGTGCCGCCGGCCTTGCCGACGTTGTTGACGAGAATGTCGAGGCGGCCGAAGCGCGTGATGGCCCGGGCGATGACGTCTTCGGCGCCCGACGGCGTCGAGACGTCGGCGGTCACGGCAAACACGCGATCGGCCCCGGCGTCCCGGGCGATACCGGACGCGGCCGTCTCGAGCGCCTCGGCCCCACGCGCGCACAGCACCACACGACAGCCTTCGGCCGCGAGCGACCGGGCGCTCGCCAGGCCAAGGCCTTTGCTGGAACCCGAAATCAGGGCAACGGAATCGGTAAGGCCGAGGTCCACGCGGACGCTAGTCTATCCTGCCCCCGGTGAGATCGTTGAGGCGCCAGTCGAACTCGCCGAATGCCATCGTGAATGTGTTCTCGCGCAGGTACGCCTGCTCGCTTGGGAACAGATGCGGCAGCGTCATGGCGAGGATGGCCCGTTCGACGGGGCTCCGGTCTTTGAAGACCTTCTCGGCCCTGCCGGCAAATCCATCCGCGAAATCCTTTTCGCGCCAGCTGAAAAGCGGCGACACGATGATGGTGTTGGCGAGGCGGTCGATGCGGAAATGTCCCAGCCGCGTCACGAACTCGCGCGTGGCGTCGGCCAGCTGCGATTCGAGCCGCGACGCCGTATAGGCCTCGCTCTTGAGGCGCCCGCCGCCGAGCGCGCCGCGGCCGAGGGCGAAGATCACGCGCGGATCCTTGTACTCGTCAATCAGCCAGCGTTCGAGCTCGTCGAGCGACACGCTGCGTCCGCCCACGCGATGCCTGCGCTCGTAGACGCCGGGAATCTGCCGGAGGCTGTTCTCGGGCAGCGTCTTCACGCGCGGCTGAATCGGGTAATTCTGCACGACGCTGTGCAGCACGATGGCGTTGTAGGCGTTGATCAGCAGTGCCATCTGCTCTTCGCGGCTCACGGCGGCGAACTGCGCGGGCGGCAGATCGAGCGATGCGATGTAGCGCGCGAGGCCGCCGCGCGAGGCCTGCACGGCGCGGTAATACACCAGGCCGTCGCGGACGTTGGTGTCGAGCAGCCGATCGTACGTCCGGTGCCGCGGATCGACTTCCGGAGGGGGCGGCAGCTGCGCCGCCGACAATGATGCTGAGAGCGCGAGAAGAGCAAGAAGCCGCGAGGTCATCCGCTGAGGCTATGCAAGAAGCGTTGCAGCAGCGCGTTAAAGGCTTCGGGCCGCTCCAGACTTGCGAGATGTCCGGCCGCGTCGATCACCTCGAGGCGCGATCGTGTCATGACCTCGTGCATCGCCTGCTGCAGCGGCGGCGGCGTAAGCGCGTCTTCGGCGCCCGATACGATCAGCGCCGGCCCTTCGAAGGCGGCGGCGACGTCGGTTGAATCCGGGCGGGTCATCATCGCGCGCACGGCGGCCGCCAGGCCTTCTGCCGGCGCGTCGGCGATCGCGGCGCGCAGGCGCGCCTTCAGCTCCGGCCGCTCGCGCTCGGTCGTCTCGCTCAGCAGCCTGGGCATCTCGCGCGCCACGCCGGCGCTGCCCTCGCGCGCGATCAGGTCGAGCATCTTCTGCCGGTTGGCGCGGCTCTCCGGCGGATCCGCATCGATCCGCGTGTTGGCCAGCACGAGCGCGCGCATGCGGCCGGGCGCATGCCGCAGCATCGCAACGGCGACGTATCCGCCCATCGACACGCCGCCGATCACGGCGCGATCGATACCGTGCGCGTCGAGCATCGCGATCACGTCGCGCGCATAGTCATCGAGGCTCGTGACAGGGGCATCGCCGGCGCCCTGCGTGCCGAATCCCCTGAGATCGGGCGCGAGCAGGCGCCATCCTGCCGGCGGCGCGGCAAGTTGCGGCGACCAGTAGTTGGCGTCGAGCGGAAACGGATGCAGCAGCACGAGCGGCTCGCCGGCGCCGGACTGCAGGAGACGGGGCACAGAGCCCGCCTTACCGTTCCATCATCAGCTCAGGATCGACCTTCTGTCCGTCGAGGCAAATGTCGAAGTAGTACTTGCCCAGCACTGCGTCGCCGTCTTTCGCCTTGAGCTTAATCTTGCCGTCGGACGGATCGATGCTCAGGTTGCCCTTCTGTTGCCCTGCCTTGACCGTCTCCGTCCTCGCATCCTCGGATGCATCGGTGAATGGATAATCCGGCCCGGGGTTGCTGCAGTTCGTTCCAGTGGACGGACCTTGCTTCTGAAAATTTCCGACCATGACTGTCTTCGGCCCGTCGATGCAGTAGTTCTCGATCTCCCAGATCAATTGCTTGTCTCTCTTCACCACGACGCGGTCCGCTTTTCCAAGGGTGCATTTACCGTCGAAGACCGAGACCGTGACGTCGGTTTCAGTATCGCCTCCGAAGTTCATACCCAACACCCCTGCGCCGAGCACCGCCCCGAGTGCGATGCCAATCACTGCCCCGGTGGCGATTCTCACCCAGTCATGCTGCGTCATATCGGCTCCTCTGAAAAAGCTCCCGGCTCAGCGCCGGGAAACGATCTGGTCGTACGTCTGGCACCCCTTGAGGGCCCGAAGTTCGTCGGCATGGCGGATGATCTCGAGGCTGGTGCCCAACGCCACCGCCTTGGCGAGCCGCCCGCACGCCTCCGCCTGTCTGTTGGCCAGGGCATCGATCATCGCGGCGTTGTAGACCACTTGGCCATCCTCTGGATTCAGCGCAAGCGCACTCTCGGCTGCCGCGTCCGCGCCGGCCTGATCCTCGAGCTTCGCGAGATACAGGGCCAGCCGAGCGACGTTCTGAGCATCCTTCTCGTTGACGGCAAGCTGCTTTCGGATTTCCTCGACCGCGCGGCGATAGCTGGCCCTCGCGCGTTCCCGCTGTCCCAGTTTCACCAGCGTGTCGCCGAGATTGGCATGAAGGCCCGCCATGTTCGGGGCCAGACGGATCGCGCGTTGATACGCCTCTTCGGCCTTCGCGTACTCTTCATTCCAGAAATGGATGGTCGCGATATTCGATTCCGTCGACCAGCGCGGACGAACTTCATTGGCCTTCGTATAGTTGGCAAGCGCCTCGGGCAGCCGGCCCGCGCTCTGAAGTGCTGTGCCGAGCATGGCAAGAGCGCTTGCGCTGTCAGGCTGCAGCTGCACCGCGCGTGCATACGCCGTTATGGCCTCGTCGATGCGGCCGGCCCGATAGTGCGCATATCCGAGCTCGCTGTGGTTGCGCCAGTAGTAGGGCCGAAGTGCTATCGCGCGCCGCAACTCGGTCACCGCCGCATCCCACTCGCTGCGATCGATATGAACGCCGGCCAGCAGCCGATGCGCGTCGTCATTCCACGGCTGCATGCGCAGCACGTCGCGCAGTTCCTTCTCCGCATCGTCGAAACGGCCCAGTCCGTGATACATCACCGCCAGCGAGAGGTGCACTTCGGGCTGCCTGGGATCGATTCGAAGAGCATCCATAATCGCGGCTGTTGCCTTGGTCGTCCAGACGGTATCCTTCGTCTGGCCATACTTGGACCAATAGGCTTGTCCAAGTCCCGCGTAAGCGAGCGCGAACCGGTCATCCTTGCTGATGGCGCTCTGGAACAACGTGACGGCGTGATCGACATCGTCAGGACGCTCCAGGTACAGCCGCGCCTGCGCGTAATCGGCAAATGCCTCCTGATTCGACGTCGGGGCGGGGTTGGGTACCACGCGAGCCGGCACCGCCTTGACCTCGCTGAGCGCTGCAATCACGCCCTGCGCAATCCGCCGATGGAGATCGAGAGCTTGTCCAATCTCGCCCGTGTAGTGGCCAACCGGACGACGTTCCCCGTTTGCGCCGGCCAGCGTGACACTCACGTCCAGCATCTGTCCCGCGCGCGCCAAGTCGCCCTCGACGACGAACGTCGCACCCAGCGATTTGGCGGCAGAGACGGCATCTCCCTTGGCGCTCTTGGCTACTTCGCGGGAATCGTCGAGTGATAACACGCGGATGGACTCTAGCGACGACAATCTGTTCGCAACGGCATCGGTGAGGCCCACCGCGATGGCATCGTTCAGAGGATCCGCCGTGGTGTTTCTGAATGGGAGCACCGCGAATACGGATCCGGGGGCTGAGACCACGCGCTCGTCCGCGTTCCGCCGCCACGCCCAGCCGGCACCCGCGAGGATGAGGAATGCGATCGCGGCAATTGCCATCCGCGTCGATCTCCTGCTAACTGTCCTGACCGACACAAGCGTCGTCGTCGCATCGCCGAGCGCCTTGCTCGCGAGCTGCAGCTCGCGCGCGAGCTCGCCCGCCGTTTGAAATCGATCGGACGGATCCTTCGCCATCGCCCGTTTGACGAGAGCACTTACGGCCGGTGGGGTTCCAGGCGCCGCCTCGCCGACAGGCCGCGCAGCACCTTTGAGCACCGCGAGCGCGCTGCCGAGCAGATCGAGCGACGGGAACGGCCGGTGCCCGGTCAACATCTCGTAAAGCAGCACGCCGACGGCGTAGATGTCGCTTCGCTGATCTGCATGTTCGCCGTTCAGCTGCTCGGGCGCCATATACGCAGGCGAACCCACGATGCGTCCGGTCTTGCTGTCCGCCGTAACGGTGGTGCCCTGGTCCGCATCGCTTGCCGTCAAGCGCGCGACGCCGAAGTCGAGGATCTTGGCTTTTCCCTCTGGCGTGATTTGAATGTTCGCGGGCTTCAAGTCGCGATGCACGATGCCGCGCGCATGCGCTTCGACGAGACCTCCGGCAATCTGACTCGCAATCTCGAGGGATCGTGCCGCAGGCAGCGCGCCCCGCGCGATATACCGCGCGAGACTCTCGCCCGGGACGTATTCCATGACGATGGTCGGACCATCGTCGGTGTCGAGGACGTCGAAGATAGTGGCGATGTTCGGGTGCGAGAGGCCGGCGGCCGCGCGGGCTTCCTGCAGGACGCGGCGGCGGGCGACGTCCGAGGTCAGGGATCGATCGGAGAGCTGCTTGAGAGCAACGTCGCGTCCGAGTCGCGTGTCGCGCGCGCGGTACACCCTGCCCATGCCGCCCGCGCCGAGCGAACTGTGAATGACGTAGGGGCCAATCGAGTCGCCGGGGTTCATGGGTCAGCGCTCAAGTGGGCCAACCCTACTGCCGAGTCTGGGGGTGCGTCAACTGGCTGGCTGGGGGGAAGGCCCAGGGGCCCTTTCCGTTTTGGCCCTATTTGACGATCTTGATCAGCTCGACGTCGAAGACGAGCATCCCGGGCGGGGCCCCGCGCTGGCCCTTGAAGGCCAGCGATTCGGGAATCCACAGGCGGCGTTTCTCACCTTCCACCATCAGCTGTACGCCCTGCCGGAAACCTGACACGGCATCCGCGATGGGGATCGTCGCCGGCTCCCCGCGCAGGCGCGTGCTGTCGAACACGTTCCCGTCGGTCGTCCATCCTGTGTAATGCAGCGTCACGCGATCGTCATGATCGGGGCGCTCCGTGCCGGTGCCGGGTGCCAACACTTTGAACGCCAGGCCCGATGGCGTGCGGCCGGCGTCGGCCGGAGGCGCGGCCACATCCGCGGGTGCAGGTGGGGCCTCGAGGATGTCGACCACCTCCACGTCGAACACGAGCATCCCCGCGGGCCTGCCGGGTGCGTTGTTGTAGGCGAGCTCCACCGGAATCCACAGGCGCCGCGTTTCGCCGGCGACCATCAGCTGCAGGCCTTCGGTCCATCCGGGAATGACTTCGGTCAAGCCGAAGACGATCGGCTCGCCTCGCGTCGAGGTCTCGAACATCTTTCCGTCGGTCGTCCAGCCGGTGTAATGCGCTCTGACGCGCGAGCTGCGTCTGGGATGGGTCGTGCCGGTCCCCGGCTTGATCAGTTTCGACGCGAGTCCTGACGCAGTCCGCTCGGCGTCGGCGGGCGGCGCTTCCACATCCGGCGGCGCCGGGATCTCTCCTGCCGCCGGCGGCGCGTCCGGGTTGCTGTTGCGGGTGCAGCCATTCTCGCAGGCAGCCGTGGCGAGGGCGAGCAATCCGATCAGGAGAAATTTTGTGACGCGCATTCTACTTCCCACGATAAGTGACCGGCTCGCCCAGATCGACGACGATCATCGAGGCGTCGTCAGTCGCGCAGGTCGACAGCGGCGACTGGGCGTCGGGATCGCGATCGCGGCGCAGCAGCTCCTGATAGATCACGCGGCCGTCGGCATCGAAGATCAGAAACATGTGCCGGCGACCGGTCGCGCGCAGGCCCGCGAGCAGCGCGAGCCCCTCGCGCCCTTCCGTCTGCATCACGGCCGCGGCACGCACGTGCCGCACGTATTCGAACGCCGACAGATCCGCCGACGCGACCACGCCGGCGGACGCGTCTGACACCGTGATGCGGCCCTCGCGCGTGCATCCGACCGTCACGTCGCGGCCGTTCCACACCATCGTTCCGGCACTGGCCCCGCTCGAGAGGTCGCACGCCAGGACGGCCGGCGTCAACGTCTCGCACGCCTGCGGCCTGCCCGGCTCACGCTGCATGGCGCCGGCGCCCATCATCACGCGCGGCTCCTGAAGACGCTCGTGCCGGAACACCGGCCGCGCACCGAACGTCGCGCCGATCACCGTCGCGACTGCAAGAACGAAGGCCATGACGATGCGGTAGGGCCCCATCGGCACGTCCGGCGTCATCCCCCGGCCGCGCAGCCATGTGCCAATCATGTGACCGGCCGCGAAACCCACGACCGCCGCAAGCAGCGCGAGCGGAAGCATGAAGACGATACCGAGCGCGGAGCTGGTGCTCGGCCGTCCCATCATGACATCGGTGACGACGGCGGCGAGGGCCGCCGCCAGGACGCCAAGCCCCAGGATCAGCGCGAGCGCCTGCGGCAGCAGCCGATCGAGCGGACGTTCCGCCATCATCCGTTGAACCCTTCCACGATGACGAGTTCGGCGGTGGAGATGCTCTGGCGCAGCGCCTTCGCGTCGGCGTATTCGGGCGATGCCCACCAGCGCTTGGCGGCCTCGACGTCAGGGAACTCCAGGATGACGAGCCGCGGGCGCGGCCACGTCCCTTCCATTTCATGCAGGGGCGCGCCGCGGACGAGAAATCGCCCGCCGTATGCGGCAATCGTGGGCGGCACCATCGTTCTATAGTCGTCGTACCGCACGGGATCGTGCACGTCGACAGTAACCACGACATAGGCACTCATTGCTTCTGGCCGGTCCTTCCCTCATCGGCTCGCATGTCGCCCGCGATGCTCGGCAGCGACGCCGGGTCGATCCATCCCTGTTCCGCGGCATGAACGGCCATGGCCGCGGTGTCGTCGGCCAGAATCAGTGTCGCGCTCTCGGCGCTGACCTCTTCAGCCAGTTTTTTCACGGCGGTCGATCGATCCGCGGTCGCGGCCACGTTGCGGATATAGACGGCGCGCACGCGGCCCGGGAACGCGCGAATGATCTCGCGATAGATCTCCGGATCCTTCTGCGTGGTGTCGCCCACCAGGATGAACGGCAGCGACGGATAGGTCTGAAAGATCATTTCGATCTCGCGCGTCTTGAAGGCTTTGTTTGTCGGGGCCCCGCCCCGAACCCCGGCTCGCTTCACTCGCTCGGCGTCAAGGCCTCGCTCCGTTCCGCTCGCGGGCCGGGCTTTGCCCGGCCTGGCCCAGCGCTCCGGAACCAGGTCCCAGTCGCGCAGCAGCAGCGGACCCATCGGGATTTCCTGCCGCTCCAGAAATTGTGCAATCACGTCGTAGAGATTCCAGGGACTCTTCGAGACATAGAAGATGGGATTCGGTCCGGTCAGGCCCGTGCCGGCCTGCAGCGCGCGATAGAACGCCGCGACGCCGTGAAAGGGCATGCGCGTCTGCGCGTTCTCGAGCAGCACGAGCCGCGCGGCGCGCAGGAAGCTGGCGATGTTGGACTGCAGCACGGTGTCGTCCATGTCGCTGATCACGCCGAAGGCGGCGCCCGGCGGCGGCACGAGGACCTGGGAGACGGATTCGGCCGGATTGGCGAGTGTTCGATCCATCTGGCCTGCGATCGAGAGCCTGACGGGGACCCACCCTCCTTCCGGCAGCGGCTCGCGCACGCCGATCCACTCGCGAAAGAAGCCCTCATCATCCGCCACAATCTCCCGCGCATCGTCCACCGCGCCGCCCACGGAGACCTTGACGCGGGCGTGCGGCATCGGATCGCTTTCAAGGCGTGTGATGGCGGCTCTCAGATTGCGCCAGCGGGATCCGCCGGTCACCTCGGGCATGGCCTCATCGGCCTGCAGCACGCGGCCGAGCACCAGCGCGCCGTCGCGCGTGCCATAGCCGCGATAGCCGACAGCGATGTACGGATCGCGATCGACGATCCGCTCGGCACGAATCAGGCCGCGGCGCAGATGCCGCTCCGCGGCCGAGGCAAACGCGTGGGCATCACGGCGCCAGTCGGGCATTGGACTCGCGGCGTTACTGAATGATGACGTAGCGCTCGAGGCGCGCTACTTCTTTCTCGTTCACGTACTTGCCGATTTCCTTCCGGAACTGCTCCATCGACTTGTATGGCCGGTATTCCTTGAACTCGTGCAGCATGCGATTGCCCATGCCGGGGATGCTCAGGATGTCGGCGTCGCTTGCCGTGTTCAGATTGATCGGGACAAACACGTACTGTTCGAGACGTGCGAGCTCGTCGGGCTTGACGTACTTCGCGATCTCTTTCTGGAAGACCGCCAGCGACCTGTAGGGGCGGTACTCCTCGAACTCGTGCAGCATCCGCGCGCCCATTCCAGGGATGAGCATGATCTCGTCCTTCGTTGCGGTATCCAGATTGATCTGCACGAACAGGCGGCCGTACAGCTCTTTCCGCTGCTCCGGCGTGAGGCCCTGCGAGGCGACAAACGTGTCGAAGGCCTTCGTCGTGAGGAATGGCCGTGCGGCGACCAGCGCCTTCGCGCGCGCGGCATGCATGTGCGGCAGCCCCGACAGCTGGGCCTCGGTGGCCGTATTGGCGTCGAGCACGGTTGTGCGCTTGCCTGCCTGCGCGGCCAGCGGTGCGGTGATGACAATCAGGGCCAGCGCCGCGGCTGCGGCGGCCAGACGAAACATAGGTGCCATGCGATTCAGTCTCCCTTCCGTGTATCGATGCGATAACAACAAACCAAGCCAAGCAGGCCAAGCATGATCATAGTGCCTGGCGCCAGCGGCGGCGGCGTCGGACGCGTGAGCGCTTCGGCAAACAGCGCGAAGCCCGACAGTGCCGGGTCGAGCTCCACCGCGAACTCGGCGTTGCTGTCGTAGTGCAAGTACATGCCGAGCGCGCCGGCCGCCATGAACAGCACCATGACGCCGCGCATCACGGCCACCGTCACCCGCGCAGGATTCAGCGCGACGACAACGACGATGGGGACTGCGGCGCCGAGCAGCGCGACAGGCAGCTTCTGCCAGACATCGGCCGTGTGGCTGGTGAGCAGCAGCTCCGCGCCGGTGCCGGCAATCCCCGCGAGCAGCACAAGGAACAGCATCCGCCGCATGTGT
This sequence comes from Vicinamibacterales bacterium, assembly GCA_040902895.1. Classification (GTDB taxonomy): domain Bacteria; phylum Acidobacteriota; class Vicinamibacteria; order Vicinamibacterales; family SCN-69-37; genus JALYRV01. The sequence goes on along the minus strand of JBBDWL010000087.1, from coordinate 39,046 downwards.
TCCATCAGATCGTCTCCGTACGCGGCACGCGCGAGCGCCGCTCGAGAAAGATGCTCACGCCGGCGGCAATCACGAGCAGCAGCACGCGCACCCACCATCGATCGACGAGCCACGCCGTCACGCCCATCGAGATCCACAGCACCGCAATCGTCTGCATCGCCTGCCGCCGCGGGATGCGCCATCCCGAACGCGCGCCTTTGATGTACGGTCCAAACCAGGGATGCGTCACGAACCACTCATGGAGACGTGGAAAACTGCGGGCGAAACAGTAGCCCGCGAGCAGCAGGAACGGTGTGGCGGGAAGACCCGGCAACAGGATGCCGAGCACGCCGAGGCCGACGAACATGAGGCCCGCGGCCGCGAACAACACCCGTACGAGCACATCAGATGATAGTCGCTTGAGGGTTGCTCAAGCTGCCAAACCAAGGACTGCAGGTCATTGCAGAAACTGCTATGCGCCCGATCGAAGAAGGTTCGGAATCCTGATGAAAACCACCGCGCATGATCGGCATGGAGTTCGCTGTGCGGAAACGGATGGATTCGGTTACAATTCAGCCTCAGCTTCCGCTCGAACAGACATCAGACGAGCAATCTGTCCCGACTTTGCACATGCCACGAGCTGATGCCATCCGCCAGTCGGAGCCTAGACGCTCAGCACGTTCAGCAGCGAGCAGGCAGAGGATTGGCGGCTCAAGGTTTCAGATTCTTGAAGGCGACGCATATGAACGTCTCCTTGAACTCCCAAAGAACAGCGTCGATCTGCTCCTTACCAGCCCGCCTTATTGGGGACATCGGACTTACGGACAGACGCATGACTGGTCAATCCTGACAGCTTGGACCAAAGCGGGGCATGCGCCTGAGGACATACCGCCATATCAATGGTACCGAGAGCATGGCGGAGTGCTAGGTCTTGAGCCTTTACCGGAATGGTACGTCGCCCACTTGAGTGAAATCCTCAACCTGGCCCAAACATCGTTGAAACCAACGGGCAGCATGTGGATCAACATCGGCGATACCTACTTTGCCCGATGGTCGAGTATCAGACACAAAGGTAGACAGGGACTCGGTAGTAATCCTCGCGAGCGTAGACGAACACCGATGGGAGGATTCAGACAAGAAAAACAATTGCTTCTGATTCCATCAAGATTTGCGATTGCCATGCAGGACCGACGGTGGATTCTCCGTAACGATCTGATCTGGTACAAACCCAACGTCCCACCGAGACCAGAAAATGATCGACTCAGGCTCGCGCATGAGCATTTCTTCCATTTCGTGAAACGACCTAAGGAAGGGCGCGCCAAGTATTACTACGACATGGAGCATCTTGAACCCCGCGCCACGGATGTAGTGACTTGTAACGTACGGGCCGGTCAGGACGGTCATTCGGCAACGTTCCCCATCGATCTGATTCGACCCCGCATTCTCAGTTCCTGTCCTCCTGGCGGTGTCGTCCTCGATCCTTTCTGCGGGACAGGCCGCGCGCTTACTGTCGCTCTCGAGGAAGGCCGACAGGCGATCGGGATAGAGATCGTTCCCGAGTACGCGACAAATGCGCGTCAGCATGCCTTAAGAGCCGCCAACGCGAATGTCGGACGCTGACGCCGAACCGAAGCGCGGCAACTACGTCAGCGAGTGGCTGGGCCATCGTGTTTATCCGGTGGTCGCTGAAACCCGTCAGACCCTCGAGGATCAAAAACAGAAGCGCTGCCCCTTTCTGAGTGAGGCGACGACCGAGGACAAGCTCTGTGTCAAGCCGGCGAGCTCGTTGGGCATTTGTACGATCAGTAGCACCAGCGCAGGCAAACGACAGGATTGGCTTGTCTGTCCGTATCGGGCGCTCGACAAGGCCTTGCTGGACGATGTCGCGCGACGGCTGTTTCGCGTCAGTAGAAAGAAGTCGGTGGTCGTTCTCCCAGCCCCTACCCTGGCATTGGAAAGCGTCCGGGCGAGCTTCCTGAAACGGCTGTCAGAAGGTGCTGTCGGAGTCGTCTACCTGCAGGACAAATTGGGTGGTGAGATCTCGATCACACCTACAGACCGTTCGCCGGAGCTCGCGTTCGACGTCACAATGGTCAGGGTCGCTATCAGGAAAGGCGCAGTGGGTCTCGGACAATACGGAATTCTGGAGGTCCAGACCATGGATTTCCACGGTTCATATCGCGCAGTCGTAAAGAATCTGGAAGATGCCCTTCGACTGCACGGACGAGACTTTCACCGTGAGCTGCGCAAGAGCCCCCAGTGGTTGAGCCAGAAGATCGAAGGCCCGAACATCGCCAACGTTTTCAAGCGAACCTTCTACCAGATCATGCTCAAGTTCCAGATCGGCGCGGATGAGAGTTGCGCCGGCTGCGTTCTGGCTCTTCCCGTGTCGGTTTGGGATAGTTGGCAGCGGCATTTGGGAAAACCTGATCTGAAGGCGAACAAGGATGGAACCTATTCACTGGACTGGAAAGGCGGACCTAAGAAGCCAGTGCCAGCCTGGATCTACCTTTTTGATCTTGATATATCCGCCACCACATCCCCGAATCCGCTTGTACTAAGACGCGTCATCGCGACCGATGCCAATTCAATGGCACATTTTGCTCTTAAGATCGCGCCGGAGGCGGCCGTGGCCGGCGCGGGCAGTGCTGATCGTGTGCTCGCGACGGTCCGAAGGCGGGTGGCGGCATGGTGGCCCGAACTTGGCCGCGGACCCGTAAAGATCTAGACCTCCCTAATCCTCGCCTTCTTACGAGAGTGCTTTGATGACGTCTGACCGCGTGATGATGTAAATGTCGTCAGACTTGAAGTCGCGCACGAGCACGGCCTGCGTCTTCGAGGCCATCATCTTCGCCAGCGCGTCGATGCCCATGGTGATGTCGGCGAAGGGAAACGCCGGGCCCATGATCTTCTCGACCGGCTCGGTGCGGATGTCGGGGCTCTTCACCAGCTCCGAATAGATCGTCGCCTCGCTGATCGCGCCGACGATGCGGCCGTCGCGCGTGACGGGCACTTGCGAAAAATCGTTCTCGGCCATCATCTGCGCCGCGTGCGCGACGCTGTCGGTCACCTGCAGCGTCTTGAGCGGCACGCTCGTCTTGGTGGCGACCAGATCGCGCGCGGTGAGGCCCTTCTTGTCGAGGAAGCCCTTGTCGCGCATCCAGTCGTCATTGAACATCTTGCCGAGATAGCGGGTGCCGTGGTCGTGAAAGATCACGACCACCACGTCGCCCTTCTTGAAGCGATCCTTCATCTGCAGCAGCCCGGCCATGGCCGCGCCGGCCGAGTTGCCGCCGAAGATCGCTTCTTCGCGCGTGATGCGCCGCGTCATGACCGCGGCGTCCTTGTCGGTGACCTTCTCGAAATGATCGATGACGTCGAAGTCGACGTTCTGCGGCACGAAGTCTTCGCCGATGCCTTCGGTGATGTAGGGATAGATCTCGTTCCGGTCGAGCACGCCGGTTTCCTTGTATTTCTTCAGCACCGAGCCGTACGTGTCGATGCCCAGCACCTGGATCTTCGGATTCTGCTCCTTGAGGAACCTGCCGACGCCGGAGATCGTGCCGCCAGTGCCGACGCCAACCACGAGGTGCGTGATGCGGCCTTCTGTCTGTTCCCAGATTTCGGGCGCGGTCCATTCGTAGTGCGCCTGCCGGTTCGACAGGTTGTCGTACTGATTCGCTTTCCAGGCGTTCGGCGTCTCGCGCTCGAGGCGCGACGACACCGAGTAGTACGAGCGCGGATCTTCCGGCTCGACGTCGGTCGGGCACACGATCACGTCCGCGCCGAAGGCACGCAGCGCGTCAACCTTCGTCTTCGATTGCTTGTCGGTGGTCGTGAAGATGCACTTGTAGCCCTTGATCACCGCCACCATCGCCAGGCCCATGCCGGTGTTGCCCGATGTGCCCTCGATAATCGTGCCGCCCGGCTTCAGCAGGCCCGCCTTCTCGGCGTCTTCGATCATCTTCACCGCCATGCGGTCCTTGATCGAATGCCCGGGGTTGAACGTCTCGACTTTTATGTAGACCTCGGCGTCGATGACGCCTTTGGTGAGACGGTTGACACGCACCATCGGCGTGCGTCCGACGGTATCGAGGATGGAATTGGCGGCGGGCGGCGCGATCACACCGCAAGTATAAATTGGGGACGGGTCTTAATTATTCATGGAGAGCTGAGTTTTTGTCACACACATGAATAATTAAGACCCGTCCCCAATTTATTGGGCGAGGCGGGCAAGCAACACCGCCGCGCGCTTGGCCTGTATCGCCAGCACCCCGAGGTCGGCGGTCTCATGTACCGTGTGGCCGCCGTCGCCCTTGAGGCCGAGCGCGTCGAGGATCATCGGCACATGTCCGGCGATGAACGACACGTCGGCGGCGCCGGCGCGATCGGGGTCGACCGCGGTGATTGGATTCAATCCGAGATCGCGGCTGGCCTTGTCGAGCATCGCCAGCAGCTTCGCGTTGCCCTCGGTCGGCGCCAGCGGCGGATATCCCTCGTCGAACGTCAGCGCGGAGCTGGTGTGCGCCAGCGATCCCTTCGCGATCCGCTCCAGCGTCAGCCGCGCGGTCTCGAACTGCTCGGGCGTCAGCGCGCGCAGGTCGCCCGCGACAATCGCATGCTCGGCGATGACATTGTCCTTGCCGAACGCGGTGCCGCGCGCGGCCTGCGCGTCAAACTCCGCCGACGTGCCGCCGACGATCGCACCCGGATTGAACGTCAGATGCGGCTGTCCTGCGAGCTGCGTCCGAAACTCCTGGAGCACGCGCGTCGCCTCGAAGATGGCGCCATAGCCGATGTCGTCGCGGAAGATTTGCGACGAGTGCGCCGGCTTGCCTTTCACGCGCAGCGTCCAGCCCGTGGTGCCTCGCCGGGCGGTGACGGCGTGATCGGGATGTCCGTCGCCGTCCTCGAATCCAAGCGCCGCCGCCGCGCCCTGCGCCGCGTCGACCAGCGCTTTGCGCGCGATCCGCAGCGGCCGGCCCGCGCTTTCCTCGTCGCCGGTCATCACGACGACAACGTGCAGCGAATCGAGCAGTCCCGCGGCCTTCAACGCCTTCATCGCGGTCACGATGATGACGTTGCCGCCCTTCATGTCGATGATGCCGGGCCCGCGCGCCTTGTTGCCGTCGAGCCGCTCGAACTTCTGGAAGGGGCTGTCCGGTTCGAAGACCGTATCGAGATGGCCGATGAGGAGGACCTTCGGTCCTCCTGTACCTCGGCGTTCGGCGACCAGATGGCCGGCGCGCTTGACCTCGTCCTGATTCACCCATGTGGTGGTGAAGCCAAGCGCGTCGAACTCGGCGCGAAAGAGCGCGCCGACCTTGCGGATGCCTTCCAGGTTCTGCGTGCCGCTGTTGATGTTGACCGCGCGCTCGAGCAGCGCCATCGCTTCGGCCTGCTGGGCATCGACCGCGGCCGCGATGGCGCGCTCCTGCGGTGACAGCGATGACTGAGTAAACCCGAGCGAGACGGCGGCGACGGCAACAGCGGCAAACAACTTCATGCGATCAGTTTCTCAGGTTGAACGTGAACAGCACCGTCACGCGGTAGGCGACGGCCCGGCCGTTGCGCGTCGCGGGCTTGAAGGTTGACGCCTTGAAGGCCTCGATGGCCCTGGCATCGAGGTCGGCCGACAACGCCTTCACAACGCGCGCGTCACTGACTTTCCCGTCCGTGCCGACAGTGCCTTCCACTTCGACGGCGCCCTCGATGCCTGCGCGCATCGCCTCCGCGGTGTACGACGGTTTCCTCTCGAACAGGATGACGGGCGGTGTGACATCAGCGTGCGTCTTGTCGAACACCGGACCGTCGCGAAGGGTGAAGGTGAGCACCACCGTCACGAGCATGGGCACGGGCCGGCCGTCGCGAAGGGCCGGCTTGAACTCCCATGCCTGAAGGGCCGCGACGGCGTTCGCGTCGAGTCCATAGACGGGGTCGAGCGATCGCACGATCGTAATGGCGGTAGGCTTTCCCGAGGTATCGATGATGGTCTCGAGTTCAACCGAGCCCTGAATCTTCTGCCGCATTGCGGCAGCCGTGTAGGTGGGCTTCTTCTCCTTGACCACCACCGGATTCTTCACGCCCGGATCCCCGGCTTTGTAAACAGGAGTTTGACGCTGCGCCGAGAGCCCGATACCCATGCCAACAACGACTGCCGCCACTGCGAATGCCTTCATGAATTGCCTCCAAGCTGATCTGACGCCGCCGGACAGGCTAAAGCCTGTCCCTACCCACAGGATAAGGCCGTGCGCGGTGTTTCTGACGTGCGAAGAAGCTCAGCAACCAGCACCGTTCAATGGCGTCGTCCAGCCGGCGCGGCATGCCCATGCGCTGGATTATGTTTGTGCGCTTCGTAATGTTGCCGCAGCAGATCCTTGCCATAGTCGTTGCCGTTGGGCGTGCGCACCACGCTGTGCACGTGGCTGCGCGTCGGGCCGGACCCCCGGACCCCGAGCGCGACCGGACTCTGATGGTCGAACTCGATCAGAATGACGGGGCTGTGAATGCGGTAATAGAAGACCGCATCCGGTCCGGTGCCGCCCACCCACGAGAACCAGGTGTCGTCGAGATGCGCGGAGACCTCGGACATCTTCACCTTCGCGTGGCCGTCGCGCATGTTGCCGACATACAGGCCCGCCAGGGCGAGCAGCTTCGATCGCTGCGCGGCCGTGAGCTCGGTAGCCCGGATACCCTGATAGGCCAGCGCAACGTTGTCGCGATAGGCCTGCGTCTGCGCGTTGTTACCCGGCTTCGACGCATTGACGATCGCCTTCGCGCGCTGTGCCTCGTCGAGCGACGCCATCAACGCCTCGCCCATCGCCTGTTCCTCGAGCAGCACGCTCGCGCCTTTATGCGGCCCTGACTCGGCCACCGTCGGCTCGGATCCCAGAAATGTGGGCGTCATCACGACCTGATCGCCAAGGACGAAGTAATTGATGATCAGATGATGGCCTTCGAGCTGCCAGCCCCACGGCTCGCGGTCAGACGGCGTGCCCATCACCGTGATCCAGTAGAGCGACTCGCCGTATTCCTCGAAGTTCTTCTTCAGCTCGGCGAGATGGCCGTTCAGGCGCATGACATTGCGCGACTGCTCGAGCCCGCGCGCGCTCAGGCTCGCGCGCATCAACGCGTACGCCGCCTCGCGCTGCGGCTCGCTCATCTCCTTGAACGAGACGCCCGCGCGCGCGGCGCGGTGCACGTTGTTCCATCGCCTCCACTCATCGTCAGCCGCCGCGAACGTGGTCTTCGCGCGCTGGTCTTGCGTCAGTGCGGCAAGAAAGCGATCGGCCGCGTCCTTGACGGGCCGCGTGCTGACGCCGGTGGCCCGAATGGAAAATAAGCCGGGCATGATTTCGCCGCCCGCGGTGATGCCGGTGAACGGATCCAGCGCGCGGGGAGCGGGAGCCTGAGCGGGAAGCAGGACGCCCAGAGCCACCATCACGAACGTCGTTGGTCGAATCATCGATTCGGACTCCACGGAATCAACACGCGATCGGGACCTGCCGGTGCGTGCGCCGCGCCTTCGACTTCGAAGGCCCGGCCAATGCGGTTGCCGGAAGGATCTTCCAGAATCGACAGCACCACAAGCTGATGCGCCGAGACGTCCCGTGGCGCCGCCGCATCTCCGGTTGCCGGCCGGCCGGCGGGCGGGCGCGGGCGCGGCGGCTGGAACACAAACATGCTCGCCACGGGCCGGGGCCCGCGGATCGGAACACCGTTGATCAGGTGCGCGCCGAACCGCGACTTCTTCATGGCCTCGATCGCCGCGGCATGGAAGGCCTCGGGGCCGTCGGCGACGCGGATTTCAGTCGGGACGCCCTCGTGATCGATGAGCGCGTGGACGGTCACGCGCACCGCACCTTCGGGCGGCACCGGCACGCCCGCCGGCCAGACCGGCTGCACGCGCGTGGTCGGCGCGCTCTGGCGGCTGACATTCAGCGTCACGCTCTTTGAATCGCCATTGCAGGGCGCGCGATCGTAGACGATCGTCAACTGGCCGGGGAGCAGCGTCGATCCCGACATCGTGACGCCAATCGCGCCGTCGGGCACCTTGTAGTCCGGCACCTCCTTCTGGAGGTCGCCGCCCGTGAGCACGTCCACGCTGCGGCTCCTGGTCCGGCCGTTGTACACCATCGTGACGTCGAGTGGCGACGCCGTGACGCCGTCGCACGTCACGGGGAACGCGACGACGAGTGTCTCGACCGCGAACCGGGTGACGCGCATGGGATCGGGCACGCTGCCGCCCGACGCGCGCGCCGCGCGCGCTACGCGTGTGAACGGATCGAACGCGACACCGTATCGCGTGGATCCGTATGGATCCAGTGGAATGGGAGGAAGGTCCTCGCGCTTCCCGGCCTCCACCGCGAATGCCACCATGCGCTCCCACGAGGGCGGCCGAGGATTGCCGCCTGGAAGAGGCCCTCCGGTGCGGCCAGGCGGTATCGTGCCGCCAGGCGGAACGGGCGGCCGAGGCGGATTCAGATCCGGTGCGGCGAGACCGAACTCGCGCGCGCACGCGAATCCTTTCGGCGCCTTCGGCGGCTCCCATCGATAGAGATCGAGATACAGCTCGATTGGCTTCTCGAGGCCGGTATACGTGACTTCGTAGAGATCGAGAATGATCCCCTCAGCATTCGGCACGAGCGAGCCGCGCCGCGCGAATGCCACGGCCTGGCCCGTCGGACTTACGAGCGCCTGCAGATACCGGCGCTGGCGCGCGGGACCCAGCAGTGGCGTGCCGCCTACGCGAATGGGTTTGTCTTTCGTATAGCCGTACTCGGCGTCTGTGGAGACTTCACACTTCGAGACGATGCTGCGATCGCCGGAGATGACAGGATCCTGCGCCAGCAGCGCCACCAGAGCCAGCGTCACCATAGTCCCACTCTTCCCTTCACTGATTCGATCAGCTTCGCCGGATCGAATCCCACGCCGCGCTTGAAGACGGTCTCGACGTTGCGAACGTGCGCGATATCTGCCGCGGGATTGCCGTTGATGACGATCAGATCGGCCTGCTTGCCCTGCGCGATGCTGCCGATGCGGGCGTCGCGCCCGAGATAGCGCGCGCCGTTGAGCGTCCCGATGCGGATCGCTTCAAGCGGCGTGAAACCGGCTTCCACGAGCAGCTCCAGTGCGCGCTGATTGGAATAACCGGGGATGACTCCGCCGGATCCCGTGGGATCGGTGCCCGCAATCAGCAGCCCTCCCGCTTTGGCAAACGCGCGCTCGAGCGCCATCGCTTTCGGAAAGAGCGTCAGATACGGGGATCGCGCGTTGGCGGCCGTGCGCGCGTGCGTGCGCTCGAACTGTTCCTTGAGAGGCGCCACCAGCACGTCGAGCCCGGGCGGTATCGGACGGCCTGGCGTGAAGGTCTCGAACACCGTCAGCGTCGATGTGAGCGCGACGTTTTTCGCGACCAGTTTTTTGACGAGCGCGGTAAACGCCGCGCCGTTTTCATCGAGCGCCAGCAGCGATTCCTGCGTGCGCCGGCCCTGCGGACAGACGTCAGGCTGCTTGTCGGCGACGAAGTCGGTAGACGCCAGAAATCCGTGTTCGAGGTTGTCGATGCCGAGGTCGGCGGCCTCGCCGTACGTGACCGAGCAGAGATGGCCGGTGATTTTGATGCCGCGCTTGTGGGCCTCTTCGATCGCCGCGCCAAGCTCACTGCGCGTGATGTTCATGTAGGCCTTGAACGAGGTCGCGCCTTCATCCGCCCAGTAGGCCACCTGCCGCCGCGCGTCGGCAGGGCCTTCCATCGACCGCATCTGAATGAAGTTGTTCGGGCCGTTCAGGTACGGGGCGGTGGCGTCGATGTCGGGCCCTGCCTTCCGTCCCGATGCCGTCAGCCGCTTCATGTTCAGATCCATGAAGCCGTTCACGTTCCCGCCGGTCCTCATTGACGTCACGCCGCCGGCCAGATACAGGCGCACGAAGCTTTCTCCAAGCTGTCCGTACACGCCGGGGCCGGTCGGGTAATAGAGATGCTCGTGCACCATCACGAGCCCGGGCATCACGGTGCGCCCTGAGAGATCGAGGATGGTCGCGCCGGCCGGCACCACGACGTCGGCGGCGGTGCCGAGCGCGGCGATCAGACCGTCGCGAATCACCAGCGTCTGATCCTCGCGCGCGGGCGCGCCCGTGCCGTCGATGACGCGCGCGTGCGTAAACGCCACGAGCGGCGCGTCGACGTTCACGAACGGCCGGATGGCGTCGCTGATCGGCTGAGATTGCGCGGCGGGGATCGTCGCGGCCGCGGCGGCGGCAACGGCGAGGAGCAGCACCTTCATGGCCGCTATCCTAAGCCATCTGACGCCGCACCACGGTATACTTCCGGCCTCCACTAATGGCTGCCGCCCTTACGCGATTCGTCATCGCGCTTGTCTGCATTGGCTGTTGCACGGCCCATGCAGCCGCTCAGGATTTGGAGCGGGCACGCGCGCTTGCCGATCTCGCGCAGCAGATCCGCAGCGACGATCCCGGGAAGGCAATCGCGTCGGCGACCGAAGCGCTCGCCATCCTGCAGCAGCGTCCTGAGCCGCGCACGCAGGTGCGGGCGCTGAACGCCATGTCGTGGGCGCTCATGCAGCGCGGACAGTTCGCCGACGCGACAGCGCGGGCATCCGAGGCGCGAACCGTCGCCGAGCAGGCAGGCGATCGTGCGGGCCTCGGCCGCGCGATCAACAACCTCGGCGTCATCGCGCAGCGCAGCGGCGACGCCGTCGACGCGATCGAACATTTCGAGGCCTCGCTCGCCATCTACCGCGAGCTCGGCGCGCAGGTCGACATCGCGAACGCCCTGAACAACCTGGGTTTCGTGCACGGCACCGACCTGGCCGACTATGAGAAGAGTCTCGAGTATCACGTCGAGGCCCTGCGCGTCCGCGAATCGCTGAGCGACGCCAACGCGGTCGCCCTCTCGCTCAATAACATCGGCATCGTCTATGCCCGGCTCCGCGAGCACGAACGGGCGCTGCAGTACTTCGGGCGATCGCTCGAGCTGCGGCGCGCGAGCGGCGGCGTCAATCGATCCGCCGGCACGCTGAGCAACATCGGCGACGTGTACCTGGAGCTCGGTGAGCTGGACAAGGCGCTCAGCCACCATCAGCAGTCGCTCGAAATCCGCCGCCGGATTGCCGAAAAGCCCGGCGTGGCGAACTCACTCAAGAATCTGGGGCTGGTGCAGACGGCGATGAAGCGGCCGGCCGAGGCGCGGCGGCATTTCAACGACGCGCTCGCCGTCAGCCGCGAAATCAGGGATCGAACAAACGAAACGCAGTCGCTGCTCGGTCTTGCCGAGCTCGAGCGCCAGCTTGGACGCGGCGCGGAGGCCGCGAAACTTGCACGGCAGGCGCTCGAGATCGCGCGCGCCGCGGGATCGCGGGAGCTCCAGCGGCGGGCGTGGGGACAAATCGCAGGCGCCGAGGAGCTGGCGGGCCAGCCCGCCGCCGCCCTCGCCGCGTTCAAGCAGCTCAAGACGCTCGAAGATCAGATCTTCGCCGCTGACAAGGCCCTTCGCATCGATATGCTCGAGCGCCGGTATCAGGCGGAAAGGCATCAGGCCGAAAACGAACGGCTGCGCACGCAGCAGGCGCTCAGCGATCTACAGGCCAGCCGCAGCCGGCTGCAGCGCAACGCCGTCGCGGCCGCAGGCGTGTTGATGCTCACGATCGGGATCATCCTGTATCGCCGTCGCGTGGACGCGGCGCGGATCGCGTCGGAGCTGAGCGTGACCGATGCGCTGACCGGACTTAGAAACCGGCGCTTCGTGCAGCAGACCGTCGACGCCGACGTGGCGACGGCGCTGCGGCGCTCGCGCACCGATCCCGACGGCGGGCTCGTGTTCATGCTGCTCGACATCGATCACTTCAAGGCGGTCAATGATGCGCACGGTCACAAGGCCGGCGACGCGATTCTCACCGGTTTTGCCGGCATCCTGCGCGCGACGTGCCGCGCATCCGACACGATCGCGCGCTGGGGCGGCGAAGAGTTCCTGATCGTCTGCCGCGCGACGGCGCCGCTCGACGCGGCGGTACTGGCCGAGCGTCTGCGCGGAGCCGTGGAACGGCATCACTTCGGGCTGTCGCCCATCACCTGCAGCATCGGCCTGGCGCCGCTGCCCTTCGACGGACGAGATCTGACGTGGGAACAGGCGGTGGCCCTGGCCGACCGGGCGTTGTACGAGGCCAAACGGCAGGGACGCAACCGGTGGATCGACGCGCGCGCGCTGCACGCCGACGCGCTGCACGACGCGACGCTGGTCGCGCCGGCTACCGTGGAGGCTGGCCGGGCGTGACGCCGCTGGTGCCGACCGGCGCCGGCACGGACTGATTGGCGGGAGGGTCGTCCCGATTCAGGAAGAACAACGCGGCGATCACAATCAGCGCAACGACGACCACGACGGCCGCGACCTTCCGCATCAACTGCACCAGCGGCGCAAGGGGCGACTCGGCGACGGCGCCGCGGTCGCGCTCTTCGCGCGCCTCCTTGATCTCATCGATCGAGGGCTCGACTTCAGCCACCGGCGCCACAATCGCGATCACGCGCTCGGGATTGATGCCGGCTTCGCTCGCGTATTCGCGCGCCCACGACTTCGCGTAAATACCGGGCGGCCAGTTGCTCACATCGCCGCGCTCGAGCTCTTCGAGATGCCGCAGCGGTATGTTCGTGTTGTCCGCGATCTGTTCGAGCGTCACGCCGCTGCGCTCGCGCTGCTCGCGAAGCGTCGGCATCTGCGCCTTGGGCTTCCGGCGCGTCTGTTTCGGCTGAGGTGAACGAAAATGCCGTTTAACGGGCCGCTTGAGTGGCTCGAGCTTGATTGGCGGCGCGATTTCTTCCATCGCTACAATGACTCTCAAAACTCAGGCCAGCGCCGCGGGATTTCGGCTGAGCTCGCGTGCAGAAACCGGCTCAGCGGCAGCAGGTGCCGATAGTGATACTGCCGCCGATGCCCGGCCCTCCGACCCGGCCCGGAAATCGCCGGCTCGGGTCCACGCGCAGCAGCCGCAGCGTCACATCCAGCTGAGTGACGCCCGGAATCGTCGTCGCCGTGATCAACGCCACGATTGGATCCTGCGTGCTCGAAATGCTGGTGAGTTTGGCGAGCGCGACACCCGAATCGTCCGCGCGCGCCTCACGCTTCCAGCCCGCCCTTGCAAGCTGGCCGGAATAGTGCGCGACGACGTCTTCAACCGACAGCGTCGTTTCGAGCCTGATGCGCTGGTCATAGCTGTCGCCGCCGCCGCCCGATCCCCCGCCCATCGCGCGCGACCCCGGTGGCGGCACGAGCTGCGGCAGATTGACGTCGGCAAAAAACGTGAGCGGCCGCGGCACGCAGCTGCCGCGCCGTGGATCGGTCGTTAGCGACACCCGCAGGTACATGCCGCCCGCCGGCCGCTGCGAGTGATACAGCGTGGCGTATTGATCGCCTTTGCATACCTGCATCGCCGGCATCATCGAGCTCGAGATCAGGCCGCGCGACGACATCGACGTGGTGTTGATCCAGCCGGCGGCCGCTAAAGCGCGCTCGTGCTGCAGCAGGTCGGCGCTCGAGATCGCCGGCGCCTCGGCGACCACGGTGATCACGCGGTCAGATGTGGTCGACACCGCCGGCGCGACGCCCTGCGGCAGCAGCTCGGAAGGAAAGTTGGCGGGCGCGCCGATTTTGATGTCGAAGTTGTCGCCCGGATTCGTACCAGGCCCGCGCAGCAGCAGCGACACGAGCTCTTTTGGAATCGTGTCGGATGACTGCAAGGACTGCTGGGCCCTTGCCGAGCCGCCGGCAGGGAATGCGAAAGCCAGAATCACGACCGCCGCACACAGATGTCGCATGGACGCCTCATAAAGAGGATACCGTTTTCGCGGGAAAGAGATACTTGAGAAATGGACCGACGCGTGACGCCCATGAGGCCTCGTTGTGTCCCGCATCGGGTATCTCGGAGTACTGGAGATCCTCGCCGACGACCCATCCCGCGCGTATCAGCTCGTTGCGCAGGGCGCGCGCATCGAGCACGGTCTTCTTCCCTTCCCCCGTGCCGATGTCGAGCCAGATCTTCAGCCGCGGCTTCGGGCTGGTCATCCGCACGACGCGAAGGATGACGCGGCCGTCCCACCACACTGACGGCGAAAGCACGGCGAGCCGGCCGAAGACCTGCGGATACAGCAGCCCGAGATACAGAGTGACCAGACCGCCCAGCGATGATCCGCCGAGCCCGGTCTCTGACGGATCCTCAAGCGTGCGGTACCCGGCGTCGATGAACGGCTTCACTTCCTCGGTCAGCATACGGCCGTAGAGTCCGGCATCGCCACCCGCGCGCTGCCGCCGGTCGCGCGTGGGCGTGTACTCGTGGATGCGATGCTCGCCCGTGTTGTAGATGCCGACGATGATGAGCGGCTCGATCTCGCCGCGTCTGATCAGGCCATCGGCGGTCGCGTTGACCTGCCAGTCCTGTCCCGGCACGAACGCCGTCGCGCCGTCGAACAGATTCTGGCCGTCGTGCAGGTACAGAACGGGATAGCGGCGCAGAGGAACGGCGTCGTAGCCGGGCGGCAGATAGACGATCAGATCGCGCGTGTCGGGCAGAAACTCGGAGGTGAAGCGTTCGTGTTTGCGGAGGGTGGTGGAGGTAGACTCGGGAGCGCTCAATGAATCGAGAATATCACCGCTGGTTCTCGCCGCGTCTCGGCCGAGACATGGAGCTGCTGCTTTTCGGTCACGCCGGCATGCCCTATCTGGTGTTCCCATCCTCGATGGGAAGCTTTCATGAATACGAAGACATGGGAATGGCCGGCGTGCTTGCGGAAAAACTCGAGCATGGACATCTGCAGCTCTTCTGTCTGAGCACCGTCGATAACGAGAGCTGGTACAACCGGCACACGCATCCGCGCCAGCGCGTCGAGCGCAGCCTGCAGTACGAGGACTATCTCTTCAACGAAGTGATTCCGCTGATTCGCCAGCGCAACGGCCATCCGGCGATCGGCGCCACGGGATGCAGCTTCGGCGCGTACCACGCGCTGCTCGTCGCCCTGCGGCGTCCCGACATCGTGCGCAGCGCGGTGACGATGGGCGGCGCGTACGACATCAAGCGTTTCCTCGACGGCTATTACGACGACGACTGTTATTTTCTGAATCCGGTGGACTTCCTGCCCGGCATCGGCGACGGCTGGCTGCTCGATGCCTATCGCGCCAACAAATGGGTGATTGCCACCGGCGACCGCGACATCTGTCTCGACGACAGCCGGCGGATGGCCGCGATGCTCGAAGCCAAAGGGGTGCCGGTCAATCTGCACGTGTGGAACGACAGCGAGCACGACTGGCCCGCGTGGCGCGACATGGCGAGAGCCTACCTGCCATAGACTTGTACCGATGGCGAAGCTGGTGGGCGTGTTGTTCGGCCAGGAGAATTCCTTTCCGCCCGCGCTGGTCGATCGGATCAACGCGGCCGGCGCCCCGGACGTCGCCGCGGAGCGTGCGCGTGTCGACGGCGTCAGGATGGACGAGCCGTCGCGATACGCGGTCATCGTCGATCGCATCTCGCACGACGTGCCGTTCTACAGGGCCTATCTGAAGAACGCGGTGCTGGGCGGCGCCGCCGTCATCAACAACCCGTTCTGGTGGAGCGCCGACGACAAGTTCTTCAACTACGCGATGGCCGCGCGCATGGGCGTGGCCATTCCGCGCACCGTGCTGCTGCCGCACAAAGAGCATCCGCCGAACACGACCGCGCAGTCGATGCGCAATCTCAATTACCCGCTCGACTGGGAGGGCATCTTCGCGTACGTCGGCTTTCCCGCCTTTCTGAAGCCGTTCGACGGCGGCGGCTGGCGCGATGTGTACAAAGTGCACAACCCGGCGGAAGTGTTCGCGGCCTACGACCAGACGGGCACGCTCTGCATGACGCTGCAGCGCGGCGTGAACTTCGACGAATACTTTCGCTGTTATGTGATCGGGCAGCGAGACGTGCGGATCATGCCCTACGATCCGCGCCGTCCGTTCCACGAGCGGTATCTGAAGGATCCGCCGGCGTACGATCCGCGGCTGATCGAGCGGGTCGAGCGCGACGCCATCGCGGTGTGCCGCGCGCTCGGATATGACTTCAACACGGTGGAGTTCGCGGTCGAAGACGGCGTGCCCTACGCGATCGACTTCATGAATCCCGCGCCGGACGCCGATCTGTTCTCCGTGGGCCCCGAGAGCTTCGAGTGGGTCGTCTCGAAAGTCGCCGCGCTCGCGATCGAGAAGGCACTCGCGCCTCGCGAGCCGGTCGAATACCGGTGGGCGTCATTTCTGAACCCGTCGACGAGCTCCTGATGCCCAAGCCATCGTTCTCCATCGGCATCGAGGAGGAGTATCAGACGATCGATCCCGACACGCGCGATCTGCGATCGCACATTCAGACCGAGATCCTCACCCAGGGCCAGCGCGTGATGGCCGAGAAGATCAAGGCCGAGATGCATGCGTCGGTGGTGGAGGTCGGCACGGGCGTGTGCCGCACCATCAAGGAAGCGAGCGCCGACGTCAAGAACCTGCGGCGCCAGATGATCGATCTCGCGCGGCACAACGATCTGCTGCTGGCCGCCAGCGGCACGCATCCGTTCTCTGACTGGCGCCTGCAGGAAATCCATCCCGACGAGCGCTATCAGAAGGTCGTCGAAGACATGCAGCTGGTGGCCCGCGCGAACCTGATCTTCGGCCTCCACGTGCACATCGGCATCGAAGATCGAGAGACGACGATTCACATCATGAATCAGGTGCGGTATTTCCTGCCTCACCTGCTCGCGCTGTCGTCGAACTCGCCGTTCTGGGTCGGCATGAACACCGGCCTCAAGTCGTACCGCAGCAAGGTGTTCGACAAGTTTCCGCGCACGAACATCCCCGACACGTTCGAGAGCTGGAGCGAGTACGAGAACTTCGTGGATCTGCTCGTGCGCACCGGCTGCATCGACAACGCGAAGAAGATCTGGTGGGACGTGCGGCCGCATCCCTTCTTCAAGACGCTCGAGTTCCGCATCTGCGACATCCCGCTGCGCGCCGACGAGACGATCGCGATCGCCGCGATGATTCAGGCGACTGTCGCGAAGCTCTACAAGCTGCACGCGCAGAACCAGGGCTTCCGCAAGTACAGCCGCGCGCTGATCATGGAGAACAAGTGGCGCGCGTCGCGCTACGGACTCGACGGGTCGCTCATCGATTTCGGCCGCGAGACCGAAGTGCCGACGCGGGATCTCATTCAGGAATACCTCGCCTTCATCGACGATGTCGTTGACGAGCTCGATTGCCGTAACGAAATCAACTACGTCCAGACGATGCTGCGCGACGGCAGCGGCGCCGACCGCCAGCTGCGCGTGTTCGAGGAGACGGGCGATTTGACGCACGTGGTGGACTTCACCGTGGCCGAAACGAAAGCCGGGCTATCGTGAGCCTGCGCACGCCGTTCGATCCCGAGCTCACGGCGGGCGCGCGAAACGCCGTGCAGGTCTGCCTGGCGATCGCGCCATCGGAAAAGGTCACGCTGATCGCCGACGAGGCGTGCCGCGAGATTGCAGCAAGCCTGGCGCACGAGCTCGATGCGGCCGGATGCCGCTGGACCGGCTTCGTGCTCGAAGAGCTCGCCACGCGCCCGCTGACCGCGCTGCCGCCGGCCATCGCCACCGACATGGAGACGAGCGACGTCAGCATCTTTGCCGCGCAGGTGCAGCCCAACGAGCTCGGCTCCCGCATGCAGATGACCGACATCGTCAACCGCCGGCGCATGCGGCATGCGCACATGGTCAACATCAACCGGCAGATCATGCTCGAAGGCATGCGGGCCGACTTCCACAAGGTGGATCGCATCAGCCAGCGCGTGCTGGAGATTGTGCGGGCGGCGCGGCAGATCACCGCCCGGTCGGAGGCCGGCAGCGATTTGGTCGCCGATCTGAATCCCGGTTACAGGTGGCTCAAGACGAGCGGCTTGATCAGTCCTGACAAGTGGGGCAATCTGCCTGGGGGCGAAGTCTTCACCACGCCGGGTGAAGTCAACGGAACCTTCGTGACCGATGGCGTGGTCGGCGACTATCTGTGCGACAAGTACGGCGACCTCCGGGACGAACCGCTGACGGTGCGCGTGAAGGGCAATCGGCTGGTCGAGGCGCACAGCACGAACAAGGCGCTCGAGCAGGAGTTCTGGGACTATACGCACACCGACGAGAACAGCGATCGCGTCGGCGAGTTCGCCATCGGCACCAATCTCGAGCTGCGCGGCGTCATCGGGCACATCCTGCAGGACGAAAAGTTTCCGGGCATTCACATCGCCTTCGGCAATCCCTACGGCGCGCATACCGGCGCCGACTGGTATTCCGCGACACACATCGACGTCGTGGGCACGCGCTTCGACATCTGGGTCGACGGCGAACAGATCATGCGCCGCGGGCGGTTTCTGATCGCGGCATGATTCCGGAGCTGCGGCGCGCGTTCAACGAGCGCTTCACGGCCGAAGGATACGCGCGCTTTCTGGACGATGTCGCGCGGCGCACGGGCGTGCCGATCGAGTTTCGCATCTCCGAGACGCCCTGCTTCTTTCCTGCCGCGCTCATGTCCGAGCTCGCCGAGACAGGCCGCACGCTGATCCGGCAGCTGGTGGGCAATCGCGAGTACATGCGGGCCTCCGACAGAACGATCCCGCCTGAATTCAATGCACCCGGCGAAAGCGAACATCCGCTGTTCGTGCAGGTGGACTTCGGACTGACGCGCGACAGCAACGGCCGCATCGCGCCGAAGCTCGTCGAGCTGCAGGCGTTCGCCTCGCTGTATGCGTTTCAGGCCGCGCTCGCCGAGCAGTATCGCGACTCGTGGGCGCTGTCCGAGAACCTGCAGACGTTCATGAGCGGCCTGACGCGCGAATCGTACGACGCGCTCCTGGCGCGTGCGCTGCTCAACGGCCATGCGCCAGAGAACGTCGTCCTGATGGAGATCGATCCGTCGCACCAGAAGACGCGGCCCGACTTCGCGCTGACCGAACAGCGCTTCGGGATCCGCGCCGTCGATATCGCAGAAATTGAAAAACAGGGACGGGTCTTAATTTACCGGCGCGAGGGCCGCCGCATCCCGATAGCGCGCATTTACAATCGGACGATCCTCGACGAGCTGACTCGGCGCGGCCTGCAGCCGCCGTTCGACTATCGCGAGCCGCTCGACGTCGAGTGGGCCGGCCATCCCAACTGGTATTTCCGCATCAGCAAGTTCTCGCTGCCATGGCTGCGTCACGAGGCCGTGCCGCGTGCCTGGTTCCTCAACGAGATCGACGGGCTCCCGGGCGCTCGCGACGATTACATCCTGAAGCCGCTGTATTCGTTCGCCGGCACGGGCATTGTGTTCGCGCCAACCGATGCGGAGCTCGCCGGGGTTCCGGAACGGGATCGCGACACGTATCTCGTTCAGGAGCGCGTGCGCTTCGCGCCGGTCATCGAGACACCGCATGGGCGCACGCAGGTCGAAATCCGCATCATGTATCTATGGATCGACGAGCTCGTGCCGGTGCTGCCGCTGCTGCGCATGGGCCGCGGCAAGATGATGGGCGTCGATCAGAACCGCGACATGGAATGGGTCGGCGCGAGCGCCGCACTGATAGATGTATGAATCGCTTGTTGCGCTCGCGGCAATCGCGGCCGGCGCGCTCGCATCGGTCGTCGGCTTCGGCATTGGCAGCCTGCTGACGCCGGTGCTCGCGATGCAGGCCGGCACGAAGGTGGCGGTGGCCGCGGTGTCGATCCCGCATCTCGTGGGCACGGCGGTGCGCTTTGCGCTCATCGCGGGACATATCGATCGGCGCGTCTTCTGGTCGTTCGGCCTCACCAGCGCCGCCGGCGGTCTCACCGGCGCATTGCTCCACGCGCGGCTTGGCGGTCCCGTGCTCGCCGCGATCTTCGGGTGCCTTCTGATTTTCGTTGCGATCTCGGAGCTGACCGGGCTCTCGACGCGTCTGCGATTCGAAGGGCCCGCCGCATGGATTGCCGGCGCGCTTTCGGGCGTGCTCGGTGGACTTGTCGGCAATCAGGGCGGCATCCGATCCGCCGCTCTGATCGGTCTGCATCTGCGGCGCGACGCCTTCGTCGCCACCGCGACGGCGGTGGGCCTCATGGTCGACGCCGCGCGCATGCCTGTTTATTTCTTTACCGAGCGCGACGCGGTCATCGCGCTCTGGCCGCTCATCGCAATTGCCACCGCCGGCGTCGTCGCCGGCACGCTCGGCGGGCGCCGCGTGCTGCGCCACATTCCGGAAGCCTGGTTCCACAAGATCGTCGCCGTGGCCCTCGCGGCGCTCGGGCTCGCCATGCTCCGCAGCGCTGCCTACTGATCCTCTTGCGCTCTCCGTCAGACCTCCCGGAGGCTGCGGCCTGGTGACTGCCGCAGAATCCGCCGGCTCGGTGCGTAGCTGGCCAACATCGAAGCCACGAGCACGACGCCGACGGCGGCGGCGATCGTCAGAGGGTCGCCCGGCGTGACGCCGAAGAGCAGGCCCTGCAGCGCCCCCGAGGCGATCCGGGCTGCCACCACTCCGGCGACAGAGCCAATAAGCGCAAGCAGCGCGCCGCGCCGCACGATCAGCCACACGAGCGATCGCGGCTCGGCGCCAAGCGCCATTCGAATGCCCATCTCGCGCGTACGTTGCGACACGGAAAAGGCGACCAATCCATAGACGCCCAGCGTGGCAAGCACAAGTGCCGCCATGCTGAACGCGCCGACGAGCCACAACATGAAGCGCCGGCCTCCCATGACCGTGTCGAGCGCGCCTGACACGGTCCGCGCAGTGATTGGAACTTCGGGATCGATGTCACGCACGATCTGGCGCGCGGTCTCCGCCAGTCCTGCGGGCGCAGGTCCTCGCACGATGATGTCGGCGCGCGCCGCCTGGCGCGGCCGCTGACGTGCCGACGCATAGACAATCGGCTCGGGCTGTTCCTCCGGTGCGATCTCGCGGACATCGCCGACCACTCCTACGATCTGGATGCCGCGCAGATCGCCGTCCATGTTGCCGAACTGAATCCACCGGCCGATCGGACTCCTGCCGGCCCATCGCTCGTTGGCCAGAGATTCGCTGATGACGGCGACATGTGGTGATGCCGGCGTGTCGCGATCCTCGATGAGACGGCCTTGCACCAGGGGAATTTGCATGGCTCTGAAATAGTCGCCACTCACCTGCCGGTACTGGGCTGAGCCGGCTCGCGTCTTCAGTCGAGGATCGGCGAACTGACGGGGGCTCGTGATCTGTCGACCCGGGTCATCTCCATGAATGTTCCGTTGGGTCTCATGCCGTCGCCGAGTGGAAAGGCGCTGATTAACCCCACTGCGGTCACTCCGGGCTGCGCTCGCAGACGATCGATGACCGCGTCCTGGAAGGCGACCTGCCGCGTGCGCGACGACGGTGTCGCGTCGGCTGGGAACACCGACCCCACAATGAGGGCGTCGTCGAGCGAATACCCGGGATCGATGGACATGACCGCGTGAAGACTGCGCGCCAGCAGTGCGGCTCCCGCGATCAGGACGAGCGTGAGAGCCACCTGCGTGACGATCATGCCTTCGCGAATACGCATCTGACGGCGGCTGCCTGTGCCGGAACGCGACTGATCGGAAACGGCTTCGGTGATGCGGATCGAGCGGGCACCGAACGGGGTCACCAGACTGAGGGCGAGGGCGGCGGCAGTCGCAATCGCCGCCGCCAGCGCCACTGCGGGCCAGCTCACCGAGACCGTGGAGAGGCGCTGCACGCCAGCGGGTCCAATCGCGACAAATGCCCGTACCGCCGCAGCCGCCGCAGCGACACCGAGGCCGGCGCCGACGAGACATATCAACGTTGTCTCGGCGAGGAGTTGGCGGCCGATTCGGCCGGCCGTTGCTCCCAATGCGAGCTGCACCGCGAATTCGGCGCGGCGCGCGGCCGCTCGCGCAACGAGCAGGTTCGAAACGTTTGTGCACGCCACCACCAGCAGCAGCAATGAAGCGGCGAAGAGCATCTGCAGTGTGGGCTTCGACGTTGCAGTTGCGACTTCGAGCAGCGACATGACCTGCGCGTCGGACATCCACGTGCCGTCCTTGTGCAGATCCTTCAGGCGCCGCGACAACGTGCCGACCTCGGCGTGCGCCCGTTCGACCGGCACGCCATCGGCGAGCCGGGCCACCACCTGAAAGTTATGGGCCGTGCGTGACTGCTGCGGCGGGAACATCTCGCGCGGCACCCAGATGGCCGTTCGGCCCGGATACTCGAAGTCTTCCGGCATCACGCCGACAACGGTGTAGCTTGCGGTACCGCTACGCATAACCTCGCCCTGCGGCGCGGCCTCGCCACGCCAACGCGCCCAGAACGCCGCGCTGACAATGGCGACCGGCCCACCACCCGGCTGCTGTTCCTGGGCGCTGAAGCCGCGACCGAGGGCGGGTGCGACGCCCATCACGTCGAAGAACTCTTTCGAGACAACGCTCAGACTCGCGAGCTGCGCCGGGCCGGCGCCGACGATGGGCACGTCCCCGTAATTGGCCATCTGCGCCATGGCACGAAAGCTTCGCGTGCCTTCGCGCCAGTCGTTGTAGTTCGGTTCGGACACGTTGCCGCGCCTGCCTGTCTCACCGAGCTGATAGATGCGGACGATGCGGTGAGAGTCGGGATACGGCAGCGGTCTGAGCAGCACGCCCTCGAAGACGCTGAACATCGCCGCCGCGGCCGCGACGCCGAGCGCGATGGTGAGAATAGCCGTCACGGCAAAGCCGGGCACGCGTGCGAGCGTGCGCAGCGCAATGCGAAGGTCGCGCGTGAAGTCGGCAAGCCATGCGCCGCGGCGCTCGTCGCGCGCGGCCTCACGCGCCTGCTCGACGCCGCCGAATTTCAGCAGGGCCGCGCGCCGCGCATCCTCGGGCGTCATGCCCGCACGCAGGTTCTTGGCGATCTGCTGTTCGAGATGGAACTGCAGCTCCTCGTCGAGTCTCCGGTCGCGTCGCGACATGCGGTCACCCCTTGACAGCGTCGAGCACCAGGTTGATGGCGCGCGACATCCGCTGCCAGTCCTTGATTTCCTGGGCCAGGTGTTTGCGACCGGCCGCCGTCAACGCGTAATAGCGCGCGCGGCGGTTGTTCTCGGTGGTGTGCCAGGTCGATGTGATCAGCCGCTGGCGTTCGAGACGGTAGAGCGCCGGATAGAGGGTGCCCTGTCCCACGCGAAGGACTTCCTCGGACCATTGCTCGATGCGCTCGGTGATGCCCCATCCGTGCATGGATTCGAGCTGCAGGGCGCGCAGCACCAGCATGTCGAGGGTGCCTTGAAGGATCGAGGCGGCTTCTCTATCGAGACGTCCGGTCATGTGTTCTCCTTCCGACGGTCGAAAGGAGCTTACCGTTGACTCCTTTCGAACGTCAAGAGAAGCAAGGCGGCGCCGACGAGCGGCGCGGGAACAAGCTGTAGACGTTCTACGTCCATAGCCGTAGAGTATCTACGGCTATGCCTAAAACTCCCGAAGATCAGCGCCTCGAACTGCTCCAGGGCACCCTCGACATGCTCGTCCTCCGCACCCTTCAGTGGGGCCGGCAGCACGGCCATGGCATCGGCCAGGCCATCCGCCAGCAATCGGATGACCTGTTGAAAGTCGAAACCGGGTCCCTCTACCCCGCCCTGCACCGCCTCGAGAAGCGAGGCTGGTTGAAGTCCGAGTGGGGCGTGAGTGAGGCAAACCAGAAGGCGAAGTATTACCAGCTGACGGCGACCGGCAAGGCGCAGCTGCTGCGCGAGCAGGATCGCTGGTCGCAGTTGGTCGACGCGATCGGACGGGTGATGAACCCCGCCCACGCGAACAAGGAATAACGATGCGGCCCGACGAACGCGAGCTCGACGCAGAAATCCGCGGACACATGGCGCTCAGCATCCAGGAGCGTATCGAGCGCGGAGAGGATCCCGAAGCCGCACGCGCCGCCGCGTGGCGAGAGTTCGGGTACCTGCCCGCGCTCAAGGACGCGATGCGCCGCGTCTGGTACGGCCGCTGGTTCGACGCGGGCGCGGCACTCGTCCAGGACATGCGGATTGGACTGCGTTCGCTCTTGCGCACAAAGGGCATGGCCGCGACCGTCGTCATCACGCTGGCTCTGGGCATCGGCGCCAACGCCGCGATCTTCAGCGTCGTCCGCGGCGTGCTGCTGCGTCCGCTCGTCAATCGCGGCGAGGATCGTCTCATCTACATCCGCCAGAGCGCGCCGGGCATCAACGTCAAGAACATGAAGTTCTCCGTGCCGGAAATCCAGGATCTTCGCTCGCGGGTGACGACGATCAGCGCCATCGGCGAGTTCTCGACCATCGAATTCACGATGATCGGTGCCGGCGAGCCTCGCGTCGTGCAGGCCGGGGTCGTCAATGGCTCGTATTTCGACGTCGTGGGCCTTCGTCCGGTGCTCGGCCGCCTGATCAACGCCGCTGACGATGGGCCTTCCGCAGAAGGCGTGGTCGTGCTCACGCATCGCTTCTGGACGGCGTCGCTCAACAGCGATCCATCGATAGTCGGGAAGACGCTGCGGCTCGGATCGGGTGCAGCTACCGTAATCGGCGTGCTGGAGCCGTCGGTTCCATATCCAGCTGACACCGAAATCATCGCGAACATCGTAACAAGCCCGCACCATCTCAGCGCGACGATGGAGAAGGGGCGCACGCATCGCATGACCGACCTGTTCGGGCGCCTCGCGCCCGAGGCGTCGATCGAAATGGCGCGCGCGGAACTGGCTGCGATTCACGCTGACCTCGTGCGGCAAAACCGTGACGCGTATTCGCTCAAGGCGAACGCGCAAGTCGATGTCACACCACTGCGCGCGCAAATCGCGGCGCCGGCACGAACGATTCTGCTCGTGCTGCTGGCCGCCGCGGCCATCGTCTTTCTGATTGCGTGCTCGAACGTCGCCAGCCTGATCCTCGCGCGATCGGTGCGCCGCGAGGGCGAGCTCGCGGTGCGCGCGGCCCTCGGCGCGAGCCGCGGGGCGCTGCGGCGCACGCTGCTCGCCGAAAGCCTGGTGCTTTGCGGCGCCGGGGCGGTACTGGGCGTGGTGCTCGCGCGGCCGCTCGTGGGTCTGGTGTCTCGCTTTGCCGCGCGGTTCTCGGTACGGGCCCTCGAAGTCACCGTGGACGCCAGTTTGCTCTGGGTGGGCGTTGGCCTGGCGATGATTGCGGCCGTGGTGCTCGCATTCGTGCCCAGGCTGCCGTCAACACACGCGCCGACCGGGCTCGGACTCGCCGGCGGCAGCGTGCGCATTACGCCGGGCACCAATCGCCGTCTGCGAATCTTCGCGATGACGCAGATCGCATTCTCGTTCGGCCTGCTTGCGGCTGCGGGCTCGCTGCTCGCCGCGCTGGTCGGCATGCAGACGGCGCACACCGGCTACAACATGCGGCAGGTGCTCGCGATCGATCTTCCCGCGCCAACGCTTGGTTTGCTCAAGCCCGAGGAGATGAACTTCTATCAGGAAGTCACTCGGCGTGTCGGCGAGCTGCCCGGCGTGCAGGGCGTGGCAACCGGCATGTTCGTGCCGTGGCGCGACTCGGGAACATTCGGGGCCGTCAACTTCACCGTCGAGGGATTCACACCCGAGCACGGCGAAGAGAATCCGCGCGCACGCTTCAGAATCGTGTCGCCCGGATTCTTCGCCGTGCTGGGCGTTCCCGTGCTCGCCGGGCGCGATTTCACGGCGGAAGACGGCGCGCGCAGCGAACCGGTCGTGGTCGTAAGCCAGAGCGTCGCCGAGCGTCTGTTTCCAAACGGCGACGCATTGAACCGGAAGATGTGGTGGACCGATCCGTACTTCGGGCCCAAGCCATTTCCGCGCCGGATTGTCGGCGTCGTGGCGGACGTCGACGATGTGAACGTCGTGCCTGGACCTGCGCTCACCATCTATCATCCAACGCCGCAGATGGGAATCGCGGGACGGCTGTTCGTGCACGCGGCCGGCGATCCGTATGCGCTGGTGCCGTCGGTCAGAAAAATCGTGCGCGACATGTCGCCGAATCAGCCGGTCGAGCGCGTGGCGACGCTGGAGGACATCCGTGCCGAGGTCCTCACACCGGACCGGTTGAACGCTTTCGTGCTGTCTGGCTTTGCCGGAGTGGCGCTGCTGATTGCCGTGGTTGGTGTCGCAGGCGTGCTGGCGTTTTCAGTGAGCGCGCGGACGCGTGAGTTCGGCGTGCGCCTCGCCATCGGTTCCACACCGCGCCGTCTGCTGATGGGCGTGCTCTCGGAAGGCGCGGTGATCGTCGCTGTCGGGATCATCGCCGGCATCGTTGGCGGTTATGTGTTCTCCGGAGTCGCGAGGAGCTATCTCGGCACCGTCGGGTTACCGGGCATCATGCCGGTTCTGGGCGCGGCTGCTGTTCTGATTGCCGCCGCGATCCTCGCGTCGCTCATGCCGGCGGCACGCGCGGCGCGGGTGAACGTGCTGCAGGCACTGAGATCGGAATAGAAAACCATGACTCAGACACAACCTCTTCGTCTCTGGCCCGGCGTCGTCGCAGTCGTATTGATGTGGGTGCTGATGTTCGGCACCAGGCTCGTACTGCCGGCGTTTTCCGGAGAGGCCATGCTGGCCGGCATGGCCTGCGTGCTGCTCGTACTCGCATGGTGGCTGTTCTTCAGCCGCGCGCCGTGGTCCGAGCGCATCGGCGCAATCGTGCTGATGGCCGTGGCGGTGTGGCTGACGCGCTTCGTCGTTCACCCGTCGATCGCCGGAGGAATGATGGGCATGATGCCCGTGGTGCTGTCCCTCCCGCTTCTGAGCCTCGCACTCGTCGCGTGGGCCGCGGCCAGCCGCAATTTCCCGCGAACCGTTCGGCGCGCCACATTGGTGCCGGCAATCGTGCTCGCCTGCGTGCCGCTGTTGCTCATCCGCACCGACGGCCTTCGCAGCGCGGGGTCCGATCTCGCATGGCGCTGGACGCCGACGGCGGAACAACGGCTGCTTGCGCAGACGCGCGACGAGGTGTTGACCTCACCGGCTGTCGAGCGCGTGCCCGCCGCGACGAATGATCCGGCGCCGACCGTCGACGCAGCGCCCAAATCCGCGGAAGCGCCTGTTCCAGCATCTGGTGCTCCGGCATCCACTGCGGCACCGGCGCCGGCGGCACCACGCGCGGCGTGGCCTGGCTTTCGCGGGCCCGCGCGCGACGGCGTGATCCCCGGCATCCGAATCGAGACCGACTGGTCATCGAAGCCGCCGGTCGCCCTGTGGCGCCGGCCGATCGGGCCAGGCTGGTCCTCCTTCGCCGTGCAAGGCGATTTGATCTACACGCAGGAGCAGCGCGGAGAACACGAAATCGTGTCGGCCTACAAACTGAGTACGGGCGAGCCCGTATGGCGGCACCAGGACGCCGTCCGCTTCTATGAATCGAACGGCGGCGCGGGTCCGCGCGCGACGCCGGCACTGCACGACGGCCGCATCTATGCCCATGGCGCCACGGGCATCGTGAATGCCCTGGACGGCGCGACCGGCGCCGTTTTGTGGTCGCGCAATGCGTCGGCCGATACCAAATCCACGATGCCGGGCTGGGGATTCGCGAGCTCGCCGCTCGTCCTCAGTGACGCCGTGATCGTGGCCTCGTCCGGGCGGCTCGTCGCCTACGACGCGGCCACGGGCAAACCGCGCTGGGTGCGCACCACCGTTGGCGGCGGCTATAGCTCGCCGCATCTGACGACCATCGACGGCGTCGAGCAGATATTGCTGCTGAGCGGCGGGGGCGGGGCGACGAGCGTCAACCCGGCCGATGGCGCCGTGCTCTGGCAGCACACGTGGGATGACGGCGTTGCCATCGTGCAACCGGCGGTGATTGCCAACCGTGATGTCATTCTCGCGGGCGGCGACATGATGGGCGGTGTCGGCATGCGGCGGCTTGCCGTCACAAAGTCGGCGGACGGCTGGTCCGTCGCGGAGCGCTGGACGTCGCGCGGTCTGAAGCCGTACTTCAACGACTTCGTCATTCACAAGGGGCACGCCTTCGGATTCGACGGCACGATTCTCTCGTGCATCAATCTCGAGAACGGCGAGCGGAAGTGGAAAGGCGGCCGCTACGGCGCGGGCCAGATGGTGCTCGTCCCGGATCAGGATCTGCTGCTGGTGCTCTCAGAGGATGGCGAGCTTGCGCTCGTCAGCGCCACGCCGGACAAGCACACCGAGATCGCGAAGATGCCGGCGCTCGAAGGCAAGACCTGGAACCATCCGGTCATCGTGGGCGACGTGCTGCTCGTGCGCAACGGTGAGGAGATGGCGGCGTTCCGGCTGCCGGTGGTCACGTCCGTGACGGCCAGGTGAGCATCCACCCAGTGAGCGCCACCAACACGAAGAAGCCGAGCGCGACAACCTGACCCGGGTTCTTGATGAGAAACAGGATCCCCGTGACGTCGAAATCGGCGGAGCGTGTCCACGGGCCAAACGCGACCCAGAGCACAGCGGCCAGCGAGCCCATGATCGCGAGTGCCCACCCAAGACTGCGACGGCCGGACGGCTGTTCTCTGATCTCCCGAACCGGAAACTCATAGCGCGACACAGCCACGATAATTGCCAGCACAACGGCAATGGCGCTGACGGTGAGATGAAATCGCGGCAGCTCACGATTGACGAGCGCATCCCATGCGCTGACGGCGGCTATTACCAGCAGAACGCCGATCATCAGGTAGTTGCGCTGCATGCGGCCTCAGTTGACCCGCATCGTAATCGCGCGGGTGCGCTCGGGAAACACACCGCGACGCCAGACGGCCACGCGGCTGCCGCGCGCTGGAAAGATCACCTGCACGTCGACGCGACCGGTATCGGCGAGTCCGACATGGACGGGCAGATCGCTCTGCGAGTTGTAGCCTGAGCCTGAATCAACCAGACGCGTCGCGAGAAGCCGCCGCGTCCCCGCAAGATACACACGCACTTCCGCGCCTGCGCGAATCGCGCGGCCGCGGCGATCGAGCACGCGCACGCTGATCGATCGGCCGGCCGCGCCGGCCGGCAATTCGTTGCGCAGCAGCAGCGGCATGACCTGCGGCGTGGTGCCGGCAATCGCGAGATCGAGATCGCCATCGGCATCGACGTCGGCCCACGACGCGCCGTGGCTGGCCGGCAGCGCGCGCACATTGTCGGGCGTCGCGTCCGAGAAGACGTCGCCGGTGTTGTGCAGAAGATAGTCGCGATGCTGCACGCCGCCAGTGATGGTGCCGTTCACGTAGATGTCGATGCGGCCGTCGTTGTCGGCGTCTGCCGGCGCGCAGGTGTCGTGGCGTCCGTCATAGGCCACGCCCAGCAGGCGCGACGCATCTGACGCCGGCCCGCGACGCGTCAGCAGCAGCAGGCCATTCGGACCATAATTCGCGCCGAACAGATCGAGCCACCCGTCGCCGTTCGCATCGAGCGCGCACGGCCGCACCGTGCCGTTCGATGGCTCGCGCGGCGCGCGGCCTGCCCACTCCGCGCCCATCGCCGCCGCGACATCGGTGAAGCGGCCTCGCGAGTTTCTGTACAGGCCATTGGCGTCGCCGTCCATGTTGGCGACGTACAGATCCAGATCGCCGTCCTGATCGTAATCGAGCCAGATCGCGCCGACGCTCCTGCGTGCATCGGCGAGACCAATCGACGGCGCGATGTCCTCGAAGCGGCCCCGCGTGTTGCGGAACATCGCGTTGGGCCGATCGCGAAACGCGACGAAGAGATCCAGATCGCCGTCGGCGTCGACATCGATCCAGGCCGGCTGGCGCACCGCGCCGGCCGGGGTCGAAAGTCCGGTCGCAAACGTGATGTCGGTGAACCTGCCGCCGGTGTTGCGATAGAGGCGCAGCACACTCTCGCGTCCCGGCGCATACCCGAGCAGCAGATCCGGATCGCCATCCGCGTCATAGTCGCCCCATGCGGCCGCGCGCGTGGCTCGCGTATCGGCAAGACCCGCGTCCCCTGCAGCATCGCGCATCACGCCTGCGTCGTTGCGATAGAGCCGGTTCCGCGCACCATTGAACCCGACGAACAGGTCGGGATCGCCGTCACCGTCGTAGTCGGCCCACGCGTTGGCCAGCGTGCCGGCCGCGGACAGATCCATTTGGGCTGGCTGGAAAATGAATGGCTGCGCCGGCGTGCCTGTCGCAACAACAACGGCAGCGATCAGCAGGGGGAAACGCATGGCTCTAGTATCGCCGCAAGCTCTGCCGGGCGGCGCAACGACGCAGGCACCGGCTGGCGTCTCGATTGCTACCTTGAAATAGAGATGACCACCCTCGCCCGGCGCGTAACCTACACCGCCACGGCACTTGCGGCCGGAGCCGCGGCCGCCGCGTTTCTGTCGGGACACCGCGCCGTGCATCGCCGCGACAGCTATCGGGTGCTGTTCAGGCAGGGACCGTTCGAGCTGCGCGAATATCCGCACAACGATCTCACCGTCGCCACCACCGGCCCGCGTCTCGTCAGTGCCGGCGAGCCGCCGGCGACGCAGCAGCTGGTTGCGTATCGTTATTCCTCATGGCCGGCGCCCGATCGCGAGGCCACGGCCGTCCAGAACCTGCGCGACTGGGCCGGCGTTCGCGGCTATCCCGTCGAAGGACGGCCCGTCATCGCGTACTACGACGCTGACTGGACACCCCCCATCCTGCGCCGCAATGAAGTGCTTTTAAGGCTCAGGAACTAAACTCGAGGGCGGGAATCATCGTCTGACTGACGAGCCGCCATGAAAAACCTGCGCTACGCCCTTCGCACGCTGTTCCGCACCCCCTTTGTGACGACCGTCGCGATTCTGTCGCTGGCGCTCGGCATCGGCGCCAACGCCGCCATCTTCTCGCTGTTCAACCAGATGCTGCTCAAGCCGCTGCCGGTGCACAAGCCGCATGAGCTGGTGAACCTGACGGCGCCACCGCCGAAGCCGGGCTCGCAGTCATGCAACAACGCGGGCGAATGCGAACACGTCTTCAGCTATCCGATGTTCCGCGACCTCGAAAGCAAGGGACAGCACGTCTTCATCTCGGTCGCCGCGCATCGTCTTTTCGGCGCCAATCTGGCGTTCGAGGGGCAGACGCTGGCGGGAGAGGGCATGCTCGTTTCGGGCAGCTACTTCCCGCTTCTCGGATTGACGCCGGCGCATGGGCGCCTGCTCTCGCCCGAAGACGATCGCGCCGTCGGAGAATCGGCCGTCGTCGTGCTCAGTCATCGATGGTGGCGCACGCGCTTCAACCAGGATCGACACATCCTCGGGAAGCGGCTGACGGTCAACGGGCTGCCCATGGACATCATCGGCGTCGCACCCGAAGGCTTCGACGGCACGACGCTTGGGACACGTCCACACGTCTTCGTGCCGATCACGATGCGCAGCGCGATGGAGCGCAGCTTTCGTCCTGCCGGTTTCGCGAACCGGCGAAGCTACTGGGCCTACCTTTTCGCGCGTCAACGGCCCGGCGTGAGCCTCGACGAGGCGACCGCGGGCATCAACCAGCTTTACTCGTCGATCATCAACAGCGTCGAGACGCCTCTGCAGTCCGGCATGAGCGAGCAGACGCTGGCGCAGTTCCGGAAGAAGCCGTTGGTGGTGAGCGACGGGCGCTACGGACAAAGCTCGACCAGGCGTGATGCGAAGCCCTATCTCACGGCGCTGCTGGGCGTCACTGCCCTGGTGCTGCTGATTGCGTGCGCGAACATCGCGAACCTGCTGCTCGTGCGGTCGGCCGGGCGCGCCGGCGAGATGGCCCTGCGTCTGTCGATCGGCGCCAGCCGGAAGCAGCTCATTGGGCAGCTGCTCACCGAGTCGCTCGTGCTCGCGGCGTTTGGCGGCCTGATCGGCCTGCTCGTCGCGCGCTGGACGCTCGACGGCATTGCCTCGCTGCTGCCGCAGCAGCAGAGCGAGTCGCTGAACTTCGTGATCGACTGGCCCGTCATCGCCTTCTCGGCGGCGCTTGCGATCGGCACGGGTGTGCTCTTTGGACTCTTCCCCGCGCTGCACAGCACGCGTCCGGAGCTGCTGCCGACGCTCAAAGGACAGGCGGGACAGCCGGGCGGCTCGCGCGCCGCGGCACGCTTCCGCGCAACGCTGGCGACGGTTCAGATCTTTCTGTCGATGGCGCTCCTGATTGGCGCCGGGCTCTTCACGCGCAGTCTGTACAACATCGGCCAGGTGGATCTCGGGCTGCGGACCGACAACCTGGTGACGTTCCGCCTCGCGCCCGTGCTCAATGGCTACACCAACGCGCAGTCGGCGCAGTTCTTCGAGCGGCTCGAGAACGCCCTCGCGTCAACGCCCGGCGTCACCGCCGTCACGAGCTCGATGGTGCCCGCGCTGGCCAACAGCAACTGGGGCACCGGCGTAGCCGTGCAGGGATGGACGAGAGGCCCGGACATCGACTCGGGTGCGGATTACAACGAAGTCGGCGCCGGCTACTTCGGGACGATGGGAATTCCCCTGATCGCCGGACGTGACTTCTCGCGTTCGGACGGCCCCGGCGCGCCCAAAGTCGTGATCGTGAACGAAGCCTTCGCGAAGAAGTTCAATCTTGGCCGCGACGTCGTCGGCAAGCGCATGGGCATCGACAACGACGGCGAGCTCGACACCGAGATCGTGGGCCTGGCTCAGAATGCGAAATACAGCCAGGTAAGCGCGATTGAGCCGCCGGTGCTGTTCTACACGCCCCACCGTCAGGATCCTGAAGTTGGCTTCATGTCCTTCTACGTGCGCACGGCCCTCGATCCGGAGCAGTTCCTTGCGACGATTCCACAAATCGTCGCCCAGCTCGATCCCAATCTGCCGGTGTCGAGGCTTCGCACGATGGATCAACAGGTGAGAGAGAATACGTTCGAATTCCGCTTCATCAGCGTGTTGTCGGCGGCATTCGCGACGCTGGCGACGCTGCTTGCGGCAATCGGGCTCTACGGCGTGCTTGCGTACACGGTCACGCAGCGGACGCGCGAGATTGGCTTGCGCATGGCGCTTGGCGCCGGACCGGGAAAGGTCCGCCGGATGGTCATGACGCAGGTCGCGCTCATGACCGTCATCGGTGGCGCGCTCGGCCTGGCGGCCGGGTACGCGCTCGGGCGCTACGCCGAATCGCAGGAGATGCTCTTTCAGCTGCAGGGCGAGCATTCGTCCGTGCTCGCGATGTCGGCGGTTGTGCTGACGCTGGTGTCGCTCTCGGCCGGTCTGCTGCCGGCGGTGCGCGCGTCGCGGATCGATCCGATGCGCGCCCTGCGCTTCGAGTAAAAAACGGGGACGGGTCTCAATTTCCCGGCCAGACCCACACGGGAAATTGAGACCCGTCCCCGTTTTTTACGCTTCCGCCGTCGTCGGATCGATCTTCGTCTGGACGCGGCTCACGCGATTCGCGGGAAACCCGCCCATCGGCATAGCGCTCTCCTTGTTTATCGGCCGCGCATCATGGCAGTTTTTGCTTTCGTCTTCGCCAGCCACGCTTCCTGGTGCGAGGGCCGCAGCCCTTTGGCGCACTGCGAGACGACGTGGGCGACGCGTTCCGCGCGCAGCGCCGGACTCTTCACGTTATTGATCCAGTGCAGCATGCCCTTGCGTGATGACGGCGCGACGCTGTCGAAGAATGCCTTTGCCGTCTTGTTGGCCGCGAAGGCGCGCGCCAGATCGGGCGGGACCGTTCCGGCTTCGACGGCATCGATCTTCGTCCACGAGCCATCTTTCCTGGCAGCTTCGATCTTCGCGAGGCCGGGCGGCGCCATCAGCTTGCGCTGGATCAGCGATGCGATGCGGCGCTTGTTGAGCGCCGACCAGTTGCTCTTCGGTTTGCGCGGCGTGAACAGCTGCATGTACGACCGCTCGTCGATCGATCGCATGAGACTGTCGATCCATCCGAAGCAGAGCGCTTCTTCGACCGCCTCGTCATACGTCATCTGCCGATCGGCGCCCTTCAGAAACACGAACCAGACGCCGCTGGATTTGGCGTGGTTGGCGCGCAGCCACTTGCGCCAGGCGGCGCGGCTCTCGGGTTGATAGCGCGGGACAATCACCAGATCACCACATCACCAGATCCTCAGACAAGTATCGATAAACATGTGACGCCCGCTTCAGCCTTCTCGAACTCCGATACGTCAACGGCCTCGGTGCGATAGCCGGCGCGCGCGATCAGGTCGCGCGTCTCGGGCGCCGAGGCCGCCACCAGCACCGTTCCATTTACATGCAGCACGTCGGCGCCCGATGGCTCGGACGCGGCCGCCTCGATCAGCCGGCGCCCCGCAAACTGGATCGCGTCGACGCATCGCGGATTGATCACGAGCGTCTCTTCGTCGATCGCGGTGATGGCCGTCTTGAGGTGCAGGCAGCCTCCCACATGAACGGGCGTGGCGCGATAACCGAGGCGGGATGCGATGGCCGCGAGCTGATCGAACCCGTCGCGATTGGTGCGCGCCGTGACGCCGATGAACAGGTCGCGTCCCGCGCGCACAACATCGCCGCCGTCGAGCGTCGCCGGTTCGCGGATAAACGACAGGGGCCGGTATGCCGCAAGCGCGGTGGCCACGGTCGTCACTTCGCCGCGCCGGCTCTCGGCGCCTGGCCTGGTGATGACGGCGATCTCGTCGAGCACGAGCGCCGCGTCCTCCACGAATGCACCGTCGGGATGATCGGGCGCGGGATCGATGAACGCGATCTCCGCGCCGGCGCGCCGCAGGGCGCCGCAGTACGCGGCATGCTCTGCCTCGGCGATGGCGATGTCGATTGGCTGCCGGTCGATGAACGACAGCTCGCATGACGCGAGCGACGGACCCACGCTGCGCACAAGTGCGATCAATCGCGCACCGAAACGACGCTCGTGACTTCCTCTACCGTCGTCAGTCCTTCGCTCAAGAGCATCGACGCATAGCCCTTCAGATCGAGCATGCCTCCGGCCACGGCGGCCTCGTGGATGGCTTCGGTCGTCGCGCGCGAGGCGATCAGCTTGCGGATCGCGGGTGTCACCCGCAGCACTTCGTAGATGCCGACGCGCCCCTTCACGCCTTTGCCGCCGCAGGCCGTGCAGCCGCGCCCGCGATAGAGCTGCGTGCCGGCGCGCAGACCGAGAAACGCGCGCGTGACCTCGTCAGCCTCGTACGGCTCCCGGCAGTGCTGGCACAGCCGGCGCGCCAGCCGCTGCGCGATCACGCCGAGCGTGGACGAGGAGATCAGGAACGGCTCGACATCCATCTCGCCGAGCCGCGCGAACGCGGCGGCGGCGCCGTTGGTGTGCAGCGTCGTGAACACCAGATGGCCCGTGAGCGCCGCTTCCACGGCCGTCTGCGCCGTCTCTTTGTCGCGCGTCTCGCCGACCAGCATCACGTCGGGATCCTGGCGTAGAAACGCGCGCAGCACCGCGGCGAACGTGAGCCCGATCGATCCGTTCACCTGAATCTGTGTGACCCCGGGCAGGTCGTACTCGATGGGATCCTCGGCCGTCGAGATATTCACGCCAGGTTCGTTGATCTCGGCCAGCGCGGAGTACAGCGTCGTCGTCTTGCCGGATCCGGTCGGGCCCGTGACATAGATGATGCCGTGCGGCTCGTTCACCAGCTCGCGAAGCATGGCGAGTGTCGACGCGTGCGAGATCAGCTTGTCGAGACCGAGCTGCGTGTTGCCTTTGTCCAGGATGCGCAGCACGACCTTCTCGCCCCACTTGCCGGGCACCGTCGACACGCGGAAGTCGATCGGCTTGCCGTCCATCGAGACGCCGAAGCGGCCGTCCTGCGGCAGGCGCTTCTCGGCGATGTCGAGCCGGCTCAGAATCTTCACGCGCGAGATGAGCCCGAGCTGCACCTTCTTCGGCAGCCGCTGCACGACCTGCAGCACGCCATCCACCCGATAGCGCACCGTCACATCGTCCTCCATCGGCTCGATGTGGATGTCGCTCGCGCCCTGTTTGATCGCGAGCCCGAGCACCGAATTGGCCAGGCGCACGATGGGCGCGTCTTCGGACGCGCTCATCAGATCCTGCTTGGTCTCGGTGCCGGACGTCGTGTCTTCGGCGAGCTGCAGCTCGCGAATGAGATCGGACTGCAGCAGATCGATTGATTCCTGCGGCCGGACGCCGCCCGCGCGCGGATTGTCCTTTGGCTCTGCCGGCTTCATCGCCTCCGCATAGGTCGTCGACAGAAACCGCTTGAAGTCTTCCTCCGACACCGCCACGGGCTCGATCATCACGCCCTTGATCACGCGCCGCACATCGTCGAGCGCGACGATGTTGGCGGGATCGATCATGGCGAGCGTCAAACGGTTGTTGCTGAAGGAAATCGGCAGCACTTTGTGCTGGTTGACAAGCGGCTGCGGCAGCAGGGCAAGCACGCGCGGATCCACCTGCAGGCGGCGCAGGCTGATGAAGTCGACGCCCGCGCGCTCGTTGGCCTTCTCGAGACGCTCGGCAATCGATCGGGCGAGCGCGAGCGCGATCACCGGATGCGCCGCCAGCGCCTGCTCGAATTCGGCGCGGCTGAGCGCGGCGGTCGAGACGGGCTCGAGCGCGACGACCGACGCGTTGCGCGCTCTGCCTGACAGCAGCGCCATCTCGCCCACCATGTCGCCCGGTCCGAGCTGCGCGAGCTCGAACTCGATGCCCGAATCGGGATCGCGCCGCCGCACAGAGACGCGGCCCGAGAGGATCAGGAAAGCGGTGTCGCCGGCGCTGCCCTCGCGCATCAATGTGGCCTGCGGAGGGAAATCGCGGCGCGTCATCCGCCGCTCGATCTCACTGCAGTCGGCCGCCGGCAAGCCGGCGAAGAGCGGCACCTCGCTGAGAGACGCAACCATGCGGGGGAAGTCTACCAACTGAGCGACGACTGCGCCGCACTGCCGGCGATGGACGCCGACAGCGAGCCTGCGCGGTCGCGGGCGAGGTACGGCACGGCAAGCCGGTGCGGCGCGCCATCGGCGCCTGCCGTGTCCACCGTGAGCCCGGCCATCCCGTGCCGCCGATCGAAGGGTGTTTCGCGCACGGATACGGCCTGGACTTTACGGACCGGCGCCAGCGTCGCGTGACGCCAGAACACGCCGCTCTTGAACATGAACAGGTTGTCTTCCAGGGCGTGCCCCAGGTGTTTGACATGGCGGCGCGCGTGCGCCACGGAGGCGAACGCCAGCAACATCGCCGGCGCAATCGCCCATGCGCCGGCATACCCGGCCAGCGCAATCGATGCGATCGCCGTAAGCACCAGAGGTTTCACGAGTGCGCGCCGCAGCGCGCGTGGATGCGCCGGCTGCCACGTCACTGTTTCGATGTCTACTTCGGGCATCAGCGTGCGCAGAAATCCCGCGAGCTGCGCCTTGTCGAGAATCGGCGCAAGCCATTCGCGGCTGCCGGCCGTTTCGGGATTGGCCTCGCCGCCAGCCGTATCGGCACGTACGGAGCACACGCCAAACAGCCTGTGCAGCGGTCCTTCGCGCACGGTCAGCGTCTGAATCCGCCGCACGGGAATCGTCGCGCGCACCCTCGTGAGAGATCCATACGCCATCCGGAGCTCGCCGCCAGCCAGCACCAGCGTGAAGCCGTACAGCCGCTGCATCGTGTAGAGCATCGAGAACACGCGCAGAATGCCGACAAGCACGATCAGCAGCACGACCGCGGCCAGGAGCTGCGCGATGTCGAACGACAGACCGTCGGCGGCCCCGCGCAGCGCCTCAACGAACCGCCCGCGCGATTCAGGATTCTTCGCGGTCTCTTCGACGGCATCGTCAATGCGGCGATCGGGGACGATGTCGAACAGCACGCTGGCGATCGCCCCGAGGAGCAGCAGACCGCGGCCGCGCACCAGGCCGCACAACGCCAGATCGCGCACGCTCAGACGCAGCAGCACATCCTGCGCCGGCGCCGGTACCGCCGGTGCTTCTCCATCGGCGGGCGCCTCGATCGCCTCGCGCCGCTCGTCGAACACGCGACGCCGCATTTCGGCAAGCGCGTCGGCCGGGAGCACGCTCAGCGTGGCCTCGGCCTCGGCACCCCCGCCGGTCTCGAGCGCGACCGTGTACACGCCGAACAACGCATGCACCACGTTCTGCGTGGCGTCGATGTTCTGGATGCGGCTGTACGGGATGTGCCGCTCACGCTTGAAAAACAGACCCGAGCGCACGACGAGCTCGTCGTCCTGATAGGTATAGGTGAACGAGAAATAGCGGACGATGGCGATGGCGAGCACTATCGTGCCGGCAAGGGCGGCAGACACGATCGTGAACATCGCGTCACGGTCGCGGCTGCCGAAGAGGATCAGCAGGCCGGGCAGCGCGAACGTCTTGACCTCGCGCAGCAGGTTGAAGAAAATCGACGCCGGGTGCAGACGCCGGGCCGACGGCTCAGACGGCATCGGCCCCGTGTTTCGGCAGCAGCATGTCGCGCATCCGCTTGGCGGTGTCGTATTCAAGGCCTGGAAGCTCAACGCGCGCGTGGTGCGTGCCGGCCGTGTAGACGACCAGCGTGCCCAGACCAAATCGCCGCTCGAGCGGTCCCTGCTCCACGTCGGTGTGCTGCACGCGCGAGCGCGGCACGGTGGTGATGCTGCGGATGAAAGCGCCGGAGTGGATCTCCATGCCGAGATCGTCGATGCGATAGGCGGCATAGCGATAGCTGAGCGCCGGCCAGCCCGTCGCGAGCCAGATCAACAGCGGCGCGAGCATGGCGCCGCTCACGCCTATGGTCCACAAAATCCAGCGCAGTCCCTGCTCGCCGGTCCAGAACACGATCGCGAAGCCCATGGTCCAGACGCTCATGATGATCGCGAACATGATCCAGCCCGTGATGCGCTGCACCGTAACGTAGCGGGGATCGAGGCGCTGCAGATCGCTCATGACTTGCGGAGCACCCATGTGGTCATCGCCCGCTGCTGCTGCACGACCGTGGTCTTGATGGGATCGAGCAGCACGCCGCCGAGCCGGCGCCCATAGTCCATCAGCATCGCCTCGTCGACGACGAAGCGCTCGGACCCATCGGGTTGCACGACCCGCCGGCCTGCCTCAGAGTGCGACGAGCCGGAGCGGGGTTCTGGGGCCCCCGCGAGGCGAGGAGCCAGGCGGGGTGCAGGGGTCCCCGCCGACAAATAAATAGACGCCAATCGGGCGAAGAACATCCCGCCCGGCTTCAGCACTCTCCACATCTCGC
>JBBDWL010000086.1:0-3589 GCA_040902895.1 Vicinamibacterales bacterium | reverse complement strand
CGTCTGCGGTGCCGGGCAGTTCGCTGTCGTTGTCCGTACGCTTCGGAATGTCCATATGCCCTCTCGCTTCCGCGCAAACTGTAGCCGCTGTTCAGGTGAGTGTAAAGGCAACAAACAGTACCAGGATCGCCCCGAAGACGAACGTCATGATCCGGAGGCTGTTGTAGAGGCGGCGGAGGGCCTTCTTGCGGGAGTTGTTCTTCAGCGCAACGCTGTGCACCTGGACGGCGAGTTCGGCGTTCAATTCGCGCAGCGTCACGTCCCGCCACGCGTCCCAATGCTCGATGGTGGTGCGTTGCACGATGTCTTCGAAATAGCGGACGCCTTTGGGGAGGTCGCCGCGCTCGCGTGGCCATTTCTTCAGCTGCGGGCGGTATTGACCGGGTCGCAGCGCCGCGATCGCCTGCAGGAGAAAAGCCAGCGCGAGGAGCGCGTAGAGGCCGATGATCGAACCTTCGATCTGGCGTTCAACGGGGGAGAGATGCTCGCGCAGGCTGGACTGCGACGCGACGATCACGAGCGCGGCGTTGAGGCCGCCCATCAGGATCAGGGCAAAGCGCGCCTCGCGGTTGCTGAGATCGAAGAGGTCGTAGCCCTCGTCGAGGGCATCATTCAGCGCGCGATACAACTCCGCCGGGCTGAGCGGACGGTTCTCGTCCAGTTTGGCCAGCTTGCGAAGCTTCGAGTCGTCCTGGGCAGCGGCGCCCACGGGCGGAGGCGCGGTCGTCAACGAAGGAATGTATCGGCCACGTGCCTACGCAGCTACACTCGGCTTCGCCTCCACCCGATGCTGCGTTAATGAAAGCGGTTACCGGCTGAGCAGCGCGGGCCCTTCGCCCTTCAACCACGCAGGCCAGTTGACCACGACCGTGATCGACGGCGAAGGGCCTGCAACGGGCACGCGAATGAGAAAACGCCGCCCGTCAGTCGCGGGGAAGTAGTCATTACGATACGGGTTGAACGCACTGGATCGCGACGTTCTGAAGAGCAGACGTGGCGCCGCGGCCGCAAAGCGTGGACCCGCGTCCAGGCCGACGGCCATCAATGATCCGTCGGGTTGCAAATAAAATAATTCTCGGCCGTCGCCTCGCCAGCGAGGTTGCAGCCCGCCGCCTGTAGACACCAAGGTGCGCTGCCCGCCTCCGGCGCGTTCCTGCACATAGACTTCGTACCGACCCGACTGATCCGACGCGTAGGCGAGCCACCGCTCGTCAGGCGATACCGCCGGGTGCAGCTCATTGCTCGTCGTCGCAAGCACAGCGCGTGTTTCACTGTTGTCTGCCTGAACTGACCAGATGTCATATCCGGCTTCGATGTGCGTCTGAGAGAACAGGATCTCGCCGTTTTTCAACCACGCCGCCGGGAACGAATTCGTGACCTGCGGCATCTGCTCGAGCACCAACCGCACCGGTGCCCCTGGCGTGGTAGCCGTCTCAAGCAAACTCGTCCCCACGCTGGACGTTCGATTCGACCGGAAGACGATGCGGTCGCCGTCAGGCGACCAGGTCGGCGTGGAGTCGAGCAGCCGCTCCGAGGTAATGCGGGCTGACGCGCCGCGGTCGAGGTCGAGAATCCACACGTCGGGTGCCTGCGTCTGCGTGTCGACGAGGGAATACGCGAGCCGGGACTGATCGGGCGAGAGCGTGAAATCCTGGTAGTCCCCGGCTGGCAGCACGAGCGGACCGATGCGGCCGGTGCGGTCGGCCCAACGCAGCTCGGATCTGTTCGAAAGCCCCGGAGCATGTGCGAGCACGCCTGTCGTCGATGCGGAAAAGGCCACGGCACCCGCGGTCGAGCCACCGACGTTGTTCGCCAGCCGCCGCGCCGTGCCGTGTACAGTACCCGTCGTGAGATCGAACGGTTGCGCCATCAGCGTTGCTCCGTCGATGAACAGCAAGTGTCCTGACGCGTACTGGGCGGCCCAGTCGGAGCCTATGATGCGTGTGGCGCCGGCCCGTGAAGCCATCGACGCAGCGTAGATTCCACGCAGCAGGCCGGCGCCGTGCCTGGTCTGAAACAGCAACTGACCGTTTGGCAACAGTTGAGGCCAGCGCGGTGTGCCGCTGAAGCCCTGAAAGACGACGTCGGTCAGCGCCCCGCCGCGCTCCGGAACACGGCTGAGCGTTTGCGTCTTGCCGGAGTAGAACACGAACGCTCCGTCCTGTCCCCAGGCGCCTCCGCGCGAATCCACGGGCGCTCTACTGACCGTCTGCGCCGGCACGTCTTCGCTAATGCCAGCCCATTTGAGAAATCCCTTGGAGAAGAACGCCACCCGGGTGCTATCCGGAGACCAGAAGGGATCGGCTGCGCCCTCAGTGCCTCGCATGGGTCGCGCGCGTGGATCGGCAAGCGTGCGGAGCCATAAGAGCGGCTCACCATTTGCGTCGCTGCGCGCGTCGGCGTCGCGACCCTCGAGTTGTTCCGGCGACATGTAGTGGAACGTCCCAAGCAGCGTGCCGCGCGCGGTGCCTTGCGTGGTGGCTCGCTGCTCCATGGTGGAAAGCGATATCGCCCCCGCGGACGGGCGCAGCTTTGCGAGTCCGAAATCGAGCAGCTTGACTTCGGTCGACCGGCCACGCCGGACGAGGAAGATATTGGCCGGTTTCAGGTCGCGATGGGTGACGCCAACTTTGTGTGCGCTGTGGAGGGCGTGGCACAAGGCGATGGCAATGCGCATGGCCTCGTCGAACGGCAATGGGCCGTTCTCCAGACGCGCCGCGAGGGTCTGGCCCTCGAGGTACGGCATGACCAGGTAGTGCACGCCGTCCGCTTCGCCGATATCGAAGATGCCGCAGACGTTGGGATGATCGAGCATGGCCACGGCGCGTGCCTCGCGCTCGAATCGCGCGCGGCGGTCGGCATCGTTGGCGACGTCTGACGGCAGGATCTTGATGGCGACGCTGCGGTCGAGCCGTGTGTCGCGGGCTTTGTAGACTTCGCCCATGCCCCCGGCGCCGATCGCCGAGATCACTTCGTAAGGGCCGAGCCGGGTGCCGGTCGGAAGCGCCATCTGAGATTGGCGCAAAGTCTCGCTCATGCACACCTCGGGCGCAACCCTCAATCCTGGGACCGCGAACTTGGAGGTAGAGTGGTGAAATGGGCGCCCGATTCGGCCATGCGCAGCAGCCCATCGCGGTGCATTCGCCTGGACACGTGGCCGCCACCGATGACGAAGCGAAGCATCAGCCGTGGCCGCACTATGAGAGGATGATCAACCGCATCGGCGGCGACCGCGGCTGGCCGCCCACCTCGCGCGCGCACTTCGAGCACGAGGCCGGGCCCCACGGCGCGCTGTGCGCCGGCTCGCCGGACACCGTGGCGAAGAAGATCATCAATACCGTGAAGACCCTTGGGCTGTCGCGTTTCGACTTGAAATACAGTAACGGCGCGTTGCCGCACGATTTGATGACGAAATCGATCGAGTTGATTGGAACGACAGTCGCCCCGCGAGTCCGCGCCGCCCGAACCACTTGACTGCTGACTGCTGACTGCTGGCTGAACTCTTAACTGCCGACTGTTGACTGTTGACTGCTTCATGATCATCTACGGCATCAACCCGGTCCTCGAAGCGATCAAGTCCGGCCGCGCG
>JBBDWL010000085.1:0-3604 GCA_040902895.1 Vicinamibacterales bacterium | reverse complement strand
CGCGATCGCCTGATCCGCAGCGTGGTGGCCGCCGAAACCAGCGTCGACATCAGCACACGCGAGGTCGAAGTCGCGCAGCTGCGCTACGAAACCGGGTTGTCGAACAACCTCGACGTGGTCACCGCCGAGGCGTCGCTGCTGCAGTCGGAAAGCCGGCGGATCCAGGCGCTCGCCGATTCGGCCGTGGCCGAGTTGCGGCTGCGTGCCGTCCTGGGCATCTTCAACCCGCGCACCAACATCACGGGCTCGACGGCGAGGCCCGTTCCAGCGTCTAATCTAGCGAAGTAGGATGATCAGCCGACCTCGCTACATAATCGCGGCGGCCGTTGCCGTCGTGGCGATCGTGGCCGCCGTGTTCCTGGTGCGTGCCGGCGCCGATGACGGGATGGTCGTGGAAGTGAGCCGCGGCGAGCTGATCGCGCGCCTCACGTCGAGCGGCACGCTCAAGCCCATTCAATCGATCACCTATCGCTCGCCGGTGCCCGGCCGCGACGTCGAGATCCGCGACCTCGCGCCCGAGGGGTCGCGTGTGCAGTCCGACGACGTGCTGGTCCGCCTCGACACCACCGATCTCGAGATCGAGCTTTCGAGGGTCCGCCAGGAGCATCGCCAGGCGCAAATGGATCTGCAGGTGGCGGAAGGCGAGTGGGACGAGGCCGGCGCGGAAGTCAGAGCCGTGACCGAGGGTGAGGGTGCGCTGAGTGTCGAGGAAGCCCGATCGACGCTGCAGCGCGCGCAGAAGAAGGCCGAGCGCCTGCGCCAGGAATACGAGAAGCTGCGGCCGCTGCTCGACAAGGGCTTCATCACCCGCGAAGAGCTGGCGCGCACCGAGGATGCCCTCGAGGAGGCGGAGGAAGAGCTGATCCTGTCGCGCCGCCGCACCGACGTGATCGTGCAGCTGTCGCATCCGCGCGAGCAGAAGCGCGCGGCGCTGGCGCTGGCGCAGAAGGCGGCGCAGCTCGGCAACGCGCGCACCCGCGTCAACGAAACCGCGCTGCGGCTCAACCTGCTGACCACCATGGTGGAGGGCTGCACCATTCGCGCCCGCGGACCCGGGCTCGTCGTCTACGAGGAAAACCTCAACGCCAACCCGCGGCGGAAGCTCCGCATCGGCGATCGCGTCTTTGCCACACAGGGCATCGTCACCATTCCCGAGGTCAACCGCATGCTCGTCGAAGCGTCGGTGAGCGAGGCCGAAGTGCACCGCGTGAAGGCCGGACAAGCCGCCGAGATCCGCGTCGAGGCGTTTCCGGATCTGCAGCTCACCGGCACGGTGACGCGCGTCGGCACGCTCGCGGCCACCTCGCCGACGCGACCGTTCGACGACAAGCGG
The DNA here is from genome assembly GCA_040902895.1 of Vicinamibacterales bacterium. Lineage (GTDB taxonomy): Bacteria > Acidobacteriota > Vicinamibacteria > Vicinamibacterales > SCN-69-37 > JALYRV01. Next base: position 2,271 of record JBBDWL010000085.1, on the reverse strand, counting down.
TTCGATTTGATCATCACGCTCGATCCGACCACCGCCGAGCTGCGCCCGGAGATGAGCATCCGCGCCGACGTCGTTGTCGGCACGCGCACCAACGTCCTGATGGTGCCGGTGACCGCGATCTTCAACAACCAGGGCACGCGCGTCGCCTACGTCGTCACGGCCACGGGCATCGAGACCCGGCCCGTCGACCTGGGCGAGTCCAACGATCGCATGGTCGAGATCGTCGCCGGCCTCAGCGATGGCGAGCGCGTCTCGCTCACCGCGCCCGAGGCGGCGCGCGCGCAAGACTCCCCGGCCCGCCGCAATGCGCTTCAGCCTCGCTGAGCTCGTCGAATACCTCCGCATCGCCACCGAAGCGCTCGGGCGATACCGGCTGCGGACCGCGCTGAGCGTGCTCGGCGTGGTGCTCGGCGTGGCCGCGGTCATCGCGATGATGTCGGTGAGCGAAGGCGCCGCCCGGGAAGCGCTCTCACAGGTCGATGCGCTCGGCCTCGACAACATCGTGGCGCAGAGCACCGGCGGGTTGAATGCGCGCGGCACGATGAAGCGCTCGCTCGCCGCTGCGGATGCCGATCGCGTGCTCGCGCTGGTCCCCACCGCCACGCTCGCCGCGCCGGTGGTGTCTCGATACGTTCGCGTCGGCCGAGGCGGAGACGTGAGTCCGAGCCAGGTGCTCGCGGCACCGGCCGATTTTCAGCGCATTCTGCGATTGACGGCACGGCGCGGCCGGTTGCTCATGGAGACCGACGACGGCGCACGCGTGTGCGTGCTGGGCGGGCTGCTGGCGCAGCAGTTGTTCGGGTATCGCGATCCGCTCGGCGAGACGATCGAGATTGCCGACGATCACTACCGTGTGATCGGCGTGCTGCAGGCGCAGGGCGGCGATCCGCAGGCGGGCACCAGCATGGCCTGGCACAATGTCAACCGCGCCGCGTTCGTGCCGCTGCCGTCGTTGACCGGCAAAACGCTGGCGGTGGCGCCGAATCAGCCGGTCGAGGAAATCTGGGTCCAGGTGGCGGATGCCGAGCGCTCCGTCGAGCTGGGCGAAGTGCTGCGCCGGATCCTGATGCACACGCGCGAGGCCGACGAGTTTCACATCGTGGTGCCGCGCGAGCTGCTGGCGCAGCGCTATCGCACGCAGCGAACCTTCAGCGTGGTGGTCGGCAGCGTGGCGGCACTGGCGCTGCTGGTGGGCGGCATTGGGATCATGAACAGCATGCTGACCTCGGTGGTGGAGCGGACCCGGGAGATCGGCGTGCGCCGCACCGCCGGCGCCCGTCGACGCGATGTGACGATGCAGTTTCTGATCGAGACGTTGTTGATGACGGTTGGCGGTGGGATCGCAGGAATTGCCACAGGCGCTATCGTCTCGATCGCAATTTCTGCGTACGCCGGATGGGCGACGCACATTTCTGTAACGGCCGTCCTCCTCGGCTTCGTCGTCTCTTTCCTTGTTGGTCTGGTGTTTGGCCTGTATCCTGCGATGAAAGCGGCGGCATTACAGCCCGTCGACGCGATGCGCTACGAGTGACGACATGGCGAATGAACTTGCGATTTCAGGAAGTGAGAGCGCGAAAGAGCTGCAGGCGAAGATCGATAGCGGCGATACCTACACGGCGGACGCCCGCGCCGTCACCCGTTTTGTGTCGCGTTACCTGGAAGACCAGTTGACCGCGGCGGAGCTCGCACAGATCGGCGACCGGCTGGAAGGTGGGGAGTTCATCGAATACGTCGGCCCCGGCTCGGACGGCATCATTGCGCAGGTGGTGTTTGAAATGTCCTCGCCGCAGGCCAAGGGACCGATCACCAAAGAAGCGGCCGAACGCTGGCTGGCCCTCCTGGCCGACTAATCTCTCAGCGCCGCAATCCGAACGCCTGCTGACTCCAGTCCGCGCCGGATCTCTCGAGCGAGATCCGCGGCGCCAGGCGTATCGCCGTGTAGACAAATCGTGTCTGCTTTCAACGCAATCACCGAGCCGTCGACCGCCACCACTTGCTGGTCCTTGACCATTCGCACGGCGCGATCGACCACCGCCTTCGCATCGTGAATCACGCTGCCCGGCTTGGTGCGTGAGGCCAGGGATCCGTCGCGTTCGTAGGCGCGATCCGCAAACACTTCCGCGGCCACCGGCAGACCCGCCGCTTCACCGGCGCGAAGCAGTTCGGAGTTCGGCAGACCGAACAGGATGAGCGAGCGATCGAAAGCGGCTACCGCCTTCGCAATCGCATCGGCGAGCGCGCGGTCCTTGCACGCCATGTTGTAGAGCGCGC
>JBBDWL010000084.1:0-117822 GCA_040902895.1 Vicinamibacterales bacterium | reverse complement strand
ACCTGGCCCTGATGCATCATCGGGCCGTACAGGCCCCACGACATCGCCGCGCCGACGGCAAACATGATCCAATGCATCGCGAGAGTATAAACTGCGGCCTTCCATGCGCGCCGCCGTTCTGATCATTTCAGTGCTTTTGATGTACCTGCTGCACCAGGACTTCTGGTTCTGGCGCGACGCGCGGCTGGTCTTCGGCTTCATGCCGATCGGCCTCGCCTATCATGCGGTTTACTGCATTGCATGCGCCGGCCTGATGTGGGCGCTGGTGAAGTGTGCGTGGCCCTCTGAACTGGACCGTCTGTGATCGCGGCATCGATCGTCTTCGCCTATCTCGCCGTCGTTCTCTACATCGGCATCTTTGCATTTCGCAGGTACGCGCGGCGGCCCGATGCCGAAGAATTCTTTGTCGCCGGCCGATCGCTCGGTCCCGCGGTGTTTCTGCTGTCGTTGTTCGGCACGAACATGACGGCGTTCACGATCCTCGGATCCGCCGGTCACGCATTCGGCAACGGCATCCTGACGTTCGGCCTGATGGCGTCGGCGTCGGCCTTCATCATTCCGCTGTGCCTGTTTCTCTTCGGCACGCGCATCTGGGCGCTCGGGCGCCGGTTCGGCTTCATCACGCCCGTGCAGATGTTCCGCGACCGCTGGGACTGCGGCCACATCGGCACCTTCATCTTCGTGCTGCAGGCCGCGCTGCTCGTGCCGTACATCATCATCGGGGTGATGGGCGGCGGCACGGCGATCGCCGCAATCTCCGGCGGCGCCGTTCCGTACTGGGTGGGCGGCGCGATCGTCGCGCTCGTGGTGATGAGTTACGTGTTTCTTGGCGGGATGCGCGGCACCGCGTTCGTCAACGCGTTTCAGACGGTGCTCTTCCTGTCGTTCGGCCTCGCCGCGGTGCTCTTCATCGGATGGAGGAGCGGCGGATTCGCCGGCGCGATGGAGCGCATCGCGGCCTCGCCCGACGCGTGGCTGCTCACGCGCGAGCGCGTGTCGCCGTGGTATTTCTTCGCCTACACGCTGATTCCGCTCTCGACGATCACGTTCCCGCACATTTCAATCTTCTGCCTCACCGCGCGCCGCATGACGGAGTTCAAGCGCACGATCATCCTGTATCCGTTGTGCATCCTCGCCATCTGGCTGCCGTGCGTGTTCCTTGGAGTAGCCGCCAACGGCATGCGCGACGTGCCGGCGATAGATGCGAAGCTCGAGGCGCGGAGGGCACTGAGTGCGCCGGTGCAGAGCGAAGCGCCAGGCGCCTCGCGTGCGAGTGAAGAGGCGCGGAGGGCCATGGCAGCGCCGGGCGCGACGCCGGCTGATCGTGCAGTGCTGCGCCGGCAGGCGGCGGGCGACGATGTGGTGATTGTGCTGCTGGAGCATTACTCGCCGATCTGGCTGGCGGGATTGCTCGGCGCGGGCATCATGGCGGCTGTGATGGCGAGCGACTCGCAGATTCTCGCGCTGTCGACGATGTTCACGGAGGATGTGTTTGCGTATTACGGAGGCAAGCAGCGGTTCGGCGAGCGGGCGCAGGTGGCGACCGGACGCGCCTTCGTCGTGCTTGTCACGGCCGCGGCCTATCTGATTGCGATGCGCGCGCCGCAGTCCATCTTCGATCTCGCGGTGCAGTACGCGTTCACCGGCTATGCGGCGCTCGTGCCGCTGCTCGTCGGTGCGTTGTTCTGGAGGCGCAGCACGAAGTGGGGAGCCCTGGCGGTGGCGATGTGGACGGCGTTCGTCGTGCTGAGCGTCGCGGTGTTTCAGTCGCTGGTGCCGGCGCCGCCACCCGGCCGCGACGTCGTCGCGTTTACCGCGGGCGGCGTGAATGTGCTCTCGCGCGTTGCGAACGGCACCATGATCTTCGGCTTGCTTCCGGTGGTGACGGCGACGATTGGTTCATCGCTTCTCATGTGGGGCGTCTCGCTCGCCACGCCACGCACCAGTGCCGCCACCGTGGCGCGGTATTTTCAATAATTGGGGACGGGTCTTAATTATTCGTTCCGTCCTCCAAAAACGACACCCGTCCCCATTTAAAACGCGCGCTCGTAAATCTCCGCCGCGCCCGCTTCGCCCATCTCTCTCGGATTGAACGTGCCGGTCCACTGCGTGGCTGCGAGCGCCGCGAGCTCGGGGATGTCGTCGCGCTTTGCTGCGAGCGCGCGCAGCGTGGAAGGGAACGCGGCGTTCTCGACGATCTTCTCGATGAAGCCCGCCAGCCGCTTCGCGCCGCCGAGGCCTTCGTAGTCTTTCGCCGCCACGTCGGCGTTCCAGCGGATCACATGCGGCAGCAGCACGCCGAGCGCGACGCCGTGCACGGTGCCGTAACGCGCCGTCAGCGGATTCGCGCACGCATGCGCGGCGCCGAGCATCGACGCTTCGATCGCCGCGCCCGCGAGATGCGCGCCCAGCATCATGTCGGCGCGGTCGCGCGCATTGCCGGCGCCTCTGATCACACGCGGCAGCGCGCGCTTGATGAGCGTCCACGCCTCGAGCGACAGCATCCGCGAGACCGGCGACCGCCGTTTCGTCACCCACGTTTCGATGGCGTGCGCCGCGGCATCGATGCCGGCGGCTGCGCGCACGGCAGCCGGTGTCGTGGCGGTGAGATCGGGATCGAGAACCACCGCGCGGAATGCGGCCGACGGCGCGCCGCACGCCATCTTCATGCGCGTCGCCGCGTCCGCAATCACGCAATAGCTCTGCGCCTCGCTTCCTGTTCCCGCCGTCGTCGGAATGCCGATCGACGGCAGCAGCGAGCGCGGCGCCTTGCCGTAGCCGCGATAGTCCTGCATGCGGCCGCCGTTTCTGAGCAGAAAGTTGATGCCTTTCGCGACATCGAGCGCGCTGCCGCCGCCGAGCGCGACGATCGAATCGACGCCAAGCGGCGTCGCGTAGGCGGATCCCGCCGCCACCATATCCGAGTCGGGGTTGACACCGATCGAATCGTACAGATGCATCGTCAGGCCGCCGGACCGCAGCAGCGCGACGACGCGATCCGGAATGCCGGTCGGATGCAGGCCGGGATCGACGACGAGAAGGGAGTTGCGGAAGCCGAGATCCGACGCAATGTCGCCAACGCGCTCGAGCGAACCCGCGCCGAACGTTACATGCGTGCCCATCGCCGCGTCATTCTGGCAATTCTTGCGTAGTGGGCTCCGGCAGCCAGAACGAGGCGATGAAGCCGACGATATAGACGCTGAGACCGACGGCGCCGGCCACCAGCGCCACGCGCGCGGGCGCGTTCGCGCGATCGGCGGTGATCGCGAGCGATGCCGTCAGCCACGCGAACGACGTGCCGATCATGCGACCGCCGATATTCGCCGCAAAGCTCTCGCCGGTGCCGCGCAGGTGCAGCGGATACACGCGCGGCAGATAGTTGCCCCAGAAACTGAATTGCGCGACGGTCATGAATGCCACCAGGAAGATGCCGGTCGACAGCCACGCGACGTTCGTGCCGGCGGCCCACCAGAACGCAAGCGGCATGAGGATCAATCCCGGAATCTGAAACACCCGAATCAGTTTCCGGCGGCTGACGATGTAGATGGCGAGAATGGCGAGGGCGATGCGTCCGGCGAGTCCGCCGAGCTCCTGCACCTTCACGACATTCGCGGAGATCGACTGCTCGGCGCGGCGCGCGGCTGGAGGCGCGAGCCCGGCGGTCTGCTCGCGAACTTCCTCGAGGCCCGGCACGATCTGCGGAATCTGCTGGATCGCGCCGAACGCCGCGCCGTACGACATCGCGAACATCAGCGTGGTGACGAGCGTGGTGCGGCGCAGATCCGGCGCGAAGAGCGCGGCGATGCTGGGCCGCTTGAGCGTGCCGGCGGCGCGCTTGCGCTGCCACGTCGGCGATTCGGGAAGGAACGGCCGGATGAGAATCAGTGGAATAGCCGGCAGCACGCCCGACATCAGCGTATAGCGCCACGGCGCATGCGGGTCGGCCACCGCGCCGCCGCCAATCGTGAACGTGTCGAGCGCGGGAAGGCTGGCCGCGTAGGTCACGGCGAGTCCGTTCGCGACGGCGACCAGCAGGCCGCCCACCGACGAGAACGCCTGCGTGTACCCGAGCACCTTCTCGCGCCGCTTCGGGTCGGTGAAGATCTCCGCCAGCCAGGCCACCGCCGCGACGAACTCCACGCACACACCGATGAAGACGAGGCAGCGGAAGACCAGCAGCCATTGGATCGACGTGACGAAACCGGAAAAGAACGCGCCGAACGCGTAGAGCAGAATGCTGTAGGTCAGCACGCGCCGGCGGCCGAACAGGTCTGTCAGGTATCCGCCGAGCAGGCCGAACACCCCGCCCGCGAACGCCGGAATGTAGAACAGCCGTCCGACCCACATCTGGTACTCGGGTGATCCCTGGACGGCGCCGGTGAGCTCGAGGATCGCCGGCCGCGCGATGAGCGGCAGCACGAGGATCTCGTAAATGTCGAACGCGAAGCCGATGGACGCGATGACGCAAATCAGCCACTCGGTGGTCGTCAGCCCTGGTTTTGTTGGCGGCACGGAGGGAGTTTACGGCATCAGGCCGCAGGCTGTTACATTAGCCCCCGTGCATCCTTCCCTGATCGGCGCCGTCCTGATGGCCCTCGTGACCACCGCGGGCGACTATGTGTGGTTCGAGTTCGGCGTCCGTCACACCCCCCTCGCCGGCATCCTCCACGGCATCGTCCTCATGGGAGTGCTGGGCGCGTTTCTTGGCAGCCTGTCGCGGCGGATCGCGCTTGGCGCGATCGGCGGCGTGGCGGCCGGCGTGATCGGCGCGCTCACGTTCTATGCGCTCTGGCGCGTGCTCGGGTGGGGCGCGATGTTCGCGTCGTGGTCGCTGCTGTGGCTCCTGCTCGCGGCGTTCGACGGCCTCGTGCTGCGGCGCCCCGGCGTGCTGAATCTGCGCGCGAGCATGGCGAGCGCGCGCAGCTCGTGGGTCGTGCGCGGCCTGATTGCCGCGATTGCCGGTGGCATCGCGTTCTATGCGGTGTCAGGCGTGTGGACGTCGCGCGGCGAGCATCCGAACTACGGCTGGCACTTCGTCGCGTGGCTCATCGCATGGTGGCCCGGTCTGGCGGCCCTGACGTTTGGGCGGCGTCCATAACTTTTATTCTGTAATTCGTCACTCATTACAGCATCTCGTCCCTGAAAACATGCACTTCGTCAACTTTCGCTGAACTTTCTCTCTATCCATTCGCCGCGCGCGGTGCAAATAATCCCTCTCCATCACTGAGGGATTGCCCGCCATGTCATCCACAGCGCTTCTCGACGCCGTTCGCAACATCACCGACTGGGAGCGTACGAGCCGCCCAGCGAACAATCGCCCCAAGGCGACCGACATTTTTGGATCGCTGACGTTCAACGATGAAGTGCAGAAGCGACGCCTGCCGCGCGACGTCTATCGCGCGCTGCGGCGCACGATTTCGGCCGGCGCGCCGCTCGATTCGTCGGCCGCCGACATCATCGCCGCCGCGATGAAAGACTGGGCCGTCGAGCACGGCGCCACGCATTACACGCACTGGTTCCAGCCGATGACGGGCATCACCGCCGAGAAGCACGATTCGTTTCTGGCGCCGTCGGCCGAGGGCAGCCGCGCCGTCGCGGAGTTCAGCGGCAAGGAACTCATCAAGGGCGAGCCTGACGCATCGAGCTTTCCGTCGGGAGGCATGCGATCCACCTTCGAAGCGCGCGGCTACACCGCATGGGATCCCACCAGCGCACCCTGGCTGCTCGTCGGCGTCAACGGCACCACGCTCGTCATCCCCAGCGCGTTCGTGAGCTGGACGGGTGAGTCGCTCGACAAGAAAACGCCGTTGCTGCGATCGATCGAGGCGCTCTCGAAGCAGGCGCTGCGCATCCTCAAGTTATTCGGATCGAATGCCGAGCGTGTCATCACCACCTGCGGTCCCGAGCAGGAATATTTCCTGATCGATCGCAGCTTCTATTTCGCGCGTCCCGATCTGATCAATGCCGGCCGCACGCTCTTCGGCGCGCGTCCCCCCAAAGGTCAGGAGCTCGAGGATCAGTACTTCGGCTCGATCCCCGAGCGCGTGCTCGCGTTCATGCACGAAGTCGAGACCGAGCTCTATAAGGTCGGCGTGCCGGTCAAGACGCGCCACAACGAAGTGGCGCCGAGCCAGTACGAGCTCGCGCCGATCTTCGAGAACGCCAACGTCGCCACCGACCATCAGATGATGACGATGGAGATGTTGAAGCGGATTGCGCCGAAGTACGGGCTGGCGTGTCTGCTGCACGAGAAGCCGTTTGCGGGCGTGAATGGATCGGGCAAGCACGTCAACTGGAGCATCAGCGACGACCAGGGCAACAACCTGCTCAATCCGGGCGACACGCCGCACGACAACCTGCAGTTCCTGGTCTTCTGCGTGGCGATGCTGCGCGCGGTGAACAAGTGGCAGGGCCTGCTGCGCATGAGCATTGCGAGCGCGGGCAACGATCACCGGCTGGGCGCGAACGAAGCGCCGCCGGCGATCATCTCGGTGTTTCTCGGCGACATGCTCACCGACGTGCTCGAGCAGATCGAGAAGGGCAGCGCGAAGAGCACGCGTCAGGGCGGGCTGCTCGACACCGGCGTCACGGTGCTGCCGAAGCTGCCGCGCGATGCGGGCGATCGCAATCGCACGAGCCCGCTCGCGTTCACCGGCAACAAGTTCGAGTTCCGCGCGGTGTCGTCGAATCAGAGCATTGCCTTCCCGAACATCGCGCTCAACGTGGCGATGGCCGAGTCGCTCGACGCGATTGCCACCGAGCTCGAGAAAGGCACCAAAGGCGGCAAGCCCGTGAAGGACGTGCTCAAGAAGCTGCTGCCGCAATGGATCAAGGAGAACAAGCGCATCATCTTCAACGGCAACGGCTATTCCGAGGAGTGGCGCAAGGAGGCCGCGAAGCGCGGCCTGCTCAATCTCACGAACAGTGTCGACGCGCTGCCCGAGCTCGTCAAGGCGCCGGTACTGAAGGCCTTCGAGACCTACAAGGTGCTCAACGGCCGCGAGTTGCGCGCGCGCCACGAGGTCGCGGTCGAGACCTACTCGAAGACGGTCAACGTCGAGGGCCAGCTGATGGTGCTGATGGCGAACCGCTACATCCTGCCGGCGGCGCTGAAGTATCAGAAGGACATCGCCGAGTCGGTATCGGCTGTGAAGGGCGCCGGCGGCACCGCGAAGGAGTCGAAGCGCCTGCTCGATCGCGTGTCGGCGCTCGTCGACGAGTTCCGCGTGCGCACCGAGAAGCTGTCAAAGGCGCTGGACCATCATGATGCCGACACCGAGCGCCACGCGCGCTACATGCGCGACACGGTCTGCACCGGCATGGCCGCGCTGCGCGAAACAGGCGATCGGCTCGAGCTGCTGATCCCGCACCAGACCTGGCCGCTGCCGACGTACCGGGAGATGCTGTTCATCAAGTGAAGAGACGGTGCAATGTAAATGGTAAATCGTAAATAGCATTGTCTATGGTCCATTGCCAGAGGCTCGGCCGAAGCTGCTGGCAATAGCCGATAGACGAGGTGCTATTTACCTTTTACCATTTACGATTCTGACGTCACCACCCCGGCCCGATCCCTGCGGGCCGTATAATCCCCCCACTTGACCACGCTCTCGCACTACAACCTGCAGGAGGAAATCGGCCGGGGCGGCATGGGCATCGTCTACCGCGCCGTCGACTCCCGGCTCGGACGCACCGTGGCCATCAAGGTGCTGCCGCCCGAGGCCACGGCCGACCCGCTCCGGCGTCGCCGCTTCATCCACGAGGCGCGCGCCGCTTCCGCCCTCAACCATCCGCATATCGTCACCATCCACGAAGTAGACGAGCATGACGGCACCACCTTCATCGCGATGGAGCTGGTGGAAGGCACGCCGCTCGACAAGGTGCTTGCCGGCGGCTCCATGCCGGTGGAGCAGGCGCTCGAGTACGGTGCGCAGATCGCCTCCGCGCTGGAGGCCGCGCATGCCGCCGGCATCGTCCATCGCGACATCAAGCCCGCGAACATCATGGTGATGCGCGATGGCCGTCTGAAGGTGCTCGACTTCGGCGTCGCGAAGCTCGCCGAGCGTTCGCCGAACGACACCACGATGTCAGTCGCCGGCACCGTCGCCGGCAGCATCGTCGGCACCGCCTCCTACATGTCGCCGGAACAGGCGCAGGGAGAGACGGTCGACGCGCGATCCGACATCTTTTCTCTCGGCGCCGTGCTGTACGAGATGCTCGCGGGCCGGCGGCCTTTCTCCGGTCCCACTGACCTGGCGGTGATGACGTCGATCCTGCGCGATCAGCCACCGGCCCTCCGCGGCGTCCGGCCCGAACTTCCCGCCGCCATCGACGCCATCGTCGATCGCGCCCTCGCGAAGGATCGCGAGGCGCGCTACCAGACGGCCGCGGCGATGCGCGGCGATCTGCGCGCGGCACATGGGGCGATGACGCGTCCACCCGATGTCGCGTGGCGCCGGCCGGCAGTCCTGATCCCGATCGCGTTCATGCTCATCGCCGCCGCTGCGTTCGGCGTCTGGCAGACCGTGCACGCGCGCCGCACGCGATGGGCGCGCTTCGAGGCCATCCCTGAGATCGAACGCCTGCAGTTGAGCGGACGGACGATGCATGCGGTGTATCTCGCGCGCGACGCGGAGCGCTACGCGCCAGAAGACGTGCAGCGGGTGCGCAGCACATGGCTGGAGTTTCCGCTGGTGACGGAACCCGCCGGCGCGACTGTTGAAATCCGCAATTACAGTGATCTCACCGGCCCGTGGGAGCCGTTGGGGACCTCACCGCTCAGTGACGTACGCATGCCGCTCGGCTATTACCGCGTTCGTGTCACGAAGCCCGGGTACAAGACCCTCGAGGTCAGCTCCGCCTTCGGACGCGTGCCGGTCAAACTCACGCCCGAAAGCGACGTGGCGCCGGGCATGGTCTTCGTGCCGGGCGGCCGCCCCGGGTTCGGCGTCGCCCAGGCGGCGACGCTCCCCGATTACTGGATCGATCAGCTCGAGGTCACCAACGCTGCGTACAAACAGTTCGTCGACGCCGGCGGCTACCGCGATGCAAAGTCCTGGAAGCAGCCGTTTCGCGACGGCGCAACTGTGCTGACGTTCGACGCCGCGATGATGCGCTTTCGCGACTCCACGGGACGCCCGGGACCGGCCACGTGGGAGCTTGGAAGTTTTCCGGAAGGGCAGGCGGACTATCCGGTGGCCGGTATCAGCTGGTTCGAAGCCGCCGCCTATGCGGAGTTCGCCGGCAAGAGCCTTCCGTCGGTGTATCACTGGTTCCACGCCGCCGGCACCGACGAGCCGTTCTCTGATGTTCTGCAATTGAGCAACTTCGACGGCAAAGGTCCCTCCAAAGCAGGCGAGCGGAACGGCCTTGGACCCTGGGGCACGCTGGACATGGCGGGCAACGTCAAGGAATGGTGCGCGAACGAAGCAGGCGAGGGGCTTCGCTACATCCTCGGCGGCGGCTGGAATGAACCGAATTATCGCTTCGTCGAGCAGGATGCGCAGAGCCCGTGGCAGCGCCGCAACACCTTCGGCGTGCGGCTGGTGAAGAACCTCGGTCCGGCCGAGGACGCCGGCCATCCCGTGCCGCGCGTGACGCCCGATCCGGCCACTCTCGTACCGGTCTCTGACGATCTGTTTGCGATCTACACACGCATGTACGAGTACGACCGCAGGCCGCTCGACGCGCGAGTGGAGACCGTCGACGACAGTTCCCCCTACTACCGGAAGGAAACGGTCAGCTTCGCCGCCGCATACGGCAATGAACGTGTGCCGGCGTTCCTGTTCCTGCCGAAGAACGTCAAAGCGCCGTACCAGACGATCGTGCTGTTTCCGAATGCCTTCGCCCGGCAGGTGCCCTCGAGCGCCGCGCTCGATCTCGGCACGTTCGAGTTCATCATCCGCAGCGGCCGCGCCCTGATCTATCCCGTGTATCAGGGCACGTTCGAGCGGCGCGGAAACGTCCCGCCGGGCGCGAGCGGCCGCCGCGACATGAACCTGCAATGGGCCAAGGATTTGTTCCGCGCCGTCGACTATCTCGAAACGCGGCAGGAGCTCGACATGCAGCGCCTGGCCTATTACAGCCTCAGCATGGGCGCGTACTTCGGGCCGATTCCTCTTGCGCTCGAGCCGCGCATCAAGGCGGCGGTGTTTGCCGCCGGCGGGCTCCGCTATAACTATCCTCCTGAGATTCAGCCGATGAATTTCGCGCCGCGCGTGAAGGTGCCCGTGCTGCTCGTGAACGGGAAGGATGACTTCACCGTCCCGCCTGCGGCGGCGCGCCGCTACTTCGAGCTGCTGGGCACGCCGTCCGCCCACAAGAAACTGGTTGTGCTCGAAGGCGGTCACGTCCCGCACGACTGGCGCGCCCTCTTCCGCGAAGTGCTGGACTGGTACGACAAATACCTCGGGCCGGTTAAATGAGGTGGGCATGCCGCATGCGTATGCGGGGGCGTGCTCGCCGTTGTCACCTTCGCAACCTTCGAATGCGCGCCGTATTTCTTGGATCGCGCGGCCGTGGCGATCGTGCGTACGCAGTTTCTGCGCGCCGCCGCTGAAAATCGATGTGAGATTCTGACGTACGGCTTCGTGCCGGATGGCGTCTGCCTGTTGATTGAAACCTGCGAGGCCGACGCCGGCGCCGATCGCGCGGCGTTCATCTCGGCTTCGCGCCGCTATTCGTCGCGCGCGTTCCGAGTCCGCACCGGCCGCCGCCTCTGGGATTCCGGCGCCGCCGACACGATTCTCCGCGACATGCAAAGCGCATCGGCCTCCGCGCGTTACGTTCTCTCAGCGCCGATCAACGGATCCTTCGCCTGGGATCGCCTCGAGCAGCTTCTCCACATCCGCGCCCGTCGGCACGCGTGAAGGCGCGTCACCACGGTTTCGCGTTTCGGATCGACAACCCAGACCGATGCCACGCGGATTCAGGCGCAAATCAGCGCGACTGTTCATTTGGAGAGACCGTAGACGACGCCGTCCTGCGTGCCGACGACCAGCACGCCTTCGGCCAGCGCGGGTGAGGCTGAGACGGGGCCGCCGGCTTCCCATTCCCACAACTTGCGGCCGGTCGTGACGTTGACCGCGTAGAGGCGGCCGTCGTTCGAGCCGATCCAGGCGGTGGATCCGGAGATGAGCGGCGACGACTCCACGCGCGCGCGTGTCTGCATCGTCCATCGCGCGCGTCCTGTCGCCGCGTCGATGCCGTGCACGAATTTGTCGCGCCCGCCGATCACGATCGTGCCGTTGGCAAACGCGGCGGAGGAGTAGAACGGGAACTGGCGCGTCGCGTCTTTGTAGCGCCATTTGATGCGGCGAGTAGCGAGATCGATGGCGACCACTTCGTTGTCGAACGTGCCGAAGTAGGCGACGCCGTTGTGGATGACCGACGAGGCGGCGGTGAAGGCGCCGGCCGGCAGCTTGAACACTTCGCGTCCGTCGCTGATGCGCACGCCGTGAAAGACCTCATCACAGCCGCCGAAATACGCGACGCCGTTCACCACGGCGGGCGTGGCGTGCACGTAGTTTTCGGTCATCAGCTTCCAGCGCTGCGTGCCGGTCTTCGCGTCGAGGCCGTAGAGATGCCCGTCGTACGATCCGATGAGCACGACCCCGCCCGACACGACAGGCGATGATTTGATCTCGCCGCCCGTCTTGAACGTCCACGCCGCTTTGCCGGTGGATGCGTTGACCGCATGCAGCACGCCGGCAAGATCGCCGATGTAGACAAGCCCGCCGGAAATCGCCGGCGACGACTCTCCGATGCCGTGATCCGCCGACACCGCGCGATACTTCCACCGCGCCTTGCCATCCCTCAACCCGACAGCATGCAGCTCGCCCGACATCGAGCCCACGTAGGCGACGCCGCCCGCGATCGCGGCGGATGACTCCACGGATTCGCCGGCTGCGTATTTCCACAAAACGCGCAGCGGCGGATCCAGTCGTTCGGCGGAGACACCCGAGAGATTAGGAGTGTTTCTGAACTGCGGCCACGAGGAGGACTGAGCGGCCGCTGACAGGAGACAGGAGACAGTAAACAGGAGACAGGAGAAGACCGCTTTCACTTCTTCAGCTGCGCCCCTTCAGCAATCGCGAATATCTGATTCCTGTTCATGATGAACAGCGCGCCGTTGGCGGGCACGGCGGTGGCGTAGACGGAGCTGCCCATGTTCACTTCGTTCAGCACCTTCAGCTCGCGGCCGTGCTGCAGGATGGTCATGTCGCCATCCTCGTCGCCCAGATAGACCTTGTCGCCGATGATGATCGGTGATCCCCACATGGCGGCGAACATGTCGTGCTTCCATACCTGCTTGCCGGTCTTCGCGTCGATGCAGTGCAGGAAGCCGCTGAAGTCGGCCATGTAGACGAGTCCGTCTTTCACCGCGGCCGTCGAGATCGAGCGGCGGATGTCGGAGTAGTGCCAGAGGCGTCCGCTCTCCGTAATGTCGCCGCGCTTGGTCGCGTCGATCGCATACGCGTGTCCGACGCCTTCCCCGTGCTCCGGATCCTGCCCATTCGCGATGTAGACGACGTTGCCGACGATGACGGGGGTGCTGATGACTTCGTTGCGCGTCTTGGGCCAGACGGAATCTTTGGGGTTGGTGTCGAACTCCCACAGCTTCTTGCCCGTCTTCGCCTCGAATCCGCGTACCCAGCCGTCGCCCTGCGCGTGCACGACCTGCACGAGGCCATCGATGGTGCCGATTGAGGGGGTCGACCACTGGCCGTGCAGGATGTTCTCGCCCGGCGATCCGTCTTCCCACACCAGCTTGCCGGTGTTGATGTCGATCGCGATCAGCGCCGGCGCTTTCGGCGACGGCACGTTGACGTGGCTTTCGTCCTGGCCGTTCGACGTGCTCACGAAGAGCAGGTTTTCCCAGAACACCGGCGACGAGTTCGCCAGGTTGTGCGGGAAGTTGCCGACTTCTTCCATCGTGTCGAAGCGCCAGAGCACGTCGACGTCGTTCTTGCCGGTGAGCTTCTCGTCTTTGAACGGCCCGTCGTTCTCGTTGTTGTCGTGGAAGCCCTGCAGGTCAACCGCCATCAACTCGGCGCGGTTCGACATGTAATACGCGATGCCGTTGCGCACGAGCGGCGACGAGGCGATGCCCTGGAACGGCCAGTCGTTGGCGCGGCCCGACGACAGCTTCTCGTGCGTCGCCTGCCAGAGGAATTCGCCCGTCGCCTCGCGGAACGCCATCACGACACCCCGGTCGCCCGTCTGTTCCGGATCGCGCAGCACTTCGTTGTTGGTGCCGACCAGCACGACGCCCTCGGCGACGACCGGATTGCCGTAGCTCTGCGATCCGAGCTCCGCGACCCACTTCACGTTCTTCCCGGTCTTGACATCCCACGTCGTCGGCAGCCCCGTCGCGTCCGCGACCATGTTGCGATCCGGCGACCCGCCCCACATGGGCCAGTCACCCTCGCCCTTTGCGGTGGGAGTCGTTACGACCAGGGATAACAGCGAAAACAGAAGTAGTCTTTTCATGAATGCTTTGCTCTACAAACGGCACGGCCGCAAAGGGCGCATCACCATTTACAATTTACAATCCTGCGTTCTAGTTCTGGTTCCTGAAGACTTTCATGTTGTCGAAATACATCTCAGAGATGCCGTCTGCGTAGAGCCCTGGTGCGCCGTGGCGATGGCCGATCTTGTCGATCTTCTCGATCGTCCATGCCTCGGGCTCGGGACCAGCCGAGGGCCACACTTTGCCGCGCACGTGCACGTCGCCATTGGGCAGGTTGTCGACGCGCAGCTTCATGCGATACCACGTGTCGGGCTCCCACGCGAACGGCTGAATCTTCACCGTCATCTCGTCGGCCGCCTGCCAGGGCTGCAGCTCGAGCTTCTGCGTGTTGCCGAAGAGCGTGAGCACGTAGCGCTGATTGATGATGCCGGCGTCGCCGCGCTGCCGGCGCTCGACGCGTCCGCGCACATCGGCCTCGACCGTGAGATCGGACCAGTCGGGGCGTCCCAGGATCACTTTCGCGCGGCGTCCCACGGTTTCATCGCGCGCCCGCACGAGCACGGCGCCGAGTCCCTCCACCGTGCGCTGAAACACCTTGCCACCGCTGATCCACGTCGGCGGGGCGGGCGCGTTCTCGTCCGCGGGCGCGGATTCGAAGTCCAGCGACCATGGCAGTGGCGGAATCACGCGCACGCGCGCGGTCCCGCTGACGCCGCCAATCGTCGCCTTGACGAATCCGGCCGATGTTCCAGGCGCAGCGGTGTAAGTGCCATCGGCCGCAATCGATCCGCCGAGTCCGCCTTCGAGCGCCCACGTCGCGGCCGATCCCTTCTCTTCGCGAACGAAATTCCCTTTCGCATCGAACAGCTTCAGCGAATACGCCTTCGTCTCGCCCGGATTCAGCATCGCCTCGTGCGGGAACACCTGAACATGCGTGACAGGCTCAGTGGAACCTGAACTTGGAACCGAACTGGGGGAACCAGTGGAACGTGTGGAACCAGTGGAACCTCGCCGCTCCGTAGGCCCTATCGCATACATGGCATCCATAGACGTGATGTAGACGCGCCCGTCGGCAACGATCGGAGAAGCAAAAATCACCTCGGGACTTCCGGCGGCCCCGAGGATGTCCTCGTCAAGTACTTCCACCCCTGTTGCCGACGGCCGCAGGATATAGACCTTGCCGCTCTCGGTGCCGACATACAGCTTTCCGTCGGCCAGCACCGGCGATCCCTTCTGGATAATGCCGAGGCTTTTCTGCCACAGCTGCTTCCCTGTGTTCACGTCGAAGGCCGCGACGATCGCGCCGTTGTCGACGGAATAGAGCCGGTCGCCGTCAAGCACCGGCGAGGAGAACGTCGGCAGAAAGCCATGCGTGATCCACTTGAACGAATCTTTCGAGAGGATGCCCGTCTTCGTCGCGTCCACTGCGGCGACCATGCCCATATCCGTCGTGCCGATGTTCTCTTCGCCATGCGTGATGTAGGCGATGCCGTCGCGATACAGCGCGCTGTTGAGGATCGCGCGCTTGCTCACTTCCACCTGCCATACCTTCTCGCCGGTGTTGGCTTTCAGTCCGTAGAACCGCCCGTCGGTGCCGCCGACGATCGCCTGTTTAACTCCGTTGACATCCGCGATGATCGGCGTCGAATAATTCGTGTCGTAGTGGCCCGCCTGCGGTGAGCTGACCCAGATGGTGTCGCCCGTCCGCTTGTCGAATGCGAAGTAGCGGTTACCCGGACGCCCGAGGTCGCTGCCCCACGCCATGATCAGCGCGTTGAGGATTACCTTGTCGCCGTCGATGATCGGCGACGTCGTCCGTCCCCCGTGCGTCGTCACCGCGCCGTACTCTTCGGGCAGCGAGCGCGACCACACAATCTTGCCGTCGGGCGAGAGGGCGATCAGCTCTGCGGCGACGGTGAACACATAGATGTTGCCGGTTTGGGGATCGACGGCGGGCGAGGCCCAGGCCGCGCGGTTCTGCGGCACGTCGCTGAGGTAGAGGCTGAAGCGGCGCTCCCAGAGCACTTTGCCCGAGTCGGCGTCGATGGCGACCAGCCGTTCCTGCGTATTGGTGAAATCGCCGACGGTTGTTAATAGATAGAGGCGGTTGCCGAAGGCCACCGGCGTCGCGCGTCCGCCGATGGGGATGCGCCACGCGAGGTTCTCGCCAGCCGGCGACCACGAGCTCGGCAGGTTCGTTTCGGCCGAGCGTCCGTCGCGCGAGGGCCCGCGATACTCCGGCCACTGCGCCGCGCCGAGTCCGACGCTCGCCAGCAGCAGCACCAAGATCGTAGGGACAGGCGTAGGGACAGGCTTTAGCCTGTCCGTTCTGTCCGATCCTCTATTCACCTGAACCTCCAGCCATCCCCTTCGTCCCTGCCTCGCAACGCTTCGGCACCGTTACTTGTAGCGCCCGTGCATACGGCCTTACTCTATGACCTGTAATCACTTAGACGCCAAGCTATAGATTGTAGCCGACGATGAAAAAGACGATCTTCTCACTGATCTTTACTGTCTTTGCGGCCGCCGTGCTTCATGCCCAACATTGGCCGGGCTGGCGCGGTCCTCGCGGCACCGGCGTCTCGAGCGAGACGACCTTTCCGGTTTCGTGGGACGCCTCCAACATCCGCTGGAAGACGCCGATCCCGGGCCGCGGCCATTCGTCGCCGATCGTCTGGGGCGACCGGATATTCCTCACGACGTCGATCGAAGGTGACGTCGTGCCGGGCCGCGAGAAGAAGCCCAAGCACATGCTTGGCTCGCAGGTCTTCATTCATCCCGACATGGTGTCGCACGATCGCAGGCAGACGATGAAGGTGATCGGTCTGGATGCGAAGAGCGGAAGGATTCTGTGGGAGCGGACGGCGTATGACGGTCCGATGGCGGATGGCCGTCACAGGAAGAGCAGCTTTGCCTCGTCGACGCCGGTGACCGATGGCAAGACGGTGTTCGTCTTTTTCGGCACCGAGGGTTTGTATGCGTATGACTTCGACGGCGCGTTGAAATGGAAGCAGGACCTCGGCGAGATTCGCACCCTCGGTCTCGGCTATGCGACCTCGCCCGTCCTCTTTGGCACCGTCGTCATCGTCCAGTGCGATGAAGACAATGGCGAGAAGAGTTTCATTGCCGCGTTCGACGAGGCGACGGGCAAGCAGGTGTGGCGTCAGACGCGCAAGGTACAGAGCAGCTGGGCGACGCCGGTGCTGGTGGATGCCGGCGGCCGCACCGAGCTCGTTGCCGGCGGCGCGGAGTTCACGATTGCCTACAATCCCGCGACGGGCAAAGAGCTGTGGCGTACGAAGGGTGTCGAGAGCAACGCCATTCCGTCGCCGGTGTATGGCAACGGCATCGTCTATATGACGGCCGGGTATCCGACGAAGGCCGTGTTAGCTGTAGGCCGGAACGTTAGCTCCGGCAACGAACCAAAAATCCTCTGGGCCCACGCCCGCGGCACGGCGTACGTCCCCTCGCCGATTCTCGTCGGCGACTCGCTCTATCTCACGACCGACCGCGGTCTGTTGACGAACCTCGATGCGAAGACGGGCGAGATGCGCTACGAAGGCGGCCGCGTTCCTGTGCCGGCGACCTTCACCGCATCGCTGGTCGGTTTCGGCGACAAGATTCTGCAGGCGTCGGAGGATGGCGACGTCTTCGTGATCCAGGCCGGCCCCGAGCACAAAGTGATCGCGACCAACAAACTCGGCGAGCCGATCTTCGCGAGCCCCGCGCTCTCGAACGGCGTCATCTACATCCGCGGCGAGCGGCATCTGTACGCGATTCGGAAATAGGGCGGACTGCCGGGCATTACCGGTTATCATTCCCTTCGACTGCTCACAATCTCGCATGAAAGGCATCATCCTCGCCGGCGGCTCTGGCACCCGCTTGTATCCACTGACGCAGGTGAGCAGCAAGCAACTGCTGCCGGTGTACGACAAGCCGATGATCTATTACCCGCTGAGCACGCTGATGCTTGCGGGAATCAGAGATGTGCTGGTGATTTCGACGCCGCATGACCGGGCCAACTTCCAGCAGCTGCTCGGTGACGGCGGTCAGTGGGGAATGCGTTTCCAGTACGCCGAACAGGCCGAGCCGAACGGGCTGGCCCAGGCGTTCGTCATCGGGGAGCGCTTCCTTGGCGCCGATTCGGTTTGCCTGGTCCTTGGCGACAACATCTTCTATGGCGACAGCCTGACCGCGATGCTGCAGAAGGCTGCTGCGCAGCGGTCGGGCGCGACGATCTTCGGGTATTACGTCAAGGATCCCGGACGCTACGGTGTCGCTGAGCTCAGTGACGCTGGCGAGGTGCTTGGCATCGAAGAGAAACCCAAGACGCCGAAGTCGCACTACGCGGTCACGGGCATTTACTTCTATGACAACCAGGTGGTCGAGATTGCTCGCGGGCTGACCCCATCGGCGCGCGGAGAATATGAGATCACCGACGTCAACATGGCCTATCTGAAACGGCGCCAGTTGCGGATGGAAGTGCTCGGCCGCGGGATGGCGTGGCTCGACACCGGGACGCACGACTCGCTGTACGAAGCGTCAAGCTTCATCGAGACGATCGAGAAGCGACAGGGACTGAAGATCGCCTGTCCCGAAGAAATTTCGCTCAGAATGGGCTACATCGATCGCGAACAGCTGCTGCGCCTGGCCGAGCCGGTGAGGCACAGCAGCTATGGACACTATCTGCTCGAAGTCGCTGCGTTGGCCGCCGTCCGCACCGAGTCGGCATGAACTCACTTCGCATCGCGTTCGACCTTGACGGAACGCTCGCCGATCTCTCCACGTCGTTTCACGACATCGAAGACCGCCTGTTTGGACCCTATGAGGCCGAGCACACGCCACCGCAGCCGGAGGCGCGCGAAGAGGAACAGGAAGAAGAACAGCGCGCGGCCCAGGAGAGCGGAGGCACATCCGGCATTTCACAACGCGAAGGCGATGCGGCGTCGGTCGCGCGCGAGCGGCTCGCGCAGGCGCGCGCGATGCGCCGGCACAACGACATCATCTGGCACGCCATCGAATCCACACCCGACTTCTGGACGACGCTGAAGCCGATCGAGGACGGACTGGTGAAGCGGCTGTGGGACGCCGCGCAGAAGCACCGCTGGGAAGTGTTCTTCATCACACAGCGTCCGGCCACCGCCGGGGAATCCGTGCAGCGGCAGACCCAGCGATGGCTCGTCGAACACGGATTCGAGCTGCCGAGCGTGATTCCACTCTCGGGCTCTCGCGGCAAAGCGTGTCAGGCGCTGAAGATCGACTTCCTCGTGGACGATACGCCCAAGAACTGCATCGACGCGATCTCGGACTCGAGCGCTCGCGCAGTGCTCATCGCCACAGGCGTTGACGACTTCACCCTCAGCGGCGCGCGTCGCCTCGGCATCCACACCGTGCGCTCAGCCGCCGAAGCCATCGACGTGCTCGTACAGGCAACGATGGCGAAGGCCAATCCAACGTTCTTCGCGAGGTTCTTGCAGAAGCTGGGAATGAAGACTAATTAAACGATGCCACCCGCCGCCTCAGCGTTTTGACGTGCTCCCAGATGCGCGACTCTTCCGACTCCGACTCAGCCTCAGCTTCATCAGTGCCCGCCGGCTCCGGCGCATCTTCGCCGGGCGAGTCGAACGGCCGTGCGGTCTGGCGCGCGAACAGCCGCTGCTCCTGCAGATAGCGCTCGAGATCGCGCAGCGCGCCGTTCATGTCGCCGAGATGAAACGACAGCAGGCCGCGGTCGCGCAGTTCCTCTGACGACGTCGGATCGACCGCGAGCAGGATGTCGGTGACGCGCCGCGCATCCGCGAACGCCTGCTGCCGCACGTAGAGGCGCTTGAGATTCGTCAGCATCCGCTCGACCACCGCCTTCGGCTCCGCGGGCTCGAGCAGCTCCTCACTGAAGACCGCAGCGTCTCCCATGTGATTGGCGAGAATGCGGCGGCAATCGGTTTCGGACAGCTCGACGCCGCCCGTGAAGGGATCGACGATGAGATCGTCGTGGTGCCCTTCGCCGGCACAGCGCACGAGAAAATGGCCGGGGAAGCTGACGCCCTTCGTGGCCAGACCGGCGCGCGCGGCAACCTCCATGTAGACGAGCGAGAGCGTGATCGGAATGCCGCGGCGGCGGGCGACGACGGCGTTGAGACAGCTGTTGCGCAGATCGTCGTAGTGCAGGCGATCGCCCTCGAAGCCCGCCTCGTCATAGAGGACGGCGTTGAGCTCGCGCACGCGCTCGCGCGGCGGCGCGCCGGCGAGCCTCTCGAGCCTCGCGGCCGCGCGATCGCCAAACCGCGCCAGTGATCCGCGCGTAGCCGCGGCGTCGAGCCGCGGATACTCGAGCCGCGCGATCTCGAGCGCGGCGTCGGTCAGCGACATCGCAGGATCAGACAGCAGCGCGACCAGACGCGAACGGATTTCCTCGAAACGCTTCATGACAGACGCTCGACCAGCTCCATCGTGACGTCATCAAGGCCCGCAACCACAACCACCGCGCCCGGCAGCTCGTGCGCCTGGTAGTTGGTCGTCACCGCGATGCAGGTCATGCCGGCGGCCACGGCTGACTGGATGCCCCAGCGCGAATCCTCAATCGCAATGCAGCGATGGGGATCCACATCGAGCCTGTGCGCCGCCTCGATGTACGGATCCGCCGCGGGCTTGCCGCCCGGCGTGTCCCCGCAGCCGACGAGGGTCTGGAAGCATGAAAGCAGGCCAGCGGGCCGCAGGATGTCGCGGATCTCGTGCGCGTACGCGCCGGAGGCAATCGCAAGCGGCACCGTGCCATAAAAGCGGCGAATGCAGGCCTCGGCGCCTGGATAGAGAATCGACTCGGCGTTCTCGACCAGCGTGTCGTAGCCGCGGCTCTTCTCGGCGACGAGCTCGCGAATGCGATCGTCGCCAGGATCGATGCCGCGGTCCGCCATCAGCAAACGGAAAACACCTTCGTCGTCAAACCCGAGATACCGTGCGTAATATTCCTCCGTCGACAGCTCGAGCGATGTATCTGGTGATCTCGTGATCTGGTGATCTGGTGAACTGAAGCCTCGGAGAGCAGCCCGCATCGCGTCGAGATGCAGGCGCTCGGTGTCGGCAATGACGCCGTCGAAGTCGAAGACGATGGCGGCGGGGAGGCGCGACATCAGCTGGAGGCCTTGCCGGCCGGCATCTTCTCGCCGGCGCGGATCTCGATCGGCAGCCGGTTTTCCCGAGGCGGCAGGGGGCATTCGTAGCGTACGTCGTAGACGCAGAACGGATTGTAGGCGCGGTTGAAATCGAGATCGTAGATGCCGATGGACGAGCGCTCGAGATCGAGATAGCGCCCGCCGCCGTAGGTTTCACCGCGATTGGTGGCGTCGCCGAACGGCACGAAGAGGCGCCGCGTATCGGCCGCGGTCTCCGGCACATACGCGGTGAGCGTGCGCTTCTCGCCGTTGAGCGTGAACTCGAGTTTGCCGATCACGCGCATGCGATCGCGGTTGCCGGCCGTCGTATCCATCTCGATGACCTGACTCGATGTCTCGGTCTCAGTGAGCGCCGCCGGCACGCGGAAGCCCGCGTCGACATCGAAGTAGCGCAGGCCGGGAAACGCGGCGCGCTGCGCCTCGGGGATCGGCGACTTGTCGCCCGACTTGAAGCCGGCGTCCTTGTCGGCCCGCCACGCGGCGATCTCTGCTTCGTAGGTGCGGGGCTCGGCGGCGCAGCCGGCGGCCAGCAGCACGCAGAGCAGTATCGGAGTCCGAAGTTCGAGGTTCGAAGTGCGGCTGGGCATGTTTCAGGTTCTGATTTCTCGGCCGATAGCCGTTACTGCACTTTTTGGCTGCTTTCCAATGTGCCGGTTCCGCACTCCTCGACAGCCTTTTTGACGAAATCACTCGACAAAACGCAGGCACGTGCCGTGCGACCATGCGACATGAAACCCTGAACGAAGCCATGGCCGGTGCGCGCCAGTTCGAAGATCTTATAGCGGGGAGGCTGTCCCCCATATCGCCTTCCATAAACCCAAGGCCTTAGGTATTATGGAGATGGGCGGGTGCCGACTCTGATCCGCAAGGACGGGTTCGAGGTGAGGCTGTACACCTTCGATCATCCGCCGCCGCATGTTCATGTCGCGAAAGCCGGCGCCATCCTGAAGATCGAGTTGTCGACCTGCCACGTTGTCGAGATCTCAGGTGCCATCTCCGATCGTGACGTCAAGCGCGCGGAACGACTTGTCGCGAGGAATGTAGAGATCTTGAAATTGGAATGGGAAAAGTATCATGGCCGGCGCTGACCTGACCGCGAAAGATCGAGAACGCTTTGCCCGTGCGCGCGCGCTAGGGCAAGCGCGCGCGCAGGAGCCGTCCGCCGTCATCCAGGCTCATTACGATTCCATACGGGACGCGATCGATCTCAAGTTCCGCAGTGGCGGCTCGATGACCATTCCTCGCGCTATCGTGCCTGGTCTTGCTGAGGCGCCCGCTTCAATCCTGGGAGAAATCCGGGTCTCTCTGGCAGGCGATGCTTTGTCATGGCCGTCACTCGACGTCGACGTTTCTATCCCAGGGCTCGTCGAACAGGCGTTCGGCACGCGCTTATTCGCTCGGGCCGCAGGACAAAAAGGGGGTCAGCGGCGCTCGAAGGCGAAGGCGGCGGCCGCAAGGGCTAATGGGGCTAAGGGAGGACGACCCCGCAAGGGGCTTTCGGCCTGACATGTAAACGCCACTGTCGTGTGTTTTCACAGTTTATCCACAGGCTCGCGACCCGGCCGGCGCAGAAACTTCAACAACCCCCTGCGGCTCGCGGGCGATACGTCCTAAACGATCTCGAATACGTACTTCTTCCCGGCGACGGTCTCGGCCGCGAGGGCGCGTCGATCGGTGACCAGATCGGCCGGCACCGACTTGAGCCAGCGCTTCGTCGCGGCCAGAAGCGTGCGCAGCATGTCACCTGTCGCCATGGCGGCCAGGGCTTCCTTGCTGGCCGCGTCGACGCGGCTTGCGGCGGTGTGGATGACGATGCGCGCGGCGGCTTCGTGGAGCGCGGCGCGCGAGGGGTCGTTCGTCTGCGCCTGCTGCGCGCGCAGCAGGGCGCTCTCGGCGGTGAAGGCGTCAGTGATGACGTCGGAGGTGAAGCTGAGCACCTCCTGCTGATCCGCCATCTTGTCGCCGTACGTCTGCATCGCGGTGCCGAGCAGCGCGAGCGCGACCTTCTTCATGCCGGTAACCATCGCGCGTTCGGCTGCCAGAGTGCCGGTTGATGCTGACGGCATCGACGGCGGCTGCAGCAGCTCGTCCTGCAGCGCCTTCGCGGCGGCGATGATCGGCAGCGTGCCCTTCACCGCGCGGCGCGCGAGCATGCCCGGCACGAGCAGGCGATTGATCTCGTTGGTGCCTTCGAAGATGCGATTGACGCGCGCGTCGCGATAGTGCCGCTCGGCCGGATAGTCCTTCACGAAGCCGTTGCCGCCGTGAATCTGCACGTTCTCATCGAGCACGTAATCGAGCATCTCTGACGCGCCGACCTTCAGCATGGCGGCTTCGATGGCGAATTCTTCGAGGACGGATGAGAGTCGACCGTCACGCTGTATCGCATCGTCGATCATTCCGCAGGTGCGGTAGAGCGCGCCCTCGACGCCGTAGATACGCGCGGTCATCTCGCCGATCTTGTGCTGGATCGCGCCGAAATTCACGATCGGTTGATCGAATTGCTTGCGCGACGCCGCATACGCCGCGGCCTCGGCGACGGCCATTTTTGCGCCGCCTGTGCACATCGCCGCGAGCTTGAAGCGGCCATAGTTGAGCGTGTTGAGCGCGACCTTGTGTCCGCGCCCCGCCTCGCCGAGCAGATTCTCTGCCGGCACGTTCGCCTCCTGCAGCATCAACGGCGTCGTCGACGATCCGTGCAGGCCCATCTTGTGTTCTTCGTTGCCGCTCGCCACGCCTGCGAACGCGCGCTCGACGATGAAAGCAGAGAGAGTGGTGGCCTGCGCCCCGGCTGCGGCCGCGTCCTGCAGCTGCGCGAAGACGATGAAGAGGTCGGCGAATCCGCCGTTGGTGATCCACATCTTCTCGCCGCTGAGAACGAACGAGCCGTCGGGCTGTTTGACGGCGCGGGCGCGTGCGGCGAGCGCATCGGAGCCGGAACCAGACTCGCTGAGCGCGTAGGCGCCGATGATCTCGCCCGACGCGAGGCGCGGCAGATAGTTCTGCTTCTGCGCATCGGTGCCGAAACAAAGCAGCGGGATAATCGAGAGGCCGGTTTGCGCGCCAAAGGTTGTCGCGAACGATGCGCTGCGGCCGACTGCTTCGCCGACGATGATCGAGGCCGCTTTGTCGAGGCCAACGCCTCCGAGATCTTCGGGGACGTCGGTGCCGATGAGGCCGAGCGAGCCGCCCTTGGCGACAAGCTCGCGCGCGAGCGTCCAGTCCTTCTGCTCGAGCCGATCGATGACGGGCACGACCTCGTTGGTCATGAACTCGTGGGCGGTCTGCGCGATCAGGCGATGGTCGTCGGACAGTCGCTCAGGGGAGAACACTTCGGCAACCTGAGTTACGAGCCACTCGCCGCCTTTGGGTGTCGTCTGTGTGTCAGTGGGCATTACGGTGCCTCAGGAAATTGAACGTTGGCAAGTTCAAAATTCAAAATTGCTGTCATGCCGTCACGCTGCGCTCGAAGAGCGCCGCGGCACCCATGCCGCCGCCGACGCAGAGGGTGACGAGGCCGTAGCGCGCGGTGCGGCGGCGCATTTCGTGGACGAGCGTAGTCGTGAGCCTGGCGCCGCTGCAGCCGAGGGGATGGCCGAGTGCGATGGCTCCCCCATTGACGTTGAGCCGCGCGCGATCGATCGGCAGTTCGCGGAGACACGCGAGCACCTGCGCAGCGAAGGCCTCGTTCAGCTCAATAAGATCGATCTGGTCGAGCGGGATCGACAGGCGCGCGAGCAGTTTGCGGACAGCCGGCACCGGCCCGATGCCGAAGCGCTCCGGCTCGACGCCGGCCGTGGCGTATCCGAGAAAGCGCGCGAGCGGCCGCAGGCCAAGCTCTTTCGCGCGCGCCTCGTCCATGACAAGAACCGCGGCAGCGCCGTCGCTGGTCTGCGAAGAATTGCCGGCGGTGACGGTGCCTCTGGCGTGAAAGGCCGGCTTCAGCGCGGCGAGCGCTTCGAGGGACGTGTCGCGGCGCGGCCCCTCGTCGATCGAAAAATGGGGACGGGTCTCATTTTTTCCTGTTACGTAAAAATGAGACCCGTCCCCTATTTTTACAATTTCCTCGTCGAACCGCCCCGCATCGATCGCGGCCACTGCCTTCTGGTGGCTGTCGAGGGCGAACTGGTCCTGTTCTTCGCGCGAGATGTTGGCTTCGCGGGCGTGGTTCTCGGCCACCAAGCCGGTGCTCAGATAGACGTCGGGATACTCGGCGACGAGCGTCGGATTCGGGGCGACTTTGTGGCCGCCCATCGGGATCAGGCTCATCGACTCGGTGCCGCCGGCCAGCACGGCGCGCGCGCCGCCGGCCGCCACGCGCTCCGCCGCGATCGCAATCGCCTCGAGTCCAGACGCGCAGAAGCGATTCACCGTCACCGCCGACGCCGTCACGGGAATGCCGGCGCGCAGCGCAGCGATGCGCGCCACGTTCAGTCCCTGCTCGGCCTCCGGCATCGCGCAGCCGAAGATCACATCGTCAATGTCTAATCTCTCGGGGGGGGGGGGGGGCGCGGCCCCGGACCCCGGCTCGGTCGCTCGCGGGGGCCCCTCGCCCCGCTCCGCTCCCTCGCATCGTTCTATCGCCGCGCGCATAACCGCCGCCGCCATTTCGTCAGGCCGTGTGAACCGCAGCGCGCCGCGCGGCGCTTTGCCGACCGCCGTCCGCACCGCCGATACAATCACGGCAGCCATTACTCGTAGTCTCCGAGAAGATCCTGCAATGCTTCGCCGACCTCCGGCGTCTGCCCTGTAAACAGATGGTCGGCGCCGTCGATCACCACGAGCTCCTTCGGCTCGTGCAGCTTGCCGTAGAACGCCCACGTGGCTTCGAGCTCACAGAGCTCATCTTCGGATCCCTGGATGAAGAACTTCGGCTTCGTGCTCGCGAGCGTGTTCGTGAAGTCGTAGCCCTCGCGCGCCACCGGCGGTGCGATGCCGATCAGCACCGTCACGCGATCGTCGGCCGCGCCGGTTTCCAGCGCTACGTTCGATCCAAACGAAAAGCCCGCGGCCCACAGCGGCGTGCCGGCATAGCGCGCAGCCATGAACTCGAGCGCCGCGCGGAAGTCGTCGCGCTCGCCGCGCCCCTTGTCGAACGCGCCCTCGCTCTTGCCGACGCCGCGGAAATTGAACCGCAGCACCGCGCACCCGATGCGCACCAGGCCCTTCGTGCCCTGAAACACGGCCTTCGTATGCATCGTCCCGCCCTCGGTGGGCAGTGGATGCGCGAAGACGACGGCGGCTTTGGGCTTGGCCGGCGAGCCTTGCACGGGACGCACGCCCGGCCCGTCGAGGATGCCTTCGAGCTTTCCGGCCGGCCCCTTGAAATCAACTCGCACTGGCATGCTCCTCAACGAACGCGCACACGAGGTCCGCGAACAGCGTTGGTTTCGTGACGAGCCCAATATGCCCCGTCCGCTCCAGCGTCACATGCCGCATGCCCTTGATGAGTGTCACGTAATCCTTTGACGCGTTCAGGTCGACGACACGATCCAGGCCAGGCTCCCCGGTGATGAGCATCGCGGGCGCCGTCACCTTTGCGCAGTCAGACACGATGTCAGTCGCGAGTTTGAGTCTGGCCCACTCGCTCATGCGCGTGACGGAGAGCGGCGCGCGGATCGCGCGCGTGAAATAGCTGCAGCCGAAGCGGACGCGCTCCCATGCGGTGACCTTGGCGGCGAAGATCTCGGGCCACATGCGCGCGAACCACGTGGGCAGCACGAGCGGCATCGACAGCAGCGGGCGCTGGATGTACTTCATCAGGGTCTCGTTCGGCTTCCAGTGCGGCGTCGGGCTCGAGACGAGCAGCAACGCATTCGTGCGCTCGGGATAGCGCGCGGCAAACCGCGTGGCGATGAAGCCGCCAAACGAGATGCCGCAAATAACGGCACGCTGCACGTTCGCGATGTCCATGACTTCCGCGACCTGTTCGACGAGGCGATCGAGATTGCCATGCTGCTGCAGCTCGCGCGCGCGCGGCGTGCGATCGTACGAGAAGGTGAGGACGCGGCATCGCTTCGCGACCTCGTGGATCGCCGGACCCATCCACTCCCAGCGCCCCTGGATGCCAGGAATCATGACGACGACCGGCCCCTTACCCCTGTCGATCACTAGTTTCTCAGCATCTTTCCGGTCTTCAGCGTGTGACCGATGCGCGCGAGCGTCTTCGGCTCGCCGGTGAGTTTCAGGAACGCTTCGCGCTCGAGGTCGAGCAGCTGCTGCTCGGTGAGTGTCGTGCGATGCGCGACATCGCCGCCGGTCAGAATGCGCGCGAGCGCCCGTCCGATCGTCGCGTCGTGATCGCTGATGCGCTCGGCCCGCCGCGCGAGGTGCACGCCAAGCGCGAGCGCGGCAGACACGTCGGGCCCGCCGACCGGAATCGCGGAGCGCATCACGGGCGGCTGATAGCCGGCCGCAGCGCGCGCCAGCACCAGGCGCTTCGCGCCGGCGACGACGCGCTCGCGGTTCATGGTGATGGCATCGACGTCGCGCAGGTACGAGAGCCGGCGCGCATGCGGCGCGCTCGTCGACACCTTCGCGAAGCCGATCGTCTCGAACACGCGCTGCACGTGCGGCATGAGGTCGCCGTTCGGATCCGGCATCGCCTCCATCGCGCGCGCCAGCATTTCTTTCGTGCCGCCGCCCGCGGGGATCAGGCCGACGCCGACTTCGACCAGACCGATGTACGTTTCAGCCGCGGCCTGCACGCGATCGGCATGCAGCGCAAACTCGCATCCGCCGCCGAGCGCGAGTCCGGCGGTGGCGACGACGACGGGGACTGGCGACAGACGCATGGCCATCGTGGCCCGCTGAAACCCGCGCACCATCAGATCGATCTCGTCCCATTCGCCTTCCTGCGCCGACAGGAGCAGCAGCATGAGATTCGCGCCGGCCGAGAAGTGCTGGCCCTCGGTGCCGATCACGAGACCTGCATAACCGTCGGACGCCGCCGCAACGCCGGCGTCGATCATCTCGATCGTGTCGCCGCCGATGGCGTTCATCTTCGAGTGCAGATCCACGGCGAGCACGCCGTCGCCGAGGTCAACCAGGCTGGCGGAGGCGTTGGAGCGGATGGTTCGCGGGCCCTGAAGGGCCGCGCCACCCCTGAGCACTCCGTAATCCGGATGCGCGGGCGGCAGCGGGCCGTCGCGGAAGGTGTTGCGGCCGGCGGCGAGGAGGTCGGCCACGAGTTTCGGCGCGTCGGCGGGCGCGACGTTCGCGGCCTCGAGCACGTCGCGGATGCCGATCGCGTCCCACGTCTCGAAGGGACCGAGCTCCCACCCGAATCCCCATCGCATCGCCCGATCCACATCGTCAATCGACTCGGCCACGTCGGGCGCGATGCGGGCGGCGTAGAGCAGCGTCGGCGCCAGCGTGGCGCGCAGGAATTCGCCGGCGCGGTCCTTCGCGTTGAACAGCGCCTTCACGCGCGCTCTGACGTCTTCGATGCCGCGCGCGGTGTCGACCGACGCGAAGCGCGCCTTCACGCGCGGGACGTACCTGCCTGTCGCAAGATCGCGGACGAGAATCTCGGACGCGCCGGCAGTCGTTTGATCGGTCGATCTCTGGAAGAATCCGCGGCCGGCCTTTTCGCCGGTCGCCCCTTCGCCGACCATCGCCTCGATGAACGGCGGCAGACGGAAGGCCTCTTCCTTCAGATTCGTTTCGAGGTCGCTCGCCACCTTCGCGAGGATGTCGATGCCGGCGATGTCGGCCGTGCGGAACGTCGCGCTCTTCGGACGTCCGATCGCAGGGCCGGTCAGCGCTTCAACTTCATCGATCGTGAAACCGCCGGTCGCAACGGCCTCGAGCGTGCGCGCCATGCCATAAACGCCAATCCTGTTCGCGATGAATCCCGGTCTGTCGTTTGCGAGCACGACACCTTTACCGAGACGATGATCGAGAAACGCATGCAACTCGGCGAGGACGACGAGATCAGTATTGGCCGTGGGGATCAGCTCGACGAGCGGAAGGTAGCGGGGCGGATTAAAGAAATGGCACCCTAAAAATCTCGCCCCATTGGAGATCGAGCGAATGGGGATTCCGGACGTATTGGTGCTGACGATGGCGGTGGGTTTCAGGTGCGGGGCGAGTTTCGCGAGCAGCGCCTGTTTTGCGTCGAGCTTCTCGACGATCGCTTCGATGATCCAGTCGGCCGTGCCGGCATCCGCGAGGTGCTCGTCGAACGCGCCGGTGCGGATGAGGGACGCGGCGTCGGGCAGAAAGAATGGATCCGGCTTGAGCTTTTTCGCGCGCGCGAGTCCGGCGGTGGCGGCGTCGGCCGTCACGTCGAGCAGCAGCACAGGCAGCCCCGCGTTCGCCAGATGCGCGGCGATCTGCGCGCCCATCGTGCCGGCGCCGAGAACCGCACCAGTTCGAATCATTTCGCGAGACCGCCCACGATCAGGTCCACCACTTCATCCGCCTGCTGCGCGAGCGGGTAACGGCGGCGGCTGAGAATCCAGTTTGTCGCCATCTCATCGAGTGCGCCGAAAAACACCTTGGCCGCCGTCCGCGCATTCAGCGACTTGCGGAACATGCCGCGCGCTTGGCCATCCGCAATCGTCTCCTGAATCAGCAGCAGATAGTCGCCGAGACCGGTCGCCGAAAACTTCTCCATGAACTTCGTCGTCTGCCGCAGCTCGACCTGAAACACGATGGCGAGATTGCGATCGCGGCCCATCCGCGTGAGATGGAGGCGCGCGATGCGGCGCAGGCGCTCGCGCGGGTCTTTGACCTCGGCGACCACCGCGCGGCCTTCCGCGATCGCCTCCTTCATGGTGCGGTCGAAGATGCTGGTGAGGATTTCGTCCTTGCTGCGGAAGTAGAGATAGACGGTGCCGGCGGCGATGCCGGCGCCGCGCGCGATGTCGGCGACTTGCGCGCCGAAGAATCCGCGCTCGGCGAAGATGGCGGTGGCCGCTTCGAGGATGGCGGTGCGTTTGTCGACGGCGACCGTGGGCACTGAATGAATGTTCATTCAGCGCGGCATCACGCGTCAAGTAGGTTAGGATGCGGCTATGCGCAGGCTGCTTTGCCCTCTGGCCATTGTGCTCGTGACCGCCGTGTCCGCATTCGCTCAGGCGGATGCCGAGGGCGCGCAGGATCATCCGGTGCTTGCCAGGATGGCGGGCTACTATCTGTCGGCCGCCGACGCGCAGGAGTTCGCCGCCCACGAGTTCACGGTCGAGGATGACGCCACCAAAAAAGTCGAGGGGCGCTACTGGCGCCTCGAATACTGGCTGAAGGAAGGCGCGAAAAATCCTGGAGCGCTCGCGATCGCGCGGAACTACGCCAACGCGCTCCTTGCAAAAAAGGGACAGAAACGGCTCGAGGCGGTCGAGGTGGGCGGCGGCACCGCCACCGCGACCATGCCGCTCGGCGACGGCCGCACGCTGTGGGTCGAGACGAGCATCTCGAACAACGGCGAGACCTACACGCTGACAATCATCGAAGAAGCGCCGATGACGCAGCAGATCGACGTCACCGCCGCCTGGCTGGCCGAACAGCTCGCGAAGACCGGTTCGGTCGCGCTGCAGGGCGTCGTGTTCGACACCGGCAAGGCCGCCATCAAGGCCGAGTCAAAAGCGGTGCTCGATCAGATCGCCGCCCTCCTGCAGAGCGATCCTGCGCTTCGTCTCGAGATCCAGGGACATACCGACAATGTCGGTGCGCCCACCGCCAATCTCACGCTCTCGCAGCAGCGGGCCGAAGCCGTGAAGAAATACCTGGTGGATACGCGCGCCGTTGCGGCCGCGCGGCTGACGACGGCAGGCTTCGGCGACACCAAACCGGTGGCCGACAACACCACCGAGGAAGGCCGCGCCAGCAACCGCCGCGTCGAATTACACCGCAAATAGGCGGTAAACGGACTTGCCAATACGGGAGTATGGCAATACGATTTGGCGACCTCAGTGCTCAACACCGACCAGCAGCAAACCATCGTCGGCAAGATCAACCGCGTCGAGCAGCAGGTGCGAGTCATCCGAAAGATGATTCAGGAGCCCGAGCTCTGCGCCGACATCCTGCAGCAGCTCGCGCAGGCCGAGACAAACCTCAACAAGGTCAGCCTCACCATCCTCAAGATGCACGTCGAGACGTGTGTGCCGGGCGGCGTCCACACGAGCGAGGAAGAGGGCCGCAATCGCCTCTCCGAGCTGGTCGACATCTTCGATCGCTTCGCCAAGTAGCGGACTGACGTCATGCTGACCAAGGACATGCAGCAGTCGATGACGGCGCGGCTCAACCGCATCGAGGGACAGCTGCGCGGCATCCGCCGCATGGTGCAGGAGCCGCGGCTGTGCATCGAGATCCTGCAGCAGCTGTCAGCCGCCGAAGCCGCGCTCAACCGCGTGAGCCTCGAAGTATTCCGCTTCCACGTCGACATCTGCCTGCCCGCCGACATCGCCAAAGACGAGACGCTGCAGGAACAGCGCCTCGGCGAGCTCGTCGACATCTTCGACAGATTCACCCGGGGCAAGATCTAGCCCACATTTCTGGCTAAGATAGGGCGCATGCGCGCACGAGTGCTGGCCTTCGTTGTTCTGCTCGCCGTCCCCGCGACTCACGCCCAACAGACCACGCCGCTGCCGGCGCTCGATCGCGTGATCGAAGACGCCATCCGCGACAAGAAACTGCCGGGCGCCGTCGTCGTCATCGGCAAGGGCGACACGGTGCTGTATCGCAAGGCATACGGCAATCGCGCGCTCGTGCCGGCGGTCGAGCCGATGACGGTCGACACCGTCTTCGACGTCGCCTCGCTCACGAAGGTCATCGCGACGACCACCGCGGTGATGCAGCAGGTGGAGCAAGGGAAGATCCGGCTCGACGATCGCGTGGCGGACTACATTCCCGGCTTCGGCCAGTACGGCAAGGAGCGCATCACCGTCCGGCATTTGCTGACGCACATGTCGGGACTGCGCCCCGACCTCGATCTCAGCGACGAGTTCGAAGGCCGCGACACCGCCATTCGCTACGCGCTCGAGGAAATCCCCAGCGCCGCGCCCGGCCGCAGGTTCATCTACAGCGACATCAACTTCTTCCTCCTCGCCGACATCGTCGCCCGCACGAGCGGAATGCCGTTCGAGCGCTACGTGCGCGAGCGGATCTTCGTGCCGCTCGGGATGAAAGACACGATGTTTCTGCCGCCGGCATCGATGGGCGCGCGCATTGCGCCGACACAGCCATGCGAAAAACTGGCATGGCCGTGTGGGGCCAATGCGCCAATGCTTCGCGGCGTGGTGCACGATCCAACCGCGCGGCGGATGGACGGCGTCGCCGGACACGCGGGACTGTTCGGCACGGCCGACGATCTCGTGCGCTTCGCGCGGCTGCTGCTCAATAAAGGCACGCTCGACGGCGCGCGCGTGCTGTCGCCCCTGAGCGTCGAGCGCATGACATCGCCGGCCACGCCGCCAGGCGAAGCAAACGTGCGCGGCCTCGGCTGGGACATCGCGTCGAGCTTCTCGAGCAACCGCGGCGACCTGCTGCCGCTCGGCTCGTTCGGCCACACAGGATTCACCGGCACGTCAATCTGGATCGATCCTGCCTCGAGGCTGTTCGTGATTTTCATGTCGAACCGCGTGCATCCCGACGGAAAAGGCGACGTGACGCCCCTGCGCGCACGCGTGGCCACGCTCGCGGCGGCCGCGTTCATCGACAGCGTTCCTGAAGACGCAACATTCGCGCGCGGCTTTTTCGAGAGCGCACCAGCAACCAGCAACCAACAACCAACAACCGTTCTCACCGGCCTCGACGTCCTCGCCGCCAACGGTTTCGCGCAGCTGAAAGGCCGGCGCGTCGGTCTGATCACGAACCACACCGGCCGCTCGCGCACGGGCGCGCCCGCGATCGATCTGCTGCACAAAGCCCCGGGCGTCACCCTCGTCGCGCTCTTCAGTCCCGAGCACGGCATCCGCGGCATTCTCGACGCCACAGTGCCCTCGTCGGTCGATGAGACGACCGATCTCACCATCCATTCGCTTTATGGCGAAACGCGCCGGCCGACCGACGCGATGCTCAACGGCATCGACACGCTCGTCTTCGATCTGCAGGACATCGGCGCGCGCTTCTATACCTACATCACCACGATGGCGTATGCGATGGAGGAGGCGGCGAAACGGAACATCCGCGTCGTGGTGCTGGATCGGCCGAATCCGATCAACGGCTTTGCGATCGAAGGCCCCGCGCTCGATGAAGAGGCCGTTGGCTTCACCGGCTACATGAGCCGCATGCCGATTCGTCACGGGATGACGCTTGGCGAGCTGGCGCGGCTCTTCAATGCCGAGAACAAGATCGGCGCCGACCTGCAGGTGATCGAGATGCGTGGATGGCGGCGCGACGCGTGGTACGACGAGACGCGGCTGCCGTGGATCAATCCGTCGCCCAACATGCGCAACCTGATTCAGGCGACGCTCTATCCAGGCATTGGCGCGTTCGAGTCGGCAAACATTTCGGTCGGCCGCGGCACCGACACGCCGTTCGAACACATTGGCGCGCCGTGGATTGACGGTCCCGCGCTGGCCGATGCGCTCAATGCGCGGCAGCTGCCGGGCGTCAGCTTCTATCCGGTGCGCTTCACGCCCACGGCGAGCAAGTTCGCGAAGGAAGAATGCCAGGGCGTGTTCATCCTCGTGCTCGATCGCGAGGCCGTCCGTCCGGTGCGCGTGGGCGTGGAGATCGCTGCGGCCCTCACAAAACTGCACGGTGCGACATTCGAAATCGACCGCGCCGCGCGGCTGTTCGGATCGGCGCGCGACATCGCCCGGATCAAGGCCGGCGACGACCCGGCGGCCATCGCCACGGGATGGACGTCCGCCGAAGCCCGCTGGCGGCGAATCCGGGCGAAATACCTGCTGTATTAGGGAAGAAAAGAGATGCGAGACTTACTGCTTCTGACGCTCGTCTTATTTTTCTGGATCACTAGTACACCGGCGTTGGCCCAGTTCTCGACCGGGCGCATCGACGTCGTAGTGACTGACGCGACGGCCGCGCTCGCACCCGGCGCTCTCGTTCAGATTGAGGGGCCGGAAAACCGCACGGCGAATGCGGATGCATCGGGCCAGGCGCATTTCCTCAATCTCACGCCCGGCAACTACACCGCGAGGGTCGCGCTGCAGGGTTTCAATGACTACATCAACAGGAATGTGCCGGTCGCGGCCGGTACCGGCGTGTCGTTGCGCGTCGTGCTCACGGTGGCGGGAGTCACCCAGAGCGTTGCGATAAGCGCGGCAACGCCGATGATCGATCCCAGGCGTGCCGCGATCGCGACCACGGTGACGTACGCGGAGCTGCAGTCGGTGCCCTCGGCGCGCGACCCGTGGGTTGTGCTGCAAACCGTGCCGGGCGTGATCGTCGATCGTGTGAACGTCGGCGGCTCGGAATCCGGGCAGCAGTCCAACTATCTGGCAAAGGGCGCGGACCGCGGTCAAAACACGTGGAACATTGACGGCGTGCCAGTCACGGACATGGCAGCGCTTGGTGCTTCCCCCACGTACTTCGACTTCGACATGTTCGAGGAGATGCAGATCACAACGGGTGGAGCCGACATCAAAAGCCCCACACCCGGCGTGGCGGTCAACCTCGTGCTGAAGGCCGGCACAAATACTCCGCGCGGTTCATCGCGGTATTACTTCACGAACGAGTCGCTTCAAGCTGTGAACCTGCCGTCCGATCTCGCGGCTAGCCTTGGAGGGCCCAGCCGCAAAGGCAACCGGATGCAGACGTACCACGACTACGGGTTCGAATTGGGGGGACCCATTCTGCGCGACCGCCTGTGGGCCTGGGGCGCAGCCGGCCGCACAGACGTGGCGGTGCTCACGCTGACGGGTACCTCCGATGCCACGGATCTCGCGAACCTGGCCCTCAAAATGTCGGGCCAGGCGACCGGAAGCCTGCGTCCATCACTCACGGTTTTCCGGGGCAATAAACAAAAGCAGGGGCGCGATGCGAGCCCGCTTCGTCCGGAAGAGACAACGTTCAATCAGGATGGTCCCACCACGATGGTAAAGGTCGGCGCCAGTTACGCGGCCGGTGGCCAGGTCTTCCTGACCGGTCATTGGGCCACTGTCTCTGGGGGATTCGCGCTGACGCCGCAGGGCGGCCTCGAGGTGAACATGATCGGGGCGGACGATGCCGGCAGGGCCCGGAACACCTTTTACGCCTATCGGACCGATCGACCGCAACATGGCGGCGAGCTACAGGGCAGCTATTTCCGCGGGCGGCACGAACTCAGGGCAGGCGTCCACCATCGGCGCGCGGAGGTCGATGAGACCTATACCGTCCCTGGCAACGGCATCATTACGTACCACCGCGGATATCCGGCCATGATCGCCGAAGTCTCCGCCTGGAACCAGGTGACCGGCGCGTCGGCGCGCTACACGGGCGCGTTCGTGGGCGACACGGTGGCCTTCGATCGGTGGACGCTGAGCGCGGGACTCCGATGGGATCGCCAGGCGGCGTCGGTGCGGTCGTATTCGCAGGCGGGAAATTCGCTGCTCGCCTCGCTCCTGCCCGATCTCACGGGCCGCGCGGCGGATCAGGCCATCGTCTGGAACGCCCTGACCCCGCGCCTCGCCGTGAGTTATGCGGCGGGGAAGTCCCGCCGAACTGTCGCCCGTGCCAGCTACGCGGCGTTTGCGTCACAGATGGGCGCCGATGAGGCCGCTTTCTTTTCCACCGTGGGCTCTCGCAGGGGTGTCTTTTTCTTCGACGTCACCGATCAGAATCTCAACCGGACGGTGGATCACGAGGAGATCGCCGGACGCACGTGCTCGCCGGCGTTGGCTGACCGTGGCGTATGCGCATGGTACGGGTTCGACCTGGCCAATCCCTCGAATGCCGGCGAGCCGAACCACCGCATCGCGCGGTACAGCACGCCGATCACGCATGAGCTCTCGGGAGGTATCGATCACGAGTTGCGGTCGAACATCGCCCTGCGCGCAACGCTCACGTGGCGCCGCTTCGTGGATTTCAACTGGCGTCCGCTGCAGGGAGTGCGCGGCGACGACTTCGTGCGGCTCGGCTCATTCTCAGGCAGGGTGGAGCCGATCGGCGACTTCGAGGTGCCCTTTTATGGACTGCCGGCTGATGCTGTGCCTGCCAACCGCACGGCGACGGAGTATGTCACCCGCGAGGATTACCACCAGCGGTACTGGGGAATCGAAATCGCGGCCATCAAAAGGCTGTCGAACCGGTGGATGGGGCGTGCTGGTTTCTCGGCGAACGACCATCGTGAGTACTTCGAGACGGCCGGCGCGCTGTTCGACCCCACGTCCACGCCTGACAGTCCCAATATCGATGGCGGCGAGGTGTTGCGCGAAACGGCCGGCAGCGGCAAAACCAATATCTTCATGCTGCTGCCGAAGTATCAGGTCAGCGCCGCGGCGATGTACCAGGCGCCCTGGAAGATCAGTCTTGCCGCAAACCTTCTGGTGCGGCAGGGATACGCCAAGCCCTATTATCGAAGCGGAGTGCCGACAGGTGATCCGCTCGGCGATCTGAAGACGCTGCTGCTGGTGAGCCCAGGCGAGTTCCGTCTGGCCCCTGTGACGTCGCTGGATGGGCGCGCGAGCAGGGCGTTCACCATCGAGCGGCTGCGTCTCAATGTGGACGTCGACGTGTTCAACGTGCTGAACCTCGCGACCGTGCTCCGGCGCCAATACGACCTGCGCGTGACAACCGCCGACACGCCCCTGGAAATCATGGCGCCCGCTATTCTGCGCCTGGGGATCAGAGCCGGGTTCTGAGTAATCCACCTATTTGGTTGTGCCGATTCAAACCCTTGGATTGTGCACGCTTATCGACCTGTAACTTGTTGAAAACAAAGGGACCGGATACCGGTGCACCACTTGCATTGTGCGCCCATTACGACTAGAGTCGCTTTTCGTTTCTTCCCTGGGAGGGTTGAATGAGATTCCGTTTGACTCGATTGCTGGTTGTGGCGGCTGCGCTGTTTGCGTTCGCCACACCCTCATCGGCGCAGGTCTTCACCGGCCGCATCGATGTGACTGCCGTTGACACCACGGGCGCGGTGCTGCCTGGTGTTACGGTCGACATCGCCGGTCCGCTGAACCAAAGCGCCGTAACAGACGCCTCGGGCGAGGCGCACTTCCTGAATCTGCCGCCGGGCGACTACACCGTTTCGGCGCGGCTGCAGGGCTTTGGCGACTATATCAACCGCAGGGTCCCGGTCGTTGCCGGCGCCGGCGTGCCGCTCAAGGCGACGCTGGGCGTAGCGGGCCTGACCACTGCCGTCGAGGTTACGGCCGGAGCGCCGACCATCGATCCGAAGAGAACCACCACGTCAACCAACGTGACGCTCGAGGAGCTGCAGAACATCCCGTCGTCGCGTGATCCCTGGGTCGTCATGCAGACGGTACCCGGCATCATCGTCGACCGCGTGAACGTCGGCGGCGCCGAGTCGGGACAGCAGTCCAACTACCAGGCCAAGGGCGCCGCCGGCGGCCAGAACACCTGGAACATCGACGGCATTCCGATCACCGACATGGCCGCGACGGGTGCGTCCCCGACGTACTACGACTTCGACATGTTTCAGGAAATGCAGGTCACCACGGGTGGCGCAGACGTCACGAACTCCACGGCCGGCGTGCACCTGAATTTCGTCATGAAGAGCGGCAGCAACACGCCGCACGGCTCCTTCCGCGGATACTTCTCCAACGACGGCATGCAGGCGAACAACCTGCCTGACGAGCTCAAGGGCACCTCGCTCGTTGGCGAGTCGGGCAAAGGCAACCGCACGGAACAGTATTCCGACTACGGCGGCGAGCTGGGCGGTCCGATTGTGAGAGATAAATGGTGGGCGTGGGGCTCGTGGGGCAAGACCGACGTCCGGATTCGCACGATTACGGACGTTCTCGACCGCACGGAGCTGAACAACATTGGTTTCAAGACGCAGGCGCAGCTCAATGCCCCGTGGCGCGTCGGCTTCACGTACTTCCTCGGCGACAAGGTGAAGGACGGTCGCGGGGCCAGCGCCTTCCGCCCGCTCGAGACGACGTGGGACCAGAGCGGCCCGACCGCGATCTACAAAGGTGAAGTGAACTGGGTCGCCAGCAACAACCTGTTTTTCACGGCGCGCGGCGCATATTCGGACATGGGCTTCCAGCTCGTGCCGAAGGGCGGCCTCGACGCCGGGAAAGAGCCGTACCGCGACGTCGGCCGCGTCTGGCACAACTCGTTCGTCTTCTACAAGTCGGACAGGCCGCAGCACGCGGTGCTCGCAGACGGCAACTGGTTCCGCGGAAAGCATGAAGTGAAGTTCGGCTTCTCCTGGCGCCGCGCCGGAGTCGAGTCGATCTCGCAGTGGCCCGGGTCGAAGGTGTATACGATTCACCTGAGCAGCTATCCGACCAACGGCCTCATGCTGCCGATCTTCACGGGCGATCAGGTCCGCAACAACGTCGGCCGATACATGAACGCGTACCTTGGCGACACGATCAGTTTCAACCGCGCCACGATCAACGTCGGGCTGCGATTCGACCGGTCGACCTCGACACTGCTGGAAGCGTCGCGTGCCGGCAGCCCGATCGTGCCTGATGTTCTGCCGGCGTTGACGACACCGGCGAAAGAGAATGCGCTCGAGTTCAATACCATCACGCCGCGAGTGGGCATCACCTACGCGCTTGATGACGACCGCAAGACGCTGCTGCGCGCCAGCTACGCGACATTCGCGTCGCAACTCGGCGCGGCGGATTCGGGCTTCGTCGCCGGGCCGACGTATTACTCGTACGCCTACTATCTCGCCATCGACGCCAATCGAGACGGGATCACGCAGGCCAACGAGCTGATCACGGGCGCGCTGGGCAGCTACGGCTTTGACCTCGCCGATCCGAGCAACGTCAACAGCGTCAACCGAATCGGCGACCTCAAATCGCCGACAACCCACGAGGTGCTGTTCGGCATCGACCGCGAGCTGATGCGCAACGTCGGTGTGAGCGGGACGTTGACGTGGCGGCGGTTTGATAATCTGCGCTGGAAGCCGCTCATCGGCGTGCGCCGCGGCGACTACGTGCAGGCCGGCACGGTATCGGGCAATGAGGCGCCGATCGGCAGCTTCGATGTGCCGTTTTACGCGCCGAGGGCCGGCGTGCTGCCTCCCGGCAACGGCCGCGAAGAGCTGAACCGCGACGGCTACCATCAGCGGTTCCTCGGGTTCGAGATCAGCGCGACGAAGCGCATGTCCAATCGCTGGATGGCGAGACTCGGCTTCTCGACCAACGATCACCGGGAATACTTCGATGACCCGGCCATCTCGATCGAGGATCCGACGCCGTCCCCGACCAGTCCGTACAAAGACGGCGGCGTGGTCGTGACCGAGACCGGCGGCAGCGGCAAGAGCGATATCTTCATGGTGCTGCCGAAGTATCAGTTCATTGCCAACGGTCTGGTGCAGGGCCCGTGGGGCATCAACCTGGGCGCCAACCTGGTGACGCGCCAGGGCTTCGGTCAGCCGTTCTATGCCGAGACAGAAGTCGAAGATCCGTCGTCCGGCGGTCTCAAGAACGTCCTTCTCGTAGAAGACGTCGGTGAGAATCGCCTGCCGGCGGTGACGTCGCTCGATGTCAGGCTCGAGAAGGCGTTCCGGTTCAACCGTGCGAACATCATGTTCGATCTGGACGTATTCAACGTCACGAACACGAACACGGTGCTGGGGCGTCAGTTCGACCTGAACGCGACCCCTGGCGACACGGGATTCAACAAGATCATCGAGATCATGAATCCGCGCATCCTGCGTCTGGGCCTTCGGGTGAACTTCTAGAGTCAACCCGACCGCGCGGGAATTCGGCTACACTGGATCCCGGGGCTCTGCACGAACAGCAGAGCCCCGGGATTTTATTTTTCACGGCAACGCCATGAAGACACTCCAGACGACAGCGTGCGCCCTTGGTCTCGCACTCGCGGTGACGACCGGCCTTGTCGCGCAAACGCGCGGGACCGGCCGGCTGGCCGGAAAGATCACGGATCCCTCAGGGCAGCCGATCGCAGACGTGCGCGTCACGGCCATCCTCGCCGGCGAAAGTGCCATCGCGTTCGAATCGAAGACGAATAAAGAGGGCGAGTGGGCCATCGGCGGCATGGCGGGCGGGCGCTGGAACCTGGATTTCACGAAGGATGGCTTCGAGAACAAGAGCATCGCGATTGGCGTGAGCGAAGTCGGGCGCATTCCCCCGATCGAGTTCGCGATGGTTCCGGTCAGACCTGTTGTCGATCCAAACGCCGAGATCAAGGACGAGTTGATCCGGGCGGCGGGGCTGATGCAGGCGAAGCAGTTCGTCGAAGCGCGGCAGCTCTATGAGCGGCTGCTGGCCAAGTACCCGGAAGCGCACCAAATCCATCCGCTCATTGCGCGCACCTACGCCGGTGAAAACCAGCCCGGGAAGGCCATCGAACACCTCCGCATCGCGATGGCCAAAGATCCAGCGAACGTCGACGTGCAGCTTCTTCTGGGCAACCTGCTCATCGAGCAGGGCGCCGCCGACGAAGGGCGGAAGATCCTCGCGTCGGTCGACATGGCGCGCGTCAAGGAACCGGTCGCGATCATCAACAGCGGCATCTCGCTGTTGAACCAGGGCAAACCTGACGACGCGAAGCAGTTCTTCGACAAGATCATCGCCCAGTTTCCGCAACAGCCCGATTCGTACTACTACCGTGGGCTTGCCCACCTGCAGCTTGGCGACGTGCCGAAAGCCAAGACGGACCTCGAGAAATTCGTGTCCCTGGCGCCGCCTGACTCACCGGACCTGGCGCACGCCAGGAAAATCCTGGCGCAGTTGAAGTAGCGGTGAAGCAGGCTGCTGCGGTTCTCCTGGGGGTCCTGGCCGCCGCCTGCAGCGGGGGCGGCAAGAGCCCGACTGCGCCGCCCGGCGGAGGCACGACCACACAAAACCCGTGCGCGTCCGTATCGGTCGAGACGGCCGCCGGCGCGCGCTTGCAGGCAGAGGCGCACGACAAGACGACAGCCGTGGACGGCGACGCGCGCTGGGGAGTCCTGGATGCGCTGGCCCTGCATGCGCAGTCAGGCCGCTCACCGCGCCCGTCTCTCCAGCCCCTGGGGCCGCCCGCGCAGGACGTCGGCGACATCGCCGTCATCCAGGACCGAGGCGACATCATCGCGCCGCCGAACCTGTTCGATCTGCGCAGCACGGGTCTGCGCTTCTCTCCATCCGGCAACGGCTATGAGGTCCGGAAAATCGACGGCGCCTTCAGGGGCACGCTTGGCGCCTCGCTGACGCTGAGCGACGACGATAGCGCGCAAGTGAATGTGCCGTTCGCGTTCCCGTTTTATGGCGAGCCCCAGCAGATCGCGTTCGTGAATTCGGACGGCAATATCACCTTCGAGGATGAAGACAAAGCCAGCACCGAACGCAACGTCGCGCGTTTGATGACAGGCCCTCCGCGTGTGGCGCCGTTTCTGGCGGATCTGGATCCATCCGCGGGCGGCCGAGTCTTCGTGCACGCGGCCGGAGACCAGTACACCGTCACGTGGTGCGGCGTGCGCGGCTTCGAGAGCACGCGTGTGACCAACGTGCAGGCCACGCTGTTGCCCGAGGGCGCGGTGGAGCTGAAATTTGGTGAGACGATCAATATTCCCGACGCCGTCGTCGGCATCTCACCCGGCCGCACAGGCCTGTTTGCACCGCTCGATCTCAGCAACGCCACCTCGCGCACCGGGGAACCTGCGGCCATGGGCGAGCGCTTCGCGCAGCGCCCGCAGCTCGACACCGTGGCGCTGACGCGCCGTTTCTATGAGACGCACCCGGACGACTACGATCAGCTCGTGATCTGGACCGACCAGTCGCTCACGGTTGGCGCCTTTGCGTTCGAAGTCACCATTGCCAACGAGATCAGCGGCATCGGCCTCGATCTGTTCGAGTTGTCGGGCGACTTCGGCAGCGCGGGGCGGCTGCGCAGCCTCGCCGTCATGGATTTTCTCGGAAAGTACCCTGAGGATCCGACCGTCAAGTTTCTCGGTGAGAACACGACGTTGAGCATTCTGGGGCAGGAAGTGGGACACCGGTGGCTCGCGTTCATGGACGTCCGGGATCATCGGGGCCAGCGATCCGACGCGCTCCTCGGCCGCGGCCTGTCACACTGGAGCTTCTTCTTCGACTCCGACGCATCGGTGATGGAAGGCAACGACATTCAGGATCTCGGCGGCGGATCGTTCCGCACGATTGACGCGGTGAGACGGTATAGCCTGCTCGATCAGTACGCGATGGGCCTCATCGAGGCACATGAGGTGCCGCCCCTCTTCTACGTCGAGAATCCGTCGAATGTCTTGCCGTTCAAAGACCGCGGCTCGTCTCCGCAGGTTGGCGTGACGTTCAACGGCACCCGGCGTGACGTCCTCATCGACGACATCGTCGCCGTTCACGGCCCGCGCCTTCCGCGCGCGTCCGAGTCGCCCAGAGTCCATCGCCAGGCCTTCCTCTACGTCGTCGGCGCCGGGCGTGAGGCCGCGCCAGCGCAGATCGAGCGGGTCGACACCATCCGAATCATGTGGGAAAGCTTCTTTCTGGAGGGGACCGACGGCCGCATGCGGGCCGAGACCCGATTGCGGTGAGCGGCGTCAGCGCCATTCGAGGGCGGAGAGCGCCTCGCGCGCGGCGGCGACGTATGGCCCGCCGAGCGC
This sequence comes from Vicinamibacterales bacterium, assembly GCA_040902895.1. Lineage (GTDB taxonomy): Bacteria > Acidobacteriota > Vicinamibacteria > Vicinamibacterales > SCN-69-37 > JALYRV01. The sequence goes on along the minus strand of JBBDWL010000084.1, from coordinate 75,530 downwards.
TACGCATTGTCTGAAAGACGCGATCGCCGAATTCCGCTCCCGCTCGTCGGCCAACCAGCGGCCCATCGCCGCGTTGTACCGGCGCGAGTGCAGATACCGCATCTGGTGCGCCCGTCCAAGATTGAAGTGCGCCGCCGGGTCATCCGGCGCGCTCGCGATCGCCCGGCTGAACGACTCCACCGCCTCCTGGAGCACGCCGCGGCGCACCTGCACCACACCGTGCGCGTTCCACACTTCCGCGTCCGATTGCCACCGCTGTTGGGCCGCTTGCAGGACGCGAAGGGCGGCGGCGTCATCACCAACCTGCAGATAGACGTCGGTGAGGTCGAAATACACCGGCTCGAAGTCTGGTGCCGCCTGGCGGACATGCTCCCATGCTCGAACGGCGGCCGCCGCCTTACCCTCTGCCAGCCGCGCGAATCCAAGGGCATAGTGGACCCAGGGCTTCGCACCAGGCTCCGACGTCGCCTGATCGAGCAGGCGGGCCGCACTCTCGACGTCACCGCGTGTGTACGCGGCCCAGCCTTCGGCCGCGCGCGTCGAGCCGTCCGAGGCCGCTGCAGGGGATAACTGCAGCAGCCGTTCGACGGGCGACGGGCGCGCGCGGGGAGCGAGACCGGTATTCGCCGTTTCGAGATCCGCCGCCGGATTGCCCGCGAATGGCATGGGCGCGGGCGAACGCTTCTCGAGGGCCTGCAGGCGAGCCTGCAGTTCCGCGGAGGCCGGATTGGCCGCAATTCCCGCGCGCAGCGCCTGCCGCGCCAGATCGATCTGCGACATGCGCAGATAGCTGTCCGCAAGCGCGAGATGCGCGGGCACGAACGACGGGGCGATGACCGTGGCGTTGCGATACGCGCCGGCTGCATCCCGGTCGCGCCCTGCGGTCGCGTGGACCCAGCCGAGGACGAACGACGGCAGCGGATCGGTTGGCAGCGCTGTCACGCCTCGCTTCAGCGCCGCTGTGGCAGCCGGGTCGTCGCGCAGCGCGAAGTGTGCAAGGCCCGCGATGAGATCGGCAACGGGCGGGGCCGGCGTGGCGCCGGGAGAGAGCGCGGCCAGCGCCTCGCGGGGCGCGGCGGCGAGCAGCGCGTCAACGGCCGCGGCGAGCACAGGCGCCTCCGTTCGCGCCTGCTCGAGACGCGCACGAATGAGCGGCGCGCGCCCGACGTCGACCACGGCGCCCCCCGGAGCGGGCGCGGCGGCACCCGCAGCCGCGGCACCGGCCGCCGGCGAACGCGCGGCCGTGAACTGCCTCGCGTCGGCGACATAGCCTTTCCGCGCGCGCACCGTCACCCCCGGCCGCCGCACGCGCACGGTGATCTTCCGGAATGTTCCGTCAGGCGCGAGCGTGGGCGCATATCCAAGCACGTAGTACGTGCTCGTGTCGGCGGCGATGTCCGCAAACGCGGCGCGGTAATCGTTGGTATTGCGCACCACGAACCCGCCCGAGTCAACGGCAACGCTGTTCGGCGCGTCTTCCCACGTGTCGAAGGCCGCGAGAAAACGCGCCTCGGTCTCGGAAAACTGGGCATCGCGAATGTCGCGGCCTGCCGCGGTGCGGTCGAGCCCGCGTGCGTCAATCGTGTAGAACGTCACGCGCGCCCGAGCCGCGCGTCCGACAATCTCCGGCAGCCTGGCCCAGGTCTCGTCGATATAGAAGCCGCTGGTCAGGAAGACCACCGTTTTGCGGCCCGGCAGCCGGCCGAGTCCCTGGGCCAGCGTCTCCAGCATATTCAGCGTCTGCAACGCGGCGGCGCGCAGTTCGGAAGTGATTTTCGCGGCCTTTGTCTGGATCGCCCCCGAAGGGTCCCACATTCCGGGGCCGGGCGGCTGGTCCCGGTTGGCGCGTCTTACCACCTGCTCGAGCAACTCGGTGTCGCCGGCATGCACGCGCACGGCTTCGATTTCGCTGATGAAACGCGGATAGTCGTTCAAATCGAAGATGCGCGCGCTGCGCTCGCCAGACGGCTTGACGCGCCGCAGCGACTCAATGAGCTCTTCGCGCCGGCTGGTCAGCCGGTCGTCGAGCATGCGGCCGCCCGCGACGATGCCGCCGATGTCGGCGTCCTGAAACTGGTCGCGCAGAAACGACTCAGCCGCGCTCTGCAGCTGCTTGAACGCCCCTGGCGCGATGTGCTGATCGTCGAAGACGAATATGAACAGCCGGCGGGCGCGCGCGCCGGCGGCAATTCCCGCTGGCGGGGCGGCAGCGTCTGGCGCACGCGTGGGCGTCATCGGACCGCCCACCAGAAACGCCGTCTCGACGCGCTGCGGCCTGCCATCTTCCTCGATTTCGAAGTCGTCACGCGTAAGGCCTTCGACAAACCGTCCCTGGCCATCGCGGACGATGACGTCGACTTCGACGATCTGGGTTTCGCCCCGAAAGGTCGGCTGTTGGTTTTGCCCGGCCACCGCGGTCTGCAGAAGCAGCACCAGGAGCAGAAGCAGGCCAGGGACAGAGAGCCGCGAAGCCATCATCGAATCCCGAAGTTCAACGGCTGACGCCGGCGACAAGCAGATCGTATTTCTTGCGGCCGGTCTTCTGCAGAAACGCGAGCTTCGTTCCGTCGGCGGACCAGGCCGGCAAACTGACGTGCGACGATCCGGGGAGGGTGTTGCGCCGTCCGGCGCCGTCGGCGATCACGAGCTTTCCGTCGCGATTGCGATAGGCGATGAGGCCCAGCGCGCCCGGTGACCAGCTGAATGTTTCGCCCGGCACGATCGGGGCATTCACCCACTCGCCAATTACATCGCCGTTGAGCAGCATGAAATACACGATGGCCATCTGTGCTTCGCCGACGGTGACCGGTGCGCCGCCACCGGCGCGGCTGCCCCCGATAGCCATGCCGCTGCCGGGGTCTCCACCCATGCCGGCGATCTCGCTGCCTCGCGGCGTGGCCGTACTGCGAAGCATGCGCCGCTCAGAATCGACCGCGATCTTGAATGCCGGCGAGCCCGGCGCCGCCTGCGCCGACTTCCACGCCCAGTATTCCGCCGCCCACGGCGGCTCGACGTCGACGGCCGAGAATTTGCCACCCGAGGACGCGATGACGTAGTGGCGCGCCACGGCCGTGCCATCGCTCTTGCGGTCCGCGGTCTGCAGATAGAGCTGTATTCCATCGGCCGACCAGGCCAGCCGCACGGGTTCCCCCTTCAGTTTCCCGGTATCGATCTCCGCGACGCGCACCGGCGTGGCGACGCGGATGGCGGTGGCTTCGACCGCCTGCGCGGCTTGAGCGGTCGCAAAAAACAGCGTGGCCAGAATAATCATGAGCGCGGCCTCGATGTGGCCCGTTCGATTTCGGAAAGCTTGCTCTTCAGCTCAGGCGAGTCAGGGATGGCGCTGAGACCCGTACGCAGCGCCTGGGCCGCGAGCGCGGCCTCCGACAGCCGCATGTATTGATCGGCCATGGCGAGGTACGCCGGGACCATCAGCGGATCGATGAAGACGGCCGCGCGCCAGGCGCTGATCGCATCGCGAGGCCGTCCAGCCCCGGCCGAGGCCCACCCCAGTACGAACGCGGCGCGAGCATCCTTGCGGTCGCCGGCATCGAACGCGCGGCGCAGATCGTCCGCCGCGCCGGCATACTCCCCGAGGCCGAGCCGGGCCAGCCCGCGCAGCGCGCTCCCGGCCGGCGACATCGCGGCCTCGCCCTGAGGCACGGCCGCAAGCACGGGCGCCCATGCGGCGGTCAAAGCGTACTCCGCGGCCTGCTGCAGAGGGGTTCCCACCGCCGCGCGGTGAAGCTCGCGTAGGTATTCCTGTGCCATGCGGCCTTCGAGCACGGCCGCCGGATTCGGGTGCGCGCGTTCCGGCGCCGCGACGGGCGCCACCGACGATTCATCGGCTACACGCAGCTCACGAGTGGCCGTTCCGACCTGCTCTCCACCCGCCCGAACAATCGCCGTCACGAGGTAATCGCCCAGCGGCACCCCGGTCAGCGGCACCGCGAGACGCGCCGCGCGGCTGGCGGCGCCGTCACCGCCCCGCACCTCCTGCAGGCCGGCACGCACGACGCTCACGGCGCGTTGGCCGCCAACGGGTGCCAACTCCGCCGTGACCGAGACGTCGGAGAGCTGCGCGGGGCTCGGCGCATAGAGTTCGAGCGTGCCAACGAGGCCGCTGCCATGATGCGCGATTGCTCGCACGGGCAGCGCGCCCCGCACATCACTCAAGATAAGATCGCTGAACGTGACACCGGGCCGATCGAGCCGGCGTACGTCGAAGCGGCGATCGGCGCTGCCGACAAGGCCGCTCGGATCGCGCACGACGGCCCGCATCAGATACGAGCCCGCCGGAAGCTCGAACTGCACTTTGTAGTGTGCGGTTCCCGTGGTCGCGCCCGGCTCCGCTACGCGCGGCATCGGCAGCGTGTCGGTGCCGCTGGCCATCACGCGGCCATCCCGGACGTCACGCACCACGAATACAACGTCGGCTCTCGGCGCGGCCGCGTCAGTCACGGGAAGATGCGTCATCAGACTGACGAATACCTTCTGCATGCCCGGCGAGGCGCCGCGCATCACGTAGGACGTGTAGCTGACGGATAGCCCCTGATGGGGAAACGGGGCCTTGAGCGCGGCATCGATCGTGTGCCGGCGCTGCGGAATGCGCTTGCCGAGATCGGCGGAGTAACCGGTTCGTGCGAATACGCGAGCGCCGGGCCGCGTGACGCCGACCGTCACGCGCTGGTAGAGCGCGCCACTGTCAGACGACTCCGGTTCGAAGCCCACGAGATAGTAGTCGCGGGAATTCTCGGCGACCCGCTCGAGCGACCGATCGAGCGCACTGACGGCATCGGCCATCAGGATCCCGTCCGTTTCGGCGCTGAGGCTGCCGATCGCGCCGAGCCGGCTCTGGATCTCATTGAAGTGGTCGGCGCCCACCGGCTCCGGCTCCCTGATCTCGAGCTGACGCCGATTCAAATCCAGCGTGTTAATCACGGTGTACGACTCGGCGGCGGCGGCGGCGACCTGCTCGATCTCCCGCGAGACGTTGTCGGCAAAGAACCCTTCTGAAAAGAGCATGACGCTCTTGCGCCCGTCAATCGCTCGCATCTGGCGGACGATGTCGGCGAACATCAGCAGGAAGTTTCGCGCCCGTTGATCCGCTCGAGCCACCATTGCGCGCGCGTCTTCTTTGACGAGCATTTCGAACACGGCCCGGTCGTCGGCGCCCCCGCCCGGCGCCCCGGCCCCAATCCCTGCAAGCACGTCGGTGCCGGAGCGCGCGGCAGACAGCCGATTGGCGACTTTGACGAGGACCTCGTTGTTGCCGCGAGTGACCTCGAGCGCTTCCTGAATCCGCATGGCGCCGATTGCACCGTTGGAGAAGCGATCGAGCCCGCCGCGAACCTTCGGCAGCTCCGCGATCACGCGCTCGACGTTCGGCGTAAAGCCTATCTGCGGTCCAGGACCGGGAATGCCGTAGAGCGCCACACGGTCGCCCGGCCGTACACGCGTGGTCAGAAAGCGCGCGGCGGCGGCGCGTGCGCGCTGCTCGTTGCCCGACGAGATGTGTCCCTGATCAAAGATCAGGATGTACAACTGGCCGCGCGGCGCGCCCTGGTTGGTCGACACTTCGCCGGTGATCGTTCGTTCCGCCGCCTCCATCAAGGGCGCGGCAGGATCGCTCATGTGCTGAAACAGCAGGACTGGACGCCGCCGGCCGGCTTCGATGATTTCGATCTCATCGGCCCGCAGGTCCTGAATCGGGCGCCCGGTTTTATCATCGACGACGCGAATGTCGAGCTGCGCAAGCACGGTACCGGAGCGGAACGTCGCGACGGGCTGCTGAGACTGCGCGCGGGCGTCATCCGACCGAACGGCGATTGCTGCAAGCAACAGCAGCGGGACGGAGGCCGTGACACGCTTCATGGAAGTGCCTCTGAAAAGACGATCCTAGCACGCGCCCCGTCTGGGAATGAACGCGGGCTCAGGTCTCAGCGGGCGCGCAGGAACGCCGTCAGGCGCTCGATTTCGGGGCCATAAAACGCGGATGGGGCAGTTCGAACGAATTGTTCGGCATACGGTCGTGCTGTGTCGTGCTGTCCCGAGTTGATGAGTTCGGTGGCGAGGTTGAACAGCGCGTCGAAATTCGCCGGATGCAGGTCCACTGCGCGCTTCCAATGCGCGATTGCCGAGGCAGGATCGCCGGCACGCAGGGCCACGACGCCAAGCCCCGTGTACACGGCCGTGGATCGCGGGTTGATGGCCGCGGCGGCCTGCAAGGCGCGGCGTGCGGCGGCCAGATCATTCTGCCGCAGATGGACCGTCGCCATGTTCTCGTAGGCCATGGCGTTGTGCCGATCAATCTCGAGGACACGTTGAAAGGTCTGGAGCGCCCTGGCCGTCTGCCCCGTCCGGGCGCGGGCAATGCCGAGCGCATTGAGCGCCTCGACGTCTGCAGGTCGCGACGCCACCGTCGCTTCGAGCAACGGTAACGCCTCGCCCGGCTGACCGGCCTCGGCGAGATAGATGCCGAGCTGCGTGGCCACCCCGGCTTCCGTCACACCGCGGTCGACGGCTGCCCGCAGCGTTCCGATCGCTGCGCCAGGTTCGCCGAGCTCCCATTGCAGCAGCGCGAGATGCCGATAAGCGATTGCCATATCCGGGCGCTCGGCGATCACGCGCTGGTAGACCGCCGCCGCCTCCCGGGGCTGTCCCCGTTGATACAGGTCTACGCCGTGATGCACGGCCTGATCGAGTTTGACCAGCTGCTTGGGATCATCCTCTTCGGTGTAGCGCACCTTTCGCGTGGCCGTGCCCGACACGTACCCGAGAGCCTTCAGGCGGGCGAGCACGTCCGCCGACTCCGCAGTCTGCGCGGCGGGCGCCGCGGCGTCGAACCCACGCAGCCGCGCTTGCAGCGCACGCAGGCGCTCGTGTGACCGATCCGCCAGATTGACTCGCTCGGCGGGATCAGCCGCCAGATCGTAAAGCTCCGGAACGGGCAGCGAGATGTATTTTTCGCGTCCCGCCAGCACGCCCTCGAGCGGCGCCCAGCCCCGGTTCAGCGACGCCGACATCGATTCGAAAAATGACGTTCGCTCGGGATCGTTCGCACCCGCGCCCAGGAGGCTGCGGCCAGGCAGATCGGAAGGCACCTCCAGCCCAAGGGCGTCAAGCACCGTCGGCATCAGATCGACGTGACGGGCGGCGACGCCGGAGACCTCGCCTCGCGGCACCTGACTGCGGAAGGCGACTGCGGTCGGAGCGGGCGGTAGTTGCGCAACGATCAGAGGCACGCGCAGGGTCGACTCGTACGCAAAGAGGCCATGCGTGAGCTCGCCATGATCGCCGAGGGCCTCGCCGTGATCGGATGTCACGATGACGAGCGTCGGCCGGCCGGATCCGGCCGCCACGGCATCCAGCAGCGTGCCGAGCGCCCGATCGGCGTAGGCGACCTCGCCGTGGTACGGGCTGTCAGCGTATTCCCGATCGTAGGGCGCGGGCGGCGTATAAGCGGCGTGCGGATCGAAGACGTGCACCCACGAGAACCAGCGGCCCTGCTGCCCCGCGAGCCACTGCGTGGCCGCCGTCACGACCTCGCCCGCCGGCCGCTCTGCGATCACGAAGTCGGCCGACGCGAGATTCTCGGGAATCCGATCGTCGTACAGGTCGAACCCCTCGCCCAGGCCGAACCGCGCGTCGAGCGGAAACGCGGCGATGAACGCGCCGGTGGCATATCCCGCCTGTTTGAGCAGGCCGGCGAGGGTCCGCTCGCCGGCGCGCAGCCGATAGCCGCTGTTGTCGCGGATGCCATGCTCGAATGGATAGCGGCCGGTGAGGATGCTCGCGTGCGACGGCAGCGTCAAGACGGCGTGCGCGTGCGCGAAGTCATATCGTACGCCGCGCGCCGCCAGGGCATCGAGATTGGGCGTCCGGGCGCGGCCGCCGTAGGCACCGAGCGCATCCGCCCGCAGGGTATCGATGGTGATGAGCAGAACGTTTTGATCGGGCGTGCGGCGGATCTCCACAGCGGGTGCCCGGAACGCGAGCCACCACACGGCGGCTGCCGCGATGGCGACCGTGACGAGTGCGCCGGCGAGGCGGGCGCCTCGTGCGCGTGCCGGCCCGATGCTGCGAGCGCGTGGGGCCCGCCCGCCGCGGCCGCCCGATGGCGCGGCCTTGCGCCGCTTGGCCGACGTCAACGGCGCGCCTCGAGCCGGCGCGCGCGTTCGCGCACCGCCGCCGCTCGCTGCGGTTCACCGAACATCGTCCATAGATCCGCGGCCAGCCCGTGCGCTTCGGCGGTTGGCACACGCGAGAGGAGGTCGGCAATCGCCTGCTCGGCCTCGCGGTTACGCCCTGTTGCCCGATACAACATCGCCAGTCCCGCCCAGGCGCGACTGTTCTGCGGAAACAGCGCGACCTCTCTGCGGAACCGGGTCTCCGCTTCGCCGTGGCGCTCGAGGCGAGCCAGTGTATCGCCCGTGTAGTAGTGAATCTCCCCCAGCGTCACGTTGCGGGCGTCGAGCTGCCGGAGTGCTTCCTCGAAATGCGGCAGGGCCTCGGCATACCGGCCCGACATGTGAAGGAGGCGGCCCTGCACGTACTGTGGCATCGGCAGCGACGGATCGGCGGCATGTGCTTCGGCCGCCGCGCGGCGCGCCGCTTCCGGATCGTTGCGGCGCAGGGCGATCCGCGCCAGGGTCTCGTATGCCGAGCCGCGCGCGCGCCGATCGTGCGCCGGGGCCACCTGCGCGGCGAGCTGCGCGTGCGACCAGGCCTCGTCGAGTCGTCCCATACGCATGAGCGTTCCCGCCACGAGCACGAGCCCCCCCGGATCGTCAGGCTTCAGCGTGACGAAGCGCTTGAACGCATCCACGGCTTCCTGCTGACGCCCCAGCCGCGACAGAATGTTCCCGAGCTGCTGCCACACATCGGCCATGCCGGGCTCGGTCTGAAGAATGCCGCGAAGCACCGGCACGGCCTCGGCGAACCGGCGTTCGTTCGCGAAGTCGATGGCACGGCGGTAGGCCTCGAGGACGTGGACCTTGTCCTTCGGATCGGCGAGCGCGACTCCCGGCACGGCGGCGCCGACTGCCGACTGCGTCCCGACGTACCCGAGGGCCTGTAACCGCTCGCGCGTTTCGTTCGAAACGGCGGAGGGTTCTCCCAGCGAACGGCCCGCTGTCAGGCGATCGAGCGCCGCACCCATCGCGGCCTCCGTCTGCGCGCGGGCACCAGCCAGGTTGTTGGTTTCCCGGGGATCGCTGGTGAGGTCGTACAGCTCCGTACGCGGGGCCTTGATGAAGCGGTACCGCGCATCCGTGAGCGACGTCAGCTCGCTCCAGCCAAAATGATAGCGGGGATACATCGACTCGGAATAGATGCCCTGTTCCTCGAGCGCGACGCCATCCTCGAGCAGCGGCCGCAGCGAGCGGCCGCGCCACTCGGCCGGACGCGCCACGCCGGCGAGGTCGAGCAGGGTGGGCGCCACGTCCACGTGCTGCACCGGCGCGGACGCGCGGCGGCCTGCGCCGCGGTTGTCAGGAAGCTTGACGATCAGCGGCACGCGGATGCTCTCGTCGTAGATGAAGACGCCGTGCTCACGCTCGCCATGATCGCCCAGGCCCTCGCCGTGGTCGGAGAGCACGACAATGGTCGCCGCGTCGTACAGCGCGCGGCGCTTCAGCGAGTCGAGCAAGCGTCCGACGATCTCGTCCGCATAGGCGATTTCGCCGTCATACGCGGAGTATCGGGCAAAGCGCGCCGGCGGACGATATGGCGTGTGCGGCTCGTACAGGTGGAAAAAAAGAAAGAAGCGCGATCCCGCCTGCCCGTCCAGCCACCGTTCGACCCGTGCGAGCGTCTCGCCGCCGTCGCGCTGCACCTGCCCGATTGCCGCACCAGGAGCGGCAGGCGGCATCTCACTGTCGTAAAGCGCGAAGCCCTGGCCCACGCCCGTGTCCTGTCTGAGCACGAATGAGGACACGAATCCAGCGGTTCCGTAACCATGGGCGCCCAGCAGCTGCGGCAGCGTCCGCTGATTTGGCTTCACGCTGAACCCGATGTTGTCGCGAACGCCGTGTTCGAAGGGCAGCTCGCCCGTCAAGATCGACGCGTGCGCCGGCAGCGTCTGCGGCGAGTGCGAGTACGCGCGTTCGAAGATCGCGCTGTCGCGCGCGAGCGCGTCAAGGTGCGGCGTTGCGACGCCCGTGTAACCGTAGGCGGGCAGATGATCGGCGCGCAGCGTGTCAATAGAGATGAGGATGATCGGTCCGGCGTGGCTCGATCCCGTCGATGCATGGCGGCCGTACCAGAGCAGAGACAGCCCGACCAGCAGGGCCAGCACGGCACCGGCCACAATCGGGAGCGACCACCGCGCTCGCGCCGTCTGCGGCGGCGCCCGGCGAGGCGTACGGCGTTTCACTCTTGAATTCTAGCCGCCGCCAACCAGGAAGCGAAACTCGGCGGCCTGTCGATCGACCGCGCGCGCGGTGAGCCGCGGACCGATCCGGCGCGATTACGCCGGCGCGGGCCGCCGCTGCAGATACATGTGCTCGTCGGCCGCTTTGATGATCGCCTCGATATCTTTCGTTCCCGGGGGCGCTTCGGCGCATCCGATGCTCAGCCCGACGCCTGCGCCAAGCGACGTCATCAGCGGCGCCGACTCATATTCCTGCTCGAGCACCTGCATCTTCTTTAGGGCCTCGACAACAGGACACGACATCAGCACGACGAACTCGTCACCGCCCCAGCGGAACACGTAGTCGGTCTCGCGCAGCTTGCGCTTCAGATACTCGGCGACGTCGCGAAGCAGGCTGTCGCCGACCGAATGGCCGTGCACGTCGTTCACGGTCTTGAAGCGATCGATGTCGATGAAGGCGACCGACAGGGGCTGCTTCGCGCGCCGGTGACGCTCGAGCTCGCGCGCGATGATCTCGTCGAAGAAGCGGCGGTTGTACGCGTTGGTAAGCGGATCGGTCAGCGCAAGCCCGCGCAGCTCTTCACGCGCCGCCTCGAGGCGCTTGTTCGAGAGCCGCAGCTCCTTTGTCGTATCCTCGAAGATCAGCAGGTGCATCCCGAGCGTGACGATGGCGTAGGCGACGAAGTTGAGCGCCATCAGCCGCATCACGATCTCGGGCGCGACCATTGCCACCGCGCGAATCATCCAGAGATTCGACAGGGCGACGATACCGAAGCCCACGGCCATGAGCCCGGCTCCGGTGAATTGCTCGCGCCTGGCCACTTTGGCGAACCTGACGCTGGCGGTCGCAAGCGCGGTGGCGGCCACGAGATAGCCCGGCATCAGCGCGCCCACCACGCCGAACGTCGGGCTGCCCATCGCCAGCCACACGCCGAGCAGCAGCGCGCCAAGCGAATGGCGCATCGTCCACCCAATCGTGCCGCCCACGGCCGACGCGCTGAGCGCGAACGCCAGGGCACTCGAGACGTTGATGGTCTGGTACAGGCCAGCGAAGCCGGCAACGTTGCCGCCGAACCGATCCTCGTCGCCCAGCAGCATCATGCCGGCCGCGATGAGCACCCAGCCGCCGATCCAGAGCAGGACGTACGCGCGCCGCCTGTTCAAATACAACAGGAACAGCAATCCCGCGACGATCGTGGCCGCGGCCGCCGCGATGAGCCTCGGCTCGATGGGAGCCGGAGCCGGGTAGTCCATAGGGAGCCGGGCGAGTATAGCGGAATTAAAACTGATACAGCATCAGGTACACGATTACACCGGTCACCGAGACAAAGAGCCAGATCGGCAGGGTGATCCGGGCGATGCGGCGGTGGCGGAGGTCGTCTCGAATCAGGCCGCGGCGGAGGGTGACGATGGCAAGGGGGACGACCGCGGCGGCGAGGATGACGTGCGGGATGAGGATCGAGAAATAGACGGCGCGGAGCCAGCCGGTGCCGTGATACGGCCGCGAGCCGGTGTTGGCGTGATAGATGACGTACGACACGAGGAACAGCGCCGAGGCGCCAAACGCCGCGATCATCATCCGCCGATGCGCCTCGATACGCCGGCGCCTGATCAGCACCCACGCGATCACCAGGCACGTGCCCGCAATCGCGTTGAGCGACGCGTTCACAGCGGGGAGGAGGGGAATTAAATTAGACACTGTCAGCGAAATGTAAATTGTAAATTGTAAATAGCATTGTCTATTGCGCTATTGCTGCCGCTTCAGTGCAGCGCGACGGCGTGACGTCGCAATAGCCCAATTTACAATGCTATTTACGATTTACAATTTACATTTCTAAGTCCGATCGAGCATCATCACCGCCCACACGGCAGGGAGGTAGATGAGCGACGTGAGGAAGAGGAGGCGCGCGTTGGGTTTCGTGCGGTGCATCGCGAAGCGGATGCCCATCGCGACGAAGGCAAGGCCGAGCGCGAGCGCGGCGATCGCGTAGATCAGGCCGGCCATGCCAAGCGCGGCGGGAAGGATGCTCATCGGCACCAGTGCCGTCGCGTAGAGCAGCGCCTGGCGCGCGGTGCTGGCGCCGTCGGGTTCCACGACGGGCAGCATCGGCAATGCCGCGCGGGCGTAGTCTTCGCGATAGAGCCAGGCGATGGCCAGGAAGTGCGGCAGCTGCCACAGAAAGATGATGAAGAAGAGCGCCCACGCCGGCGCGTCGATCGCGTTGCGCGCGGCGGCCCAGCCGATCATCGGCGGCAGCGCGCCCGGCACCGCGCCGACGACGGTGGAGAAGGATGTGGCGCGCTTCATCGGCGTGTAGACCCACACGTAGGTGACAAGCGTGATCGCGGCAACGACGGCCGCAAGCGCGTTCGCGATGCCGGCGAGCAGCGCGATGCCCGACAGGCAGCACGTCCACGCAATCAGGCGCGCTTCGCCGAGCTTCATGCGGCCGTCTGGCAGCGGACGCAGGCGCGTGCGATCCATCAGACCGTCGATGTCACGCTCGCTGATCTGATTGAGCGCGGCCGCCCCGCCCGCGACCAGCGCGGTGCCAATCACGGTTCCGATGAGCAAGGCGACGTTGAGCGCATCGGGCGACGCCATGTAGAAGCCGCCCGCGGTGGTGGCCACCACGAGCGCGTTGACGCGCACCTTCGTGAAGACGAAGAAGTCCGCAAGGCGGCTGCGCGGCACGGCGATCGGAACGGCGGCGGCTTTCATAAGGTCCAAAGGCTCACGACGAGCGACGTGACCAGCACCATCGCGCCGTTGACGACATGCGCCGTGTTGATCACGTCCTGGCGCCCGCTCAGCACGACGAGGGCGCCCAGCGTGATCTGCGAGGCCACCAGCACGATCAGCAGCGCGGCCGGGCGCGTGAGCTCACGGCGTGCGCGATGGTGATAGAAGATATGCCCCGCGACTGCGAGAACGCAAAGCGTGACGATCAGCGCGCCCACGCGATGCGCGTAGTGGATGGCCACGCCCGGGTTCCACACGGGCGGCACCAGACGCCCGAACGCAAGAGGGAAGTCGGGAATGGCAAGGCCGGCGCCGGTGTGCCGCATCGCCGCGCCCAGCAGAATCTGGCCGAACACGAGACCGGTCGTGCCTGCGGCAATGCGGCGCAGCATGCGATCGCGGGCCGGCTCGCCCGAACGCGCCAGCCAGCGCGGCGACGTGAACACGGCGATTGCGACGGTCAGACAGAAGAAGATCTCCGCAAGGCCCGCGTGCGCGATAGAGACCGGCGCCGGCAGAAAATAGAGCACCGTGATGCCGCCGAGCACCCCCTGCACGATCACGGCGGCGAGCGCGATGACGCCGAGCCTGCGCATCCAGCGGCGCGAGTCCACCTTCCAGATCCATACCGCGAGGATGATCGTGAGAAATCCGACGGTGCTCGCGATCAGGCGGTGGCCGTGTTCATAGAGGATGCCGCCGACCATGTTCTTCATCGGAAACGAGAACATGAAGTGGCCGTACGTGTTGGGCCAGTCGGGCACCGCGAGACCCGAATCCGTGCTGGTCACCATGCCGCCGGCCGCAATCAGCAGCAGCGTCGACGCCGCAACGAACCACGCGAAGCGGTGGAGCCAGCGCATGCTAGCCGGTGAAGGTGAGCGATGCGTCAGCCGATTGCTTCGCCGCGACCGTGATCTGCTGCGTGCGCGTGCCGAGCTTCTCGTGCCACACCTCGAGCGTGTAGGTGCCAGGCGGCAGATTCGGCAGTGAGAAGTTGCCCGCGGCGTCGGTCACGGCGAAGTACGGGTGCGCCACGATGCCGGCATAGGCCGTCATCCAGCCGTGCACGTCGCATTTGAACGGCACGCCGATCTCGGGAACGGTGAACGTTTCTTTCAAGTCCATGCCCTGGATCGGCAGGCCTTGATTGAATTCGCCGTTGCGCTGCGGGATCGCGTGCACGTTGTGCAGGGTCGGATCGCTGTTGAGCACGCGCACCGGCTGTCCGACGCGCACGCCGAAGACGTGCGGCTCGTAGCGGCAGCCCTTGTTGTCGAGCAGGACAGGTTCGGTTGGTGTGTCGAACGCGTAATCCTCGAGGCCGTTCTTCACGTACACGAAGGCGTTTTTCAGGCCGCCGGTGCCGTCGACCATCAGCGACTCGTCGACGATCGTGTTGCCGTGTGCCGTGCACGCCGGATCGGCCTCGACACGCAGCACCGCCGGCGCCGGTGCCTGACCCTGGAACGTCACCCGGCCCGCGACCGAGCCGGTTGTGGACGCATCGACCCGCTTCGTGCCCGTCTGCACGGGCACCGCCGTGCCGGAATTGTCATCACCACCGCAGCCAGACAGGGCTGCGGACAAGAAAAGTACAGAAAACAGGTATGAACGCATGGATGGATCGAATTATATCGGTTGCCGGCTGCCGGCTGCCGATCACGGCAAGCGCAGCTTGCGGAGTATTCGATCCTCGATCCAGTGCTGGTCCCACCATTCGACGGGATTGAGCGACTGGCCCTGCAGCAGCATCGTGTAGTGCAGGTGATCGCCGCCGGCAAGACCTGTGATGCCGGTGCGGCCGAGCTCGGCGCCGCGTTCGACGGTGTGTCCGACACTCGTGCCGATTGACGACAGGTGCCCGTAGAGGGACTGCAGTCCCATGCCGTGATCGATGATCACGCAGTTGCCATAAATGCCGAGATAGTCGGCAAACACCACGGTGCCGCGGTTGCCGGCGATGACCGGCGCGTTGGCGTTCGAGGCAAGGTCGAAGCCGAGGTGCACCTGCCGGTCGACCTCCTTGCCCTGATACATGTACGTGCGCTGATCCGCGAACGCGGCCTGCACGGCGCCATCCTTGAACGGCACGAACGCGCCGCTCCACTGCGTTTCCTTCGCCGTCTTCTCGCGCATCTTCGCGATCTCGTCGTTGTTTCGCGTGCGCAGATCGCGATTGATGGCGAGGTAGCGCTCGATGAGGCTGCCCTGCGCCGTGAGGCTCGTGGTTTCCGCCTCGATCGCCGGCACCACACGATTCAAAAACGGATCATCGAGCTCGATCGTGCTGGTGTTGAACGCCCTGGGAAAGACGCGGCGCTCGAAGTCGGCGCGCGCGCGGTTACCGGCCTCGTCTTCGGCGAACACATACATCGGCGCATTCGGATCTTGGTTCCAGTCGAGCGCGAAGAACGCGATGTGCACGGCAGGATCGGCAAGCTTGTCTCTCGGGAGATCGGGCGCCAGGTTCGCGGCGCCCGCGGCCGGATGTCCGGGGAAGCGGCGATCGCCGACCATCACGCCTGATGGCACACCGGCCGGCTCGACCCGATAGACAATCGCTTCGGCGCCGCCCTGGTTGATGTAGTGATGCGTCGACAGCACCTGCACGCGCGGCGGGCGCAGGCGGACCTGCAGATCGCGCTCGGCTGAGGCGGCCTTCGTGCGCACGCGTCCAAACGCCATGCGCGACGCGGTGACGCGCAGCGTGCCGGCGCCTTCCTGCACGTCGCGCAGCACCGCGCGGCCGATCGGGCCGCGCACGACGACCGATGCGCCTCCGTCCGACGTGACTTGCGCCGGCGTCAGTTCCTGGGCCTGCCCGTTCTGCTCGAACGTGACTTTGAGATCGGTGAGCTCGGCCTGAGGCACGGCGACCGCGATCTCGTACTGGCTGCTCGAGCCGATGAACTGTGTCGGCTGGCGAATCTCGATGCCGGGCGCGTAGAGCCGGCCGACCGCGAACCAGGCAATCGCGGCGACGATGGCGACGAGGAGGAGGAATTTGATGAGAAAGCGCATGCGTTCGCATATGCCAGAGTTGCGCCGTTTTGGGCTCGTACGCCAAAATACGGGTTCGCCAGACCTTGTGCCGGTATCGTCTAGGGGTCAGGACACGTGGTTCTCAGCCACGGGACCGGGGTTCGAATCCCCGTACCGGTACTAACTCGGCTGTTCTTAGCGACGGTATCCTGCGCGATAACCCTGCTCGTACCCTGACCGAAATCCTTCGCGATAGGCGACCTGCCACTGTGCTTTCGTGCCGAAGCGGCGGTCGTAATCGTTGTCGGCCTCGCGATAGTCTTTGCTGCGAATCGGATCGAAGCGGTCGCCGTCGCGCGCGTCTTCGAGTCCCTGTTCGTAGCCGTCGTTGTAGCCGGCCGCCGTGGCGGGGTTTGCGTAGGTCGGCGCGCCGCTGCGGCCGGCGCCATAGCCACCGCCACCGTACCGACCACTCCCACGTCCACCGTACCCACGATTCCCACCGCGACCCACGTACCCACCACGCCGTTCGATCTCGTACGCGCGCCGATATCCCGCCTCAAAGCCTTGTCTGAACGCCGCGCTTCCGCGCTGCCACGCGCGCTCGCTGAAGCCGAAGCGATCGCCGCGGCGCGCGTCTGTGCGGCCTTCGCGCAGGCCGTCTCTCACGCCGTTGTCGTATTGCGCCTGCGCCGCGCGGGCCTGACCGTCGGCCTGTGCCCGCGGGATCGCGCGCCGGTTCTGTGCTTCAGCGGAAGTGGCGGCAACCGTCACCGCGAACGCGGCGGTCGCCAGAATTGCCAAGCGGCTGGACGAAAAAGACATGGTGCAACTCCGTAGCGGACAGGCGGCACCAGGGCCAGTGCAAGCGGTTTGCCCGGCGAAAAATGGGGACGGGTCTTAATTTTCCTCAGAGAATCCGCGCGGGAAAATTAAGACCCGTCCCCATTTTTCGCCACCGATTGCGCCCAAACGAGGACGCGTGCGGGCGCCTGAGCTGGACGCCGCGCAGGGCTGGCGCATAGAATTTCCTGCCCCCAAATCCCGTGCCCTACATAAGGAGCCCCCGCATGACTGCCGTCCGCCTTTCCACAGGAGCGTTGCTTCTGGCGTTTGCTGTTGTCCCTTCCGCGCATGCCCAGACACTCGGCGGCTTCATCAAGGAGCGTGCGAAGGAGCGCGCGAAGCAGAAGATTGCCGAGTGCATCGCGACGGATCTCGCGTGCATCCGCAAGGCCAAAGAGCAGGGGCAGGAAGTAAAAATCAAGGAAGCGCCGCCCGCGGCGGCTGCGGCAGCAGGCAGCGGCGGCGGCACGGGCGCATCCGGCGCCGCGGCGCTGAAGCCGGGCGAGGGGGCATGGGTCAATTACGATTTCAAGCC
This sequence comes from Vicinamibacterales bacterium, assembly GCA_040902895.1. Classification (GTDB taxonomy): domain Bacteria; phylum Acidobacteriota; class Vicinamibacteria; order Vicinamibacterales; family SCN-69-37; genus JALYRV01. The sequence goes on along the minus strand of JBBDWL010000084.1, from coordinate 58,049 downwards.
GGGCGATCGGCCCATCTTCGTCGAGGATTTCACGAAGGAGGACGTCGGCAACTTTCCGCGCCGGCTCGAATACACCGACGGCAACATGGAGGTCGCGGAATGGAACGGCGGCCGCTATCTGCGCGTGAGCAGCTGGCCCGGCAAGTTCTCCATTACGCTGCCCGAGGTGCTGCCCGAGCGATTCACGATGGAGTTCGACGCGACCGCCGGCTATAACTCCAACTGGCTGATCCTCCGGTTCGACGAGAAGGCGCCGCACGACCTGCGCTTTCGCGAGTATGGGGACAAGGGGAATGCGGGCGTGTTCGGCGGCACCCATCAGGCCGGCGCCATGACGCCCGAGCCGCTGACGAATGGAGCATTCCGCGGCCGCATCATGGCCGATGGCAAGTACGTGAAGGTGTACATCAACGAGACGCGCCTCGGGAACGTACCGAACGCGGATCTCGGGCGGTCGAAGACCATCACGATCGAAGTGCCCGGCCACGAATCGACCCCCGTCCTGATCAGCAACATCAGCATCATGGCTGGCGGTAAGAAGCTGTACGACGCGCTGGCTGAATCGGGCCGCGTTGCCACGCAGGGGATCTACTTCGACAGCGGCGCCGATCGCCTGCGTCCGGAATCGACGCCGACGCTCAAGGAGATCGGCGAGATGTTGAAGGAACACGCGGATCTCAACCTCGCCATCGAGGGACACACCGACAACGTCGGCAACGCGCAGGCCAACCAGGAGCTCGCGCAGAAGCGCGCCGATGCCGTGAAAAACTTCCTTGTGAGCACTTATGGCGTCGAGGCCGGACGTCTCGAGGCTACCGGCGTCGGTGACGCGAAGCCCGTCGCGCCAAACACGACGCCCGAAGGACGACAGCAAAACCGCAGGGTCGAGCTCGTCAAACGCTGAACGACGCGGTCACCGCAGGCGCAGGAACCTCTTCATGCGGCTCATGAAGGTTGCCGGCGCCTCGGTGCCTGCAGCACTGGCGGCCGACAATCTGACCTGATCGAGGCGCTCGCGCCGGCCGGAAGCGGCGAGCGCGACGTGTTCCACGGCCTCCGGGTGTTCCGCCGCGAGACGGCGGACCTGCTCTGCGGTCAGCTCCAGGACGACCGTCTCGCCGCGGGCAACGACCGTCGCCGAGCGCGGCTCGCCCGTCAGCAGCGACATCTCCCCGAAGTACTCGCCCCTCCCGAGCGTCGCGACTTCGCTGCGTTCGGGTTCGACCACCACGGACATCCGTCCCGAGCACACCACATACATCGATTCGCCTGGCTCGCCCTGACGGACGATGGCCTCGCCATCACCATACGTGCGCATCACGGTCGCTTCGGCGAGCCCGGCCCGCTGCTCTTCGGTCAGTGTCCTGAAGAGATCGACGGAGGCCAGCACACGGTCACGCTCCTGTTGCAGGGCCGCGTCATCAGCAGCGGGCATTTCGCCCGAGTACTCGACCTGGATCGGGTACGGGATCTCGATGCCATGGCGGGCAAAGGCATAGTGAATGCCCATGCGCACCTGATCGTACGCCCGGTCATCGGATTCGAAGTCGCTGATCCAGAAGCGCACCCGATAGTTCATGCTCCAGTCCGCGAAGGCGACCAGCAGCACGTCCGGAAAGGGGGTCTTGAGCGCGAGCGGCGCCTGCGCCACCGCTTCCAGCAGCGCCTTCTTCACCCGGGCCGGAGACGCCTGGTAGCTCACGCCCACGTCCAGCTCGATCCGCGTGGCCACGGCCGGCTCCGAATAATTGAGGATCGCTTCCTTGCCGACGATGTTGTTGGGCACGATGATGAAATTGCCCGACTTGGTGCGGAGCTTCGTGGCGCGCCATGTCACCTCCATGACGCGCCCTTCGAAATCGCCGACCTTGATCCAGTGTCCCAGCGTGAACGGACGCTCGCTTTGAATCGCCAGTCCCGCGAACGCATTCCCAAGCGTGTCCTGCAGCGCGAAGCCGACGACCACCGCGCCGACCGCCGAGGTCGTGAGCAGCTGTTCCTTGAACACGAAGGTCGCCACGACGAGCAGCAGCCCGAGGACGATCGCGTCCTGCACGATGGCAGGGAAGCCCTCGCGCACGCGGTCGGTGCGCAGAGGATTGATCAGCGCGATGACGATCAGATTGATGATCGCCGCGGTCAGGGCCAGACGTTCGAAGGCGCGGATGGGTGAGGCCAGATCTGAGGCGAGATCGGGACCCGCAAGATCGGGCCGGACTGCAAAGACCACCTGCACCAGGACGTACGCGCCCAGCAGAACGATCGAAAGTTTGAGCTTCCGCCTGACGATGCGGTTGACGGCGAGAGTCCAGACGAGGAGCGTCGCGGCCAGCGCCGCGACGCCCATCAACAGATGCGCAGGATAGTGAGGCATCGCGGCCCTGACCCGCGGTCAGGGGTTAGGCGATCCCCTTCTTGAACTCCGCGATGTCGGCCGCGGTGATGGTGACGCGCACCGGCGTCGTGTTGCTGCCGCCAGGCGCGTTGGTGTCGGGCACGCCCATGCGGCCGCCGGCTGACGCGCTCGCCTGCGTCGATTCAGCCTGCTTGCCGCCCGTCAGGGTGCTGGCGATCCTGCCGATGCCGAAGCCGCGCTTCTTTGGCTCTTCCTTCTTTGGCTCTTCCTTCTTGGGTTCTTCCGTCTTGGCGGGTTCGGCCGGCTTCGCACTGCCGCCGCCGGCGACGCCCCGCGTGCCTTCTTCGATTGGGGTGATTGCACTCGCCGGCTTAGCATCGAACGTAATGATGCTGGCATACCGCGCCTGGCCGGTCGCCGTCGACGTGAGCTTCTCGTTCTTGATCGTCGCCGCCAGCGTATTCAGCCGGTCCTTCATCATCGGGTGCGATGCGAACAGCCCGTTGGGCTCTGTCGCGCTCTTGTTGCGCTCGGACAGCCGCGTCAGAAATTCGGAGAGTCCCTGAGGCGAGTAGCCGGCCTTGTGGGCAAGGCTGATGCCGACGTTGTCAGACGCCGTTTCGTCGTTGCGATCGAACTTGTTCTCGAAAATCATGTCGTAGCTGGCGTCGCTGAGCCTGTTCAGGACGGCGCCGCTCAGCCCGCCGCGCGCCGATGCGGCCGCGTCGGTGCCGGCGTCGACGATCTTCGCGTTCCTGATCGCGTTTATCGTGTGCTTCTCGGTGATGTGCGTAATCTCGTGGCCGAGTACGCCTGCGAGCTGCGCTTCGGTCTTGAACAGACCGAGCGCCCCCTTGGTGATGTAGATGAACCCACCCGGCGCCGCGTACGCGTTGACGCCTTCGGTGTCGAGCACCACGAACGTCCACGGCAGATCGGGTCTCGAGCTGGCCTGCGCCAGCACGGTGCCCACCAGCGCGACGTACTTGGCGACCGCAGGATCCTGATAGATCCCGAAGCGCGCTATGAGCTTCGCGCCAACCGCCTCGCCGATCGCGCGCTCGTCCTTGTCGTTGATGTTGAAATCGGCGACCTTCTTAGCCGTTTCCGCGCCGCGCCGGAGCCTGTCGAACTGGCGAGCCTCCGCTGCGGACGCGCCCGCGAGCATCACGACCGCAACTGCCAATGCCGTACATTTCATGACTGTGCTTCCTCGTGTGCCGCCTGCAGCGGCGATGGGACCACGACTTCAAAGATGGCAACGGGACGCGTCTTCCCCTTGACGACGACATCGCCCAACGGACGGATTTCGTACTGGCCTTGGAGGAGCGACCGCGTCGCGTCGCTAATGATAATCCGGGTTCGATAGTCTTTGTTCAGCGATTCCAGGCGCGCGCCGAGGTTCACGTTGTCGCCGATAACCGTGTAGCTCATGATGGAGGACGACCCGATATTCCCCGCGATCATTCCTCCCGAATTCACCCCGATGCCGATATCCAGCTGGGTGCGGCCCTCGGCGGCCCATTTACGGTTCAGCTCGCCGAGCTCGCGCACCATGTCCACCGCCGTGGCCACCGCATGCTCGGCGTGCGCCGGGTCATCGAGCGGCGCGCCGAACAGGGCCATGACCATATCGCCGACGAACTTGTCGACCGTGCCCTGCTGCCGGAACACGATGGCGACCATCCGGGAGAAATACTCATTGAGCATCAACACGAGCTCTTCGGGATCGCCTTGCTCGGTCACGGTCGTGAAGCCGCGGATGTCCGAGAACAGCACCGACATCTCGCGGCGTTTTCCTCCGAGCTGCGCGAGCTCGGGATTGGCAACCAGCTGCTCGTAGACATCCTTTGAGACGTAGCGTCCGAACAGTTTCTTGACCGCGCGCTTCTCGGCGCCTTCGACGAAATACTGGTACGCGGTGCCCGCAAAGAGCGCCACGGCGCCGGCGATGATCGGCTGCGACATGTTGAGCCAGATGCCGTCGCGGAACACGAGGAAGCACAGCCAGAGCCACCCGCCCGTGACGACCACCGCGCCGGCCGCAGCCGCGGCATAAGGGAGTGTCGTTGCCATGAGCGCGACGACGAGGCCCGCGGCCAGCGTTCCCGCGATTCGCGCGGCGTCGGGCGCCGGCCTGATGAAACGATCCGACAGGATGCCGTCGGCCATGCTCGCATGCAGCTGAATGCCCGGCATGACGCCTTCACCGAACGGCGTGGTGAAGACATCGAGCAGCCCCGATGCCGTGAGACCGACGAACACGATCTTGTCTTTGAACACTGCAGGATCGAGCACCGGCGCCATGCCGGCGTTGAGCTGCTCCTGCGACACCAGTAGATCGCGGATCTCGTACGACGTGTACGGCCGCGCGCCGTTCACGATCGCAGGCGCCCTGTAGTTGATCAGCATTGTCAGCTGATCGTGCGACTCGGAGGCGTCGTTCCAGTTGGGCACGCGCTCGGCGACGAGCGGGATCACGCGATCGCGCACCCGGATCGTGCGTCCCTCGAGGACGACTTCTTCCGGTTTCACATCCGCAGCAACGAGCGCGGCCGCGACGCCGAGCGACGGCACGTAGCGATCGCCGATTCGGATGAACGGCGCCATCCTGCGCGCGGGGCCGTCCCTGTCAGGGTGAAGCAGGTTGTGGCCGAGCGCGGCGGCCTGCGCGAGGCCGGGTATCGGCGGAACCAGCTGCGGCCGCTCTTCGATCGCAGGGCCGAGCCGGTAGGGCGGGCTCGTCCACGCACCCTCGCGATCGGCAGAGCCGCCGACGACGCCGAGATGGACGGCGTCTGCAAGCATGATGATGCGGGGCGTGTTCCTGACCGATTCGACGAGCGCCGCGTCTGACTCCGCGCCGGACCACGTGTCGCCGCCGTACGGAACGCCCTCGCTCATGTCGGGCTCTGCGATGTGAAAGTCGACCGCAATCGCTTTTGGAGAGCCGCGCTTGAGGAAGTCGATGGCATCGGCCAGCACCACACGCGGCCACGGCCAGCGCCCACCGACCTTCGCGACGGCGCGGATGCTCTCGTCGTTGATTTCGACAAGGACGATGTCGCGGTGCACGGAATCGGCTCGGGCGACGCGACGGACGCGCCAGTCGTACGTCTTGAGCTCAGGAAGATCGAGCAGGCCGATCCATCCAGGCAGCAGCACGAACGCCGCGGCGCACAGACCGAGCAGCAGACCGGCCGCGACTTTTCTCAGCACCTCACTGCCATCCGTATCGGCGCCAATACGAGCGCAGCGTGGCGAACAGGCCCTGCGTCTCGTCTACTGCGGGACGCGGCGGATCATTCGTCACGGTGTACACCCGGCCCGAGCGCATGAAGAGCTTCTCGGCTTCGGCCTTGTTGAACGGCCTCGCGCCGCGACGGCCGAAGACGGCGATTTGATTACCGCTCTCGTCGACGGCGCGATCGCGGTCGATCCCTTCCGACACCATCAGCGCGCCGCCATGCATCGGGTACGAGGCGATGAGCACCGGCGTGGGACGCGGGCTGAATCCGTAATGGTTCTCGTTCGTCTCTGGCGAGAACAGCTGCACGACCCGCAGGCCGTTGTGGCCGTCGCCGACGTAGGCGAACAGGCTCGCATTGGTCATGCCCACCTTCACGTCGTTCGTGTCATCGAGCGCGCCGCCGGCGTTGAACTGCTGATCGAGCACCGGCTGCTCCGGCTTGCCGATGTTCACGATGCCGAGACCGTCATGTCCGGCCGCCACGTACGCGTACGTTCGCGCGAGATAGACGTTGCGCGCGTCCTTGAACGGCACACGCGCGCCGCGTACGACCTGGGGCTGCGCGAGCGATGACACATCCAGCACTTTCAACCCGTCGCGATCCACCACGAACCCGTAACGGAACTGGACGGCGATGCCGCGCGGATCAATCAGATCCGGCGCCCCGATGTGCGCCGTCACCTTCGGCGCGAGCGGATTCTCGAGGCTTACGACGACGAGTGCCGTGTCCGTGAGGATGTACGCGTAGGTGCCGGCGATTGTGATCCGCCGCGCACCTGTCAGCACCCCCCCGGGATTGAATGTCACCGCCCGATCCAGGAAGTTGTTCGATGGGTTGCCGTCGAGCAGCGTGCCGACGCCAAGCAGGTTGCGGCTCTTCGGATCGCGATTGCCGACGACGATGAGGCCTTCGTCGCGGTCGGCGACGTAGAGGAAGCCGTACATCAGGTGAATCGGTCCCTCTTCGTTCTCGGGGAATCGCGTGCGCAATGGATCGACGCCAAGCGTGGTGGGCGTGGCGACGGCGGTCGCGTACTTCGTTTTCACGTACAGGCGCTGGCCGAGCGGCGAGACCGGCGCCGTCACGATGCGCTCGCTGAAGTCCTTGTTGTCGATGTTCGCGACGTCATACACGCGGAAGCCCCCCGGCCCCAGCGCCGCATACACGTACTCGCCGCGCTGCTGCACGTCGAGCACGTTTTCGCCGGGATGGTGGTGCGCGTGTGCGAGCGTGCGCCCTCCCGCGACATGCTTCTTGTACTCCGACGGATACGCGAGCTTGTGCAGATCGCTGCCGATGATGGCGGGCGGTTCATCGCGCTCGGCAACCGTGACACCCTCGAACCCCGTTGTCCCGGCGGCCACCCAGATGTTGTGGCCGAGGAAGTTCATGAAATTCGTGCCCTGCAGCAGGAGGTTGGCCATCCAGGCGTTGTTGTCGCCCGCGGCTGACACGTGGCAGTCGGTGCACCGTTTGGTCTCGGTGGTGCGCACGGTATGCGGCACGAACGTGCTGAAGGCCTGGCCGCTGAAGCCTTCGGCGGAGATCGTCTGCTGCTGGTAATAGAGCCACGCTCGCGACTGGCTCTGGGAGCTCACGAGGACGGCGCACGCCGATCGCACGGGCGCGATGCGGTTCCCCGTGACGGTGCCATCCTTGCCGAGGAAGAACGAATCGTCGCGCAGCACCTGGAAGTTGTACGACGTCCAGTTGCGCGTCTCGAGGCCCTCGTTGTGGAGCATGGGCGTCTTGCGGTTCGCGCTCATCGACAAGTGGCAGCCGAGACAGGTCGGCGTCCACGACGTGTGGCACGAATAGCACGTCATTTTCTCGTTGGCGTGCGCAAGCGTGTCAGGCGCCGCGGCGGCAGCACCCCACGTCTGGCCGTCCTTCTGGATCGTTTTCGCGAGGCGCGCCTGCTCGTTGTAGGTCGCGTTGCCTGGGGTGACGGCATCGACCACCTGGCGGATCTCCCACTCGAGATCCTTGTCCATCATCGATCGCTGGAACAGGCGATTGCCTTCCCAGAAGAAGCGCCGCTCGCGGAAGGGCGTCCGCAGCGCCATGAGCGTCGTCCCGCCGCCGGGCGGGGCCGCGGGACCGCTCGTCATCAGTGTCGGGCGTTTCTGGGCCGTGCCGTGGCAGTCGACGCAGTCGATCTCGACGGCGTTGCGCGTCTCGCCATACAACTTGCCATTGCCGTGATTGTCCTGCCCGAAGTGGCAGTCGATGCACTGCATCCCCTTCTCGAGGTGAATGTCCTTGAGATGCACGGCCTTGCCGAACTTGTCCGGATCGGTGTACGGCACGAGGTTGCCGCGGCGGTCGAGCAGGTTGCCCTCCCGATCGCGCTTGAACACCGCGCGATAGACCCAGCCGTGGCCATGGAAGTCGGCGAACTGCGTCTGCTGCAGCTGCGTGTTGAACTCCGGCGTCCCGGTCTTGGCGAGAAACTCGACGTCGCCCCACAGCCCACGTAACGCAGATCCTTCCGGATTACGTTCGCGGATCCGCGCGCGCTCCGCCTCACTGCGATCGAGCTCGTGCGCGGGGTACATCACCTTGCCGTCGGTCTCGTTTTCCCACCACGTATAGCCGTAGTACGTGGTCACCATGTTCGTCCCGGGGTGCATGTGGCAGGTCATGCATTGGCTCGACGGGATGGATCGGGTGAAGGTGTGCGTGATCGGATGCCCAGGCTCGTTTCGCTTGATCGTCGGGTCGGCCGTCTGCGTCAGCCCGCGGTTGCCGAACGGCGCGTACTGCGCGGAGTGAACCGGCGATCGATCGTTCGCATACACGACGTGGCATCCCGTGCACCCGCTGCCGCGGTAGTCCCCGGGCTGATCGTTCGTCCCGGGGAACGACAACAGCGGATCCAGCAGCCGTGTTTTCTGCAAGCCGAGAAACACCGGATCGGTCCGCAGCAGGGTGCCGAACCCGCGATCGCTCAGTTTGGCGTCGGGGCGTCCCGGCTCTTCGACGCGCGTGGGGTTGCCAATCTCGGGACGCTTGAATCCGCCGCGCTCGAACACGCGCAGCACGTTCCCAGGCTGCACCACTTCCCATCGCGGCAGCGGCTCGAGATACGGCAGCACGCCTTTCGTGCGCGTCTCTTCGGGCGTCGGTGGCGGGAAGCTCTGCAGACGCTGCGGCGTGCCGTCCGGTGCGTAACTCTCGCCGTAGCGGGGATCTTTGAACGGAACGGATCCGTTGTTGTAGAGCGCCGCGCCCCACAGCATGGCGCCGTGCGTCATCATGCTCGTGCGCACGTTCATGACTTCCGCCGCGTGACACGTGCCGCAGGTGCGATCCGCGACGCGCAGATCCCCTGGATTGATGAAGCGGATGTAGTCCTGCGATTCGCGCAGCCACTCGGTATAGGCGCGCTCCGGATTCGCGGAGCTCTTCGCAAACGCCGCGACGGTCGCCGTCGGATGCGCCTGCTGCTTCGCCTTCTCGTAGGCGGTCGAGCCGGCTGCCGCGCCTGCCGCGACAGCGATCTTCGGATTGCCGCCATGACAGTCGGCGCAGCCAATCTTGACGGTGCCGCCCGGATGCATCGACGCCTCGTCAACGTTGGTGTGACACGAGATGCAACCCGCGCTTTGCGCATCGGGAACGGCGTCAGCGGCGTCAGGCACAACCGGCGCCTGCGCGGCCTGCAGGACCGGTGACGAGAATTCAGCCCGGAAGGAAATGAGGCTCGAGACGACGAAGATCGCCGCTGCGATGAGCACCATGCGCGTGCCGCCAGGCCGCATCAGAAGACGAGCCTCGCGTTGAGAAACGCCGAGAACACATGGCCGCGATCGTAGATGTCTTTCAGCCCCTGCCCGAGCTTCATGGCCGCGATGCCTCCGACGATAACGATGTTATCGCTCAACGGGGGACGGAATTGAAAGCCCATCCCGTAGTCGAGCCCGATGTTCGGCCGGATGTCTCCCTGGAAGAGCAGCGCCTCAATCGAGTCGGTGTGTGCGAACCGCAGAAAGCCGCTGTTCGCAAAGGCGCGCAGCTTCGGCGTGAGCTCGACGTCGAGCCCGGCGTTCACCAGCATCACGCCGGGGTTCACGAAGTTCGCCTGCCCCTCATCCTTGTTCGTGCGAAGCGTGGGCAGCAGGCTTGACGGCGACAAAAGGCCCGTGCCCGTTTGCGCGAGCCTCAGGCCCTGACGGTTCCAGAGACTGAACGGCCCGCCCGCGAAGACCGGAATATCCACGATGGCGTCGAACCCGGATCCCTCGTCATCGCCAGGATCGGCATCGCCCGTCGCATAGAAGAACGCGCCTTTGATGCGCAGCCAGTCCTTGTCGATCGACACTTCGGCCGCCGCCATCCGCGCGTTGATGTCGACGCGCTGCGCGGCGATCGGATTGGTCGACTCATGCCCGAATGCCTGATAGAACGCATGGCTGACGTTCCACCGGCCGAGATGTCCGTTGCCGGCCCACCCGAGATAGTAGGCATGCACCGTGTTCTCGACGATGATGCCGATCGGCGCGGGGCGGACGAGAAAGCCGTTGTGGTCGTAGTGCTCGTGGCCGTGATCGCGGTTGGCGTGGAAGCTGAAAGACGTCGTATAGCCCGGCTTGATGAAGTCCTGAATGTAGACGTTCCCAATCCAGACCTGCTGGTCGCGGCGCTTCCACTCGTTGAAGCCGCTGTTCGTTTCCTTTTCGAGCAGATCGAAATACACCGCGTTGAATTCGATGCGGCTGGACGCGAGCGTGCCGAACACCCGCACCCCGGGCGCCTCAAGCACGGAGACGAAACCGCGAAAATCGCTGCTGAACTCCTGGATGCCCGCGCGAACCGAGATGAAGTCGTAGTTGCTGCTCAGGTCTGCGATCTTGACCTCGCCGAAGGCTTCCTGCAGTCCGATGTGCGATGACAGGCGGTTCGATCGCCGGCGCACGTCGAAGTTCACCGCGCCATACTCCGCGGTGTTGATGAAGTTCAGGCTGAAGGCGGGCTGCACGCGAATGCGCCAGTCGACCGGCCGGTATGCCGTATCGCCGCGAAACAGATCGATGGACGTTCGGACGACCGTGACGGGAAAGTACTGGCCGCCCCGGCCGAAGAATGGCTCACTGCCCGGGCGGTTGGTCGAGACACCGCTGGGTGTTGGAAGATTGCGGCCTTCGAACAGCGTGTCGCTGACGCCGAGGAACGTCAGGAACGTCCGGTTGCCGATGATCGGCCGATCACCCTTGAGCACATTCGTGTTGTATGGGTCCCACCATCGTCCGCTGACGTAGGGATAGTCGCCGCCCGATCCATAACGGTCCCAGTCGGGCATCGGCAGATTCCAGCGATCCGGAATCGGCATGAACACTTTCTCGTCGGGCGGCAGGGGCACCGCTTCGCCGGTTGATGGCGTACGCGGGCGCACCACACGGCCGTAGCGCGTTTCGGGTTCAGGCGTCGCAGCCGGTGCGGCGGCGCCGGTGCCGGCCACGCGGCGCAGCACAAGCTCCGTTGTCACCAGTTCCGAGCGGCCGAGACGAAGGTCCGCACGCGTGAGCGGCTCGAAGCCTTCGGCGACCACCGTCAGCGTGTAATCGCCGGCAGACACGTTGAGGAAGCGGAAGATGCCGTCAGCGGAGGTCAGGGTGCGGCGCGTGCCAGGAAAGGCGACGGGGCGGCCGGATGCGGCATGTTGGCGCAGCTCGATCGTCGCGCCGGGCACCGCGCGGCCGTCTTCGGCGCGCACCACGCCATGAATCGACGCCGCGCGCGCGGCCTGGCCGGGAATCGTCTGCGCGACACACGGCACGGCAACGAGCAGGACCGCCAGAACGGCTGAAGCTATCGGCGCCATTCGTCGATGAGGTTGGCCACCAGTCCGGTCCAGCCTGTCTGGTGATTCGCGCCAAGTCCCGCGCCGTTGTCGCCGTGGAAATACTCGTTGAACAGCAGCAGATCACGCCAGTGCGGATCCTGCTGGAAGCGCTCGGTGCCGCCGTAAATCCGCCGGCGTCCATCGCTGCCGCGCGTGAAGAGCGCAATCATGCGATTCGCCGTTTCCCGCGCCATGTCGGCAGGCGTGAGCGGCCTTCCCGGGCTTGCCGGCGTCGACACCGCGAACTCGGGACCGAAGGCCTCGCCGAACTTCATGAACGATTCAATCAGCAGAAAGGAGGTCGGGAACCAGACCGGTCCACGCCAGTTCGAATTGCCGCCTTTGATTTTCACGTCCGCTTCGGCCGGTTCGTACCGCACGGTGCCGCTGCCGAAGCTGAACGGATGCCGCGCGTGATGCTTCGAGAGCGAGCGGATGCCGCCTGGTGAGAGAAATTCGTTCTCGTCCCAGACATGCTGCAGCAGGCGCTCGAGCTGATGACGGTCGACGATGGAGAGCACGTCGCGCCGCTCAGCGCCGCGCTTCTCCATGAAGCACGCCTGGCCGACCAGATCAGGACGGTTCCTGATGAACCAGTGCACGTCATTGACGAAGTTCGGCAGGCTCTGGAGCTTCGACTCGTCGAGCACGTCAATCGCGAACAGCGGAATCAGGCCGACGAGCGATCGCACCTCGAACTTGTGGAACGAGCCGTCCTGATAGCGCAGCACGTCATAGAAGAAGCCGTCCTCCTCGTCCCACAGCTGGTAGTCACGGCCGCCCATCTTCTTCATCGCGCCGCCGATGTAGATGAAGTGCTGGAAGAACTTGGTGGCCATGCCCTCGTACACCTTGTTGTGCGCTGCCAGCTCCAGCGCAATCCGCATCATGTGCAGGCAGAAAAACCCCATCCAGCCAGTGGCATCCGACTGTTCGAGAATGGCGCCGTTCGGCAGCTTCTCGCTGCGATCGACCACCGTGATGTTGTCGAGTCCCAGGAAACCGCCTTCGAACACGTTCATGCCCTGGCTGTCGACCTTGTTCACCCACCAGGCGAAATTGATCAGCAGTTTCTGGAAGCACTTCTCGAGGAACTCGACGTCTCCCTTGCCCGTGCGCGACTTCTCGATGTTGTAGACGCGCCAGCAGCCCCAGGCGTGGACGGGCGGGTTCAGATCCGAGAACTCCCACTCGTATGCCGGGATCTGCCCGTTCGGATGTTGAAACTGCTCGAACAGCAGGACCCACAGATTCTCTTTGGCGAAGAATGGATCGACGAGCGCAATCGCGACGCAATGGAAGGCGAGGTCCCATGCCGCGAACCAGGGGTACTCCCACTTGTCGGGCATGGACAGGATCCGCATGGAGTTCAGGTGCCGCCATCCCGCGTTGCGGATCCGGCGTCGCGAGGCGGGCGGCGGCATCGCGGGATTGTCCCCTTCCATCCACTGCGCGACATCGAACAGGTAAACCTGCTTCGTCCACAACATGCCGGCGAGCGCCTGGCGCTGCACCAGCTTCTCATCGTCAGTCGCGCGCGGAGGATGGATGGAGGCGTAGAACGCGTCGGCCTCGGATCGGCGCTCGCGCACGATCGCATCGACACTGCCGAGCGGATCGTCCATCGCGGCCGGCGCCAGCCGCAGATGCCACACCGTCGAGCCGCCGGCCGGCACCATCGCGCGATAGTGCAGACAGGCCTTGGTTCCCACGTCGTCCGGGTTGACGGCCGCTTCGCCATTGACGATGGCGCGGTGAAAGGCGTCTTTCGTGAAACGGCTCGCGGCCTGCGCGTCGCCGCCGTAGACCGCCGCCGCATTCGTTTCGTTGTCAGTGAACAGCGCCTTGCCATCGGCGGGTCCGTACAAGTGACGCTGGCCGAGCCGGTACTCGAACATCAGGTTCGACATCGGCTTCGTGCCCGCATCGTCAGCCGTCAGCGACTGACACGTGCCGCCGTGCGCCCCGCGCGCGATGCGCGGCTGCGGCAGCCGTTCGGCCCCCCAGCCCCACGTATTGCGGAACCACAAGTGGGGAATGACGTGCAGCTCCGCGGCCTCGGGTCCGCGGTTGAAGGCTTCGATGCGCATGCAGATGTCGTCCGCGTCCGCCTTCGCGTATTCGATCACGATGTCGAAATACCGATCGCCATCGAAGACGCCGGTGTCGAGCAGCTCGAACTCCATACCGCCGCCGCCGCGGCTGCGGTTCTCCTGCAGCAGGCGCGCGTATGGATACTCCGCGTGCGGGTATTTGTAGAGCAGCTTCATGTAGCTGCCGGTCGGGGTCGCGTCCAGATAGAAGTAGTACTCCTTGACGTCTTCCCCGCGGTTGCCTTCGCTCGACGTCAGGCCGAACATCCGCTCTTTCAGAATGGGATCGCGGCCGTTCCAGAAGGCGGGCGCGCACACGAGCAGCTGATACCGATCGCAGAGCGCCGCGATGCCGTCTTCGCCCCAGCGATAGGCCTTGCTGCGCGCCGTGTCGTGCGGCAGGTGATTCCACGCGTCGCCGTGCGCGCTGTAGTCCTCGCGCACGGTCCCCCAGGCGCGCTCCGAGACATAGCAGCCCCACTTGCGCCACGCGGGAACAGGGGGAACGAACGGTTCGGCAAGGCGTCGATGTTCGGCAGTCGGCATGGCGGACGGGTATTATGCGACAACCATGCGCGGACGCACGCTCATCTATGCCTGCGAGTTCGCCGGCACCGCGGTGATGCTGTTCCTGGGCGTCTCGGCGGTGACCGCGATGTGGGGCGCGGGGTCACGTGTCCCGGTCATCGAACCGCCGGCGCTGCGCCGATTTATCACGGGCCTGCTCTTCGCAGGAGGCGCGACATTCGTGGTTTATTCGCCGCTCGGCCAGCGCAGCGGAGGTCACATCAATCCGGCGGTCACGCTTGCATTCTGGCGTCTCGGGAAATTTCCAGGCCGCGACGTGCTGCCGTACATCGTGGCGCAGCTGACCGGCGCGGTCGCGGGCGTGGCGCTTGCGGCGCTCGTCTGGGGCGATATCGCCCGCAGCGTTCAGCTTGCCCTGACAGCGCCCGGGGAGGGATGGACGTGGATGGGCGCCCTGGCCGCTGAAACCGCCGCGACCTTCGCGCTGGTGTTTCTGATTTTCGTGTGTGTGAACAAGCCGGCGCTCGCGGCGCGCACCGGCATCATCGCCGGCACCCTGGTCGTGGCGCTGGTGACGATCGAAGCGCCGATTTCGGGAACCAGTGTCAATCCCGCGCGGAGTCTCGCTCCGGCGCTGCTCGTGCCGGCCCTGCGCGATCAATGGATTTACATCGCCGGCCCTGTCGCGGGCGCCCTGCTCGCGGCCGCGGCGTACCGCCGGCAGTGGGGCCGCACGACTGTGTGCGCCAAGCTGTATCACACGGCCGCGTATCCGTGTCCGTTCGAGACGTGCGGCTACCGGCTTGCACGCGCGGGCGAGGTGGTGATGAGAGAAGGAGAAACCGGCACTGAAGCCTATCTGGTCGAACGCGGCAGGCTGCGCGTCACACGCGAGGCCGCGGTGCTGGCGGAACTTGGCCCGGGCTCGTGGGTGGGCGAGATGAGCCTGTTGCTCGACGAGCCTCGCTCCGCGACGGTGACCGCGATGACCGACGTGCAGCTTCGCCGCATCACGAAGGCATCATTTGGCCGCCTGCTCGTCGAGGATCCCGCGCGCACGCAGGAGCTGCTGCGGCAGCTTGCCGCGCGCGTGCGCGAATCCAATCGCCAGCTCGCGGGAGGGCGCTGATGCTGGTTCGCTTCTGGGGCGTGCGAGGGTCGGTGCCGTGGGCGACGCCGAGCGCCATCGGCCACGGCTGCAATACGCCGTGTATCGAGCTCACGAACGAGCGCTCCGGGCGCACCCTGATCCTCGATGCCGGATCCGGCATCGTTGGCGTCGGCGTCGCATTGAAAGGCGAGCCGCGTGAGCTGCCGATCTTGCTGACGCACTATCACTGGGATCACGTGCAGGGTCTTCCGTTTCTCGCCCAGTTGTATCAGCCCGGGTGGAGTCCGAGAATTTTTGCGCCGAAGTTCGAGTCCAGCGAGCCCGACTGGGTCGAGACGATCTTTCGATCGCCCTTTTTCCCGGTGCCGGTCGATCGTCTGCCCAATCGTCCCTCGATCACGATCGTCGGGCCAGGGGATATTTCGATCGAGGGATTCGAGATCACGGCGATGCCGCTCAATCATCCCGGGGGATGTCTCGGCTACCGGGTGCGCGGTGAGCACCGTGATCTGGTCTATGCAACCGATCATGAGTTCGGCAGCGCGTCGCATGACGCCGCGCTCGCGCGTTTCGCGCACGGCGCCGCCGCAATCATTCTCGACTCCCACTTCACCCCTGACGAGATCGGCGCGCATGCCGGCTGGGGGCACAGCGACTGGCGCACGTGCGCGGAGTTTGCCGGCACGAACAGCATTGGCGCGCTCTGGCTCTTCCACCACAAGCCAGGCCGCAGTGATGAGGATCTGGTGGAGATCAAACGGGCGGCGCAGCAGGTCTTCGCCGCAACCGACACGGCGGGCGAGGGGCAGACGTTCCGGATTTGAACCTAACGCCGTGGAATTTGGGGAACCCGCGGAAGCTTCAGATACGGCAGGCGCACGGCGCGGCCATGCGAGTCGCGCATGACGCTGTTGTCGACGCGCAGCGCCGCCGGCGGGTGGAAACCTTCGCTGGCCAGCAGCGAGACATAGTCGTCCTGTTCCACGCCGTCACCGCTGACGCCTAATCCTCCAATCAGGCGCCCGTCGCGATACAGCGGCACACTGCCGGGAAACCAGACGATCCCGCTTTGATTGAGATAGGCGCGGTTGCCGCCGCGGCTCGGACCCGGGCCTTCCGTGCATGGATTCACCGTGTCATAGACGAAGAGATCGAAGAAGGGCCCCGGCTTCGGCTCCTCGCCATGCAGCTGTTCCTCCAGGTCGACGCCGGGCGGAAACAGGGGCTGTCCGCCGAAGCTGAGGGTGCGCGCCGTCACCGCCCATCCCTGCCCGGCCGGCGGTTCCGGCTCCCACCGATACGGCTCGTGCGGATTCGTCTCGGCATAGCCGCGCAGCACCTCGTATCCCTCGCGCGTGCTGAAGTAATACGCGTTGCGCGCCTTGGTCATCGCGACATCTGACGAGAACACGGTGCCGTCGGGCATGCGATAGAGCGCGAGGATTTCCCCATCCTCATCCGAAATGCCCATCGTCATGCGCGCCGGCTGGTTGAACGGCAGGCGAATCATCGCGCGCGTGCGCAGCGACACGTCGACGGCTCGCGCGACGATCTGCTGAACCTCCGCTTCCGTGAGGCCGCCGGGGCGCGTGCTCGCACGCGGGCCGATCAGATAATGCTCGGGCGCCTGCAGGCCATCGCGAGGCTCCACGATGAAGCCGCCAGACGAGAACGAGCCAGGCGAGGATCCTGCGGGGCGGGAGCGAAGCGCCTGACGGATGCACGGGATTGACGTGCAGCCGCCGAAAAACGGCAGGCGTAGGCCATCGATGAACACCGCGCCCGGCGCGCCAAGCGGTTCCGAGAAATCGAGGCCTCGCCCGGAGCCCGCCGCGGCAAGCGTCGCCGCGAATTCCGCGAAGTCGGGCCGCACGCCGGCGACGCCAATGCCACCAACAACCTTGCCCTCGCGGTAGATCGGGATCCCACCCGGGTTCACGGGCACGGTCGCGGGATGATCCTGGCCGGTGTCGAGCACATCGGCTTTTCCAGTGGTGATGCCCACTGACTCGACCTCGTGTCCCCCGAGATCGCGCATGGGCCCGCCGCGCGCACATCCGCGCGTGTCCGACGGCTCACATGGCAGCGGCATTCCGTCCGCGCCGGACCCGAACGCGCCCTCAATCGATGCCGGCCGCGGAAACGGCGCATTGAAGATCGCATCACCCGCATCGTCCACCGTGCAGCCGCGGTTGATGTTTTCCACTCCGTACAGAGCGGCGTTCGACGTGTTCCGGACACCCGGAGGAAAGTGAATGCCGCTGATGAACCGGACGGTGCGGGACGATAGCGGGGCCTGATCGTTCGCGAACATGGCACCGGTCCGCGCAAGAGAAACGGCGATGTCCGGCGTCCGTGCCGCCGCGCCGGGACGCGCGTAGACGCCGAGGATATTGCCGGTGCGATCGACGACGGCCGCAGCGAGTGTGTCGTCGCCGAGCGCGGTGGCGGCCGTGATGAGGACGGCGCGCACGTCAGCCGCAGTGAGAATACGGGCGGGCCCGCCCGCGCGATTCGCCGGTGTGTTCTGCGTGCCGACGCGATCGCTCGCGATTACGATGCCGGCCAGTGCGAAGGCAAGCCGGATGCCGGCGCGGATGCCGCGGCGTCGAGCCTCAGCGCGGCGCGCCAAGAGCGGCCTCGAGTTTCCGTACCTGCGCGACGAAACGCCGCGGGTCGTAGCTGCTGGGACTTTGGAACTGCCGGAACAACTCGTCGAAAGCCGTGCGCACGGCGGTGTTGCTGCCGGTGCCGGCCGTGGCGGTGTAGAGCGTTTCCATGGCCATGGCTGCCTGTTCGGCCGCACGCTCACCCTGGATCGCGATGGCAGGCGCGTCGGATGCAATCGCGCGCAGCAACCTTCGCGCCACAGCGGCGTCAGGCCGCGCGGCGACGGCGCGTCCAATGGCGCGATCGAGGATGCCTCGCGCCCGCGCAACCTGACCGGCGATGGCGTCGGCATCCACGCGAAGCCGGCCCGCCTCGCGCTGCAGGGCAATCATCACCGGGCGCATCTCATCGGCCGCTTGTCCGTCGAATGCCGCCAGCACATGCTGGGCGGTCGTCCAGCGCGAGACGTTGAGCGGCGGATTGCCGGGACGTCGGTTCTCGTAGCCGGCAGCCTGGCGCCAGCTGTCGCTTGCCGGTGTGAGGCTGTGGTGGCAGGCGAAACAATCGAGCTCGCCGTATTCAGGCCACGACGTTTTTGCGCGGTGGGCGAGACGATCGAGCGCATTTCGCAGGTGCACGAGCTGTCCGATGCTGAACGACCGCACCGGAGCAAAGGGATCGGCCGGCGTCGCCGCGTGCCAGTGCCGAGGCATTGCGGCGCTGTAGGCTTCCAGGTCGAATACGAGATCCGGATGCCCGGCGGCGATCATCTCGTGGTCGACAAATTTTTCAGGAGTGCCCAGGTGGCAGGTGAGGCACTTTTCGGTGCGCTTCACCACATCCTTCGTGTCGTACATGCCGAGCTGCACCGACTGTGCGTGCGTCCATCCCTTGGTGGTATGCGGGCCGAGCCACCGGCTTGCGGGCCCGTGGCACGCTTCGCAGCTCACGCCTTCGTTCGCGAACGTACGCGCCTGGCTCGCCGAAGGCGCGTCCAGGCTGTGGCACGCAAGACATCTGGGGGCGGTTTTTGGGTCGCCGACGCCGAGAATGCGCGCCATGCGCACCGACGCGGCATTCGACAGCACCTCCGTTGCGGCGGCGTGACGGTCCTGCGCGATCCACGTCGTGTATTCGGTCTGCAGAATCCGGCTGCCGGCAACGGGGCGAACGGCGCCATGGCAGGCGGCGGCGGCACAGGAGCCCGGACCGGTAAAGGCTGCGGCGGTCTGCGCGAGTACGCGCTCAGAGGGGGGGACTCGCGCGATGGCGGCTGGTGGTCGAGCTTCGCGCGCGCGAAGCGAGTGGGTGAACGACGCGCTGAAGACGGCCACGGCGGCAAGCATCAGCGCTCCGGGCGCGTGACCAATCACCATTGACGTTCTTATACACCACCTCTCGTCCGGCTCCACGTGCTATAACACTCCCCGCGTGAATCGGACCGCCACGCACTCACCCGTGTTCGATGAGCTTCGCGCCATCCAGCGGGTTCATGGCTACCTGCCTGAGGGCGCCCTGCGCGCGCTCGCAGAACAGCTGGACATGCCGCTGTACCGGCTGCAGTCGGTGGCCAGTTTCTACCCGCATTTCTTTCTCACGCCGCCATCACGCGCCGAAGTTCGTGTCTGCGGCGACATGTCCTGCCATCGATACGGCGCCGGCCGCCTCCGCGACAGCCTCGTGCGCCGCTTCCAGGGTCAGGACGTCAACATTCAGCACGTCTCCTGTCTTGGGCGATGCGATCTGGCGCCGGCCATCGCGATCAATGACGTCATCTACGAGAACGTCGATGACGCGTCTGCGGCTTCGCTGATCCAGACGGCGCTTGGGGGGCAGCCGCTGCCGGAGCCGCCGCATCCTCCGCATGCGGTCGTGCGGTCGGATCCGTACGCAGCGGGCGAGCAGTACGGCGTGCTGCGCCAGTACGCGCAATCGCGCGACTGGACGGGGCTCATCGCGAAACTCAAGGAAAGCGGGCTGCGCGGTCTCGGCGGCGCCGGCTTTCCAACCGGAATGAAGTGGGAGATCGTGCGCGCCCAGCCGGGCCCCGACAAGTTCATCGTGTGCAACGCGGATGAAAGCGAGCCCGGCACCATCAAGGACCGGTTCCTGATGACGCACGCGCCGCACCTGATCATCGAAGGCATGATTCTCGGCGGGCTCGTCACGGGCGCCCGGCAGGGGATCTTCTATATCCGGCACGAGTACACGCATCAGGAACACGTGATGGCCGGCGAGATCGCGCGCTGCTACCGCGAGGGGCTGCTCGGCGATCGCATTCTCGGGACGGATCTCGCGTTCGATCTCGAAGTCTTCGTCAGTCCCGGGCTGTACATCTGCGGAGAGGAGAGCGCGCTGCTCGAAGCGATCGAAGGCAAGCGCGCGGAGCCGCGCAACAAGCCGCCGTTCCCGGGACAGCAGGGGCTCTGGCAGAAACCCACGGTCATCAACAACGTCGAGACGTTCTTCTTTGTCCCCGTGATTCTCGCGCGCGGCACCGACTGGCTGAAGGCGCAGGGCCGCGATGGTTCGGTCGGCGTGAAGTTCGTTGGCGTGAGCGGTGACGTGCAGCGCCCCGGCGTGTACGAAGTGCCGATGGGCACGCCCTACCGCGCCATCGTCAACGACTACGCCGGAGGCGCCCTGCCGGGCCACACGATCAAAGCGTTTGCGCCGTCCGGGCCTGCGGGCGGCTACCTGCCGGAGTCGATGCTGGACCTGCCGCTCGACTGGACAGCCATGACCCAGGCGGGCGCGACCGTCGGCTCTGGCGCCATTGTCGTCTGCGACGAGCGCGCCTGCATGCTCGACATGGCGGTCAACGCCGTGCGCTTCTTCCGCAACGAGTCATGCGGCAAGTGCGTGCCGTGCCGCACGGGTTCGCAGAAGCTGGTCGACATTCTCACGTCGTGGACTTCGGGACTTCGCGGCGCCGACGATCTTGTCCTGATGGAGGAGCTCGGCCACGCGCTGCGCCTGACCTCGATTTGTGGACTGGGCCAGGTCGTGCCCGTGCCCATCGCGTCGGTCATGAAGCATTTCGGCGACGAGGTCGAAGCGCACGTCCGCAGCCGCGCCTGCGCCGCCGGCGTCTGTTTCGCGGCACCTGCTGGGAACCGTCCGTCATGAGCACCGTCACCCTCACCATCGACGGCAACGAAGTCACGGTCCCGAAAGGCACCACGATTTTCGATGCCGCTCGAATGCGCGGCGTGCCCATCCCCACACTCTGCCATCAGCAGAATCAAACACCGATCGGCGTGTGCCGCGTCTGCGTCGTGGATGTGGGCGCCCGCGTGTATGCGGCAGCGTGCATCCGTGAGTGCGACCAGGGGATGGTCGTCAAGACCGATGTCGAGCCGGTGAAGCAGGCCCGCCGGACGCTCGTCGAATTGCTGATGTCGGATCATCCGTCGCCATGCGGACGCCAGCAGGCGAGCGGCGACTGCGAGCTCGAGACGATGTCGGCGCAGATGGGCGCGGTGGCGCCTGGCGGCGAACCACGGTTTGCGCGGCGGCTGTCGCCGCGCGGCCGCGACGATTCGTCCCTGAGCATCGCGGTCGATCACGAATCGTGCATCCTGTGCGATCGCTGCGTCCGTGGCTGCGACGACGTGAAGCAGAACCACGTCATCGGGCGGACCGGCCGCGGTTACGCGGCGGGCATCGCGTTCGATCTGAATGTGCCGATGGGCAGCTCGACCTGCGTCTCCTGCGGCGAGTGCATGGTCTCCTGCCCGACGGGGGCGCTGACGAACAAACGCGTCATTGCCACCGAGCTGGGCGGTGGCGAGGCGCTCGAGGCCGAGTGGATGCTGCAGCTGCCAGTGTTCAAGGGCGTGTCAGGCACCTTCCTCGAGCTGAATCGCAACGCCATCGTGCGCCGCGAGTTCAATCCCGGTGATGTGATCTGCCGGGAAGGGGAGTTCGGTTCGACGGCGTTCTACATTCTCGAGGGGACCGTCGACGTGTATATCGGCACGCCGATGGCGCACGTGAAGCAGGAGGACACGCACGAAGGCTGGCTGTCGCGGATCCGAAGCCGGCTCGCGGACCGCCAGGAGCACACGCGCGCGGAGGAAACGGGGAAGCGCTGGATTCCGATCGATGCGCCGGTGGATCTGCCGTACGACAACCCGATCGCGCAGATTGGCGCCGGCGAGCTGTTCGGCGAGATGACCTGCATGAGTTTTCATCCGCGGTCGGCCACCGTGCGCGCGAAGACGAAAGTGGTCGCGCTCGAGATGTTGCGAAACGTGCTCGACATCCTCCAGAAGAACAAGACCTTCCGCGCGCAGCTCGATCGCCAGTATCGCCAGCGCGCGCTCGACACCCACTTGAAGAGCGTGCCCGTCTTCTCGGGAATGCCCGCCGACTTCATCGCCTACCTGCGTGATCGCGTGGAGCTGCTGCGGTATTCACCGGGCGATGTGATCGTGCGGCAGGGCGATCCCGCGGACGCGTTCTATCTCGTGCGGCTCGGGTTCGTGAAGGTGTCGGAGAGCCACGCCGGCGGGGAGCTCGTGCTGACGTACACGGGGCGTGGCGGGTATTTCGGCGAAATGGGCCTCCTCGGCGGCGGCGTGCGCACCGCGACCTGCACCGCGCTCGATCATGTGGACGTCGTGCGCATCCAGGGGGAGGACTTTGCGCTGATGCTCGAGCGATTCCCCGACATCCGCGCGAGCCTCGAGCAGGTGGCGGCCGAACGTGCCGCGATGAACGTGCAGCGCGCCCGCTCGCTCGAAGCCACGCCGCTCAACGATTTTCTCTCGCAGGGGCTGATGGAGGCCCAGAGCCTGCTGCTGCTGGACCTGGAGAAGTGCACGCGATGCGATCAATGCGTCAAGGCCTGCGCCGACGCGCACGATGGTGTCACGCGGCTCGTGCGCGAAGGGCTGCGCTTCGACAAGTACCTGGTCGCGACATCGTGCCGCCAGTGCCGCGATCCGCTCTGCATGGTGGGATGCCCGGTCGGATCCATCCGGCGCCGCAATTCTCTCGAGATCATCATCGAGGACTGGTGCATCGGCTGCGGCCTGTGCGCCAACAACTGTCCGTACGGCAATCTCAACATGCACCCGTTCCAGGTGCTCGCGCCCGATACGGCGCAGCCCGGGCGGCAGATCGCCACGACCGCGCGCAAGGCGACGGGCTGCGATCTCTGCATGGAGCACGCGGAGCCGAGCTGCGTCTATGCGTGCCCGCACGACGCCGCGCACCGCGTGGAGCCGCTGCAGTTCTTCGCATCGGTGCAGGGCGTCACGATGGACCGGCGTGAGCCGGCGGCCGGAACCGAAGAAACGAGCAAGTAACGTCCGTGTTGATCGACCACACGCATCGCCGCTGGGCCGTCGCGACCGCGGGGCTGTTCGCCGCGTCAGTGGTGCTCTATGCGATCTATACGGCGTCGGTGGCATCACCCGGCGGCGGCACCGTGCCGGGACTGGCGTTCGGCATCGCCGGGTTCGGCATGATGCTCTATGCCGGACTGCTCGGCGCGCGGAAGAAGTTTCCGATCTGGCGCATCGGTCGCGCGCAAACGTGGATGCGGGGGCACCTGTGGCTCGGCATGTTGAGCTTTCCCGTGATCGTGCTGCACGCAGGGCTGTCATTCGGCACCGGGCTGACGTTCGTACTGATGTGGCTTTTCGTGTTCGTCATCGTCAGCGGACTGCTGGGCGCGTACCTGCAGCACACCCTGCCGCGCCGCATGCTGCGCGAAGTGCCGATGGAAACGATCTTCGATCAGATTGACCACGTGCGAGCGCAGCTGCTCGCCGAGGCCGACACCATCGTCGCGGACGCGTGCGGCCGGCTGGAGGTCGAAACCGTGGCGCCGGGCGCTCCTGCCGCGTCGGCACAGGCGAGGCTGGGCGTGATGGCGAACGAGGCGGCCTCCGCGCTTGCCAGCACCGCGCGGATTGACGCTGAGGAATCAGCGCCGGTACGCGAGTTCTATGCGCGAGACATGCGTCCGTTCGTCGACGCGCCGACGCCGCGGCACCCGCTCGCCGATCGTCCGCAGTCGGCATTACGGTTCGAGAAGGTGCGCGCACTGGTGCCGCCGACCTTTCATCCGTCGATCGCGGATCTGGAGAACATCTGCGAGGAAGAGCGCCAGCTGATGGAGCAGGCGCGCCTGCACCGGCTGCTGCATGCATGGCAGCTCGTGCACGTGCCGGTCTCGATCGCGTTGCTGGTGCTGGCCGGCGTGCACATCGTGGTGGCGTTGCGGTACTGACATGAGGACGAGAAGCGCCAAGAAGCTGGCGCAGCGCATCGATCTCAATTACTTCAAGCATGCGGGCGGCATGCGGCGGTGGCGGACGGGTCTGTCGATTCTCGCGCCGCTGGCCGGACTGCTGTGGCTCGGCGGCATGGCGGCCGCCGGAAGCCGCGCGCCGTACAGCAGCGGGCCCGTGTCGGCGGCGCACGCCTTCGTCGAAATGAAGTGCGAGGTGTGCCATCTTCGCGACACGTCGTTCCGCGCGCACGTGACCGAGAACGCCTGCCTCACGTGTCACGATGCGCCAGGCCATCCGCCGGCCAATTCAACGGGAAATTCAACCGGGTTGAATTTCCCGGCGTGCGCCGACTGTCACCGCGAACACGAGGGTCGCGGCCCGCTTGCCCTGACCAACGACACGCAATGCGTGGAATGTCATGCCGGGTCGCGGCTCGTGAAGGCAGGCCGCTTCCCGCAGGACCATCCGGAGTTCGCCGTGATGCGCAGCGGCGCGGCGGATCCCGGCGCCCTGAAGTTCAATCACGCGGTGCATGCGAGCGACAACCTTCGAGGGCCCAACGGCCCTGAAACGCTGGAGTGTGCGACGTGCCACAAGCCCGAGATCGCGCGTGCCTCGTCACGCGGCCGCAGCGTGACTGGCCTGATGGCCTCGATCACCTACGAAGCGCAGTGCGCGCGCTGCCACACGCTCGAGTTCGACCCGCGCCTGGACACAGCCGCGCCGCATGCGCAGCCGGCGGCCGTCCGTGCGTTCGTCACGGAGTCGCTGCAGGCGTATATCGCGGCGAATCCGGCAGCGGTCACCGAGCGGGACGTGCCGGCGCGCCGTCTGCCGCTGAACTTTCCAGCCGATCCCGCGCCGCAGCCGCGCACGGCCGCGGAGTGGGTGTCGCAGCGCGCTGCCCGCGCCGAGCATTACCTCTGGACCAAGGGCTGCGCCGACTGTCATGCGGTAAGCAGTGCCGCGGCGCCGGATCGCGCGCCGCAGATCGCGCCGGTTAACCTGACTGCCCGATGGATGCCCAAGGCGCGATTCGATCACGCGCCGCATCTGATGGTGCAGTGCGCCTCGTGCCACACGGCCGCGCCCTCGAGCCGCAACACGTCAGACGTGCTGATGCCGGCAGTCGCGACGTGCGCAACATGCCATGCACCGGCCAAGGGCGCATCATCTCAGTGCGCCACCTGCCACGACTACCATGACTGGACGAAAGCCAGTCCGGTGAAACCCCACTTCAAGCTGACCGATTTCCAATAACCGGAGCGCCATGAAAGCCATCGTCGTTCGTCCAGGTGAAAAAGACAGCATCCACATGCGGGACATGCCCGATCCGCAGATGTCGGACGATCACGTCGCCGTGAGGATGCTGCGCGTGGGTTTGTGCGGCACAGACGCGGAGATCAATCACGGCCTGTATGGCCAACCGCCGGTGGGGGAAGAGTTCCTCATCCTCGGCCATGAGAATCTCGGCACCGTGGCCGATGTCGGCAGGAATGTCACCGGCTTCAAGCCGGGCGACCTCGTCGTCGCCACGGTGCGCCGGCCGTGCGGCGAGTGCCCGAACTGCGATGCGGGCGAGAACGACTGCTGCATCAGCGGCAAGTACGAGGAGCGCGGCATCATGCGGCGCCACGGGTTCATGGCCGAGTACTACGTGGAGCTGCCGCAGTTCCTCAACAAGCTCCCGCCAGTCGTCGAGCCGTTCGCCGTGCTGCTCGAGCCCATGTCGGTGGTCGAAAAGGGAATCGATCACGCCTACCTGCTGCAGCGGCGCCTGACGACGTGGAAGCCGAAGACGGCTGTGGTGCTCGGCGGAGGGCCCGTCGGGCTGCTTGCCGCCGCTGCGTTACGCGCCCGCGGGCTGCGCACGGTCGTTGTCGGCCGCGAGCCGGCGTCCGACATGCGCGCGCAAATCGCCGGGCAGCTCGGCGCCGAATATCTGTCTGTGGAAAAGTCGACGATTCTCGACATTCCCGCGCAGATCGGTCCGCCCGATCTCGTGCTCGAAGCCACCGGCAGCGCGCGTGTGGTCTTCGACGCGATGGAGATTCTCGCGCCGAATGGCGTGCTCTGCCTGCTCAGCGTCACCGGCGGCGGGACGATGAGTGAAGAACCCATCGAGCGGATCAACCAGCTGCTCGTGCTCGGCAATCAGGTCGTCTTCGGCAGTGTCAATGCCAACCCGCGCCACTTCGCCAGAGGGGTTGAAGACTTTGTGACGATCGAAGAGAACTGGCCGGGCGCGATGAACAGGCTGCTGACCAACAGGATTCCGTGGACCGATTACAAGACGTGGTTCACCCAGCGCGGCACTGGCATCAAGTCGACCCTTGAAATCGGTGCCTGAGGCGGCGGCCGTAACCGACTTGCTTCTGCGCCACGGTTAGGGCTAAATACGCGCCGTATGGATATCAAAACCCGCGTCCGCAACATTCTGGTTTCGCCCGACTCAGAGTGGCCGGTCATCGAGGCCGAGACCACGCCGCAGAAGCAGCTGGTGACGAGCTACGTCCTGCCGCTGGCGGCCATCGGCGCTATTGCCGGCTTCATCGGCGGGTCGCTGGTCGGCATCAGCATGCCGTTTGTCGGCACCTATCGTGTGCCGATCGTGTCTGGCCTCGTCAATGCCATCTTCGTCTTCGCGATGGCGGTCGCCGGCGTCTTCATCCTCGCGTTCATCATCAACGCGCTCGCGCCGAAGTTCGGCGGCGAGAAAAACAATCTGCAGGCGTTCAAGGTCGCGGTCTACTCGTACACGCCTGCCTGGCTGGCGGGCGTGTTTCAGATCATCCCGGCCCTCGGTATTCTCGGCCTGCTCCTGGCGCTCTACAGCCTGTACCTGCTCTATCGCGGGCTGCCGCGGCTGATGAAGTCCCCGCCTGACAAAGCGATCCCGTATACCGCGGTCGTGATCGTCAGCGCGATCGCCCTCTGGATCGTCGTCGCAGTCGTTGGGGGACTCATCATCGCGCCGGCTGCCATGGGCAGTGCGCGCGCGGGCGAGGTGCAGTTCGATCCCAACAGCCCGATGGGGAAACTCGAAGCACTCAGCCGCGAGCTCGAGAAGAGCAATCAGAAAATGGAAGAAGCGGGAAAGAGCGGCGACGCGGGCGCCGAAGCGACGGCGGCACTCGGCGGGCTGGCGACACTGCTCGGCGGCGGTTCACGCGTGGAACCTGTCAGCGCCGACGACCTGGCTGCGTTCGCGCCCGATACGCTGGCAGGCCTGCCCCGCAAGAGCCGCAACGCTGAACGCGGTGGCATTGCCGGTCTGCAGGTCGCAACCGTCAAGGCCGAATACAGCGACGATGCCGGCAAGTCTCTGACGCTGGAGATGACCGACACCGGTGGCATCAGCGGGGTGATGGGGCTCGCATCGTGGGCCGGTGCCGAAGGCACGAAGGAAGATGAAGAGTCGACCCAGCGGACGTCCCGTATCGACGGGCGGCTGGTGCATGAGCGTGTATCGAAAACCGGCGGCACGAATGAGTTCTCGATGGTGATTGCCGATCGCTTCGTCGTGACGGCAAAAGGGGACGGCATCGACATCGGCACGCTCAAAGGCGCTGTCGCCGCAGTCGATCTGCGGAAGCTCGAGTCGCTGAAGAAGCCGTCCTAGCGGGCTACTGCGTCCAGACGAGGACGCGCTTGCCTTCGCGATCGCGGTGATCGAGCAGCAGCGACGGGCCGTAGCGCTCGAGCTCTTCGGCAGTGATGTTCAGGTCCTCGAACTGCAGATCGCGGCCGCTGCCAAGCCGTATCTTTTCGCGTCCAAGCCGCAGCATCCAGAATGGAATCGTCACGCGCACGATGCGCGAATCATCCGTGTCGTACGCCATCACGTGCATCGCCTGCGGCTTCTCGCCTGTCTGCTGATCGGGCGGCCGGCGGCTCAGCGTGACGCGCCTGTGGTCGTCGATCGACATGATCGGCGCTTCCTTGAATCGCGCCCGCACGTCGTCGAATGACTGCGCCGCCTCTGAGACGGTCGCGCGCTCCATTTCGAGGTTGCGGCCCACGAAATAGAGTCCGAACGCGGCGAACCCGATGATGCAGGCGAGGATGAACCCGAGAATGCCGAGAACGATCCAGAGCGTCTTGCGCGATTTCTTCGGCGTGGTCCCGGGTGCTGGGGCCCCGGGCGATGGCATTGGCATGTCGCGCTAACGATAGCGCGATCCGGCCAGGCGTGTGGCGTCTTCCTCGCACAGCGGATCCTGCTGCGTCTGGCAGATGGCGGCCGCCTGCCGATAGTGGGCCACGGCCCGCGCGCGGTCGCCATCCAGGTCGTAGGTCTTGCCGAGCTCGATGTTGATGCGGCCCTGCACCCATCCGAGCGGGCCCTGCGCAAGCGCCATTTCGAGATCGCGGCGCGCATCGGCGGTGCGCCGCAGCAGCACACGGGCGCTTCCGCGTTTATAGAGCCAGAGCGGACGCTCGCCGGGCATCTTGGCGCGGCCGTCGGTATCCAGCTTGCGCAGGCCTTCGGTCAGCACCGCTTCGGCCTCGGCGCCTTGCCCCGCGCGAATCGACGTCGCGCCTCTCTCGAGCCACAGAAGTCTGTTGCGCGGATACTGACGCCGCAACTCGTCGAGCAGGCGCAGCGCCTCGCCGTAGCGTCCCTCGCGGTTATAAAGAAGGATGAGCGCGAAGCGCGCGTCGGTCTGTGTCTCGGGCGAGTGGGCCGCCGCTTCGATCTGCCTGAAGCCGTGTTCCTTGCCGCCGCCGAAGCCCACGATGTACGCCGCCCAGCGGACGGGCATCGACATCACCGACACCACATAGCGATAGGTGCCGACGATGAGTCCGGCTTCGGTGCGGCGTGGGTCGCGCTCGAGCACCTCTTCCTGAACGTCGAAGGCCCGCTTGGCCGCGCGGAGTGACGCGCCCACTTTGCCTTCGATGGTGCCGACATACGACGCTTCGAGTCCGAGCGCCGTGCCGAGATCGTACAGCGCATCGACGTCGTGACGGTTGGCGCGCACGCGCGCTTCGGCAAGCGCGATGGCTTTCTGGTTGTAGGCCTTGAATCCGGCATCGAGATCGGCAGGAGGCTTCGGCAGCTTGAATCCGGATCGCGTCAGACCGCCCATGTAGGAATCGACGGTCACGGAGCCGCGCCGGAAGAGGATGTTGAGCCACGTCACCACCGCCACGTGGCGATTGGCATCGGCGCTGTTCGGATGTTCGTTGGCCGCCTTTTTCAGCAGCAGCATCGCCTCGTTGTGATCGAGGTTATAAGCGAGATCGTAGGCGCGCGCGAACACGGCGGGGTCCTGAGCGGCCGCGGGAGCCGTTACGGCAAGCAGAAAGGCGAGCGAAACCGCGAGCAGCTTCATTGCAACGTTAATGCGCGAAGGCGCTTCATCCGAGCTCGATGGTCGTGCCGGCGCCCGCCTCGCGCGCCCGTCGAAGGACCAGCGCGGCCGAGACGATGTCTTCGACGGCAAGTCCCAGGGATTTGAAGATTGTGACGTCATCGGCCGCTTCCCGGCCGGGCGCCAGTCCCGCGCAAATCTCGCCGAGCTCGGCCGCGATATGCACGTTCGCGCCATCCTTCTGCGCCAGCAGGATATCGCCCGCCTCCTTCATCGCCGCGTCGCGCGAGTCGACGATGAGGCGCGCGCGGCCGACGAGCGCGCCGGGCATCTCGCGTTGAGTGGGCCGGCACGCGCCGACGCCGATGACGTGCACTGCTTCGGTGATCCATGCATCTTCAATGACGGGCGCCGCCGCCGACGTTACGAGCACCACGACATCGGCGCCATCCACGGCTTCCCGGGCCGACGGGGAAGCCGTCGTTTTAACGTCCGTGGCCGCTTCAATGTCGCGGGCCGCGGCGTGGCGATGGTCAGCCGAAGGGCTCCAGACGCGAAACTCCTGCAGCGCGAGCACGCGGGAGAGGGCATCGGCGTGGCTGCGCGCCTGCACGCCCGATCCGATGATCGCCGCGACGCGCGAATCGGGCCGCGCCAGATGGCGCGCCGACACCGCGGACACTGCCGCCGTGCGCGCCTCGGTGATGTACCGGCCGTCGAGCATGGCCTCGAGCGCGCCGGTCTGCGGATCGAACAGCAGGATCGTCGCGAGATGTGACGGAAGCCCGCGCTCGTGATTGCCCGGCACGACTGTCACGAGCTTCGCGCCGGCGGCTTCGTCGTACGCGGCAGGCATGACCCCGAAGAACCCGTGCGAGCCGAGCTCGATGATCGAGCGCACCGGCTGGCGCACCTTGCCGGTCGAAAACGCGGCGAGCGCGGCCTCCATCGCCTCGATGAGGTCCGCCATCGACAGCAGAGTTCTTACGTCTCGCTCATTGAGCAGCAGAGCCATACAGGACCAGCATCGTATATCAGGCTCAAGCGTGCGCTGGCATCGAGGTTGCGGGACTACTGGGCGTGAGAATCCTGGTTCTCTTCCTCGCGTTCGTGCTCGTGCTGCCGACCTCTGACTCGACCGTCGAGGCACAGGATCCCGCCATCTACACGATGGTGTCAGAGCTGCGGCGGCAGAGCCATGCGGACGCGCTGACTATTAAGGATGAGTATCGACCGATGTTGGATACGGCGCAGTTCGCCGATCGTGAGCATCTGCAGCGCGCGCTCGGCACCGGTGAGCTCGTTCCGCTATCGACCATCGAGCTGTCTCACGTCCAGCCCCGGCTGATCGGGCCGTCGCCGATCGGCCAGAAGGACCTCGAGCACCAGCCGCTATACATAGCGCTGAGGCCCGCGGCGATGGGCATGCTCATCGACATCAACAACCGCGTCCAGCACGGGCCGCTCGAGGTTACGAGCCTGGTGCGAACGGCGGAGTACCAGCGCGCGTTGATGGGTAGGAATGGGAACGCGAATACCGACGTGCCGACGCACGTCATGGGCTACGCGATCGACATCGGCCTGAAGTTCATGCCGGCTGAAACGGCCGCCGACCTTCGCCGTGTGCTCGAAGACATGCGCGCCGCAGGTGACATCTATTTCATCGCCGAGGCGAACCAGCTGACCTTCCACATCGTGCCGGTGCCTTCGCGCATCCAGAACTTCGAGGCGCTTTACCAGCAGACCCTGGCCGCGGCACAGGCGCCACCACCGGCCCCCGCAGTCCAGCCTGTAGAAGCTGCGCAAGACACCGGCGGTTCGCGACTAGCCGAGGTCTGGTCCTGGATCACGGATCTGTTCGATTAGGCGCGGGTAGCGCAGGCCTTCAGGCCTGCGTCGCTATACTCACCGATCCATGCACACGTTCCGCACAATCGACGCGCACACCGCCGGCGAGCCACTGCGTCTCGTCGTCGACGGCTGGCCTGAGCCAAGAGGCGCGACTATTCTCGAGCGGCGCGACTTCGCGAAGCGGCGGCACGATCGCTTGCGGCGCGCGCTGATGCTCGAGCCGCGCGGACATGCCGACATGTACGGCGCGCTGCTGACGCCACCCGAGCGCGAGGGCTCGGACACCGGCATCCTCTTCATGCACAACGAGGGTTACAGCACGATGTGCGGGCACGGGATTATCGCGGTCGCGACGATCCTGATCGAACGCGTCGAGAAGTATGCCGGCGCGCGCGAGATTGTGTTCGACGCTCCGGCCGGACGGATCGCCGCGCGGGCGCGCGTGTCGGAGCGCAAAGACGGCTCGCGCCGCGTGGAGAGCGTGTCGTTCGCGAACGTGCCGTCGTTCGTGCTGGCTGCCGGTGTGTCCGTGCAGGCGCGCAGCCGAACGATCCCCGTCGACGTCGCGTTCGGCGGCGCGTTTTATGCGATCTGCGATGCCGAAGCCGCCGGGCTTGGCGTGGCGCCCGCGTCGCTGCATGACCTGAAGGAGTTGTCGGTGCAGGTGCGCGCGCAGGTCGAGAAGGCGATCACGGTCGTGCATCCGCTCGAACCGGGACTCACCGGCATCTACGGCACCATCTTCACCGGCCCGGCGACAGGCGGCGCGGACCTTCGCAACGTCACGGTATTCGCCGACAGGGAAGTGGATCGCTCGCCGTGCGGCACCGGCACCTGCGCGGTGATGGCGGTGCTCGACGCCATGGGCATGCTGGCCGCCGATCACGTCTTCACGCACGAAAGCATCATCGGCACGACGTTTCGCGGCCGCGTCCTCGGGCACACATCTGTCGGCGATCTGCCCGCCATCATCCCCGAGATCGAAGGCAGCGCCAGCATCACCGGCGAACACCTTTTCGTCATAGGTGACGATGATCCGCTTGGTGAGGGATTCAGGATTTGAGACTTGTTGATGTGTGACTTGTTGATTACTGATCGCGCAACGCGATGGCCGGATCGATTGAGGATGCGCGGCGTGCGGGGATCACACTCGCGGCAATGAGCATGGCGAGCACAAGTGCGCTCGCGCCCGCGAGTGCGAGTGGATCGGCCGCCGACGCACCATAGAGGCGCGCCTTGACGATCAGTGCGACGATGACGGCGCCGATGCCGCCTGCGAGGCACCCGAGAAGGGCGGGCCGCAGCGACTGTCGGAGAATGAGCCCGACGACCCCCGCGCGCGCCGAGCCGAGCGCCATCCGGATCCCAATCTCGCGCCTCCGCATCGTCACCATGTACGACACGACGCCATAGAGGCCGACCGCAGCGAGCATGAGCGCGAGACCGCCAAGACCGCCGATGGCCCACGCCATCCAGCGATCTTCCGCGTGCTCCTTGCCCTGCACGTCGGGCAGCGTCCCGAACCGTTCCAGCGGCAGGCGCGGCTCGATCGACATCAGCGCGGACCGCACCGCCGGCAGCATGCTTGCCCGCGCGCCCTCGAAACGGGCGAACAGCGTCAGCCTCCTGGGGCTGTCGAGCGGCAGCGGGTGATAGATCAGCGGCCGCTTGTCACTGCGCAGGCCTGTTGGTGGCGCGACGATGCCGATGATGGTGACGTCGACGCCCTGGGCATACGTCGGGATGCCGGAGGAGGCGTCGGCGAGGCGGAGCGTAGTGCCGAGCGCGCGCCCAGCCAGATAGCGGTCTGCGAACGGCTTGTTGACGATCGCCGTGCGCATGACGGCTCCGCGATCCGCGTCGCTGAACGGCCGCCCCGCGACCATCGACTGACCGAGTGCGCCGAACAAGTCGCCTCCCGCATACATCGTCTGCAGCGGCTTGCCTTCAGCCGGCGATGCGCCCGGCATCCAGAGCATCGCGTCGCCGTCCCAGGCGTTCCATGGCTCACCGTTGACGAGGGCGGCGGATGGCACGCCCGGAATGGACTGTACTTGTGCCAGCGCGCGATCGAAGAAGGCTCGCGCCTCCTCGGGCGCGTAGCGCAGCCTGCCGACATCGAGTGTCGCGACAAGAAAACGATCCGGATCGGCGACGCCGTGATCGTTGATGATCATCGCGGCGGTCTTCGAAAACTGCGCTCCCGTCGAGAGCAGACCAACGCACAGCGCGGCCTGAAGCGCGACGAGTGCCGCGCGCGTGCGCGAGCCGAACCACGTGTCGCGTTTGCTGGCGCCGATACGGCCACGCGCCGCCGAACGTGTCACCGCGAGCGCGGGGCCAAGCCCGAAGAGCAGCGCCGTCAGCCCCGTGATGCCCATCGTGAACAGGAGCACCGGCAGATCGATCGTCAGCTCTATCGGTATCGCCGCGCGGGGGACCACGCGAACACCCCAGTACGTGAGGAGCAGACCGACGGCGGAGCCGGCGCTTGCGAGCAGCAGGCTTTCGACGAGTATCTGGCGCACGACGCGCCACCGCGACGCGCCCAGCGCGAGCCGCATGATCCAGTCGCGCCCGCGCTCGGTGGCTCGCGACAGGATCAGGTTGGCGGCGTTCGCGCACGCGATCGCCAGCACGAGCATCGGCAGCGCCAGAAAGCCGGCAGCTGCCGCCGCGAGGTCGCTCCGTTTGTTCATGTACACGTCGCCGACCGAGATCGAGACGTCCTTGGACTTCGCCGGGCGGGCAGCGGCAATGGCAGGCACGAGCGCGGCAGCCTGCGACTGCACGCGCGCGTTCGTGACTCCGGGTTTGCGGCGGCCGACGTAGTCGATCCACGTCAGGTCCGCGTGGTTGCGGATGTTTACGGGCCGGCCTCCCTCGGTGCGCAGAGCAAGCTCTGACATCGCCATCGTGATCCAGACCTGACTATCGTTCTCGCCTTTGGTGACCGAGGTGAAGCCCTTCGGCGTGACGCCGACGATCGGCAGCGCGGCGCCGTTGACCAGGATCTGTCGCGAGAGCACGTCCGGTGCGCCTTGGAAATGGCGCTGCCACAGACCGAAGCCGATGACGACCGCGGGACGCGTCCAGGGTTCGACGTCCTCTTCGGGCACGAAGAACCGGCCCGCCGCGGGCGCGACACCAAGCACGTCGAAATAGTTCGACGACACGATGGTGCCCTCGAGAATCATCGACGACCCACCGTCGACTGTGACGGCGAAGTCGGTACTGACATTGGCGGCGAGATCGGACAGCCCGGTCAGGTGCCGCCGGAGCGTCTGGAAGTCCTCGAATCGGCCAGAGCGCGGCTTCGTGTGGACGCTGACGCGGGCCAGCTCATGCTGCGCGTGGACGGCGGGAAACGGCCGGAGGAACGCGACATTCAGCACGCTGAAGGCGAGCGTGTTGGCCGCGATGCCGACGGCCACACTGAGCGTGACGCCGAGCGTGAATCCGGGCGAACCCGTGAGACCGCGGAACGCATGACGCACGTCCTGCTCGACGCCGGACCAGATCGATCGCCTCATGGAGCGTCCTCCTGCTGGCTATACGCGCGGCGGCGCGAAAAGTGAACGACGCTTAATAGCCGATCGCCAACCCGTCTTTGCGCGGATCCGATCCGCCCATCAGCACGCCCGTCTTCGGATCGATGAGGATCCCCTGGAATCCGCCGAAGACGCCGATGCTGTTGATCAGGCGATGGCCGCGGCCGTCGAGATAAAAGCGCGCCGCGGGCGTGATCGCCGATTCCAGAGCGACGCCGGTGCCGGTGTGGCGGAAGCGCGGCGCCTCGCCTGCCTCCTGCACGTTCATGCCGAAGTCGATCAGGTTGAGCAGCACCTGCACGTGTCCCTGCGGCTGCATGTCGCCGCCCATCACGCCGAACGACAGCCATGGCTTGCCGTCTTTCAGCACCATCGCAGGCACGAGCGTATGGAACGGCCGCTTGCGCGGCGCGATCACGTTCGGATGTGAAGCCTCGAGGCTGAACTGGCTGCCGCGGTTGTGCAGCACGATGCCGGTGTCGCCGGCGACGATGCCGGAGCCGAAGCTTTCGTAGATGGATTGGATGAGCGAGACAACGTTGCCGTGGCGATCGGCGACGGTGAGATAGATGGTGTCGCCCATGGCTTCGCGGCCGGGCGCGCCGGCGGGAACGGTTCTCGACGTTCGTGAAGGATTGATGTCCTTGCGCCGCTTTGCCGCGTACTCCTTCGACAGCATCATCTTGATCGCTTCCGGCTTGACGGCGTCGGGCGCGGCCAGATGCGCGTCGCGATCGGCAAAGGCGATGCGCTTGGCCTCGACAAGATGATGCAGATACGCGCCCGAGTTGTGGCCCATCGCCTTCAGGTCGAAGCCCTCGAGGATGTTCAGCATTTCGAGCGCGGCGATGCCCTGCGTGTTGGGCGGCATCTCGTGGACGTCATAGCCGCGATAGTTCGTGCTGATCGTCTCGACCCAGTCGGAGCGATGGGCGGCGAAGTCATCGGCCGTGAGCAGGCCCCCGCGCTTCTGCAGATCCTGTGAGATGTGCTCGGCGAGCGGTCCGTTGTAGAACGCGTCGCGGCCGCCTTTCGCAATCGCTTCGAGCGAGGCCGCGAGATTCGGGTTGCTGAAAATCTCGCCCGGCTTCGGCGCGCGGCCGGCGATGAGGAAGGTCTTGGCCGCGGCAGGGTCGCGGGCGAGCGTCGACTCGGCATCCGCCCATTGCCAGGCGAGCACTTCGGCAACGGCATAGCCTTCGCGCGCATGTGTGATGGCGGGCTGCAGCGCCTGCGCGAGGGGAATCGTGCCGTGCTTTGCGAGCAGCTCCGACCAGCCGTCAATCACGCCGGGCACCGACACCGAGAGCTCGCCGCGATACGGGATGGTCGTGAGCTTGCGTCCTGCAAAGTAGGCCGGCGTTGCCGCGGCGCCGGATCGTCCGCTGGCGTTGAGCGCCGACAGCCTCCGCGTCTTTGCGTCATAGACGATGGCAAACAAATCCCCGCCAATCCCATTCATTGTCGGCTCGACGACCGAGAGCACGGCGGCGGCGGTGACCGCGGCGTCGATCGCATTGCCGCCGTCCTGCAGCACCTTCAGGCCCGCGGCGCTCGCGAGCGGCTGGCTCGTCGCGATGACGCCGTTGCGTGCCATCACGACCGAGCGCGTGCCGCGCGGGTTCGGAGTTGGCCGGTCGCCGGGCAGTTGGGGTGTCATCAGCGTGGGCAGCAGCAGGAGGCAGAGAAGCGAGCTCGTGCGCATGCGGGATTGTAACGCGATGACACGCGCAGGGGCGGTGTCCGGTGTTCAAGCCCCGAGCATCAGACGTCGCCGCGAGCCCGGTGCTATCCTTCTCTTAATGTCCGCCCGCGAACGTGTCGCGCAGCTGCTGGCCGAGATGCCGGCCGAGCCCCAGTACCCGAGCCAGGGCGCGACGCTGTTCATCGACCTCGAGCGGCAGACCGTGTCGCGCGCGCACACGCCGCTGGCCGTCGTGAAGCAGCTGCTGACGGGGCGCGGCGGGAACATGTTCTATTTGTACCGGCTGCTCGACGAGTCGCGCACGCCGCTCGATCCCGACATCCCGCTGATCTTCGGCGCCGGCGTGCTGACGGGACTCGTGCCGAGCGCCGCGCGCGGCAACGCGACGTCGTGGTCGCCCGAGTCGGGCGTCCTGATGGACTGCAATTGCGGCGATTATTTCCCGTCGTTCATGAAGATGAACGGCATCGACCACATCGTGCTGTTTGGCCGCGCGGCGGAATGGACGCTGCTGAAAATCTACCCGGCTGAATTTACGCCGGGCGAAAAAATCTGCCGGGTAGAATTTTACGATGCGCGTAAGTACGCAGGTCTTGACAACATCGACCTCCGGGCGCGCGTCGCGACGGATCTCGGCGGCACGTGGGCGCGCGATCTTGCGATGGCAAGCATCTCGCGATCGGGCGAGAACCAGGTGCTCACCGCGGGAATCATGGGCGGCGACAAGGCCATCTATGCGCGCGGCGGTCCGGGCGCAAAGATGGGATCGCTGAAGCTCAAGGCGATCGTGATTCAGGGCGCCGCGCAGGAAGTGCCCACCGCGAAGCCGTACAAGCCGGTCAATCGCGAGATCGCGATGAAGCTGCTTGGCACGTCGGTCGTGAAGCACGCGCTCAAAAAAGTGGGCACGCAGTTCCTCTATCGTCCGAGCCGGCTGCTCGGCGCGATGGGCACGAAGAACAATCAGCAGACGACGTGGACCGAGTCGCTCGATGCGGTGCACTTCGATCAGTATCGTCCCGGCATGGAGGGCTGCTTCCGCTGTCCGGTCAATTGCCGTCCGCTGAATCATCTCAACGACGATCCGGCTGACAAATACGGACGCGGCGATGGGCCTGAGTACGTCACGCTCGGCAAGTTCGGTCCGAATCTCGGGATCGATCGCGTGGAGCCGATCATCCGGCTGAGCAACATCTGCAACGATCTCGGCCTCGACACGGCCTCGACCGGATCGGCGCTGGGCTGGGCGTTCGAGCTCTACCAGCGCGGCATCATTAATAAGACTCACACCGGCGGTCTCGAGCTCGTGTGGGGCGACGCGGCGCTCGTCGAGAAGCTGCTGTTCATGATGGCGGCGCGCGAGGGCTTCGGCAACGTGCTCGCCGACGGCACGCGCGCGGTCGAGAAGGGGCATTACCCGTCCGAGGCGTTGAAGTACCGCATGGCCGTGAAGAACCTGATGCAGAGCGATCCGCACGACGCGCGCATCCTCAAGGCCTTTGCGCTCGGATTGGCCGTCGCCACGCGCGGAATGGATCATCTGCGCAATCGCGTGACGCTCGAGATCAACGCGCGCATCAACGACGATCCGGCATTCAAGGAGCGCCTGTATGGCGGGCCCGTGAGCGCCGAGCCGAACAGCTACGTCGGCAAAGAGACGGCCGTGCGCGCGTGCGAGAACACCTATGCCGTCGGCGACTCGGTGGGGATGTGCCGCTTCACGACGAAGTTGTTCAACAGCCCATCGCTGCCCGGGTTCGAGCAGTTCGCGCCGCAGCTCACGAATGTGACCGGCCTCGAGTTCACCGAGGCCGATCTATCGAACATCGGCCTCAACATCATCGGTGTCGAGCGCATGATCAACGCGCGCCTCGGCCTTACGCGCAAAGACGACACGCTGCCCGATCGCTGGTTTGAGGAGCCGGTGACGGTCGGCACCTATGCCGGCGAGAAGATCGACCGCGCCGAGTTCGATGCCATGCTCTCGCGCTTTTACGCGATCTCGAAGCTCGACGACCAGGGGCATCCGAAGGCGGCGTGGAAGGCGGAACTCCAGACGCTGCTGGGCGCATGATCACCGTTCGCCTTCCGGCGATGCTTCGCGGCGACGATGGCGCGGAGGAGATCCAGGTAGAGGAGGGCGTCGCCAACATCAGTCAGCTTGTGTCCGCGCTCGATCGGCTGCGGCCTGGGCTTGGCGATCGCCTTCACGACAGCCTCTACAACTTCGCCGTCAACGACGCGCTGATTCTGCACGGCGCCGATGACTATCCGGTCGCGCACGGCGACATCGTCGAGATCGTGCCGACGATTGCGGGCGGGTAGCTGTGATGCATCACTTGTCTGGCATCGTCCGAATCGCATGCAGTTTGCAATGGCCGGCGCCGTGCTTGGGCTCTGTCACTGGCTCGTTGCATCGGCGCGCCCGGGTTCCCATCCCAATCCGTCCAGGCTTGCCTGATACGAGTTGTGCGCCCGGCACCGCAGCTTCCGCGTGCCGATAGGTGGGCGGGCGCTGGGGCTGCCGTATCCATGGGAATGACACCGCGCGCCTGCAGCTGTTCGCGCGCTGACGGCGTGTTGCCGACGCGATGCGGAGCGATATGAGCGACGTCTCGGGGAGCGACGGCAGCCGGTCAGGTCCGCGAGTGCAGCACGTACATCGGATACGTGCCGAAGGCTTTCGCGAGCGGCGTCTGGCCCACGTAGTCGCATGCGAAGTCCTCCACCTGACTCGACGCAGCGAGCGCCGCAAACGCGCGGCTTCCGTACACCTCGCCTGGCGGCGTCACGGGTTCTATGCGGGCGGCGAGCGCGACGTGCGCGCCTAGATAGTTCACCCGTCCCGTCACCGGGTCGCTGCACGCGTACGCCGGCCCCGCATGCACCGCCACCCGAAGGCTCAACGTGTTCGGCAGGCCGCAGGCAGACCAATCAGTCGTTCTGAGCGCCTCACTCAGGCGGAGCGCGAACCGCCCGGTCTGCTGAACATCCTTGAACACCAGGTAGAGCCCATCCCCCCATGTATTGGTCAGCAGTGGCTGCTCGCTCGTCGCGGCCAGCACGTCTGAGACGCGGCCCAGATAGTGCTCCACGAACCGCGGGATTTCCTCTTCGGTCAACTTACTGAAACCAGCGACGTCGGCAAACAAGATGCCGACGAGCTGCGCATCGAAGCCGGACGCGTTTGTTTCCCGGCCGTCGCTGGCCGCATCCGCGCTCGCGCATGTGACACGGATCGGTGCACCTTGCTGCAGTGCGCGGAGATCCACGATCTCGACGCGGCGGTTCCGTTTGCGCCAGTACTCAACGGAAGCGGCCGTGCCCCCTGGCCCGTCGCCGGGTTGACCGTCCCACACCGCGAAGCACACCAGATCCGTCTCCAGCTCGCCGGCACGGAGAGCCGCAATCCCGTCGAGCAGATGGAAACCGTACTCGTGCGACATTGCGCCTCCCGGCATGCGCTGCTCGGAAGCGGTGACGACTTCCTTCGCGGACGCGAGCAGCGCACGGTAGCGCGGTGCCCAGCCGGATCCAGCGAGGAAGTCCACCGAATCCCGCTCGAAATGCTCCCAGTTGTACGGCAACACGATGTAGAGCTCCGCGCGCGGCTGGAGCGATTCCAGAAACAGAATGTCGCCGCCGCTGGCGGCGGAGGAATAGCCGAAGCCGATATCGAAGCCGCGGAGCCGCTCGTCGAGGGCGCGGCGGACCGCTTCTTCGAGCGCGGGGGGAAAACGAGGGGGGTGTCGCTCCGGTCGATCGATGCAGTGTCCCGAAAACAGGCCCACCGCCGGAACCGGAAAGCACGCGTCGAATGGCGACAGGTCCGCCTGCTGATAACGCAGGATCAACCGTGCGTTGCGGCGCGTCGACACGAGGTCGCTCACTCCAGGCGCGCCGCGCGCAACCGCCTCGCGGTACCACGCTTCGGCCGCGGGAAAATCGCGCAGGAGCAGTTCCGCTTCGCCGAGCGTGGCGAGCAGCCAGTACGTGTCATGGCGAGGTCGCACCTCGTTCCACGACGCGCGACACTGATCGCGCACCCTCCTGGCTAGCGCACGCGATTGCTCGTGATCGCCCAGCAGGAGCGCCATCGTCGCCGCGTTGATGCCGCTCCAGTACCCACCTGATCGATCATGCGCTTCCAGATACCATTTCAACGCGTTGGCGAGGTGCTGGCGGCGGGCGGAGGCGTCGGACGTCTGGGCCCAGAGATCTTTGTAGGTCCGGGCCAGCGTGCCAATCGCTTCCTCCGCCGCCTGTGCGTCGGCATGACCCTCCTCCACCAGCGCGCGGAGCAGGCGGTTGGCCTCGCGGCTCGCCCCGGTGCGGGCGAGCGCAAGGCCGAGCACCTGGCGCAGGCCGTGGTGGCCGGGGAACTCGCGCAGCCCCCGCGCGACGATGTCGTACGCGGCGAGCGGCTCGCCCTGCTTCAGGAGCGTAGTGGCGCGCTGCTGGTATTCCTCGACGGCCTCCATACGGCTCGGTGAACAACAATGTTATCTTTCTGGCGGTTTTCGCGAAAGGAGCCCAATGCAGCAGGATTTCGAGGGGGACGCGTTCATCAGTTACGCGCACCTCGACAATCTCGAGCTCGTCGAGGGGCGCAAGGGGTGGGTGGCCAATCTGCATCGCGCTCTGGAGGTGCGCGTCGGCCAATTGCTCGGCAAATCGCCACACATCTGGCGCGACCCCAAACTCCAGGGCAACGACTTGTTCGGCGAAACGCTCATCGAGAAGCTGCACCGCGTGGCGGTCCTCGTCACCGTCGTGTCCCCCCGCTACGTGAAGTCGGAGTGGACGATCCGCGAGTTGAAGGAATTCTATGCCGCCGCCGAAGAACAAGGCGGCATTCGCGTCGGCGACAAAGCGCGCGTCTTCAAGGTGCTGAAGACGCCGGTGGCGCTCGAGAAGACGCCGCCCGAAC
Source organism: Vicinamibacterales bacterium (assembly GCA_040902895.1). GTDB lineage: Bacteria > Acidobacteriota > Vicinamibacteria > Vicinamibacterales > SCN-69-37 > JALYRV01. Next base: position 16,649 of record JBBDWL010000084.1, on the reverse strand, counting down.
TGCGCATGCTGCTCGGTTACGAGTTCTTCAAAGTGGAGCCGGAGACCGGCAAGATTCGCGAGTTCGATGAAATCTTCGGCCCCGATGCGCAGCGCGAGTTCTTGACCAAGCTGGACGACCTGGCGCACGATCTGGTCGCGCTGCTCGAACAGATTTACGCGGGAGACACCGCGCTCCATCAACCCGGGAGCGGGCCCGCGGCTGTCCTTACGTCCGCCGCCGCGATCGCCAGCAACCCCAAGGCCTCCAGGGGCGCGGTCTACCTCGCCGAAACGACGAGCGACCTGCGCGAACCCCGCGAGCTGCTTCGGCGGGATCTGCAACAGCACGGATACACGGTGCTGCCGGCCCAGGCGCTGCCCCTGGTCGCCGAAGAAGCGGAAACCTTCATTCGCGAAAGCCTCGCGCGTTGCTGCATGTCGGTTCACCTGCTGGGCCGCTACTACGGCGTGGTGCCCGAGGGCGGGCTGACATCGCTCACAGAATTGCAGCACGAGCTCGCCGCAGCGCGTGCCGAGGACGGGACGTTCCAGCGGCTGCTTTGGGCGCCGCAGGGACAACAGGTCACCGACGAGCGACAGGTCAACGTGATCGAACGCGTGCGTCTCGATCCGCGCATGCACGATCGCGCGGACCTCCTCGAAACGCCATTCGAGGATCTGCGGACGACGATCCATGAGTGGCTGACGCGCGAAACGAAGAGCGCGAAACCGGGGGACCCGTCGCTGCCTGCAGGCTCCGTCCCACAGCTGTATGTCGTTGCCGATCAGCGGGATGTGGAGCTCATTCACCCGTGGGCCGACGCGCTCTTCGAACAGCGCGTCGAGGTGATCCGCCCGTGGTTCGACGGCGATGAATCCGAGATTCGCGCCTATCACGAAGAGAATCTGACGCTCTGCGACGGCGTGCTGATCTTCTACGGAGCGGGCAACGAGCTGTGGCTGCAACGCAAGCTCCGCGAGCTGCAGAAGGCCCCGGCCTACGGCCGCGTGAAGCGCCGTCCCGTGGTGGGCGTGTGTCTGATCGGGGCACGTACGAGCGAGAAGGAACGCTTTCGGTCCCACGAAGCCCTCGTGCTCCCCCAGTGGGACGGCGTGTCGCTTCCTGCCCTGCAGCCGTTCATCACGCAGCTGAAGGCGGGTCCTCCTGCTTAATCCGTTTCCGGGGCTTCGCGCGTTCGAACCGGACGAAGATCATCTCTTTTTCGGACGCGAGGAAGAGATCGACGAGCTCCTCCGGCGCCTGCGCACGTCCCGCTTCGTGGCGGTCGTCGGAACGTCCGGCAGCGGCAAGTCTTCATTGGTTCGTTCGGGAATGATCCCGTCGCTCGAGAGCGGCTTCATGGCAGGCGCCGGATCGAGCTGGCGCATAGCGATCTTGCGGCCGGGCGAGGATCCGATCGGCCACCTCGCCGCGGCGCTCGACGCAGCCCTCACCCGTGGTGGTGACCCGGAGCTCGTCGACAACTCGCGTCTGCTGCTCGAAGTGACGCTGCGCCGCGGCACGCTCGGACTGGTGGACGCGGTCCGGCAGGCACGCCTCCCTGCCGGTGACAATGTTCTGCTCATCGTCGACCAGTTTGAGGAGTTGTTCCGGTTCCGCAACAGTCGGCAGATCGCCAGCTCACGCGACGAGGCGATTGCCTTCGTCAAGCTGTTGCTCGAGGCAACCGCGCAGCATGACCTGCCCATTTACGTCGTGCTGACCATGCGCTCCGATTTCATCGGGGACTGCATGGCCTTCCCCCGGTTGCCTGAGGCGGTGAACGCCGGGCTCTATCTGGTGGGTCGTATGCCGCGCGATAGCGTGCGTCTGGCGATCACGGGGCCGGTCGCCGTGGCGGGCGGCGCGATCGCGTCGCGTCTCGTCATCCGCATACTCAACGAGCTCGGCGACGACAACGATCAACTGCCCCTCGTGCAGCACGCGCTGATGCGCACGTGGGACCACTGGGCGGCCCGGCAGAGCGGCGGGCCGATCGACGTCGAGGACTACGAGGCAGTCGGTGCCGTTCAGGACGCGCTGTCGAAGCACGCCGAGGAGGCGTATGAAGAGGCGTCGACCCTCGGGTTTGGCAAGCTCGCCGAAGACATCTTCGAGGCGCTGACCGACACGTTCACCGATTCACGCGGCGTGCGACGGCCGACGGCGGTGAGGGAACTGGCCGACATCACCGGGGCGGCCGAACAAGACGTCATCCGCGTGGTGGAGATCTTTCGCAAGCCCGGCCGCACTTTTCTGACGCCACCCCCGACGATACCGCTGACCGGAAGCTCGATCGTCGATCTGTCGCACGAGAGCTTGATGCGGTGCTGGTGGCGGCTCATCGAGTGGGCGGAGCAAGAACGCGCCGCCGCAGAGTTCTACATCCGGTTGGCGCACGCTGCAAGGTGGTACGAGGGCGGATCGTCCGGACTCTGGCGGAACCCGGAACTCGAGCTGGCGCAGAAGTGGAAGGCAGATACGAACCCGACCGCGGCGTGGGCCAGTCGATACGACACCGGATTCGAGCGCGCGCTCGCGTTTCTGGATCAGAGCCTCGCAGAACGCGAGCGGCTCGACGCCGAGCGGGAGCGCGAGCGCCGGGCCAAGTTGCATCGAACGCAGCTGGTCGCAGGGGTGCTGGCGACCTCGCTGACGATCGCCGTCGCGCTGGGCACGTATGCCTGGAACGAGCGACGGCGCGCACAACACAACCTGGATCTCGCGCGCCAGGCGGTAGACGAATCATTGGCCGCGGCCGACCGCGACCCGTCGCAGATGGCGGCCGAGACGCCTCAGGTGCAGGAGCTGCGGCGCGAGCTCCTGTCCAGGGCGGAACGCTTTTACCTGGCGTTCCTCGATCAGGAACCGCGAAGCGAGCAATCGCGTCGCGACGTCGCGATGGCCCATCTGCGGTTCGGGCACATCAACCGCATGCTGGAGAAGCGCGACGAGGCTGAACGCGAATACCGGCTGGCGATCGCGGGCCTGACGGCGCTCACCGCGGATAATCCGCGGAACGCGGGAGACCGCCAGGCGCTGGGCGGCGCCTACAACTGGCTGGGCGAGACACTCCGCCTCGAGGTGGGGCGTGCCGCCGACGCAGCCCCGGCATATGACGCCGCAGTCGAGATCCAGCAGGCGCTCGTGAAGGAACATCCCGGCACCACTCACTATCGGGAGGAGCTCGCGCGCACGCTGTCGAATCGAGGCATCCTGCGGTCGAGTGACGGTCATCGCGCAGCGGAGAGCGATTTTCGCGAATCCATGCGCCTGCTCGAACCGCTCACGGCCGGCAGCCAGCGCGCCCTCCAGGAGATCGGACGCGTTGCCAACAACCTCGCCGCCATGCTCGACAGCGCTGGCGCAGCCGAGGCGCGGGGGTTTTACGAACGCGCGGTCGCCGGTCACGAACGGCTCGTGCAGCGGTATCCCGACAATCGGGAGTACCAGCTGGAGCTGGCCACCTTCTGCAACAATCTCGCGGTGTTCCTGCACGATCGCGGCGAAGGCGCGGCAGCGAACGCGCGCAGCCGTCAGGCGGTGGCACTCATGACCGAACTTGCGCGGCCCACGCCGTCACTCGCCATCGAACGCGCCGATGCACACACGCTGCAGGGCATGATCCTGCAAGCCGAGAACATCGCCGCAGCAACGCGCGCCTATGAAGACGCACTCGATTTGTTCGCAGAGATCCAGGGCGCGCCGGGCGTGCTGCGCTTGCCGGCGTTCCACACGCGGTTCGGTGATCTTCTGATAAACTTGGCCGCTCTCGCGAGTGAGCCTTCACCTACTGGCCGCAGGGTACTGCTGCGCGCACTCGATCAGTACGTCGCGCTCGCCACGCGCGCGGCGGCATCGGGAGCCGTGTCCGAACGGCGCGTCGTGCTGGAGACGCTCGCGCGGGTCGCTCCGGAACTGAGCGATCGCGACCGCCCGCGCCTGGTCGCGCTTCAGGAGCAACTCCGCCTCACGATGGAGGGTCGCGGCCCGTCATCCGAGAGACAGTCTCGCTGATTAACGGAGGTAAACGTTGATAACACCTGCCCTGCTGATGACGCTCTTCCTGCTGCCGGCCGCTGCAGTCGCACAGGAATCCGGCGGGCCGCCATCGCAGCTCACTTTGTCGCTGGCGGGTGTCAGCCCCACGCTTCTGACCCCGCCGCAGGAGCCATCGCGGCAACCGGCACCCCGTGAGCGACGGCGGCGGCGACCGTCTATGGTCGGATACATCGAGAACGCCACCATTGAATCGCACGTGCGCTTCCGGTTCGATGCGGGCTTCGGCAACAACGTCCCTGATCGTGCGGAGTTCTTCTACGCCAAATGTGGCTGCTATCAGCTCGACCCAGAGCCGTTCTTCGATCCCGAAGCGCCGGGGCCAGGGCCGGGCGTGCCGATCGAGCTCAACTTCCAGCAATTTTATGCTTTCGGAGAGTACGCGCTGGGCGAGCGGTTCTCGGCGTTTGCCGAGCTGCCGTTTCGCGCCATTCAGCCCCAAGGATTCCTCGACTTCGGGCCGGCATACGCCCCTTGGCCTGACCAGTCGGGTTTTGCCGACATCCGGTTCGGTGCCAAGGCCGGACTGTACGCCGGCGACAACGGCGCCGTCACATTACAGGTGCGCGCCTCGGCTCCGAGCGGCGACGCGCGAAAGGGCGCCAGCTCCGATCTGTGGAGCATCGAACCGGCCGTGCTCTTCAGCGGCAGCCTCGCAGAGCGTGTCGGCTTCGAAGCACAGATCGGGCTATGGCATCCGTTCGGTGGATCGAATCCGGTCCCTGGCGATGACGACGATCAGTTTTCAGGCGATGTCTTGTTCTATGGCGTCGGGCCGAGCTTCGATGTGATAAGCACCGACCGCGCGAGTCTCGCCGGCGTCGTCGAGCTTGTGGGCTGGCGAGTCGTCAACGGTCAGCAGACCGCGTGCACGATCGATGGGACATGCACCTTCGACGCAAACGGCGTGAACATAGCGAACCTCAAGCTGGGCGCCCGCGCGACCATTGCCGATCGACATTCGATTTACGCCGGGTACGGCTGGGCGCTTACCGACGAGCAGTGGTACGCCAAAGTACTTCGCGTGGAGTATCGACTGATGTTCCGGTAGAACCAGCCAACGTCCGGCGCGGTCGCTTCGTCGCAACTCAGGACCGCGCCGCTACTTCTCAATCCGTTCCCGAATCGTTCCGGTCTTCGTAAATGTCTGGCCGGCGACTTCGATCTGGATCTGATAGTCGCCCGGCGGAAGGGGAGCCGCGGGTGGACCGCCGCGGCCGCCGCCACCGCCGCCGCCGCGGCGACCGGTTGCGCCCGAGCCGGGGCGCATGGCCCACAGCACGCGGTTCAGGCCGGCTTCCGCGGGTCCCGTCAGTTCGCTGAGCACCTTGCCGCCTGCGTCGGCAACCGTGATCTTCGCCGGCGCCGCGGCTTTCTCCCGCACCCAGTACTGAATCACCAGCGCGTCAGGTTCGTTCGGCACCTCGATGTACTTGACGCCATAGAGGTTGTAATTCCCGATCGAGCCGAAGCCGTATCGCGCCCGCGGCTCGATATCGAAAGCATGCGCGGCGCCGGTAAACATCGCGGGGCGCGCCTGCTGCAGCGGCGTGATGTCGCCAATCCAGATGGCGCGGCCGTAGGTGCCAAGCACGAGGTCGTTCTCGCGCGGATGCACCGTGAGATCGTGCACGGGCACGGTCGGCAGGTTGGCCTTCAACCGCGACCATGTCGCGCCGGCGTCAATCGACACCCACACACCGAGGTCGTTGCCGGCAATCAGCAAATCGCGATTGCGCCGGTCCTGCACGACAACATTGATCGGAGAATCGGGAAGCCCTCGTCCTATCGACGTCCACGTTCTCCCGAAGTCAGTCGTGCGATACAGGAAGGGCCGGAAGTCGTCGTTGCGGAAACCGCTCTTCGCGACGAACGCCGTGCCGGCATCATGCGGCGACGCAAACACGCGGCTGACATAGCGATCCACCGGCGCCCCGCCCGACACCAGCGCCGGCGTCGCATCGCTCCACGCACCACCCGCATCCCTCGTCACCTGCACCTTGCCATCGTCGGTCCCGACCCAGATGGTGCCGGCGGCGACAGGCGACTCCGAGATCGTCGTGATGGTGGCGTAGGGCACGTTGCGGCCAATCCTGGCCGGATCGTTCGTCGTGAGATCGGGACTGATTTCTTCCCAGCTGTCGCCCTGATCCGTCGACCGCCACAGAATCTGCGCGCCGGCATACAGCGTCTTCGGATTGTGCGGCGACAGGACAATCGGGGCAATCCAGTTGTAGCGCAGCCGCGGCTTCGAGGGATCGCGCCGCGGCGCAATCACCGTCCGCCGCCCGGTCTGCTGATCGAACCGCCCGTGATTGCCGAGCTCGCGCGTGTTATAGACCCATCGGCTGTCGGTTGGATCGACCTGGTTGTACATGCCGTCGCCAGGACCCACAGTCGTCCATTGCTCGAGCGTGATCAGGCCGGTCTTCGAATTCGACGGCCCCTTCCACGAGTCGTGGTCCTGCAGCCCGCCATAGACGCTGTAGGGATCGTCCATGTCGACGCCAATCGCATAGACCTCGCCGACGCGCATGTTCAGGTGATAGTCGGACGTGACTCCGCCGTCGTAGGACATATTCACGCCGCCGTCACTGCCCAGCATGATCCGCTGTTCGTCCTGCGGGTCCCACCACAGCGATCGAAAGTCACCAAAGACGCCGCGGAAAAAGTCGGAGCTCCACGTTTTGCCGCCATCTCGCGAGATGTACATCGCGTCGCTCGTGACGATAACGGTGTCCGGGTTGTGCGGGTTGATCCGGATCTGATTGAAGGAGTACGGCGCCTTGCCTCCCGCAACGTTCACATCGGTCACACTCCGCCACGTCTTGCCGCCGTCGTCAGTCCGATACAACTGGTTGCCGATGATGCCGGCCGCCAGGGGACTCGTGGCGGACACTTCGCGATTGTCGGCGCCCGGCTTCGGATTCTGGTTCTCGAGCAGCGCGTAGAGGATGTTGGGATTCTTCTGATAGATGTCGATCCCGATGCGGCCAATCTTTCCGGTCGGCAGTCCTCCAGTGAGCTTCGTCCACTTCGTTCCGCCGTCATCCGATCGGTAGATGCCGCTGCCAGGGCCGCTCTCGATCAGCTGCCAGGGCAGACGCTGCTTGTCGTACATTGCCGCGTACACGATCGATGGCGACGTGCGGTTGATCGCAAGGTCGATGGCCGCGACGCCGTCATTCAGATAGAGCACTTTCTGCCAGCTCTTGCCGCCATCGATCGTGCGAAACACGCCGCGCTCTTCGTTGCGCGAGAACAGATGTCCAATCGCCGCGATATAGACGATGTCGGGGTTGGTGGGATGGATGGCGATGCGCGCGATGTGATGCGAGTCGGGGAGTCCGGCAAACGTCCAGGTTCTGCCGGCGTCTGTCGACTTGTACACGCCTTTGCCCGAGTACGAGGAGCGCGCGATATCGTTCGCGCCCGTGCCCATCCACACGATGTCGGGATGGGACGGCGAAATGGCAATGGCGCCGACCGCGGCCACATCGACACTGTCCGAGATGGGCGCCCAGCTGATGCCGTTGTTGGATGTCTTCCAGAGTCCGCCGCTGCGCGTGGCCGCGTAGATCGTATAGAGGTGATCGCGGAGCGGCGTTTCGGGCACCGCGATATCGGTGACCCAGGCCGATGTGCGGAACGGCCCGATGTTCCGGAAGGTCAGCGCCCGCGTGATGGATTCGATACCGGCTGCGCCGGATGCACTCTGCGCGGGGACGAGCTCGGTCGCGCCGCTCACCGCGAGCGCCAGAATTAGCACGGTCTTAACAATCAGGCGGTGCATCGACTAAACCTCCGGGCTGAGATCCCCGTCTAACGTGTGGAAAGGAACAGAACCATGTTAGGCAAGCTTCGTTACTACGATTGGAACTTTTCGAGCACCGCGGAAGCCGTTGTCGGCGTGCTGCTCGTGCTCGCCATCGCCGCCCTCGCGTTTGTGTAGCCTGTCCCTACTTCGCCACGTAGCTCTGACGCGCGCGCGCCATCATGCCCGGCTTCTTCAACCGCACGACCAGCTTGTGCAGTTTGCCGTCGAGCCGCTCGGGCATGAACGCCATCGCATACTGACTGTGCAGCTCCTGAATCACGCGCGTGAACGTGGTGTTCAGGTCCGCGGTTTTCTTCAGCTCGAAGAAGCCGCCGCCCGTTTCCTGCGCGAGCTTCCGCAGGTTGGATGACGGCTTCGATCGCACCCGCCGCACGCCGTCGAAATAATCAGACGTGAAGCCGATCGAATACACCATCACGTCGCTGTCGCGCGCGCGATCGCGCACGTCATCGAAATCGGTGCGGCTTCCCAAATCGTCGCCGTCGGTGAGCGCCACCACCACCTTGCGGCCCTCCACGAGCTGCAGCCGGTCGAGCGCCGCATCAACTGCATCCCACAACACCGTCGCGTTGCCGAACCGCATTTCCGTGCGAATGAACTTCGACAACGCGTCGCGATCGGACGTAAACGACGGGCTGAAGAACAACTGATCGTTGAAGTAGCCGACCACGGCCTTGTCGGCCGGCAGCATGCGGATCACGAACTGCTCGGCCGCTTCCTGCACGCGCCCGATGTTCGCCGTCATGCTGCCGCTGGTATCGAGTGTCAACGCGGCCGTGAACGGCTGCACGTTGTTGTCGAACACCGTCAACGTTACGGGTGTGCCGTTGTCGAGCACCTCGAAATCGTCAGCCTGCAGGCCCGGCACCAGCCGGCCGGTCGCGTCAGTGACCGTCGCGAAAATCGCCACCGTCTTCGACCCGGAGCGGAAGGTGGGCTGTTGCTGAGCTGACGCGAGTAAGGGCAGCAAGACGAGTAGGACGAGTAAGTGGAGTAAGCGCTTCATGGGCTTAGGACGATCGTAATGGATCGTTAGACGCTATCGATCGAGCCATACATCCTCGAGCACCTGCACCGATGTGGTGAGGGTCTCGCCGCCGACCGTGATGCGCACCATGTAGGCTCCGGGCGCCACCGTCGCGCCGCCGCCGGCGACAAACGGCACGCCGCCCGGGCCGCCGCCACGGCGCCCGCCCTGGCCGCCGCCACGGCGCCCGCCCTGGCCGCCGCGGCCGGCCTGCTGCTGCGGCGTCTGTGCCGGCGGGTCAGGGCGCATGTCCCACTGCACGCGGTTGATGCCGGCCTTCGCGGGCACCGTCAGGGTCCGAATCGTGCGCCCGGCCTGATCCGCAATCTCGATCTTCGCGTCGTCCGACCCGTCGCGCGTCCAGAAGCTGATCGCCGTGCCGCCCTGCGGATTCTGCCCGCTGAACTGCTTGGCCGTCACGCGCCGCGCCATCATCGTGTCGTTCGTCCACCGGATCGCCGGACGCGGATCGAACGCTGCGACCGTGCCGCCGACTGCGCGTCCGAGCTGCTGCAGCGGCGTGATGTCGTCCGCAATCCAGAAGCTGCGGCCGTGCGTGGCGACGATCAGATCCGCGTCGCGCGGATGGATCAGGAGATCGTCGATGCGCACACTCGGCATGCCCGTCGAAAAGGGCTTGTACGTCTTGCCGCCATCGCGCGTGACGAACAGACCGAACTCCGTGCCGACGAAGATCAGGTTCGGGTTGACGTAGTCCTCTTCAACCGCGTTGATGTGGCCCTTCGCCGGCAGGTTGCCCGCCGCCGCCGTCCACGTCCTCCCGTAGTCCGTGGTCTTGAACAGATACGGCTTCCAGTCGTTGTTGCGATGGTTGTCGAGCGCGACGTATGCCGTCGCCGGATCGAAGTTCGACGGCTCGATGCGGCTGATCTGCACCTGATCCATCGGGCCGGTCACGCGCGGGCCGCCTTTGATGTTGCCGATCACGTTGACGAATGTCATGCCGCTGTCGGTCGACACCTGCAGATTGCCATCGTCGGTCCCCACCCAGAGCACGCCGGGCTTCGACGGCGACTCGCGGATGATCGTGATGTTCGAGTTGTTCGCGTAGCCGTCGTGCTTCGACGCCATCGGCGCGCGGCCCGGAATGTCCATGATCGGATGCGCGAAGCGGTCGACCTTGTTGGTGAGATCCTTCGGATTCATCCACCACGTGTCGCCGCGGTTCGTCGACTTGAAGAAATACTGCGCGCCGTAATAGATCGTGTTCGGATCGTGCGGCGACATCTCGATCGGCGCGTTCCAGTTGAAGCGGAACTCCGTGCCTGGCTCGGGCTCATTGACGATGTTGCTCGCGCCGCCACCGCCGCGTCCGCCGCCTTGACCGCCGCCGCCGCGCCCGCCGCCGCCCGTCTGCCCGCCGCCGGGATTTCCGGCTTGCTCCGGCGCCCGCGGCCTCGGCCGCGCGCGGGGACGAATGCTGCGGCTCGTGCCGTTGCGCAGGTCGAGACGGCTCACCGCGCCGTTCTGCGACTCGGTGTAGATCACGGTCCAGTCAGTCGGATCCTGACGCGTGTAGAACCCGTCGCCGCCGCCGGTGCGGTACCAGTCGGTGTTGTACGGGCCCTGCTGCGAGCGCACGGCGCTCGGGCCGCACCAGCTGCCGTTGTCCTGCAGTCCGCCGCAGACGTGGTACGGCCGCCGCATGTCGGCCGACAGCTGATAGAACTGGCCGAGCGCCATGTTGTTCAAGTAGTCCCACGTGAGGCCCGTGTCGTAGCTCACATCGAGGCCGCCGTCGTGGCCGGTCCAGAGCACGCGCGGATCCTTCGGGTTGAACCAGAAGCCGTGATAGTCGCCGTGGCCGGTGCCGCGGATCGGAATCCACGTCTTGCCGCCGTCGACCGATCGCTGCGCCGTCGCGCCGCCCTGCACCACGATGTCGGGGTTGGCGGGGTGGACGACGATCTGGCTGTAGTACATCGGCCGGTTGTTGACGTTGCTGAGGAACGTCCAGGTCCTGCCGGCATCGTTCGAGCGCCACACGCCGCTCTTGTTCGGATTCGGCGGCGCCTGCTGTCCGCCGCGTCCCCCGCCACCGCCTCGGCCCTGACCGGGCTCTTGCGGGCCGCCGTCATCCGAGACGCCCGCACCGGTGCCGCCCGTGGCGCCTGCTTCGATGATGGCGTAGATGATGTTCGGGTTCGCGCGGTGGATGCCGATGCCGCTGCGTCCCCAGATCTTGTCGGGCGGCTGCGGCAGGCCGTTGCCTGCGAGCCGCGTCCACGTGCTGCCGCCGTCGGTGGATTTCCACAAGCCGCTGCCGGGCCCGCCGCCGTTGTAACCCCACCACGTGCGCAGGCGCTGATAGGACGCCGCATACACGTTGCGCGGATTGACCGGATCGATCGCGACATCCGCGAAGCCGGTGTACGGATCGATGTACTTGGATTTCGTCCACGTCTTGCCGCCGTCGGTCGTCTTATAGAGCCCGCGCTCTTCGTTGCCGCCGAAGAGATGGCCCATCGCCGCAACGAACACGATGTTGGGATCGCGTGGATGCACGGCCACGCGCGAGATCGACTGCGTGTCGTCGAGGCCGAGGTGCGTCCATGTGGCGCCGCCGTCGGTCGTCTTGTAGACGCCGTTGCCGATCGACGAGCTCTGCCGGTTGTTCGCTTCGCCCATGCCGACATAGACGATCTGCCCGTTGCTCGGCGACACGCCCACGTCGCCAATCGACGTGTACGGCATCTCGTCGAAGAGCGACGTCCAGGTGATGCCGCCGTTGGTCGTCTTCCAGAGCCCGCCGGTCGCGAATGCGACGTAGAGGGTCATCGGATCGTTCGGATCCCCTTCGACGTCGTTGACGCGGCCGCCCATAACGGCGGGGCCGATCGACCTGAACCGGAACTCACGAAGGATCGGGTCGTCCGACTGGTTGACGGCGACGGGGGCCGCCGGCGCGGCCTGCTCCTGGCGCGCGGCGACGGCGGCAGACATCAGGACCAGGGTCAGACCGGCAAGGACAAGAACCTGGAATGTGCGTCGCATGGAAGTCCTCTTTGCCTCGGAACTGCGAACTCGAACGAGACCGCAACTGGGATACGCCCCGGCGGGGACATACGTTACCGCATCAGTGAGGTCACCAGCACTTTATGGCCCTTTTTTGACTCGACGCGCACGTCATCGATCGAAATGGGCGCGGAGCCGTCGCGCGCAAACGTCACGAGGTACTGCGACGACAGGCTGTCGGCCGTGGTCTCGAGCAGCGATTTGAGGCCGGTCACCGAGACGGCGGTCAGGCGCAGGCCTCCGGTGGACTCGACGGCGGCCTTCACCGCCGCCTCGCGCCGCGAGCTCGGCGCATTGCCCGGCCGGATCGACACCGACCACACGGTCGCGACGGCGTTCTGGATCGCCTTGAGCGCTTCGTTCGCCGTCGCGGTCCGCGTGGCATCGTGCGATCCGAAGTCGACCAGCAGGATGACCTTTCGCATCGCCGATTGACCGGCCAGCGTCTTGGCCGTGTCCAGGAGCCCCTCCAGCATGGTCGCTTCGGAGTGCTGGCCGACGAACAGGCGCGAGATCGCCTTGTCGAGATCTTCCGGCGGCGCGCCGAACTTCACGGCCGGCACCGCGGCGCCCGCGACCTCGGTGAAGGCGATCTGTGCACCGGGGTTTTCCGCACGCACTTTGCTCACGAAGGAGGCCAGCGCGCTGCCCATGTCGCTGACCGGGGGCGGTGTGCCCATCGGCGGCTTCGAGATATCGAACAGGATCGAGAGGAACAGCGGCGCGGCATTGATGCGCGCCGCTCGCACGACTGTGTGCTCGGCGGTCTATTCCTTAACGACAAAATCCGCGGCCGTGAGATCCGCGGCGGGGGCGCCGGAGTCGGAGACGACCGTGACCATCGCCGTCACCTGGGCTTGACGGGCCGTGGCGGGAAGGGCGAACGAAAACACGAGCAGCGGGATTGCGGCAACACGAACGAGGCGCAGCGACGTCATGCGGAGCCTCCTCGCGACTGGCAGGACCTGGCGGCGAAAGTATGCGCCGAAGCCGCGATAAGATTCCCCACATGCTCATCGGGTCTCTTCGATGACGATGGAGTTCCATCAACTCGTTTCAAAACGAGTGAAGACTTCTACTACCCGTCTTGAGATCGAGGTGGGTTTGCAGAGCGGCTAGAGCCGGTTCGGCTCTCTTAGAATAGTCGCGGGATCGATGCGTCCCGTCCTAAACACCGCGAGCGTCAAGGCAGACGCTACGAACATAAGAATCAGGCACAGCACTGCGATAGCGACGGTCGGCTCGACCGGGGAAACACCGAACAACCGACTCCGCATTAGCTGCCCACCTGCGATGCCCACTGCAATACCAATCACTGCACCGAGAAGTCCCAACCCAGCCGCACGACGGACAAACAATAGCCGAACGGTCTGACGACTTGCGCCAAGCGCCAGCCGAATGGCGGATTCGCCCCGATGCTCCTCGAGAATCTGCGCGCTCCAGCCGTACATACCAAGACCGACGGCTGGAAAGGAGAAGAGGAGGAGTGCGATCAATACCACAGCCGTCGCGCGGTAATCTTCAGTCCTTTGGTCCATCAGCAGTCCGAGCGGAAGCAACCGGGCGGGTTCTTGCCCTGGCCATAGATCGGCAAGAGCCGCGCGAACGGCTGGCACGAAGTCCGCGTCGTCAGTCGCGGCGCGGATCAAAGCGCGGTCACTGTCGGCACGGTCTCCATAGAACATCCAGATGGTCGGTAGAATGGGAGCGGTCGGGTGCTCCAGACCAAGATCGGGAACGACGCCCGCCACTTGTCGTTTGCCATGCAGTGCCAGCTCGATGACCTGTCCTACCGGCGCTCCAGATTGTCGCAGGCGGTATGCGTACGACTCATTGACGAAGACTCTTTCGATCGCTTTGGGTACGTTGGCACTATGTGCTGAACGTGATCTCGCGCGTGCCTCATCTACAGCAAGACGTATCGTGTCGGCTTGGTCCAGCTTTATCCCTAATGCGTTAAAGAAATTACCGCTGACTCTCGCGATACGAGCCTCGACAAACGCATCAGATGGATCGTTCGGAGACCGCACGAGATCAGGAGTTAGGCTGGCGGGATGAAGCGGCCATATTCCAGTCGCGACGGCCACCACGTCTGGAATCTTATCGAGACGTTCGAGAGCGTCCCGTTTTCGTCCCGCTTGCATGGCCAAGCTCGCTCTGTTCGCTTCTCTTGAAGCGCGCTGTGGAGTCTCGGGTGTGGGGAATTCGAACATCCAAAGGCGATCATGAACGAAGCCAAGATCAACGCTGATCGCGCGTTCGTAGCTACGACCGACAAGTGCGGCGGCATAGAGGCTCGCCGTAACCAGCACGATCTGCGCAACTACTCCGGCATGACGCCAGAGTCGTGCCGAACGGTGCCCAGCCGCTCTCGCGCCCGCTTGGAACGATGCAGTGCGCAGTAGAGACAAAGGAACGATCGACACTGCCACGACCCCCACAAGGGCCATTGAGAAAAAGACAGCCGTATGTCGCCATCCAAACTGCGTCGGATGATCCGTTACGACTTCTGTCGGAAGTCGAGTTGTCAAGCCCGCAGAGAGCAGGGGCACGAGTGCTGCCGCCACTAGAGCGGCTGCACCGAACAGAACGATTACTTCGCCAGCCCAATGTATTTGAAGGGATCGTTGCGATCCTCCAAGTGCCAGCCGGGTCCTGAACTCCTGCCGCCGCGCCAATAGTCGACTTGTCAGCAGGGACCCTACTTGAATCCAGGCAATCAGAAACAAGCAGAGACTGGCCGCCAGGAACCATGCGAGCGTCGTCGCATCGCCGGGCCTGGCGACGTCCAGCAGGCGCCTGACCCTTGCTTCGGGGACAATCGCGCGCAACTGATCGAGCGTGGCGCCGTCGACCATGCGACCGATAATGGTCCCCGTCAATAGGACTTTCGGTTCTCTCGTTACCACCCACAGGTTCGCCCCTGAGGGCACATTCAGCTTGGCTGGCGCTATTCCGACAATTCTGAAGATCTCTCCGCGACCTGCAGCCAGCCGGACTCGGACCTCTCGACCAAGAACATTCAAATCAGCAGCAAACGATGAACGCCAGAGATCCTCTCCCAAGAGCGCAGCCCGAGGCGAGCTGGCGACGTCGTCCGGCCTGAAATCTCGTCCAGCAACAGGGGTGAGGCCCAATACCTTCAACAAGCCTGCTGATGTATTTGCTGACCGAGCTGCGCGAAGAGCGCGAACATCCGTCAGTTGTTCGGCATCCACCGGTACTGGGGATTCGACAAAAGCTGTGGAGGTCAACACACCGCTGTTGTGTAAAGAGGGCAAAAGAGCGGCCAAACGACTGCGGTTGCTCGAGATAAGCCGTAGAGCAGCGTCATCAGGCAACTGGATGTGAACGAGTTTGTCGGCCTCTGGATATGACGCCGACTGCAGAAACACTGCATCCACGATGGAGAAGACCGCCGTATTTGCAGCCAAGCTAACGGCTGCGATGAGGACCACGGCTAAGGCGAATCCGCGCTGCCGTAGAAGTTGCCTCCATCCCGAGCGAAACCCAATCATCCAATGGCGCATGAACGTATCAGGTGTCGCGGGAATCGCGATTGATCAGACTCGACGTTCGTTAGTGTGAGGATCGGGGTTCGCGAGCCTTGGGCGGTCTCCTCATCTTGGTGCTCATGGCCGTGGTGATGCGCTGTTGAAAGACTCGATACGAGTGTGGCTACAAGAAGGATTATGACAAGGGGAATGCTGGCGCCATCCCAAACTCGAGCGAGCATTATTCCGGCAATGATCGGCCATCCCAGCCTTGAAGCACTTACATGGTCTAACGAGGAAGCGTGAAAATCCCCTACCAACCAAGCAAGTGCGGATCCCATCTTGGGCAACTCCCACAACTCACTCGCGTATGCAGCCCCCACCAGGACGATGACATCGGCTGCGACGGCTGCTGCCGAAGCAGTGACCACTGCGCGGAAGACACCTACAACAGAATTCTTTCGCGGTGCTAGAAAGATCCCAGCGGCAAAGAGTGCAGCCGTCAACAGAACTAAGTCCCGGGCAGCGATTACCGCGTTGGTGGTTGCGATAGCGGGCAATGCTCTTAGCCGCTCCTCGGCCTCGCGCGCTGGCGGCTTGACGTCAGGCCGGTCTGCCTGCGCGGCGTCTGAAGAATCCACCACGGTACCATCGTTGGCTACACGACTATGGGCTTCACTAAGATCCGCGCGAATCCTTTGAGATCCCTGAAGGTAGATTGTGATGCCGGTACCGGCCACCACGATCAAAACCAGTAAGGCGAGGCGTATGACACCAGCGGCCGTACCTTGGTCGAAAGCTTGTGGAGGCTGCCCCAAGGCAAGTTCATGATCGAAAGCTGACGGCATTTGAAGTCGATGTTGTGGCGCGGTCACCGAGTCCCGCGCCACATGAGAGAGACGAACTAGGCAGGCTCGCTATAATCGCACTCGTGGCTTTGGCCGTGGACGCTGCAAGTCTTCGACATCGAGCTGCATGCGGAATTGTGCCACCCGGTGCAGGTCACGTACCCGCAGCAGTCACAAATGCTGCACGGGCCTTCCTCTCCGTCGTCATGCGACTGAGCGTACGCCGTGGCGCTCGAGGCGACTGAAAGGCCGAAGGAAAACATCAACAACAACAGGCATTTGGCGAAGCTAGCGGCGATTTCCCTTCTCATGGGCGCGCCGCTCGGAAAATGATCCATTCGCCGCTCGGAAAGTGATCCACCTGG
>JBBDWL010000083.1:1513-24857 GCA_040902895.1 Vicinamibacterales bacterium | reverse complement strand
GGGCGACAACGCGCCCGCGGCTAATCGAACCAGCCCGCAGGGCGTTGTCCCTGCGGGCTCGCACCAGCAACCAGCAACCGACAACCAGCAACCGATTAGCGCAGCCGAAGAGCCGGCGCGCCGATCAGGCCCGCCGGATCGATGCGCTCGATGCGCCCGTCCTGATAGCGCCACGCATCGCTCACGGGCGGCACCGGCTCGAGCTGCTCCGGTGCCGCATCGGACGGTGCCGGCACCATCCACACCTGCGGCCGCGTACTCGAAAACAGTTCCAGCGCATCAGGCAGCAGGGATCCGAACGCGTTCTCGAGATTGTCGCGGCGGCTGCGGTCGTCCACGAACAACACAGCCGTCGTACCGCGTCCGATCGATGGCGTCACGGCTTCCACTGTGATTCGCGAGACTCGCGCCAGCTCCGTCCAGCGCGCCGTACGTGCCCGCAGGACTGGCGTCAGACAGATCGGCAGAACGATCGCCATGACCTGCAGCACTTTGCGCTGCCGTACGCTCGCCTGCCGCCAGAAGGCGGCCACGAGCGCGCTCGCGGCGATCGCGCCTCCGACCGACGGGAACAGCGCGTACAGGCTCGACCTCACCGGCAGAAACAGCGTGATGCCGAAGCCCGTAACGAGCCATGTGGCGCCGATCGCCACGGCCTGTCGCTCCGCCGGATCCAGCCGCGGCCGCACGCGCACGAGCATCGCCACAATCAGCACGACCGCGGCCGCCAGTGTGAGCGACCGATCGGCGTACTGCAGCGCGTTGGCCGCCACGTCGCCGATCGCAAACGTAAATCGATAGAACGACGGCGCGCTGCCAGGCGTCATCGCGTCTGATCTGGAACGCAGCGCGAAGTACACGATCTCCGCTGCAACCAGTCCGGCAGCGAGCGGCCATATCCGCCACGCCTGCCCGCGGGCCCGCAGCACCGCGATCAACACCAGCGGCAGCGGCAGCAGAATCGCTTCTTCCTTGCTCAGAAGCGCGGCGAAGAACAGCGGCGTTGCCATCAGCCAGCGCCCGTGCGCCACGGCAATCGCGCTCAGCGTGCCGAACAGGACGAGGCACAACGCCGTGAGGCCGCTCATCCACAGGATCGACATGTTGATGCCGTGAGGATTGAGCAGCCACAGACTGCCCGCCAACAGCGCCGCCCCCGCCGGCAGCCGCAGCGATCGCGCGAGCACGGCCACCGCGCAGGCACACAGCAGTGCGAATGTAAAAGTCACACGCCCGAAAGCTCGCGGGTCGGGTCCTGCGAAGTAGTCAGTGGCGCCGAATACCAGCGCGACGACGGGACGGTAGAAACCGGTGGTGTCGACGAAGAGGCGCTTGATGTCGGCGGCCTGCCGCAGCCGGCTTTCGAGAATCCAGCGAAAGTCGTCGGAGATGAAGCCCTGGCCGACGGCGGTCCAGTAGGCGACAGCGAACGCCGCCAGCACCACGCCGGCATGCAGCGCCAGCCGGCGTCGGGGTCTCTGGTCCACTCAGCGCAGGACGGCGAGACGCCGTCCGGATTCCTCTTCGACGTCGCGATGCAGGCTATTGCCGTGCGCATCCATCGTCACGATCGCCGGAAAGTCTTTCACGCGCAGGTGCCACATCGCTTCGGGCGTGCCGAACTCCATCAGCGACACACCGTCGACGCTTTCGATAGCGCGCGCATAGAACTGCGCCGCGCCGCCGACCGCGTTCAAATAGACCGCGCCCGACTGCTTCAGGCCGGCAAGCGTCTTCGCGCCCATGCCGCCCTTGCCGATGACCGCGCGGACGCCGTACTTCTGAATGATGTCGGCCTGGTACGGCTCCTCGCGAATGCTCGTCGTGGGCCCCGCGGCCGTCACTTTCCATCCATCGCCATCCTTCGCGACGACCGGCCCGCAGTGATAGATGATGCCGCCGCGCAGATCGACCGGCGGATCGTGCTTCATGAGATGGGCATGGACGGCATCGCGGCCGGTGTACATCACGCCGCTGACGAGGACGACGTCGCCCACCGCGAGATCGCGAATGGTGGCTTCGTCAATCGGGGCGGTCAGCCGCTTCTCGCGGCCGGTCGGCACGAATCCCGAACCCGCCGCAATCATGGGCTCGATGCTCTTCGATGGATCCCGATACAGCCATTCGGCAATCGCGCCGGTCGAGGCGTCGAGCCGCACGGCGAGACGCCGGAAGGCCCAGCAGTCGTACGCCACCGATACAAAGAAGCTTGCCGGCAAACGGTTGAGCGCGCCGACCTTGCAGCCGATGAGCGACACTTCCCCGCCGAAGCCCATCGTGCCGACCGACAGATTGTTCACCGTTGCCATGATCGCGCGCTCGAGATCCGCAAGGCGCTCATCCGGATTCTCATCGTCCAACGTCCGGAACAGTTGTTCTTTCGCGTGGTAATAGCCGGATGTGCGATCGCCGCCAATGCAGACGCCGACGGCGCCCGGACTGCAGCCCTTGCCCTGCGCTTTCCACACTGCGTGCAGGATGCACTTGCGGACACCGTCGAGCGTGCGATCGGCGCGGCCGAGATGATCGAGATCGGCCGGCAGCGCGTACTGCGCGTTCGTGTTCTCGCAGCCGCCGCCCTTCAGCAGCAGCTTCACTTCGACGTCATCGCGCTCCCATTGATCGAAATACAGGATCGGCGTGCCTGGTCCGAGGTTGTTGCCGCTGTTCTCGCCGCTGATTGAGTCGACCGAGTTGGGCCGCAGCTTGCCGCGGCGGGTGGCTTCGGCGACGGCCTCTTCCACGTCGCGCCGGAGCGCGATCTGATTGAAGCCGACCGGCGTCTTGATCTTGAACGTCGGCATGCCCGTGTCCTGGCAGATCGGACCTTCACACGACGCAGCCTGGTCGATGTTCTCGCCGATGATGCTCAGCGCCTGCGACGCGCGCGAGCCGGCGGGCTCGCGGCCCATCGCGACGCGCATAGCCGCGCGCACGTCAGGCGGCAAGTCCGTAGACGTGCGGGTGATGAGCTCGATCAGGCTGTCGCGGAAGCCGGCAGAGAAGCGCACGATGCGAGCAGTATAATTGAGGTGTTTTTACCCATGCAGCATCGGCTCGAACGCGATCCGCTCGGTCCGGTGCACGTGCCGGAGGGCGCCTACTATGGCGCGCAGACGGCGCGGGCCCTCGAGAACTTCCCGATTAGCGGCATGCACGCGCATGCCGCCCTCGTGCGCGCCACCGTCATCATCAAGCTTGCCGCTGCCGAGGCCAATGGCGCCCTCGATCGGCTGCCTCGCGCGACGGCAGACGCAATCGCGCGCGCGTGCCGTGAGGTGCTTGCCGGCGCGTTGCGCGATCAGTTCGTCGTCGACGTCTATCAGGCCGGCGCCGGCACCTCGCACAACATGAATGCGAACGAAGTGCTGGCCAACCGCGCCGAAGAGCTGCTGGGCGGACGCCGCGGCCAGTACGCGCGTGTGCATCCGAACGATCACGTGAACATGGGCCAGTCGACGAACGATGTGTTTCCCACGGCCACACGCCTGGCGATTCTCATCCATCACGCCGCACTCGTCGACGCGGCTCGCGACTTTGCAGCCGCGCTCGAAGCGCACGCGAGGCGATGGAATGGCGTACTCAAGACGGGACGCACGCATCTGCAGGACGCCGTGCCGATCACGCTCGGGCAGGAATTCTCGGGATGGGCGGCGAACATACGCGTGGCCGTCGATGACCTCGAGCATGCGGCCGAACGCCTGTACGAACTGAACCTCGGCGCAACGGCCGTGGGCACGGGTCTCAACGCCGGAACCGACTTTACCCGTGCGGCCGTCGCGACTATCGCGAAAGAGATTGGGTTCGACGTGCGTCCCGCGGCAAACCACTTCCGGGTGACGCAGAGCATGGGAGACGTGAGCGCCTGGAGCGCCGCGATGCGCCGCCTCGCGATGGAAACCAGCAAGATCGCCTCAGACTTGCGGCTCCTGGCCAGCGGGCCGCGCGCCGGGATTGCCGAAATCAGGCTTCCGGCGGTGCAGCCTGGGTCCTCGATCATGCCTGGTAAGGTGAATCCGTCGATCCCGGAGATGGTGAATCAGGTCTGCTACCAGGTGTACGGCTGCGACGCGACGATTGCGGCGGCGGCAGACGCCGGTCAGCTCGAGCTCAACGTCATGATGCCCGTCATGGCGTGGAACGCGCTGCACGCGTCGGCGATCTTCAGCAACACCCTCGTGGTGTTTCGCGAGCGGTGCATCGAAGGACTCGAAGCCGACGAGGCCCGCTGCCGCGAGCTGCTCGATCGCAGCACCGCGGTGGCCACCGCGCTCAGTCCCTATATCGGTTACGCGGCGACGGCGCAGATCGCCAAGGAATCTGTCGCCACCGGCCGGCCGATTCGCGAGCTCGTGCTCGAGCGTGGACTGCTCGACGCGGCGCAGGCCGATAGAATTCTTTCAGCGGACGCGATGACCGAGCCCGGCGTCGTGGATGCAGGAGATACGAATGCGCGCAGCACTGATGGTCGTCCTCGTAGCGGCGGGCGCAAGCCTCGCACTCGCGCAAGGGCACGGACGGCTGTTTCCGCCAGAAGACCTCGGCGTTCTTGAAGGACCGGATCGCGACGCGTACCAGCGTCCGGAACAGGTCATGGACGCGCTCGGCATCGCCGACGGCGCGCGCGTGGCCGACCTGGGCGCCGGCGGCGGCTATTTCACCATCCGGCTCGCGCGGCGCGTCGGCCCCAACGGCATCGTATACGCCGAAGATATTCAGGACGAGATGCTCGGCTCGATAGCGCGCCGCATCGAGCGCGAGCAGCTCACCAACGTCAAGACAGTCAAGGGCACGTTTGACGATCCCAGCCTGCCGGCCGGCGAGCTCGATGCCGTGCTGATCGTCGACACGTTCAACGCGTTCGAACGGCCCGTCACCGTGCTCCGGCACGTGCGCGAATCGCTCAAACAGGGCGGACGCGTCGGCATCATCGAGTACAAGAAAGACGGCTACGGTCCCGGGCCCGCGATGGAAGAGCGCGTGGATCCGGAGGTTGTGGTGCGCGCCGCTGTCGCGGCAGGACTGAAGCACGTCAAAAACGAGACCTTTCTCCGCTACCAATACATGCTCGTGTTCCAGAAACCGTGAGCGCGATCCCGGCCTTTTTTCGCGAGGCACAGGCCAGGGTCGAGCACGCGCTCGATGAGGCGACGTCACGCCGCCCTTTCTCTGGTGTGCCGGTTGTGCGCGAAGCCATGCGCTATACGCTGCTCGCCCCGTCCAAGCGCGTGCGGGCGATTCTGACGACGACCGCATGCGAGATGTGCGGCCCCTCGACGTCGCTCGGGGCGGGCGCGCTGCCCGCAGCTGTGGCCATCGAAATGGTGCACGCCTCCTCGCTGATCCTCGACGACCTTCCCTCGATGGACGATGCGCCGATGCGGCGCGGACGGCCGTCATGCCACGTGCAGTATGGCGAGGCGATCGCGGCGCTGGCCGCCTTCGGCCTGCTCAGCGAAGCGTTCGGCGTGATCGCGTCTGCATACGAGCCGCCGCTCGCTCGCGGCCTTGCGACGCTGCTCTCATCGGCGATCGGCAGTGACGGTCTCATCGCCGGGCAGGCCGAAGATCTGCTGGCGACAGACACGGCCATCGACTTCGAAACGCTCGAGCGCATTCACCGCCGGAAGACCGGCGCCCTGTTCAGCGCGGCGGCCACGGCGGGCGCCATGGTGGCCGGCGCCGGCGAGGATCAGATGCGCGCGCTCGAGGCCTACGCGAAGAACCTCGGCCTCGCCTTTCAGATCGTCGACGACATGCTCGACGTCACCGGCGATCCCGCGGAAACAGGCAAGGCGGTGCGCGCCGACGCGCGCAAGACGACGTTTGTGTCCTTCAGCGGAGTGGACGGCGCGCGCGAGCTCGCCGCCGAATTGTGCCGCACGGCAGACGCCGCGCTGAAGCCGTTCGGATCGAAGGCGTCGCCGCTGCTGGAGCTGTCGGCATTCGTCGCCGCCCGGCGCCTCTGATAGCCTTCTCCGAGCACCGTGCCGGAAAATCCGCAGAACGTCGATCAGCTTCGCGACCGGCTGCGCGCGCTCGGCTATCTTGACGCGCCCGTCGATCGCTACGTGCTCGGCTCGGGAACGAGCCGCGCGGGGGCGGCGCGGTTCGCGTTGGGCGCCGGTCTGCGCGTGGGTCTCCTGGCGGGGATGCTGCTCGGCGTCTCCGCTGCCATCGCGCTCGCCGCGCGGGCGCCAGGGTTGATTGCGACGCGGCGTGACGCGCTCGTGCTGGCCGGCGCGCTCTCGATTCTCTTTGCCGTCATCACCGCCCTCGCTGTCGCCGGAACCGCGATCGCTGCGGCCTGGTACGCACGGCGGGCCGCGAATCTCACGCCGCGCCGCGCACGAGCCGTCGCCGCTGTTGCCGGCATTGCCGTCGCGCTTGCCTGCGCGATCTATCTCACGCTGTGGTGGAACGCGGCGCAGGATGCACTCACGTCTCTCACCTTTGGCTGGAACGCCGCGGCGGTGGCGATGGCCGCGCTCATTTCGCTGCTGCTCGCCCACGCCGTCAGCCTCGTGATCCTTGCCGCCCTGGCGCGATCGCAGCCTGAAACCGGCATCGCCGCGGGCGGACTTCTCAGCTCGCGCGGATTTCTAGCGGCCTTCGGTGTGGTGCTGTTCGCCGGCTCGATCGCGCTGCTTGCAGCGGGCCGTGAGACTGGCGGCACGGACGCATCGCCACCTCCGATCACGGTAGTCCCCACCCGTTATGCGGTGCGTGTCGTCGCGATCGACGGCTTCGATCTCACACTGGCCGAACGGCTCAGCACAGGCGGCCGTCTGCCGGCGCTGCAGCGATTGCTGGAAGGCGGGTACATGCCGCTCCGGCCCGAGGCGGGCCAGGCGCCCGATCCGGCGAGAGACTGGACCACGATTGCCACGGGACGGCCGCCGGCCGTGCATGGCATCGCCTCGCTGGAGGCCCGACGCGCCGTTGGCATTGGCGGGGCCCTGACGGGACCGCCGGCCGGCATGTTGCGCCCACTGCTCTACGCCGCCGACCTTCTGAGACTGACGACGCCGGCGGTTGCGAGCGGTGTCGAGCGCCGGGCGCCCGCGTTCTGGGAGGTCGCGGCGGCGGCCGGGCTTCGCACCTCCGTCGTCAACTGGTGGGCGACGTGGCCTGCGCCCGCCGGCGACGACATCGTGATCACCGACCGCGCGCTGCTGCGGCTCGATACGGGAGGCGCGCTCGATGCCGAGATTGCGCCGGCATCGTTATACGAACCGCTGCGGGTCGAGTGGCCCAGGCTTCGCACGGCCGCAGCGGCACGCGCCTCGGCGGCGTTCGCGTCAATCGCCGACGCGGAGTTGCGGGCGCTGATCGTGCGATCGGCGGAGCTCGATATGCTGGCCGCGAGGCTCGCGAACGCGAATCCCGGTCCGGCACTCGACCTGAGCGTCCTGTATCTGCCCGGACTCGATATCGCGCAGCACAGTCTGCTGCAGCGGGCGCCCGGATCGGTCTCGGCGATGCGCGAGCGCCTGACGGCGATCGAACGGTATTACGAGTTTCTCGACGGGCTGGTGGGAGCACTGCTGCCTCCATCGGGCGCTCACATCGACGTGGCGATTCTGTGGCCGGGACGCGCCGGCATACGCGAAGGCGCCATGGTGCTGGCGGGAGAACCGATTCAGGGGGGCCACACGATCTGCGAAGACTGCGTTCTCGGCGCGGCGTCGACCCTGCTCTACCTGCTTGGACTGCCGATCGCCGACAACCTGGAATCGAATCCGATGACCGAGGCTGTGTCGGTTGCATTCAAGGAACGGCATCCGATCAGGCGCATCGCGTCTTACGATGCCGTCAACATGCGCAGGGGCGCGCGCACGGGCCAGCCGCTCGATGCTGAGGCGCTGGAGCGGCTGCGAAGTCTCGGCTACATCGACAAATAGGGACTGTCTATTTGTTGGTGCCGAGCAGCCGCCACGCCGCGGGAAGCGCGGCAGCGGCCAGGATGGCCTTCAGGATATCGGCGAGCAGGAACGGTGTGGCGCCCGCCGCGATGGCAAGCGAGAAGCTGCCGACATGCATGGCGCCGAGCCAGCTGAGGCCGCCCGCATAAATCACGGCGATGCCCGCGAGCATGGCGAGAATGGCGGTCGAAAGGCGGCGGTCGAATCCGCGCTCGGCCAGGAGGCCCGTGACGATCGCCGCGATCGGATATGCCAGCAGATAACCGCCCGTGGGTCCCAACAGGCGCGCGGCGCCCTGGGGCAGCAGCGGCGAGGCAGCGAACACAGGCAGACCCACGATGCCAAGCATCACGTACCCGAACTGCGCGGCAGCGCCGAGACGCGAACCGAGCGCGGCTCCGCTGAGAATGACAATCATCGGCTGCAGCGTAAACGGTACGGACGTGCCGGGAATCGGAAAACTGATTTGGGCCGCGGCTGCGGTCAGAGCAATCATGAGAAGAACGGCAGCGGCGCGGATGGCCACCGAAAATCCGCTGCCGGCGGCAAGCGACCCGATGAGCGTGGTCTCAACACGAGCAGACATGCAGCGGATCTTACAACGGTTTCCGGCACCCTCATGCGCACGGCACTGACAATCGCGGGCAGCGACTCGAGCGGCGGGGCGGGCATTCAAGCCGACCTGAAGACGTTCGCGGCGCACGGTGTGTACGGGGCCAGCGTCATCACCGCCGTCACGGCGCAGAACACCCTGGGCGTTACAGCCGTGCACGTGGTGCCGTCCGCCATGGTGCGTGCGCAGATTGACGCCGTGATCAGCGATCTCGGCGCGGACGCGATCAAGATCGGCATGCTGGCGACCGCTGACATCGTCCGGACCGTCGCCGAGGCGATCGACGCGCACCTGTTGCGCGCCGAGGCGATCGCCGCGCACATAGTGCGCGGCGAGGCAATCGCCGCGCACGCACTGCGGCCGGTCGTGCTCGATCCCGTGATGGTCGCGAAGGGCGGAAGCAGGCTGCTTGCGGCCGATGCGGTCGAGGCCGTCCGCTCGCTCCTGCTGGCGCGCTGCGCGATCGTTACTCCCAATCTCGCCGAGGCTGAAGTACTGACGAACACGACTGTTCGAGACGTGCCGGCAATGGAACAGGCGGCGCGCGCGCTCGTGGATGCGGGTGCGGGCGCTGCCCTGATTAAAGGCGGTCATCTCGACGATGATCGCGTCGTCGACGTGTTGTGGACCGGCGACGAACGTCACGTGTTCGAAGGTCCGCGCATCGACACCAGGCACACTCACGGCACCGGCTGCACCCTCTCCTCGGCGATTGCCGCGCGTCTGGCCCTGGGCGAGCCGCTCGCCGCGGCGGTGACGCTCGCGATCGACTACGTGCGCGAGGCCATCGCGCACGCACCGGGTCTCGGCAAAGGACATGGCCCGCTGAATCACTTTCCCAAGTCTTCACAGTGAGTTTCCGTATACTGACGTGATGGCCCCCCGCTTTGCGGTCTCGCAGGAAGCACTGGATCCGCACCAGGTGTCGGCCTCAATCGCCGACGCTGAAGGGTCGCGCCAGCCGCGCGGCGCCATGATGACGTTCAGCGGTGTCGTCCGGGGCACGAATCAGCGACATCAGGTGCTGCGTCTCGAGTACGAAGGCTATGAGCCGATGATCCTGAAGGTGTTCGAACAGATTGGCGCCGAAATCGAACAGGCGTGGCCAGGCACGGCCTGTGCGATGCATCATCGCCTCGGCACCCTCCGTATCGGCGAGATCAGCATCGTCATTGCGACCGGCTCGGCACATCGGGCGGCCGCGTATGCCGCCAGCCGCTATGCCATCGAGCGCGTGAAACAGATCGCGCCGATCTGGAAGCACGAGTACTTCGAAGGCGGCGACGTATGGATCGAAGGCGCCGTAGCCGCGGCCGACGATGAGGCGGCGAAGAAGCGGGCGATGGAGGCGGCATGCGCGTGACCGTGCGGCTGTTCGCGCGGCTGCGGGAGATTGCCGGCGCCGAAACGATCGCGCATGACGTGCCGGACGGCAGCTCGCTGGCCGACGTCTGGACGTCGCTCTCGTCGACGTGGCCGGCACTGGCCGCCTTCGATCGAACGGTCTCGGGCGCCATCAATGCGGAGTACGCCCGTATGTCACGCGAGGTGCGTGAGGGTGATGACGTCGCTTTCCTGCCGCCGGTATCGGGCGGATAACGTATGCAACCGCACGTCGTCGAAAAGTTGAAACAGACCGAAGCGCGTTACGAGGAGCTGATGAAGCTCGTCTCGGACCCGGCGGTGCAGTCAGACGGCAATGCCTATCGGAAGTACTCGAAGGAACTGTCCGACGTGCAGCCGCTCGTCGAGCACTTCCACGAATACCAGAAGGTGGATGCCCAGGCCGCGGACGCACGCGACATGGCGGCTTCGGGCGACGCCGAGATGGCCGCGCTCGTCGCCGAAGAACTTGCCTCGCTGGAACGACAGCGGGAGGGTCTGGAGCAGCGGATCAAACTGATGCTCGTCCCGACGGATCCGAACGACGAGAAAAACGTCATGCTCGAGATTCGCGCCGGCACGGGTGGAGACGAAGCGGCGCTGTTCGCGGCGGATCTGTTCCGGATGTATTCGCGCTATGCCGAACGCCAGGGGTGGAAGATCGATCCGATCTCGACCAGCGAGACCGGCACCGGCGGCTACAAGGAAATCATCGTCACGATCGAGGGACGCGGCGCCTACAGCAAGCTGAAACACGAGAGCGGCGTGCATCGCGTGCAGCGCGTGCCGGCGACCGAAACGCAGGGCCGGATTCATACGTCGACCGCCACCGTCGCGGTGCTGCCCGAGGCCGAGGAGGTCGACGTGCACATCGAGGCGAAGGATCTGCGCGTCGACACGTTCTGCTCGAGCGGCCCGGGCGGGCAGAGCGTCAACACCACGTACTCGGCGGTGCGGATCACGCACATCCCCAGCGGCCTCGTCGTGTCGCAGCAGGATGAGAAGTCGCAAATCAAGAACCGCGCGAAGGCCATGAAGGTGCTGCGCGCGCGGCTGTACGAGATCGAGATGCGCAAGCAGCAGGAGGCGATCTCGAAGGACCGCCGCAGCCAGGTGGGCACGGGCGAGCGCTCCGAAAAGATCCGCACGTATAACTTCAAGGAAAACCGGATCACCGACCATCGCATCGGCTTCACGATGCACCAGCTGGATGGCGCGCTCGACGGTGACATGACGCCGTTGATCGAGCAGATGGACGCGCACGCCCAGACCCAGAAACTGCGCGACGCCACGGAGTGACCGCCACGCTCGCGGCGCTTGTCCGTCAGGCGGCGGAACGCCTTCGCGAGCGGCTCGGTCCCGAGCAGAACGCTCTACTCGACGCCGAAGTCATTGCCCGGCACGTGCTCGGATGGGATCGCGCGCAGTGGATTGCCGGCAGCCGTGCCGCACCGCCACCCGATTTCGCCGCTGCGTTTGAAGCCGCCATGACTCGCCGCGCCAGGGGTGAGCCGGTGGCCTACATCACAGGCACGCGCGAGTTCTGGGGACTCGACTTCGAGGTCACGCCGGATGTTCTCATTCCGCGCCCTGAGACCGAACTGCTCGTGGAGCAGGCGTTGAAGGTCGTCGGTGGCGGTGTCGTGGCTGACGTCGGCACCGGATCAGGCTGCATCGCGGTCGCGATCGCGCACAGCCGGCCCTTCGTGCACGTCATCGCGACCGATGTCTCGCCTGCGGCTCTCGGCGTTGCGCGACGCAATGCGGCGCGCCATGGCGTGGCCGTTCGCATCGAGTTCGTCCACACGGCCGCCCTTGATGGAGTCGGCGACGTCGATCTCGTCGTCTCGAATCCTCCTTACATCGCGGCGGATGACTCGACCGTGTCGCCGGATGTGCGCGAGCACGAGCCACACACGGCACTGTTCAGCGGCGATGACGGCCTTGACATGATTCGCGCCCTCCTGGCCGATGTCGCGAGGCGCGATCCGGTTCCGCCGTGCATCTTCGAGTTCGGCGGCAGCGAGGCCGCGGTTCGCGAAGCCGTCGGCGCCTCGGGGCTCAGGCTCACGCAGGTGATCCCCGATCTCGCGGGCGTTCCGCGAATCGCAGTCGTCGAGCGATAATCGGGTTCATGTCCTGTCTCTTCTGCCGTATCGCCGCCGGTGAAATCCCCTCGTCAATCGTCTATCAGGACGATCGCGTCGTCGCCTTCAACGACATCAATCCGCAGGCGCCAATGCACGTGCTGGTCATCCCGAAGCGGCATATCGCGACGCTCAATGATCTCAGCACCGAAGACGATGAGATTGTGGGCGAGATGGTGAGGCGCGGCGGTGTCATCGCCACCGAGCGCGGATACGGCGAAGAAGGCTATCGGACGGTGTTCAACTGCAACGCGGGCGCGGGACAGACGGTCTTTCACATCCACTTGCACGTGCTGGGTGGCCGGCCATTCAGCTGGCCGCCGGGATAGCCGCGCCTGCTTCTTTCGCGAGCAAGTACGCGCCGCCTGCCCTGTCGTCTTTGAAGAAATCAACGGCCCGGTAGCCGCGCGCAAAACCGGCCGTGAACAGCGTGCGCGTCTGCTGGCGCCACGCCTGGGCCAGCAACGGCTCCGCACGCTGCATCTCGCTGAAGCGGGCGGGCACGCGAATCAGCACGCGGTCCCCGTCCGGCGGCAGCGTAGCCTCGGCCGGCATGTCCCACGGATCGCGGCCCGAAAGCTCGTTGAGCACGCGAGCCGATGCGACGCCACTATCACGCGCCGTCAGCGGGCCCGCCTCGATGCGCCGCGCCACGTGCGGCCGCTGGATCCACCATTCGACGATCAAACGATCGGTCGCGGTACCGCGATGGAGCACGCTGCTCGATTCGCCATAGATGTTCGCGGCGTACGTCTGTGCGATCACGCCAAGCCTCGCGAAATTCAGGTGCGCGTTGATCGCCTGCAGCGGATCGAACGTCCACTCGATCAGCTCGAGGCCCATTTTTATCGCGCGATCGCGCTGCGCGAGCTTCAGCGCGCGGCCCAGGCCCTTCGTGCGCATGGCCGGCAGCACGCCCATCATGTGCGACCACTGCGCGGGCCTGCCGTCGACGATGGAAGCCATCGAGAAGGCGAAGCCCTCGAGCTTCCCATTTGTGTCCTCAGCGCCGATCAACAGGCCTCCGCGCTTCGCAGACAGCATCAGAATGATCGCCGGTACCAGATCCTCCGGATCCGTATAACCCCAGATCTGCTTCTCGAGCTCGACGATGCGCTTGCAGTCGTCCAGCGAATGCAGATCGCGCATGGTGACGGCCTCCATCACAGGTGTTCGAAAATCTCGTGGAGGGATCCGACCACAGGGCATGCCGCCACATCCGGTTTCTCGGAGCCGCGCGCGATGAGGATGCCATGCATGCCGAGCGTCTGGGCGCCGGCAATGTCGTGTGCGTAGCTGTCGCCCACCATCACAGACTCTTCGGCTTTTGTGCCGGCGAGTGTGAGGGCCGCCTGAAAGATGCTCGGATGCGGCTTCATATAGCCGTGCCCCGACGACGAGACCGCGGCGGTGATCATGCCTTCGAGCGCGAAGTGCGACTGAAACGACGCAAGGCAGCGATGCGTGTTGGAGATCAGGCCGATGCGATAGCCCTCGCGATGCAGGCGCTGCAGCGTCGGCGTCACATCGTCGTACAGCGAAAAATGATGGCAGAGCGCCCATTCGTCATAGATGTCGCGGCTGGCGTCGATCACGCCCGTCCCTTCGCCGCCCATCAGCTCGATGATGCGCCGCGTATAGTCGATGAAGATGCGCGCGTCGTAGAGCTGATCGCCCGAATGCAGCAGTGTTGAGGCGTCCTTGACGGCGCTGTCGAAGCGCGCGGGATCGATCGTGACACCGTGTCGCGCGCAGAACACGCGATGCCCTTCGGCCTGCAGCGTGGGCCCCGGATAGATCAGCGTGAAGTCGACATCGAAGAAGACCGCCTTCATGGACCGGCAATCGCCACCACGGCGCGCGCGGGGTCGAGCGCAGACGCCGCGGCAGAGGCCTCGTCGACGGTGACTGAGGACAGCAGCGCCGGCAGTCGCTGGTCGAAATCGTCGCCGAGACCGAACTGCTCGAGGCTGATCAGAAACTGCGCGATGCCGGCATTGGTCTCGAGCAGCCGGGGGATCGATCCCGCCAGATACCGCACGGCGTCGGCCCGTTCCTCCGGCGTGATGCCATGCGTCGCGATCCGCGTCACCTCCAGATCGATCGCCGCGATGGTGCGCTCGACGTTGCCGGGATCCACGCCGGCCCGCACCAGCAGCGGGCCCGGAATGCGGTGCGCGTCATAGCTGCTGTAGGCGTAATACGCCATGCCCTGCCGCTCGCGGATGTTTTCGCCGAGACGGCCGCCCATCCCGAATTGGCCAAGCACGGTGTTCATCACCCAGAACGCGTAGTACCCGGAGTCGAGCCGGCCAGGTCCGAGAAATCCGTACGCGATGTCAGCCTGTGCCTTCCCGGGCACCCTGATCACGCTCAGATCGCGCAGCGCCGGCGGCGAGACCGGCGGCAGGATCCGATCGGGCGCGTCCGCATCGGGCCATCCACCGAGCGCCGCCTCGAGCGCATCGCACGCGGCGCGCTCGTCGAGGTCGCCGACGACGGCGGCCGTGAGCAGCGCGGGCCGGACGCGCGCCTGGTGGAAGGCGAAGAGATCCGCGCGAGTAAGGGTTTCGATCGCGTCAGACGTGCCGCGCGGCGCGTGCGCGTACGGATGCCGCTCGCCATACAGGCGCTCGAAGAAGCGGGCCGTCGCCAGCGTGCCGGTGTTTTCGCGATCCTGCGCGAGCCGGGTCAGCGTCTCGTGACGGCGCAATTCGATTTGATCGAGCGAAAACGCGGGCGCGTGCGCCATGCGTGCGACCAGGGTGAGCAGCGTCTCGAAATCGTCAACCAGACAGGTGCAGGCGACAATCAGCGACTGGCGGTTGCAGGTGACCTCGACCGACGCGCCGCGCCCCTCAATCTCCTCGGCGAGATCGTCGGCGCTCAGATCGGCGGTGCCGCGATCGATCATGCGTGCCGTAAACGCCGCAAGCCCGGGATGCGAGGGCGGATCGAATGCGCTGCCGGCGTCGAACGCCAGCATGAAGGTCACGGCCGGTGTAAGGGGATTGCGCCGCGCGATGATGACGGCGCCTGAGCCGAGGCGCCGGCGCGCGGGACGAAGCGCGGAATCAGCCGCCGGAATCATGAGACGGCCGGTACGGGTGCACGCAGCGGCAACGCGCCTGCGGGTCCACGCAGCCGCAACGGGGCCGCGGGTGATGCCGGGTGCAGCATCCCGATCGTGCGGTTCGACGCGCGCAGGTACGCGCCGGCGACTCGATCTACGTCGTCGGCGGTCACGCGCGCGAGCCGCGCCGGAAGGGCGTCGTAGGCCTCGAGCGCGCCCAGCGTATGAAAGTACCCCGCCTGGTGCGCGATGTTCGTGACGCTGTCGCCTTCGAAGACCATGCGCGCATGCAGCTGTCGCCGCGCGCGCTCGACCTCGTCGACGGTCGTACCCTGACGGATCAGATCCGCGATCGCCTCGGAGGCGGCCTGTTCCACGGCCTCGACCGGCACGCCTTCGGCCGCGGTCATCGAGATGTAATACAAAAACGCGTCGCGTGTCGGCAGGCACGCGCCCTGCACCCCGCTGGCGAGCGATTGCTCCACCAGCGCGCGATAGAGGCGCGAGCGGCGCTGCGCCGACTGCGGGCGGAAGCTGCACCAGAGATTCAGGCCCTTCGCGCCGGTCAGAACCGCGTCGAGCACGAGCATCGGCGGAAAGTCGTCATGCGCGAACGCCGGCGCGTGATGCGCCAGCTTCAGATAGCCGACCGTGCCCGGGCGCTCGACCGAGACCCGCCGCTCGCCGGGCTGTTCCGGCTCCGCCGTGCGCGGCGGGGCGTTCACCGCCGAGGGCCGGATCCGTCCAAACGCATTCGCCACGTGCGACACCGCATCATCGGGATCCACGTCACCCGCAATCACGACCGCGGCGTTGTCGGGCGCGTAATAGCGCGAATAATGCCCGACGAGATCATCGCGGGTCATCGTTTCGAGATCGCCGCGCCATCCGATCGTCGGATGCCGATAGGGATGCACCTTCATCGCCGTGGCGGTCACTTCGGTCTCGAGCACTTGATCCGGATCGTTCTCGCATCCCTGCAGCTCCGAGATGATCACGGTGCGCTCCGATTCGCATTCGTCCGCGTCATACCGGCACGCCGACATCCGCTCTGACTCGAGCAGCAGCAGGTCATCGAGCGCGTCGCGGTGCGCGGTCGAGACGTACGTGGTCTGGTCGACCCACGTGTAGCCGTTCCAGAAGCCGCCGTGCCGCTCGACGATGCCGGTCATCTCTTCGCGCGACAGCCGGGCGGTGCCTTTGAAGTTCATGTGCTCGACCCAGTGCGAGATGCCCGTCTGTCCGGCACGCTCATCGCCCGATCCCACGCGATACCACGCCCATACCGAGATCAGCCTTGAGGCATGTGACGGCTGAATGATGACGGTAAGTCCGTTGTCGAGTTGCGACAGGCGACGCTCGGGTGAGGGCACTGCCTGTCCATTATACGAGTCGAATCACGGGCGAATCGGGACACTCTGCCCTCGGAACAGCTTGTGGCCCCGCGTTTGCATTTCAGGCGAACGGAAAACTTTTTTTAGGCTGGGCCTCTCGGATATCTCGAGCCTCAGCCATAGGGGAACAAGCAAATGACACGCAGAATCTTCGGCGCACTCGCGCTCGTTTCGACTCTCGGCGTCGGCTCTGCCGTCGCCCAGGAGTCTGCCGTTATCGTGCTGCGCTCGGGGGAGCGCGTCAACGCCTCGGTGGTCGACCTCAATGCGCAGGGCTTTCACGTGCGCGTCAACGGCAATGATCGCTTCATCCAGCCTGCCGAAATCGCCGCGATCAGCTTCGCGGGCGACCTTGGCGACGCCGACTGGAACCTGCTGCAGGAAGGCAACGCCGTGCTCGTGCTGCGCAACGGGCAGGCCATCATCGGCGAGCTGTATGACATCGGCGGCACCACTCCGCTCCGCATCACGATGCGCGTAGCGGGCCAGGACCGCGACATTCCGTCGAATCAGGTCGCGCGCATCATGTGGGTGCGGCCGGCGAATCTCGCGCCGGGCGTGCCCAGCGCAGCGCCCGGCGGGCCCGGCGTCGTCGTGCCCGGCAACCAGCAGTGGGTGTCGAGCGGCATTACCGTGCGCCGCGGCGAAACCATCACGTTCCAGAGCACCGGTGAAGTGCGCCTCAGCGGCGATGCGAACGACCTCGCCGGCATCTCAGGCGCGCGCAGCCAGCGGTATGCCGGCGCGTCGCCGCTTCCGCAGCACTTCGCGGGCGCGCTGATCGGCCGCGTCGGCAACGGTCCGGCGTTCGCCATCGGCGACCAGACCTCGATCCGGATGCCCGCCGCGGGCGTGCTCTGGCTCGGCATCAACGACGATGTGGTTGCCGACAACGCGGGCCACTTCAACGTCGTCATCACTCGCCGCGGGCGACGATAGTAAGGCGAGTAAGGCGAGTCAGGCGAGTCAGGCGAGTAAGGGAAGTAAGACGAGTAAGGAAGTAAGTCGAGAAGCGGGTGAGGGCGTCCTCACCCGCTTCTCGTTTTAACGCCGCCCTCACTCCCTTACTCCCCTTTCCCCTTACTCGCCTTACTCGCCTTACTCGTCTTACTTCCCTTACTCCCCTTACTCGACTTACTCTAATTACTTCCGATGACGGACTGGAAAGACACCCTTAATCTGCCCCGCACGGGCTTCTCGATGAAGGCGAACCTTCAGGAGGCCGAGCCTCGCATGCTCGCCAGGTGGGCCGAGCTCGGGGTGTATGCGCGGCTGCGTGAGAGCGCGAAGGGGCGGCCCACATTCGTGATGCATGACGGTCCGCCGTACGCGAACGGCGAGATCCACAACGGGCACGCGCTCAACAAGATCCTCAAGGACTTCGTCGTCCGCACGCGTACGATGGCCGGCTACGACGCGCCGTACGTGCCGGGATGGGACTGTCACGGACTGCCGATCGAACTGAACGTCGAGAAGGAGCTGGGACCGAAGCGTCGCGAGATGGGCGTCGGTGACTTCCGCCGCGCGTGCCGCGCCTATGCCGAGAAGTACGTCGCGCTGCAGCGCAGGGATTTCGAGCGGCTGGGCGTGTATGGCGACTGGGATCACCCATATCTCACGATGAACTACGGCTACCAGGCCACCATCGTGCGCGCGCTCGGCACCCTCGTCGAAAAGGGCCTCGTCTATAAGGGCAAGAAGCCCGTGCACTGGTGCCTGCGCGACCGCACCGCGCTGGCCGAAGCCGAAGTCGAATACGAGGATCACACCTCCCCATCGATTTACGTCGAGTTTCCGCTGTCGGCCGACGACAACGGCGAGCTTGTGCGGCGCTTGCCGCAGCTGGCCGGGCGCGATGTGTCGGTGCTGATCTGGACGACGACACCGTGGACAATCCCCTCGAATCTCGCGATCGCGTTTCACCCAGAGATTGATTACGCCGCCCGCGAGGTCGAGGGAAAGGCCGTCATCGTGGCTGCGGCGCTGGCCGACGCGGTTGGCGCGAAAGTCGGCCGCGCGTTTGGCGCCGAGCTCGCGCGCGCAAAAGGCACCGCTTTCGAGGGCGTGCGCTTCCGTCATCCGCTGTATGAGCGCGACGCCATCGGCGTGCTTGCCGACTACGTCACGCTCGAGCAAGGCACGGGCGCGGTTCATACGGCTCCCGGTCACGGGTCTGACGACTTTCTCACCGGACGGCAATACGGGCTCGAACCGTATGCGCCCATTCTGCCCAACGGCACGTTCGACCCTTCTGTCGGCGTCGTGGGTGGCCTGAAAGTGTTCGAGGCGAATCCGGTAATCGAGCTGGCGCTCGCGGCCCGAGGACGGCTCTGGCATCGCGAAGACTTCGTGCACGCATATCCGCATTGCTGGCGCTGCCACAACCCGGTCATTTTTCTCGCCACGTCGCAGTGGTTTGTGACGATGGATGCGTTGCGCGATGGGGCGCGCGAGGCCGTGGCATCGGTGACGTGGCATCCGTCGTGGGGCCGCGAGCGGATGGGGCTGATGCTCGAGAATCGCCCAGACTGGTGCATCTCGCGGCAGCGCGCGTGGGGCGTGCCGATTCCGGCGCTCCTGTGTCAGGACTGCGGTGAGTCGAGCCTGACGCACGCGCAAACCGAGCGTGCGGCGCAGATCTTCGAGCGCGACGGCGCCGACGCCTGGTACGATCTTCCGGTCGCCGCGTTCGTGCCCGATGGCCACCGGTGCGCGAAATGCGGCGGCACGACCTTCGAGCGCGAGCGCGACATCCTCGACGTGTGGTTCGATTCGGGCTCGAGCCATCTGGCCGTCCTCGACACGAGGCCGGAGCTGCGCTGGCCTGCCGATCTCTACCTCGAAGGCACGGATCAATATCGCGGCTGGTTTCAGTCGTCGCTGCTCGTCGGACTCGGCGCTCGTGGCGGCGCGCCCTACCGCCAGGTGCTCACACACGGCTTCGTCGTCGATGAGCACGGCCGCAAGATGTCGAAGTCGCGCGGCAACGTGGTGCCGCCGCAGACGATCATCAAGGAAAGCGGCGCCGACGTGCTGCGGCTCTGGGTGGCGATGGTCGACTATCGCGAAGAGATGCGGCTCGGCAAACAGTCGCTGTCGCGTGTGGTCGAGGCCTATCGAAAAATCCGGAACACGTTCCGGTTCCTGCTGTCGAATCTCTACGACTTCGATCCCGCGCGGGATGCCGTCGCCGACGCCCGTCTCGAACAGGTCGACCGCTATCTGCTGGCGCGTTATGGCGCCATCGCGCGCGAGATGCTGGCGGCGCACGAGAGCTACGACTTTCAGCGCGTGTCGCACCTGCTCAACAACTTCGCGACCGTCGATTTGAGCGCGTTCTACCTCGATGTCTCGAAGGACCGGCTCTATACGCTTGCGCCGGACAGCCGCGAGCGGCGATCCGCGCAAACCGTGATGTACGCAATCGCTGATGGCCTGGCGCGGCTTGCGGCGCCGCTCGTGCCCTTCATGGCCGAAGACATCTGGGCGCATCTGCCGGGAACGCGTGAAGAGTCAGTGCATCTGGCCCGCTTCCCGGACGTTGCGGCCAGCGACGACGATTTCACCGACTGGAAGTACATCGTGGATGTCGTACGGCCGGCCGTCAACGCCAGCCTTGAAGTGAAGAGAGCCGAGAAGACAATTGGCTCGTCTCAACAGGCGGCGGTCAAGGTCCAGGCTGGTGACGCGGCCGCGTTCCTTCGCCGGATGCAGCCCGACGCCCTGGCGGCAATCTTTGGCGTGTCGAAGATCGATCTCGACATCATCGAGGGAGATCGCCAGCGTATGGCTGCCAGCGAGGTCACGCGCGCGCCTGGCGAGAAATGTCCCCGCTGCTGGCGGTTCGTGCAGGCGTTCGACGGCGAGATCTGCCTGCGATGCGCGGAGGCGTTGACCCAGACGGCCGCCCGGGCGGCGAGCGAAGCGGGAGAGAACGCACGTGGCTGATGAACCGCAGACGGTGCCGCACGGCGATCCCCTGCTGCATCCACCGGCGCCGGTGTCGGAAGCCGAGACCGGGCCGCACGAGCACGAGATCGGATGGCGGGCGCTGCTCAAGCCGTCTCTGCTGATCGCTGCAGCCGTCATCGTCCTGTTCGATCAGGCGACAAAGGCCCTCGTCGGCGCCGCTATCCCTCTGTACGAGTCGGTCACGATCATTCCCGGCCTTCTCGATTTCACGCACGTGCGGAACACGGGTGCGGCGTTCGGCCTGATGAATGCGGCCGATGTGCCCATGAAGGGTGCCATCATGATTGGGATGGCACTGGTCGCGATCGTGGCCATCGGCGCTTATGGCGCGACGCTCCGCGCCAACGAGAACATCGCACGGGCCGGCCTTGCGCTGGTGCTCGGCGGCGCCATCGGCAATCTGATCGATCGC
Source organism: Vicinamibacterales bacterium (assembly GCA_040902895.1). Taxonomy (GTDB): domain Bacteria; phylum Acidobacteriota; class Vicinamibacteria; order Vicinamibacterales; family SCN-69-37; genus JALYRV01. Next base: position 3,938 of record JBBDWL010000083.1, on the reverse strand, counting down.
GCCCGGCTTGGCTATGTGCTGGATTTCGTCGACGTCTATTCAGGCACCTGGCATTTCTGGGCGTTCAATGTTGCCGATGCCGCCATCAGCGTCGGCGCGCTGCTGGTGATCTTCGATTTGCTCGGATTGAGGCGGCATGCATCCCATACTGTTTGAGCTCGGCAGCTGGCCTGTCTACACCTACGGCGTGCTGCTCGCGGCGGCGTATCTGCTCGGCCTGCAGCTGGCAGTGCGGCGCGCGCGCCATCGCGGCGTCGATCCAGCCAGGGTCATGGATCTGGGCATCTGGATCATCATCGCCGCGCTGATTGGGGCGAAGGCGCTGCTCATCGTCGTCGACTGGGACTACTACCGGTCCAATCCGCGCGAGATCTTCTCGCTCGTGCGATCCGCGGGCGTCTTCTACGGCGGACTGATTGTCGCGACCATCACGGGCTTCGCGCTGATGCGGCGCTATCGTCTGCCGGTCTGGACGACCGCCGATCTGTATGCTCCCGGCATTGCGCTGGGGCATGTCATCGGGCGCATGGGCTGTTTCTTCGCGGGCTGCTGCTGGGGCAAGCCAACCGATCTGCCGTGGGCCATCACGTTCACGAATCCGGCCGCGGCGCTCAACGTCGGTACGCCGCTCAACGTCGCGTTGCACCCGACGCAGTTGTATGAAGCAGGCGCGGAGCTCGTGATCCTTGCGCTGCTGCTCACGACAGAGCGCAGGGGCGGATACTTTGCGGGCCGCACGTTCTGGCTCTACATGCTGCTGTACGGCATCACCCGGTTCATCATCGAGTTCTATCGCGGCGATCCGCGCGGCGAGATGCTCGGGATGAGCACGTCGCAGTTCGTGTCTGTCCTGCTCGTGCCGCTGAGCCTCGCCATGCTCTACTGGCTGCGGCGCCGGACGCAGACCTCGAAGGAGCCGGCGCGCGCGCAGGCGGCCTGACGCCCGGAACGGCCGTGGACGACACCGAGCTCCGAACGTTTCGCGCCGGCGCCGAACACGAGGGGCTTCGTCTCGATCACTTCCTGTCGGGCCTGATTCCCGACATCTCGAGATCGCAGCTTCAGCGATTGATCCGGGACGGCCGCGTGCGCGCCGGCGGCGAACATGTCAAGCCCGGGGCCACCGTCCACGAAGGCGTCGTTGTCGACGTCGAGATTCCTCCAGCCCTGCCGTCGACCGTCGCGGCCGAGGCCATTCCGCTCACCGTGCTGCACGACGACAGCGATCTGATCGTGGTCGACAAGCCGGCCGGCATGGTCGTGCATCCCGGGGCCGGCCACCGCCAGGGCACGCTGGTCAACGCGCTGCTGCATCACGTCGACGATCTGAGCGGCATCGGCGGCGAAGAGCGGCCGGGGATCGTGCATCGCCTCGATCGCGGCACGTCGGGCCTGATGGTGGTCGCGAAGAACGATGCCGCGCACCGTGAGCTGTCGCGCCAGTTTCAGGAGCGCGAGGTCGCGAAGACATACGTCGCGCTGGTCTGGGGCGTCGTCGAGACCGGCCGCCGCATCGATCTGCCCATCGGCCGCGATCCAAAGGACCGTCAGAAAATGTCGACGCGCGCGCGCCACTCGCGCGAAGCGATCACCCGCGTCGTCAAGGCGGAGCAGCTCAGAGGAGTCACCCTCGTCGAGCTCGCGATCGACACCGGCCGCACGCATCAGATCCGCGTGCACCTCAATGCCATCAACCATCCGATTGTCGGCGACGCCACGTACGGCGGCGTCCGGCGGCACGTCCCGGCCGACGTGCGCGCCGTCAGCCGGCTCGAGCGCCCGTTCCTGCATGCGCACAAGCTTTCTTTCACACATCCGTCGGATGGCCGGACGATGGCGTTCGAATCGCCGCTGCCGCCGGATCTGCAGGGGGTGCTCGATCGCATCAGGGAGGCGCAGCGGCGATGAAGCCACCCGAGCTCCTGTCGCGCCAGCGGATCTTCGACGGCAAGGTCTTCGAGGTCGAGCGGGATCGCGTGCGGTTCGAAGACGGCCGCGAAGTCGACCTCGACATCGTGCGGCACCCGGCGTCGGTGGTCCTGATCGCCATGCCCGCCTCTGATGAAGTGATTCTGATTCGTCAGTACCGTCATGCGATTGGCCGCTGGATCTGGGAACTGCCCGCCGGCACGACAGACGCCGGCGAGGCTGTCGAGGCCGCCGCGGCGCGCGAGTGCCATGAAGAGATTGGACTGCTGCCTGGAAAGCTGACGCGGCTGGGGACGATGGTGCCGACGCCGGGATTTTGCGACGAGGAGATGACGTTCTATCTGGCCGAGGATCTCCGAACGCCGGCGCACGCGGCGGCGCATGATGAAGACGAACAGCTCGAGCCGAAGACGTTCACCGTCTCCGAGCTCGACGCGATGGCACAGCGCGGAGAGATCGAAGACATGAAGACGGTGGCCGGCCTCGCGCTGCTGCG
>JBBDWL010000083.1:0-1413 GCA_040902895.1 Vicinamibacterales bacterium | reverse complement strand
GCTGCGCTAATTCACGGCGCCGGTTCGCGTGTCGCTGATCACGCCGCGGCTGGTCTGGCGCACCTCCGGGGTCAGCGCGATAGCCAGTACTTCTTCGACGTTGTCGACGTAGTGGACCTTCAGCTCCTTGCGCAGCTCGGGGCTCAGGTCCTCGTTGATGTTCTTCTCGTTCTGCTTCGGCAGGATGACTTCGAAGATGCCGAGTCTGCGCGCCGCCAGCACCTTCTCTTTCACCCCGCCAATCGGCAACACTTTACCCGACAGGGTGATCTCGCCGGTCATGGCCACATCACCGCGCACCGGGCGGCCCGAGAGCTCCGACGCGAGCGCGGTCACCATGGTCACGCCGGCCGACGGGCCGTCCTTCGGGATGGCGCCCGACGGCACGTGCAGGTGCACTTCAGCGTCTTTGTAGAACGCCGCGTCGACGCCGTAGCGCGAGGCATGCGCGCGGAACCACGACAGGGCGGTGCGGGCCGATTCTTTCATCACGTCGCCGAGATGGCCCGTGAGCGTGAGGGAGCCGGTGCCCGCCATGCGGGACGCTTCGACGAAAAGCACTTCGCCGCCGGCCGGCGTCCAGGCAAGCCCCACGGCCACACCCGGCTCCTTGGTGCGATCGCGCACCTCCTCGTCCATGAAGCGCGGTGCGCCCAGCATCTCTACGACCACTTCGGGGGTAATGATGACAGGAGCGAAATCCCCTTCCGCGCGGCGGCGGGCGACCTTGCGGCACAGCGCGCCGATCTCGCGTTCCATGTTCCGGACGCCTGCCTCGCGCGTGTAGCCGTGCGTCACGGCGCGCAGCGCCGCGTCAGTGAAGCTGATCTGATCGGGCCGCAGGCCGTGATTGGCGATCTGTTTCGCCACGAGGTGCTCTTTGGCAATCGCGAGCTTCTCTTCTTCGGTGTAGCCGGGCAGCTCGAGCACTTCCATCCGATCGCGCAGGGCGGCAGGAATCGTGTCGAGCATGTTCGCGGTGGTGATGAAGAGCACCTCGGACAGATCGAACGGCACGTCCAGATAATGATCGCGGAACGTGTTGTTCTGCTCCGGATCCAGCACTTCGAGCAGCGCCGAGGCCGGGTCACCGCGGAAGTCGGATCCGAGCTTGTCGATCTCATCGAGGATGAAGACCGGATTCTTCGATTCGGCGCGGCGCAGGCCCTGGATGACCTGTCCTGGGAGCGCGCCGATATAGGTGCGGCGGTGCCCCCGGATCTCGGCCTCGTCTCGCATGCCGCCGAGCGACACGCGGACGAACTTGCGCTCGAGCGATGACGCAATCGACTTGGCCATCGACGTCTTGCCCACGCCGGGAGGGCCCAGGAAGCACAGGATCGGCCCCTTCACCTCGGGATTGAGCTTGCGCACCGCGAGGTACTCGAGCACGCGGTCTTTCGCCTTCTCGAG
>JBBDWL010000082.1:0-3686 GCA_040902895.1 Vicinamibacterales bacterium | reverse complement strand
AGCGCAAAGGTCAGGCCGACCGCCGCTGAGAAGACCGCGGGGTCGTGCGGCCTGACGCCCGCCAGGAGCGACTCCATCCACCGGCCCGCGCCGTAGGCGGCGCCGACGCCCACGGCGAGTCCGGCGGCGGCCAGCATCAGGCCGCGCTTGACCACCAGGGCGATCATGGCGCCCGGCGTCGCGCCGAGTGCCATCCTGAGCCCGATCTCGCGCATGCGGCGCGACACGGCGAACGTCAGCAGCCCATAGAGTCCGACCGACGCCAGCAGCATGGCGACCGCCGCGAACCCGCCGAGCACGCGCGCCTGCACGGCGCGCGGCGCAATTTGATCGGCGACGATATCGTCGAGCAGGCGCACGTTCGAGATCGGCTGTTCCGGATCGGCGCGCTGCACGATCTGCCGGATCGCGGGCAGCAGCGACGCGGGCGGCACGTCGGCGCGCACCACGAGGTCCTTCGGCGGATAGTTGATGAACGCGTTGTCGGGCACCTGCTGTGATGCGAAATAGATCTGCGGCTCGCTGCGCCGCTCGAGTCCGCGGACCCGGATGTCGCCCACGACGCCGGCGATGGTGAACGTGACGTCACGGTAGACGACCGAGGTGAACCGCCGGCCGACCCCGCTCGATCCGGGCCATGCCTGCCGCACGAACGACTCGCTGACGACCGCCACCGCCGTCGCCTCGCGCGTATCGGTCGGCGCGATGTCGCGCCCTTCCTTCAAGGGAATCGACATCGTGTCGAAGAATCCGGGCGTGACGAAACGCGAGCTTGCCGCGATCGCGTCCTCGAACTGTACGAGCGGCGCTTCGGGCATCGCGCCCCAGATGCCACCCTGCATCGTCATCGGCAGTCCGGTGATGTAGGCCGCGTTCTTCACACCTGGCAGGGCGCGGATGTCGGTGAGCACGCGATCGAAGAACGCCCGTCGCCGCGCGACGCTGCCGTACTTCGGCCAGGGCAGCGCGGTGCGAAGCGTCAGCACGCCCCCCGATCGGAATCCGGCATCGGTTGCCGCCACGCGCAGGAGCGCACGTCCGAGAAGCCCAACCGACACAAGCAGCACGACCGACAGCGCGACCTGCGAGACAACGAGCGTGGATCGCAGCGCTTCGGTACGGCGGCCCGTGCCCACACGGCCCGAGTCCCGAAGCGCGGCGGCATCCGCGCCGGCTGCGGCGCGGCGCGCGGGGAGCACGCCAAACGCCAGCGCCGTGAGGAGCGTGATGGCGATCGCGACGGTCAGGAACCTGATGTCAATAGACGGATTCTCCGCAAGCGGCAACGTCGTCGGCACGAGACGGGTCAGCAGCGGCGTGCTTGCCGCGGCGAGCGCGACGCCCAGCATGCCTCCAACGACCGCAATGACAAGCGATTCGGTGAGCATCTGACGAATCAGGCGCTCGCGTCCCGCGCCAATCGCGGCGCGCACGGCAATCTCGCGGAGCCTCGAGACGCTGCGGCTCAAAAGCAGGCTCGCGAGATTGGTGCTGGCGATCAGAAGGAGGCAGATCGCGGCGCCGGCAATGCCGACGATCAGCGTTCGCGTCGAGGGCGCGAGGAACCCGCGCAGGTCCACGGTCATGACGCCGAGGCGCTCGTTCTCACTCGGAAACTGACGCTCGAGATCCAGGGCGATGGTGTCGAACTCGGCATCGGCCTGTTCGAGCGTGCGGCCCTCCCGCAGGCGCGCGACCGTAAAGAGAAACGTGTCGCCGCGATCCTCGAAGTTCTCCGGCGACAGCTTCAGCACCGACCAGAACTCCGTGTTCCGGTCGGGGAACATGAAGCCTTCCGGCATGACGCCGATGACCGTGTGCGGCCGATCGTTGAGCAGCAGCGACCGCCCCATGACCGCGGCGTCGGCGCCGAAATGGGTGCGCCAGGCGGCGTGTGAGAGGACCATGACGTCAGGCGCGGTGTCGAGCTGATCGTCGCGCGTGAAGGCGCGGCCGAGCGCAGCCTGCACGCCGAGCACGTCGAACAGGTCGCCCGTGGCGGCCTGGCCTTCGAGGCGAACCGGCGCGCCGTAGCCGACGAGATTGGCGGAGCGGCTTGTGTACGCCGCCGCGGCCTCGAGAGCGGTGCTGCGCGTGACGAGATCGCGGTAGTTGCCGGGTGACAAGTCGTTCCATCCGCCGGGGCGCGTCCGATCGTTTCCCTGGAAGCGAATCAGCCGGTGCGGATCGCGGAACGGCAGCGGCCGGAGGAGCACATGGTCGGCTATCGCGAGCGCCGCAGTCGTCGCGCCGATGCCGAGCGCGGTGAGCACGATGGCCGTGATGGCAAACGCAGGGGCGCGGCGCAGCGTGCGAAACGTGTATCGGAGGTCCTGCACGAGGATCTCGACGTGAATGCGCAGTGCGTTTGTCATGGTGTCCCTGATTGTTTCTGCGGCCAGCGCGAGGCGGCCGCCAGGTCCGGCGATCGCGCGACGGTCGGCGATGACCGACAGGAGCTCCGCGCCGTACTCGGTGCGAAACGACTTCGGATAAAGGTAGAGAAGCGCGCGGTAGAAACGCATCAGGCTTTCTTCGGGATGAAGCCGCTGGCCCGCGCCAGCCGCAACAGCTCGCCGAGCCGTCGGGTTTCGGCTTCCGCCACCGCGCGGCCGAACGGCGTCAGGCGGTAATAACGCCTGCGCGCGTCGTCTTCATCCGCGGCGGGCCGCTCGCGCATGGTCAGCTCCGCGACGTAGCCCTGGTCGACTATCCGTTGGATCGATCGATACAGGGTGCCCGCGCTCAAGCGGACTTCGCCGTTCGTTCGCGACGCCACTTCCTGGATGATCGCGTAGCCGTGCCGGTCCTCGTCGGCCAGCGCCATGAGGATGTGGAAGGTCGCCGCCGGCAGCGGCAGCTCGGATTCCGGAGACGATGTGCGGTTGCCCATACGCCACTACTATATCCACTGTGCATATAGCGTCAATGCACATAGGACGGGCGCCCGCACGGATTGGTTGGCTCAGAATCGGAGCCCGATGCACGCGCCGCGTCTCGGCGCTTGTGAGCGCATCCCAGGCCGCGTTAGACTGCCGGGCTGACCTGCCGCATGCGCGAATCCATTGGACGCTACACCGTGACCGGCACGCTTGGCGAAGGCGGCATGGGCGTCGTCTACGCGGCGCACGACGAGCGGCTCGGCCGCGCGGTCGCCATCAAGATGATCAAGGCCGCCAGCGCCGACGCCGCGGCGCGCGATCGCCTCGACCGCGAAGCGCGGTCCGTCGCCAGCATCAACCACCCGGCCATTTGTCAGTTGTACGAGATCGGCGAGGATGCCGGCGATCTGTTCCTCGCGATGGAGCTGCTTCAAGGAGAATCGCTCGCGACGCGTCTGACGCGAGGACCGCTTCCGCTCGGCGACGCGGTGGCCACGGCGCTCGGCGTACTCCATGGCATCGAGGCGCTGCAGCGGCAGGGGATCGTGCACCGCGATCTCAAGCCATCCAACATCTTTCTGACGCCGCACGGCGTCAAGCTGCTCGACTTCGGGCTCGCGACGGCGGCGGGATCCGCCTTCGGAGCCGAGACGGCGACCCGCCTGACGCTGCCCGGCACTGTCGTGGGCACGCCGCAGTATGCGGCGCCGGAACAGCTTCAGGGGCTCGACGTCGACACGCGCACGGACCTGTTCGCCGCGGGCGCCGTCCTCTACGAGATGCTCGCGGGCAAGCCGCCGTTCG
>JBBDWL010000081.1:0-120338 GCA_040902895.1 Vicinamibacterales bacterium | reverse complement strand
ACGAACAGCGTGACACGGACGCTTTCACGCCCGCATCGTCACGACGCACCATGCGCGGATTATACGGGCTAAAGAAAAAAGCCCGGCGCGCCGTGAGGCGGGCCGGGCTTTGCTGTTTCTAACCGGGGAAAATCAACCGGGTAGAATTACGGCCGGACCGGCACTGCCGCAGGCACGCCGGCAGCTGACGGCACGAGCGCATCGGCTTCGACCAGGCGCCATGCATCCGTTTCTTCCAGAATCTTCGACGCAAACGCCGTGTGCAGCGCGTGCCCCGCGCGGTGCGCGACCAGGTGGCCGATCACCGGATAGCCGACGAGCGCGAGATCCCCGATGGCGTCGAGGATCTTGTGGCGCACGAACTCGTCCTCGAAGCGCAGCGCGTTGAGCACGCCCGTCTCGCCGAGCACGATCGCGTTGTCGAGCGACCCGCCGAGCGCGAGCCCCTTCTGCCGCAGCATCTCGACTTCCTTCAGGAACCCGAACGTGCGCGCCGGCGCGATCTCCTCGACGAACGTCTTCTCGGTAATCGACATCGTGCGGCTCTGATGCCGCAGCAGCGGATGATCGAAGCTGATGCTGTAGGTGACCTTGAAGTGATCCGACGGATAGAGCGCGATGCGCTTCTCGCCCTGCGAGAGCGCGATGGGCCGCAGCACCTTCAGGTACTTGCGCGCGACCGGCAGTTCCTTGATGCCCGCGTCCTGCACGAGATACACGAACGGCGCGGCGCTGCCGTCCATGATCGGCACTTCGGGCGAATTGAGCTCGATGCAGACGTTGTCGATCTGCGTCGCCGCAAGCGCCGCCAGCAGGTGCTCGACGGTTTCGACCGACCCCGTGCCGCCATTGAGCGCGGTGGCCAGCTCGATGCCGCCCAGATGCGTGATGGTGGCCGGAATCTCGAGACCGCCCAGGTCGGCCCGCTGAAAGCGGATGCCATAGTCGGCCGGCGCCGGCTTGAGCGACATCGTGACCTTGTGGCCCGAATGAAGTCCGATTCCGGCGCACGTAACGGTTCGGCGAAGTGTACGTTGGGCTGTCATGCCCTCTCGATTAACAACCGGCTGATGGCCGGGTCCATAAAGGACGGAACCGCCATCCCGTTCTCCGCGGCCACGCGGGACCGCCAGAATGCCAGTCGAATTTTCGGGTCGCTGGGACCGCCTGCGCGAGACGGGACCCGGGGCCTGACTGGCTTGAGCGCCTGACACGGTAGCAAGCGGACTGCCACGGATCGCCATTCCGGCACCGTGCCGCAAGCCACGTATCTATAACATGTTACAGGGAACCGAACCACCACCTTTTCAAGGGGAGGGCCATACCTGTGGCCATCTGACCACGCACAAAACTGACGATAGTGTGTCACTTTTACCACGTTGGGGTCACGCGCTCTCCGCCGTTTGTGCCGCGTGAGGGCCGGAAAGCATGTCGCGCAGGAACTCCGCGGTCGCTGAATTCGCGGCATTCGCCACCATTTCGGGCGTGCCGGTCGCGACGATTTTGCCGCCGGCGGCGCCGCCCTCGGGACCGAGATCGATCAGATAGTCGGCCGACTTGATCACGTCGAGATTGTGCTCGATGACGACCACCGTGTTGCCCTGATCGACGAGCCGGTTCAGCACTTCGAGCAGCTTCCGCGTGTCTTCGAAGTGCAAACCGGTCGTGGGCTCGTCGAGGATATAGAGCGTGCGGCCGGTGCCGCGGCGCGAGAGCTCGCGCGACAGCTTCACCCGCTGCGCCTCGCCTCCCGACAGGGTGGTCGCCGACTGGCCGAGCGTGATGTAGCCCAGGCCTACTTCCATCAACGTGCGCAGCTTGATGGCAATCGACGGAAACGGCTCCATCAGCTCGAGCGCCTGCTCCACCGTGAGCTCGAGCACGTCGGCGATCGACCTGCCGCGATAACGGATGTCGAGCGTCTCGCGGTTATAGCGGCGCCCCTTGCACTCCTCGCACGTGACGTAGACGTCGGGCAGGAAGTGCATCTCGATCGCGATGACGCCGTCGCCCTGGCATGCCTCGCAGCGGCCGCCCTTGACATTGAATGAGAAGCGCCCCGGCTTGAAGCCCTTCGCCCGCGCGTCGGGCAGCATCGCGAACAGCTCGCGGATGAACGTGAACAGCCCCGTGTAGGTGGCGGGATTCGATCGCGGCGTGCGGCCGATCGGCGACTGATCGATCTGAATGACCTTGTCGATGTTCTCGATGCCGTCGATCCGATCGTGCTCGCCCGGCTCGTCGGCGGCGCGATAGAGCGTGCGCGCGAGCGACCGGTACAGAATCTCGTTGACCAGCGTCGACTTCCCCGATCCGCTCACGCCGGTGACGGCAATGAAAAGGCCGAGCGGGAATTTCACGTCGACGTCCTTCAGATTGTTTTCGCGCGCCCCGCGCACCACGAGCGTCAGCTTGTCGGCCTTTCGCCGCTTCGCCGGCAGCGGGATCGATCGCTCCCCTCGCAGATACTCGCCGGTCATCGACTCGACGTTGGAGCGCAGCAACTCCGCCGGCGTGCCCTGGAACATCAGCTGCCCGCCATGCTCTCCCGCGCCCGGACCCAGATCGATCACATAGTCGGCCGTGCGAATCGTCTCCTCGTCATGTTCGACGACGATGACGGTGTTGCCGAGATCGCGAAGTCGCGCAAGCGTTGCGAGCAGGCGCCGGTTGTCGCGCTGATGCAGGCCAATCGAGGGTTCGTCGAGCACGTACAGGACGCCCGTGAGGTTCGAGCCGATTTGCGTCGCGAGGCGGATGCGCTGGCCTTCGCCTCCCGAAAGCGTGGCCGCGCTGCGCGCAAGGGTGAGATAGCCTACGCCGACTTCATTGAGGAAGCGCAGGCGGTCGCGAATCTCGCGGATGACGCGTCCGGCAATCATCTGCTCGCGCTCGCTCAGCTCCAGGCTCTCCACAAGCGGCAGCGCTTCGCTGATCGGCAGCCCCACATACTCATGCATCGTCCTCCCCTTGACCTTGACCGACAGGCTTTCGGGGCGCAGACGGCGGCCGTCGCAGGATGGACACGTGCGCAGCGAGCGATACGGCTCGAGCTGCTCCTGATCGTCCCAGCTGCCCTCTTCGAACCGCCGGCGCAGATTCGGCAGCACGCCCTCGAAGTCGGCGCCGAAGGGATTCGCGATGACTTTCTTTTTCGTTTTCTTCGCGCCCGCTCCGGCGAGCACGACGGCCTTCCTGCCGCCCGCGCCGAAGAGCAGCACGTCGCGCGTCTTCTTCGGCAGGCGCGACCACGGAATCGTGAGATCGATGTCGAAGGTCTTCGAGAGCGTGGCAAGCGCCTCACGCAGCGGCTTTCTGTCGGTCTTGCCCCACGGAACGACGGCGCCCTCGAGCAGCGACTTCGTCTCGTCGGGCACGACGCGGGCCGGATCGAAGTCGTAGACCGCCCCTAGCCCCTGACAGCTCTGGCAGGCGCCGTGCGGCGAGTTGAACGAAAAGGCGCGCGGCGTGAGCTCGGGCACCGAGATGCCGCAGTCGGGACAGGCCATGCGGCGCGAGAACAGGCGATCGCCGCCGTCGAGCGTGTTGATCACGACCACGTCGCCCGCAAGCTTCAGCGCGAGCTCGATGGAATCCGAGAGGCGTTTCTCGATCCCGCCCTTGACGATCAGCCGATCGACCAGCACGTCGATGCTGTGATTGCGGCGCTTGTCGAGCGCGATGTCTTCCTCGAGCGAGAGGAACTGCCCGTCGATGCGGGCGCGCGTAAATCCCTTCTTGCGAAGATCGGCGAGGTCTTTCTTGAACTCGCCCTTGCGCCCGCGCACGATCGGCGCAAGCACGTTGATGCGCGCGTCGGCCGGATACAGCATCACCATGTCGAGGATGCGCTCGAGCGACTGCGACGTGATCTCGCGGCCGCAGTTCGGGCAGTGCGGCTTGCCGATGTTCGCGAAAAGCAGGCGCAGGTAATCGTAAATCTCGGTGACGGTGCCGACCGTGGAGCGAGGGTTCGAGCCGGTGGTCTTCTGCTCGATCGAGATGGCGGGCGACAGGCCTTCAATCAGGTCGACGTCCGGCTTCTCCATCTGCTCGAGGAACTGCCGGGCGTAGGCCGACAGCGACTCGACATACCGCCGCTGGCCCTCGGCGTAAATCGTGTCGAAGGCGAGCGACGACTTACCCGATCCCGACAAACCGGTCATGACGACCAGTCGATCGCGGGGGATGTCGACGTCGACGTTGCGGAGGTTGTGCACCCGGGCGCCGCGGACCGAGAGCCAGTCGTGGGACATGCTTACTGCAGGGCCTTTTGTTGAAATGCCAAAAGGGTAATTTTACCACCGTAACGCAGGCGCGAAGCCTCTGTAATGCCCGGTATGGGCAAGACGTTCAGACTCACAGCAGTTTCGCTTCTATCTCTACTGTTTCTCGCGCCTGAGGTATCGGCGCAGATTCTCAGGAGACCGCGTCCGCCGCGCACGATCCCCGAGGACTCGCGCCCGGGGCTGGGGATCATCCTCGGTCCCACCTCGCGTGTATCCGAGACAGCCACCGGCGGCCTGGATTTCGCGGTGACCGGAGAGCTTCCGCTCCCGGGTGGCTACCGCGCGCGTGCCGAGCTTGGCGCGGCGGAGTGGGCAACCGATCCCGCAGCTGAACGGGGCGCGACACGGCTGACGGTCACACGGGCAACGCTCGGGATCTACCAGCTCTCCGGGTCGGATCGAGTCCACTCGTTTCTCGGCGGAGGTTTTGGACTCTACCGGTTCCGTGTCAAAGGCGCGGGCGGTTCAGGAACCAAAACCGGGCTTTTCGGCGGGTTCGGTCTGGAAGCCGCCGGACGGCGACACGCCGCCAGTGTCGAGATTCGATTGACGTTTGCCGGCGGGCAGCGGGAGGGCGAACATGTGACCGACCCGCACGACACGGTGCTGCACGGCTCGATACTTTTCGGATTGAAGCGCGTGTTCTAAACACGCCCGAACGGTGGGCGCGGCATCAACACACGGCCGAGGTCTTCAACGAGGGCCGCAGCCGCACGAAAAGCCTCCGCGGGTTCTCTTACCGGCGACACGCAGATGTTGTCGGCGGCGAACGAGCTTACCCACTCGTCACGGGTGTGCGCGAGCATGATCGCGCGCACGGCGTCGATGATATGTGGCTGCGCGCCGGCATCGAACTGCAGCGCCGTCCACTCGGGCCGGCCGATGCGCGCGCAGAACCCTGCCCAGAACTTCTCTTCGAGCGCGCCGAGCGCGAGCCAGTTGCCGTCAGCGCACTCATACACGTTGTAGCAGGCGTGAGTGCCATCAGTAGGCAGATCGGGCGCATCGGGCGCGACCTCCTTCACCAGCAGCCGCGCCGCCGGCAGCATCAGCCAGTAGAGAGAGGCGTGATGCATGGAGATGTCGATGAACGCGCCGCGCTGATCGGCGGGACTGAAGTCCCGCCCTACCGCGCGGCCTACCAGCGCCGCAAGAATCCCGATCACGGCGCTCATCGCGCCGCCGCCGACATCCGCCATGAACATGCGCGGCAAGGTGGGTTCGCGCCGTCCGGTGACATCGAACGACAGCAGGCCGGCTTCGGCCACGAAGTTCAGATCGTGCCCGGCGCGATCCGCGTCGGGACCGTCCTGTCCATAGCCGGTAATCGAACAGTGGATCAGCCGCGGATGTGCGGCGCGCACAGATTCACGATCGAGCCCCAAACGTTTCGCGGTGGCCGCGCGGAAATTGTCGACGAGCACGTCGCTCTGATCGGCCAGCGCATGCAGCCGCGCGCGATCCGCATCCGTCCGCAGGTCTAACGTGATGCTTTCCTTGCCTTGATTGAGAAGGTGATGGAAGACGCTGTTGCCGTCGGCGGCGATGGGCGCGAGACGCCGCAGCGGATCGCCGCCCGGCGGCTCGATCTTCGTGATCGTCGCGCCCAGTTCGCGCAGGATGTGCGTGCAGAACGCGCCGGGCAAAAGCCTCGACACATCGAGGACTCTTACGCCCGCGAGAGGGCCGGATGGAGGATTCACCGCATGCTATTATCCCCGCTCACCCCGCCGCTTCCCCGGAGACTGCATGACCGTTTCAGCCGGCCGCACCCCATCCCTTGCCGTTTCGCTCATTCCTGTTGTCGTCCTTATCGCCCTGTTGGCCGCATCGGTCGCCCTGTTCGGCGACGCGTCGGCGAGCGGCCCGAGCCAGATCGCGCTGATTCTCGCCGCCGCCGTCGGCGTCGTCATCGGGATCGCGCACGGTCATGCCTGGCGGGCGCTCGAAGAGGGCATCGTGCACGGCATCTCGCTCTCGATGGCCGCGGTGCTGATTCTGCTGGTTGTCGGCGCGCTGATTGGCTCGTGGATTCTCGCGGGCATCGTGCCGACGATGATCTATTACGGACTGCAGCTGCTGACGCCGGCCATCTTCTTTCCCAGCGCGTGCGCGCTCTGCTGCCTCGTCTCGCTCGCGACCGGCAGCTCGTGGACGACGGCCGGCACGGTGGGTGTGGCGCTGATCGGGATCGCAGCGGCACAGGAGCTTTCGCTCGGTCTGGCGGCCGGCGCCGTCATCTCAGGGGCCTACTTCGGCGACAAGATGTCGCCGCTCTCCGACACGACGAATCTCGCGCCTGCCATGGCCGGCACCGATTTGTTCACGCACATCCGTCACATGATGTGGACGACGACGCCGAGCATCATCCTCGCGCTGATCCTGTTCGCGGTCATCGGGATGCGGAACGCGGCGCCGCAGGACACGACGGCGGTGAACACCATCCTCGAGGCCCTGCGCGCCCAGTTCCAAATCGGTCTGCATCTGCTGCTTCCCGTCGCGCTCGTGTTGTTCATGGTCGTCCGCAAGGTTCCCGCGACGCCAGCGTTGCTCATCGGCGCGCTGACCGGCTGCGTCTTTGCCGTCATCTTCCAGCAGCAGGCGGTGATCACGTACGCCGCCACGCCCGGCCTGCCGGCGTGGGCCGCCCTCATCAAGGGCGCCTGGATGTCGCTGTTCGACGGATACAAGCTCGCCTCGGGAAATCCCACGCTCGACGAACTGTTGTCGGGTGGTGGGATGGCCAGCATGCTGCCCACGGTGTGGCTCATCCTGGCGGCGATGATTTTCGGCGCGGTGATGGAGGCCACCGGCATGCTCGCGCGGATCGCGACGAGCATCTTGTCGATGGTGCGCGGCACCGGAAGCCTGGTTGCCGCCACACTTGCAACCGCGCTGGGCATGAACGTCGTCGCGTCGGATCAGTACATCGCGATCGTGATTCCGGGCCGCATGTTCCGCGCTGAATACGCCCGGCGCCGTCTGCACCCCAAGAACCTGTCGCGCTCTCTCGAGGATGCCGGCACCGTGACGTCGCCGCTCGTGCCCTGGAACACCTGCGGCGCCTTCATGGCGGGAACGCTGGGCGTCGCCACACTGACCTACCTGCCGTTTGCGTTCTTCAATCTGATCAATCCGTTCGTCGCCCTGATCTACGGTTTCACGGGATTCACGATCGAGAAGCTGCCGCCCGGAGAGGAAACGCCTGTCGTGGCGCCCGTGGCTGATCAGACCTGAGCGCGGGATCGCGAGGCCTAAAGGCCTGCGCCACGCAGCGGCACATTCAGCCGCCACAGCGTGTCGGCGCCGGCGACAACGAGCCCGCCTTCGGGATCGAAGGCGAGCCCCACGATCGCGCCGGCCGACAGCACCAGCTCCTCGATCGGATTGTGGTTGATCAGGTCGTAGCGCCAGATGCCGGCCTGCCCTGCGGTGGCGTCTACCACATACAGCCGGCCCTGCGCGTCGAATGCCAGGCCCTGCGGTCGTCCCAGGCCGTGCACGACCATGTCGACGCTGCCGTCGGCCGACACCCGATAGACCGAGTCGCGCGGCGACAGCGTGGGCGCGCTCACATACAGCTTGTCGTCGGGACCGATGGCCAGGTGAAACGCCGCGATGCTGGCGGGAAGCTCGGCGACCGCCTGCGCATCGCCGTCCATGTCGACCCGGAAGATCGTGCCCGATCGATCGCCCACCCAGAGATTGCCCTCGCGATCGAACGCAATCCCGAACGGCGATCCGAGATTCGTCGCGAAGACGCGGAAATTCTGCGTGGCCGGATCCACGCGATAGATCGATCCCTCGAAGCGGCTCGACACATACAGCGCGCCGTCGCGTGCGATGGCCAGTGACGTCGGATTGGGAATGTCGACGCGAATGGGCTCGCGCACGCCGTCGCGCCGCACGCGGAAGAGCGTGACCGGCACGCGATTGTCGCGGCTGCCGCTGAACGTCGCATAGACGTTGCCGTCGCGATCGAACACCGGATTGTCGACCTGATGCACGCCGGTCGCGAGCGTCGTGCCGATCTCGACGAGCACGGTACCGCCGGGCACCGCATCCACCTTCAGCGGGAGCTGTCCCCCATCGAGCTCCGATGGCACCACGATGCGCAGATGCCGCGGCGACGCAGACGCAACGTGCGCTTCGATGTCGCCGAGAGTGACGCGGGGTGGAGGATCGTGCGGAAGGTGCTCGCCTTCGACGAGCAGGGTGGCGCCGTCAACGGCCCACAGCGGTGCGACGCGCGTTATCCGCGCTTGCGTCATGTCAAGTGCTTTCCTCACCGTCATCCAACTCGACGTTCCAGTAGACGTAGTCGCGCCAGCTCTCGGGCGTGTTGCGCATCCCGAACGTGATGTGAATGGCCGACGAGCGGGCCATCGACCTGTCGGGCCGCCGCGGCGCGCGAATCAGCGTCATGCCCGCCTGCGCGGGCGTGCGTCCGCCCTTGCGGCGGTTGCACGAGATGCAGCAGCTGACGATGTTTTCCCAGTCTTTGCGGCCGCCCTGGGCGACCGGCGTCACATGATCGAATGTCAGGTCGCAGCTCGGAAACGGCTTCCCGCAGTACTGGCAGCTGTGCTTGTCGCGGGCGTAAATGTTGGCGCGCGAAAACGGAACGTGATCGAGGCGGCGCTTGATGCGGATGCGGCGGAGCAGGCGGATCACGGACGGCAGCTTCATGCTGAAGGTCACACCCCGGATCTCCCGGTCATAGACCGAGATCACCTCGACTTTTCCCTGGCACCACAGCGTCACCGCCTTGCGCCAGTCAACGACCTTGAGCGGCTCGTACGTCGCGTTTAAAAGGAGCGTCTGCTCCATATTGGGCCTGATTTTGACGGAGATGGCGGAAAACGTCAATTAATCCGATAAACTTGGCGTGGCTTCCCCGCCCAGCAGTTCCAGAATGACCCGATTTCTGCCGGTGTTTTTCGCCGTTGCGGCCAGTGCCGCGTGCGCCTCGACGGGCTATTCGCCGCGAGCGTTTCCGACCGCGCCGGCCGGAGCCGTGGCGCGCGGGCCTTCGCCGGTCGCCGTCGGCCCGGCGACCCCTGCGGGCCCGGTGCCGCGGGCGGCTGCCGGTCCGTCGGTGGCGGCCACGGCATCCGAGCGCGCGACGACATCGGCGGCTGTGCTGTCGACGGCGATGGGCCTGACCGGCGTCCCTTACCGCCTGGGCGGATCCAACCCGTCGGGGTTCGACTGCAGCGGCTTCGTGCTGTACGTGCTCGCGCAGCACGGGATCGCGATGCCCCGCACGGTCATCGAGCAATTCACGGTCGGCGAGATTTCACCGGCGGTCGAACCTGGCGATTTGGTCTTTTTCCAAACGGTGGGATCGAAGGCCTCGCACGTCGGCCTGGCGATTGACGCGCAGTCGTTCGTGCATGCGCCGAACAGCCGCGGCGTCGTGCGCGTCGAACGGCTCGACTCGGCCTATTGGGCGGATCGTTTTCTCGGCGCGCGCCGGGTATTTTAGAGCGCCAGCCGCGAGGTCTGCGGCGTGAAGAGCCGCTTCGCGAGATCGCGCTCGGTATAGCGCGTGGGCTGCGAGAACGGCTTCATCGGCTCGATCTTCACGGGCGGCGCCTCGTCGGCCGCCACCGGCACCGTTTCGTTATATCGCTGCGGAAACGACGGATAGTTCCTGAACGTCGTGCACACGACTTCACCGTAGCGCCCGGTCAGTCCCGCGAAGTCGTACTTCAGGAACTCCAACATCTCCGGATCCGGCCTGGTCTCGAGATACTGCCGCACCATGCGCGCGACATCCTCGTAATACGTCGGACCGTGCAGGCGGCTCGAGATATTACCGTCGGGCAGCACGGCCTGCCGAAGACCAAAACCTTCTGGATCGATGTGATAGAGCTCGTGCACCACCGTGTCGAGCTTCGCGAGCCATCCGGGCTCGTCGTCGTAATAGGCCTGCTTGCGCGACCGCTCGAGCGACTGATCCGAAAACCGCGGAAGCACGAACGAGATCAGGTAGTTGATCCGGCTTCCGGCGATCTCCACTTCGGGCGACTTGGTGACGAACCATTCCGAGCGGCGCGTCAGCTCGCCCGTCTGGCGATCTCTCCAGAAGAAATATCCGGGCTCGGAGGTCGGCAGCGTGAGGCAGTGGCAGCTCGCGTATGCGCCCTCGGCATCTGACCGGCCGAGTCTGGCGAACACGAGCACGCGATCGAGATC
Source organism: Vicinamibacterales bacterium (assembly GCA_040902895.1). Classification (GTDB taxonomy): domain Bacteria; phylum Acidobacteriota; class Vicinamibacteria; order Vicinamibacterales; family SCN-69-37; genus JALYRV01. The sequence continues at coordinate 109,848 of JBBDWL010000081.1, read as the reverse complement.
GATGCAACCGAGCGACGGCACGCGCGTCACGATGTCGCGCATCAGGTCGGTCAGCCGTTCCGTGTAATTGATCATCGAGCGCAGCGAACCGTGCGGGGACGGGCGCGGGCCGGTCCCGGAACACGCGCCGCACGCGTGCTCCTCGCACCAGAAACATCTAATTGAGAAATTGGAGACGGCGCGATTATCGAACTGCGCCTGCGCCGTGTCAAGGTGGACGGTGAAGGTACCTCGGCTGTTTACCCGCCACCCGGCTTTTTCGGAGGCGGAGGCGGCGCGAGCGTGATCGACGTGCCGGGAAGCTTCGCCGGCACGGCCGGTGCGGCCGTGGGCAGCGTTGACGGAAACTGCGGCGTTTCGACTGTCACGGGCAGCGACGGCGGCGGCTCGAAGAACCCCATGCGGCTGCGGATCAGCCGCTGGCGCCCAAGCAGCCTGCGATTGGGATTCGCCGGCGAATACACGCGCGGATTGATGATCGAACCGGCGAGCAGCGCTGCCTCGTCGGGGCCGAGCGATCCCGCGCCCTTGCCGAAGTAGGCGCGTGCCGCGGCTTCGGCCCCATAGATGCCGTCGCCCCACTCGATGCTGTTCAGATACAGCTCGAGGATCCGCCGCTTCGGCAGCTCGATCTCGAGCCGCCGCGCAATCCAGAGCTCGCGCAGCTTGCGCATCGGATTCTTCGATGGCGAGAGATACAGGTTCTTCGCGAGCTGCTGCGTGATCGTGCTGGCGCCGAGTGCGAACGCGCGTTTCTCGAGGTTCACTTCCACGGCATTCTGCAGCGCTTCGAGGTCGACGCCTTCGTGCTCCCAGAAGCCCGAGTCTTCCGCCACGAGCACGGCGCGCTTGAGCGTCTGCGCAATCCGTTCATAGGGCACCCAGCGGCGCGTGCGGCGCGGCTCTTCGCCGCGCGCGCGCGCCTGGCGCGCCCGCAGCTCCATGAAGGCGGTGGTCTCGGGATTCTCGGATCGCAGCGTCCGCACGTCGGGCAGCGTGAGCCACTGGAAGGCAAAGACGCAGAAAACAACAGCGACAGTCGCGGCGATGAATCTCATCCCACCACCACGATTTTCAGGCGGTCGCCGGCGCGCGGCGGCGCCGACGGTTCGTAGTCGTTCATGATCGCCAGCGTCGACGGCCTGATGGTGTCTTCGCCGGCGCGCGACGCGATGCCCTGCCAGCTGTCGCCGGCGCGTGCCGTATAGAGATCCAGGCGATTCGGCCGGATCGCCGCGGCCTGCGCCGCGGTCAGCGGCCGGAATGTCCCAATCGACTGATCGAACGTCCCTTGCGCGGCGTTGAACTGGCCGGCCGGCGCAATCCCCACGAGCAGATACACCCGATCGCCATGCAGGATGTGCGCGGCGCGCGCGCCTGCCTGCCCCATCCCCTGCAATGTCCCGCGATAGGTGCCGACGACGGCGTCGAGACCGTTGATGCGGGTGCGGCTGCCTTCGACGAGTTGAAAGCCCGCCTTCGCCATCTGCTGCTGCGCAACCTGCTCGAGCGATCCGCCCTGCGCCTGCACGAGCTCGAGAATCAGATACTGCTCGGCGTTCGGACGCTTCGCGGCAACCTGCTCGTCGGTGTTCGAGATGTCCCATCCCGCCGGAAAGCGCATCGCGAACCGCAGCGCGCTGTGCTCGAAGCTCGCGCCGCGCACGACACCTTTTTCAGGGCTGTCGCCGTAGATGATGCCGTCGATCTGCTGCAGGAATGCCTGCTCGTTGGTGGCTGACGCGTTGCTCGTCTTGCGTGCCTCGGCGACGAAGGTCTGTATTTCCTGCACGCGATCGGCCGGCGCCGGATGCGTCGACAGCCAGTTCGGCACGCCGCGCCGCGATCCGCTCGCCTCTTCCAGCTGCGCCAGCGTCGTCAGCATGCCCGCGACGCCGGCCGGGTCCCAGCCGTTGCGCGCGTTGTAGGCGACGCCGAGGCGATCGGCCTCGCGCTCGTCATCGCGTCCGTACTTCAGGAACAGCGCGCCAAGGCCTGCTTCGGCAATCGGCGCCGCCCGCCCGATGGCGGGAATGAAGATGCCGAGCACGCCGAGCCCGACGCCCGCGGCGGTCTGACGTGAATATTGCGCGACGGTGTGGCGCGCGGTGACGTGGCCAATTTCGTGACCGATCACGCCGGCGAGCTCCGCCTCATCGTCGAGAAACGGGAGAATGCCGCGGGTCAGATAAATGAAGCCGCCGGGAACCGCGAACGCGTTGATGGCCGGAGAGTCGATGACGGCGAACGACCAGGGAAGGTGCGGCCGCTCCGACGATTTCGCGAGCCGCAGGCCGATGTTCTGCACATAGCGCTGCAGCTCCGGGTCGTTATACACGCCCATCGTCTTCCGGATGTCGGCATCGGCCTGCCGGCCAAGCTGGATTTCCTGAGCCTCGCTCATCAGCGCCAGCTCGCGCCTTCCGGTGACGGGATTGGTGGCGCAGGCGGCCAAAAACGCCGTGAGAGCGACGGCGACGCCGATGGTCAGGGGAGCTCTGGCAGGCATGAAGCGGTCCTCGGCCGGGCTAGGTGCAACGCGCGTACCGACTTACTCGAGTTCGTCGAGCTCGGCGGCAATCACGGCGCGCGCGTCCGCGGGCGCGGGCAGCAGGGGCAGGCGCGGCAGACCTCCGCGCTGACCGACGAGATCCTGCGCGATCTTCAGGCCCGCCACCCCGTAGGTCGCCGTCACGTGCGCGTTAAGCGCGACAATCCGCCGCTGAAGCTCGCGCCCCTCCCGCTCGCGGCCGGTCCGAAACATGTCGAAGAGCTCGATGCACCTGGCGGGGACGACGACAGCGGCGGCGAGGACGGCGCCGGTGGCGCCGGCTGCCATCGAGGCATGCAGCGCGGTGACAGTGCCGCCAAGAAGCTGAAAATTTTCAGACACGTGCGCGCCATATGCCGCAATCAGCAGCTCGTCGGTGCCCGACTCTTTCATACCGATGATGTTGGGATGTTGTGCGAGCGTGGCAACTGCTTCGGGAGGCAGCGTGACGCCGGTAAGCGCGGTGTAGTTATAGAGGAGCACCGGCACAGGCGATCGATCGGCAACCTCGGTGTAATGCCGGACGAAAGCCGCAGTGGTGAGCTGAGACTTGAAGAAGGATGGCGTGCGCACGAGAACGGCATCCGCTCCCGCGGCGGCCGCGCGCTCGGTAAACCGGATCGTCTCGCGCGTCGACTCGCGTCCGGTGCCCGCAACGAGCACCCGATCGCGCGGCACCACCTCGCGCGCGGCCGCAATCATCGCCTCCGCATCATCGTCGGCCACGAGGGGCGCCTCGCCATTCGAGCCGAGCACGACGACCCCGCGCAGCGGCGCGCGCAGCATGTGACTGAGGTTGTGCTGCAGCGCGGCGGGAGCGATCGATTCATCCGCCGCGAACGGCGTGGGCACCGGCGGAAAGACACCTGAGAGATCGAGGCTGGCCACGCGCCGAGACTATCGGGCGCGAGTGAAGACTGTCAACGCGAGGACCGCGAGGAAGCGGAGCGGGGCGATGGGGCCCCGCGAGCGACCGAGCCAGGCGGGGTGTAGGGGGCCCCGCCGGAGAGCAATGGACGCCCGGCGGCAAGATGGAGTGCCAGTGAAGTGACCGCGATTGCCGCCGCGGGCGCCAGCATCCACGGTGCGTCTGCAATGACGCGCACGTTGCTCGCGTCCTGAAGCATCGTCCCCCAGCTTGGCGTGGGTTCGGGGAAACCCAGACCCAGGAACGAGAGCGTGACTTCGGAGAGAAGAAATCCGGGCACCAGAATGAGGAACTGCGTGACGAGAAAGCCGGACGTCGCAGGCAGCAGATGCACGGTCATCAGGCGCAGGCGGGATGCGCCGGCGGCGCGGGCGGCCTGCGCATAGTCGAGCGCGCGCTCGCGCATCAGGATCCCCCGCACGCCGCGCGCGGTCAGCGGCCAGCCGACAATGCCGAAGAGGAGCGCGAGCGCAATGAAGACATCGCGGGGGGCCATCACCAGCGGCAGGGCGGCGCGCAGCGTGAGCACGATATAAACGATAGGCAGTGTTGCCAGCGCCGTGGCAGAAGCCACGACGAGGCGATCGACCAGGCGGCTGCCGCTCGCGGCGATGGCGCCGAAGAGGGCGCCGAGCGCGATGGCGAGGAGCGAGCCGGTTACAGCCACGCCAAGCGACCAGCGCGCAGCGCCGGCGACGCGTGCGAGCACGTCGCGGCCAAGGGTGTCGGCGCCGAACAGGAGCAGCGGCTCGGGATCGGATGCGCGTGTCGCGATCAGCCGGCCGCGCGAAAACCAGTCGATCTCGATGCGCTGCGATGTGTCTTCTCTAAAGGTGCGGCCGAGCCGATCGTGCATCCGCAGGGGATGCGCGATCACGGCGGCGCCGTCGAGACGAAGCGGCATTGGCGGCGCCCACGCGCGATCGGCGAACTGCTCGGCGGCGCTGTTCGGCGCCACGCGATCCCCGAGCATCATGAGCAGCGCCAGCAGACCGGCGAGTGTGAGGCCCGCGCGGCGCGCCATCAGCGCGCGCCCCCGGAAATCATACCCGGCTGAATTTCGTGCGCGGCGATGCGCGGATCCAGCAGAACGACGACGGCATCCGAGAGGATGGCGAGCAGCGCGACCGCCGCGGAGACGGTCGCGGTGCAGCCGGCAACCAGGAACACGTCGCGCGCGACGAGCGCATCGAGCGTAAGCCGGCCCAGGCCGGCCCACCCGGTGACCACTTCGACGAGCAGCGACGCACCGATGACGTTTGCGGCCACGAGGGGTGCGATAGAAGCCACACGCGTCGCGGCCACGCGCATGCCGCGCTTCCAAACGAGCTGTCGCTGCGGCACGCCGCGGGCGGCGCTGGCTATCGCCCACGGCTGCACGAGCGCTTCATCGAGCGCCTGCGCGTGCATGCGGGCGAGCGCGGCAGCCGCGGGCACGACGAGCGCGGCAATCCCGAGGAGCGGGATGACGATCGACTGATCTCCGGCACCGAGCCAGCCGGTGCGGGTCGCGACGAGCAGCAGCGCGAAGAGCACGACGATGGAAGGCATCGCGAGTGACAGACTGGCGAGCGCCGACAGCGGCGCGCGTATCAGCCGCGGCCCGCGCGCCAGTGACGTGCCCCAGACGATGCCGGCCGCGAAGGCGAGGACCAGCGCCGCGCCGACGAGCGCGAACGTCCTCGGTGCACGTTCGACGAGCAGGCTTCTGACCGGGCGGTCGAAGCGATACGACGTGCCGAGATCGAGCCGCGCGAGGCCCGACAACCAGATGAGCGACAGATCAGGAAGCGATCGATCGAGGTACAGGCGCCGCCGCTCGCGCTCGATCGTGTCGGACGAGACGCGCGCGGCGCGTAGCGTGTCGGTGTAATCGCCCGGAGCGCGGCGCGCCAGCAGCAGCGCGGCGGTCGACACCAGCGCCACGAACAGCGCACCGGCGGCGAGTTTGCGAATAAAAATGGGGACGGGTCTGATTTTTTCATGTTTCGTAAAAATCAGACCCGTCCCCATTTTCAGCGTCCCGCGACCAACAGCGTGTCGGGCATCCACAGCACGTGCGGCATGGTGACCGCCGGTTTGATGCCCTCGATGCGCGCGCTGGTCGCGAACACCACGCGCGGCGCCGCGAAGTAGATGGCCGGCAGCTCCTGGGCGAAGAGCCGTTGCACCCGGTGAAACGCGCTGTACCGCTCCTGCTGATCGGACAATCGCGCCACGCGATCCATTAATGATGCAAGCGCGGCTTCCCACTCGGTCGCGGGCGCAGGCTGCGCGGGATTCCAGAAGTGAAAGGCGCCGCGCGGCAGCCAGAAGTCGAGATTGAGCGCGGGATCCGCCGCGCTCGACTGCAGTCCGAACAGCACCGCGTCGTAGTCGCCGCTGCCGATCCTGGCGATGAGCGCGCCCACCTCGAGCGGCACGACGTCGACGGCAATGCCGGCCCGGCGTAAGTCCTCCTGAATCACCGACGTCATCCGCTCGCGAATCGTGTGTCCGCGCTGCGTGAGGATGGCGATGCGCGCCTCGCGTCCGTTGGCGTCTTCGCGGATGCCGTCGCCGTTGCGATCTTCGAGTCCGAGTGCCGCGAGCAGCCGTCCGGCCTCCGCGAGATTGTGCGCCGGCGGTCTCACATCGGCCGCATGCCACGCGCCATGTCCCGGCGTCACCGGTGTGATGACCGGTTCGGCCTCGCCGAGAAACACCGTATCGATCATTCGCTGCCGGTTGACCGCGCGCGAAATCGCCTGCCGCAGCTCTCTGCGTTGCAGCCATGGCCGATCGATCGACGGGGGCGCGCCCGCCTTGAGATTGAACCAGAGCGCGTTGGGATCCAGCCCGATGCCGACGCGATGCAGCCGCACGCGTCCCTGCTGCTCGAGCGTCTGGAACGCGGCAATGTCTTCGGCGCGCAGGCCGCTGGTGACGAGATCGGCCGCACCTGATTCGAGCTGCACCATCTCGGCGCTTTGATCCGGCACGACGCGCACGATCAGGCGATCGATGCGTGGAAGCGCGCCCTGGTCGTCGCGGCGGAAGTAATGCGGATTGCGCGCGAACGTCATCGATTCGCCGGCGCGCACTTCGCTTACGACGAACGGTCCGAGACCAACGATTGATTCGGGCGGTGCCGACGCGGCCCAGGCTTCCGCGAGGCGGCCCTCCGCCAGCGCCTGTTCGAGACGATGCCGCGGCAGAATCGGCAGCGGATCGAGCATCGCGAGTCCCGGTCCGTACGGCGCGGGAAACTCGACACGCACGGTCAGATCGTTTTCCGCTGTCACGGTCAGGGGAAGGCCGTCGACGCGCAGGCCGCTTGCCAGCGCGCTGTTCACGCGCTCGTCGTAGAGCGCGCGGAATGTGAAGACCACGTCGGCAGACGTGAATGGCGTGCCGTCGGAAAAGCGCAGGCCCGGACGCAGGTGCAGCCTGTAGGCCGGCTGGTAGGCCGAAGCTTTAGCTTCGGCATCAGCTTCAGGTCCGGCTTCAATCCCCGCATCCACCTGTTCCCACCGCTCCGCCAGCCATGGCATGAGCGCGCCGGTCTGCCGATCGACCTTCACGAGCGGCGCATGAATCAGGTTGGTGATGACGTCGACGGCCGATGAAGCGGTGACGAGGCGATTGAAGCTTTCGGGCTCGGTGCGCAGCGTGGCGACGATCGGCGTGACGTCACGGGATTGCACGGTTTCGCGCTGCCACCAGGCCCGGAAGAGGACGGCGACGGCCGCAACAACCGCAATGACGGCAACGAGTTTGAGAAGTCTGGTCAAAAATTGCCCGCCCGGCCAACAAGTTGGCCTGTATACAGAGTTTCGAGATTGCTCAGCCTTTTCGGGTAGTTGTTACCCAAAACCCGCGCGCTCCGGCCAAGGCCAAGAAGTTGGCCGTTTCTGCAACGTTTTAAGTTTCTGCAAACAGGCCGCTTCGATGCCGGCCGCTCTCCACATTGCAGTTTCTGCCACCGATAGTCCCTTCGTGTCCTATCAGCGGCGCGTTCGCGCGTCGATGGCATCGCGCGTGCCTTAAGGATCGTCACCGGCTCTTCCCATAACTCAGTTTAAGGACATATGCGAATGCTCACGATGACCCCGGCACCGGAGACGTCTGCTCGCGCAGCCCGCCGGTGGATGCTGATCGCCGCGGCGGCTGCTGCCTTCACAGGTATCGTCGCGCCGGCGGCCGAAGCGCAGGGGCGGGGGCCGAAGCTGTCGCGCGATCTCGAGGCGCGGCTTGCCGCCGGCGCCGCGGCGCGCACCGACGTCATCGTCGACAATCTCTCGCCGGCCGCGGTGGAATCGCTGGCGGCCAGGCATGGCGCGCGGATCAAGCGGCATTTCTCGGGCGGCGCGGTGCTCGACGTCGGCGCCAACGCCCTCGCGGGGCTCGCGGCCGATCCTTCCATTCCGCATATCTCTGGCAATCACACCGTCATCAGCACCATGGCCGTGGCTGTCGAAGCGACCGGCGCCGACCAGCTGCAGGCGATCCGGACCGAGCGCGGCACGCGCGATGGCCGGTACGACGGCACCGGCGTTGGCGTCGCGGTGATCGACTCGGGCATCTCGCGGCATACGTCGCTTGCGGGCAAGGTGGTCGCCAGCTTCGACTTCGTGAACGGCGCCGGCGGCGCGCTCGCCTCTGCCGCCAGCGACGCGTACGGACACGGCACGCACGTCGCCAGCATTATCGCGGGCAACGAGCCCGGGCCGAAAGGACTTCGCGGCATGGCGCCGGGCGCGCATCTCGTGAGCCTGCGCGTGCTCGACGAGAACGGCCAGGGCACGGTCGCCGATGTCATCGAGGCGATCGACTGGGCGGTGGCCAATCGCGCGCAGTATCAGCTGCGCGTCATCAATCTTTCGCTGGGCCATGCGCCGCAGGAAAGCGCGTCGGACGATCCGCTATGTCAGGCGGTCGAGCGCGCCGTGCGCGCCGGCATCGTCGTGGTCGCCTCCGCCGGCAATCTTGGCAAGACCGGCGATGGCCGCATGATTCTCGGCGGCATCGTCTCGCCCGGCCTGTCGGCGGCGTCGCTGACGGCGGGCGGCGCCAACACGCGCGGCACCGCGGCGCTGGCCGACGATGTGGTGGCGACGTGGAGCTCGCGCGGCCCGACCTATCCCGACGGCCTGATTAAGCCCGACGTGCTCGCGCCCGGCAATCGCATTGTGGCGGCGGGCGCTGACGGATCGACGCTGTGGCAGATCTATCCCGAGCGCCGCGCGGGCGGTCAGGGCGCGAACGGCCGAATCGAGCTGAGTGGCACGAGCATGTCGGCGGCGGTCGTGTCTGGCGCCGTCGCGCTGCTGTTCGACGCCGCGCCGTCGCTGACGCCCGCGCAGGTCAAGCTCGCGATGCAACTCACCGCCTCGCCGATCGAAGGCGCCGGCCTAATCGAAATGGGCGCCGGAGAAATCAATCTTCCGCTCGCGATGTTTGTCGCCAAGAACGGTCCGGGCGTCGCGCTGCCGGCCGCGACGATCGATGGCGTTGCGGTCGTGGCGAGCGGGATTGCGTTCGGGGTTGCAGGGAAAGAGCTTCAAGGGACCGCCCTAGTATGGGGAAACCAAGTTGTCTCGGGCAACGCGCTGGTTTGGGGTAACGCGTTGGTTTGGGGGAATGCGTTGGTCTGGGGCAATGCGCTGGTCTGGGGTAACGCACTCGTTTGGGGTAACGCACTGGTTTGGGGAAACACGCTGGTTTCGGGAAACGCCTTGGTTTGGGGTAACGCCTTGGTCTGGGGCAACACGACAGTCAACTAGTCCTAACACTTCGAAAGGCTTGAGATCATGTCCAAAGTCATCGTCTGGGGTAGCTAGAGTTCGCAGCGATAGGGGAGGTGGTGTAGTCTCCATTCCCAATTCGAATGTCGCCATTCACGTCGCTCTCGCCCGCAGCCCGTTGGTATGTCACTGCCGTCGCGGCTGTGGGCGGTGGTGTGTTGGTTTCGTCAATCTACCAACTCATCACGTACGACGTTGACGAAAGATGGTTCGTACTCGTTGGACTGACTCTTCTAACGAGTTCGATTACTGTCAAGATTCCCTCCGTTACAGCGACGCTTTCGATCTCCGAAGTGTTTGTATTTTCCGCTTTCATTCTCTTCGGGCCAGCCGCTGGGATCGTGCTCGCGGCTTTGGATGGATTGGTCATCTCTCTGTGGCTGCAGAGACGACGCCAGCCTGCCTACCGAGTGATCTTCAACGCCGCTACACCGGCCCTTTCCGTCTGGCTGGGTTCCTTGGTTTATCACGGTGTGGGTGCGCCGCCGATAAATGCGGTGGACTTTCAGGTCACCCAGATCTTGGTGCCGCTCTGCGCCTTCGCAACCACGTACTTTTTGGCCAACACCTTCCTCATTGCCGCAGCCATCGCTCTTGAACAGAAAGTGTCTGCCATTCAAGTCTGGAAAAAGAACTTCGCCTGGCTTTGGCTAAATTATTTCAGCGGCGCGTCGATGGCGTCCCTGTTGGTCAGCTTCGGCGGGAGAGACGGTGCGAGCGCTTTGCGGGCGATTTGGATTGTGCTACCGCTCCTGGCCATCTCCTACGTTACTTACAAGTCCTCCATGGCACGGATAGAAGATGCCAACAAACATGTCGATCAACTTAACAGTCTGTACCTCTCCACGATTGAGACTTTGGCAATGGCAATCGATGCCAAAGACCAAATAACGCATGGGCATATCAGAAGGGTTCAAACGTATGCGGTCGCTTTGGCTCGTGAAATAGGAGTTATCGACGATTCGCAGATCAGAGCAATCGGCGCTGCGTCCCTACTGCATGACATGGGCAAGCTGGCGGTTCCTGAATATATTTTGAACAAGCCAGGACCGCTCACTCCTGCAGAGTTCGAAAGAATGAAACAGCATGCCGCGGTGGGCGCTGACATTTTGTCGTCAATCGACTTTCCTTATCCCGTCGTTCCCATCGTCCGACATCACCACGAGAGTTGGGACGGGAGTGGGTACCCTGGTGGATTACGAGGCGCAGATATCCCGATTGGTGCCCGAGTTCTATCAGTAGTGGATTGTTTCGACGCCCTGACTTCAGATCGACCATACAGGCCCAGGCTGACTGACGAGGACGCCCTTCACGTTCTTAGAGACCGTCGCGGAACCATGTACGATCCTTTGATAGTTGACGCTTTCTTCGGGCTATATCAGCGCTTGAAACGCGAGGAAGAGTCAGGAAAGCCGCTGGAGAATTCATCCAAGAATCTGGTCTTGGCCAAGCCGCAGACCTCGTTCCCAAAATTGGCAGCAATTAGCGCTAGTGCAGGTGAATCCAGAACAATGTATCGCCTAATTCAGCGGCTGGCGGCGGAGCAATCCTATTCAGCAGCTTTGGATGATGTCGTTGAGGAGATATCCAACCTAATTCCAGCGACTGTCGTTGCTTTCTATTCCCCTATCGAAGATGGAACCGAGTTGGAAGTCACGAATGCGATCGGGAGTCATACTGATTGGTTAAAGGGACGCAAGGTCAGGATGGGAGAACGAATCGTCGGCTGGAGCGCTTCGTCAGGACGCTCCGTCCTCAACGCCGATGCGACCGGAGAGTTCGGAGAGATGGCACGTAGTTTCCCGACACCACTCAAAAGTTGCCTCACTGTCCCGGTTTCAGCCGAGACAGGTCAACTCGGGATAGTTGCGGCCTTTTCTCCTGATGATGCGGGCTTCCGCACAGAGGATCAAAGACTCGTGGAAGCGGTAGTCCGCCACGTCACGCCTGTTCTTGAGCGTCTTAGGCCAAGGAGCGGTGGATCACCGGTTCATCTGCCAACGTCGGATGGTCTGGACCTCACCCCCCAGGGAATGATCGCATGCCGCTGCGCGCCCAGCACAAGTGCCGGAAGTGAATCAGTCGGAATCGCATTGGCAGTGGTACGCAGGCATCTTGGAAATCATGCGCTAACGCAAATTGTTCACGGGAGCGATATCTTCATAGGAATAGGGCACTCCGGAATCGACTCTATAGAAACGATTGCCGAGGGACTCCGCAGCACACTTTTAGGCTCCGGTCTTCTTGAGACAGGCTCAAACGTGGCGGTAGCGGTCACCCCGAAGGACGGGACAAATTTGGAGCACTTGCTTTACGCATGTCGCCAAAGGTTATCGCCCAGGACAAATCAGGTTAATAGGGTTCACTAGCGCGAGGTTGCAGCTTCTGCAATATCAGAATCATCCAAATATTCAGACAATGCTTCGGAGCGGCACTCGACTTGCTTCGCGCCCTGTCAATTCACTACTGCGAACGTAAGGCCTATGATGGCTGACAGCTCTTTAACCCTCGCCAAAGTTGCATATCGTCATGGTCGCTTTGCCGACGCTCTGCGATTAGCTCAGGCCACGACTGTTCAGAGTAAGAAAGAGTCCGATGAACGCGACTGCTTGGTATGCGAGTGCCTTCAATTCAAAGGAGAGCTAGAGAAGGCATCGGCGCTCGCAGAGGTCGCAGTTGGCAAGCCTGCGACCGCAGAATACGCGGCGCGCTACTGGCAAGTGATTGGACGAGTCAGGATCACCCAAGTGCGCAGGGAGGAGGCAGCCGAGGCACTCCGCAAGGGCATAAGAGCGGCCTCCCGCTCAGCGGACGCTGCGATTCTGGCAAGCTTGCAACAAGTTTGGCTAACAGCTGCGAGTGAAACCCTTGGGCCTGGCCTCGGTTCAGCTGTCCGAGAGGCTTATCAGGCAGCAGTACGTTCTGCGGACGGTACAGCCATAGCCGGCTTTCATGTGCGATTGGCGCGAATTGAGGGCGAGCGGGGAGCCTTTGGGCAGTCTCTGCACCATTTGTCACTGGCCAAGTCGCTGTTGGAGCGGTACCCGCACACTTCTCTGGCTGCCCTTTACCACGTCAACCACGCTTGCGTCCTTGCTATGACTGGGGCGTTCCATGCGGCCCGAAAGAGTGGTGAGGTAGCGGCAGGCCTTGCTCAACAAGCGGGCCATCTGCAGTTAGTGATGGCCGCTGCTGCAACTGTTTCTTACTCGGCGCTCTCCTCAGGTGACTTGTCGATTGCAGAGTCGTGGGCACGGAAGGCCTGGAGCGCGGCGCAAACCTTGGGAATTGTCGAAGTGGGTCTCCTTGACAACTTCGCCACCCTCGCACTCATCCAAGGCGATTTGAAAGCGGCCGCAAGCCATCTTCAGCAGGCCAGATCGTTTTTTAGATCTCGAGACCCAAAGTGGGCAAGGCCTAACGAAATCCTGACTCTCTTCACAGAGTTGGAGATTCACAAGAGAACGGGCGACCGAGACCAGTTTCAGAATGTACTGGATTTGATTCGGGTTACGGGTCAACCGTTGAACGATCAGCACTCCCCCTTATTGGCGAATCTAGCTGAGGCTGAAGCTCTATTCGACGATCGCTGCTATCCCGCTGCAGAACAAAAAACGGCTGAGTGCCTAGGACGCGCACTCACCCATCCGGTCTATCTTGCCCAGTTAAGCCGGATGATGGCGCGCAGCTTATGGGTCCGAGGACACAAGAACAGTGCTCGTCGAATGCTGCTTCGGTCATTTAGTTGTGCTCTCTTGAGAGGTAACCCTCTTGCACTGACTGATGTACTTAGGGAACTTGAATCCTCGGAGAGTCAAGATCCTCTCGATGCTGCCCATTCACTCGAGGAGCAAAGCAAGCGTGCTGGATCTAAATTCATCGCGCTCATGGCAGACGAGCGGCCGACGTGGTACGAGCAAGCGCCTGTCGTTTCTGAGGCAGGAAGGGACCCTCTGGATGGATTCGATGACGCTGTCGGGATTCTCGTAACTAGGGCCGACCCTGAACTCCGAGGTAGAGAAGCTCTCGCAGCTTGCATCGCTCTGGATATCTCTGTCAGCGCCGACCTGATTTCTCGCGGCGATTCTGGGACACGAGTCATTGCTTCCAGTCTTTCAAAACCTTTGACGGAAACACTGCTCAAGGACTCACCGCTCGAAAGAATTGACATTGGCAAAGTCGAACATCGCAATATCGAGTTGATTCTTCGTCCCAAGCAGGACCTCCGTTCGCTCTTCGCCGTCGCTGGCATCCGCCGCCTCCTCGAAGCCGCAAAGGCGCTCGAGGCACACCAGAAAGATCAGCAACGCATCGGCTCACTTTGGCAGCCCGAGATCATCGTCGAAGAACCGGACGCGGTGTTCACCTCGCCGCAGATGATCGAACTGATGCAGACGGCGCGGAAGGTGGCCGTCACTACCCTGCCGGTGCTGCTGATGGGAGCTACGGGCACAGGCAAGGAAGTCGTCGCGAGAGCGATTCACCGCGCGAGCCCGCGCGCGAACCAGGTGTTTCTGCCGTTCAACTGCAGCGCCGTGCCGCGCGATATGGTCGAAAGTCAGTTGTTTGGCTATCGGCGCGGCTCGTTCACCGGCGCGCATGTCGATTTTCCGGGCATCATCCGATCGGCCGAGGGCGGAACGATCTTTCTCGACGAGATCGGCGAGCTGTCGATGGATCTCCAGCCAAAGTTGCTGCGGTTCCTCGAGACGAACGAAGTGCACCCGCTCGGCGAAGGGCGTCCGATCAAAGTCGACGTCCGCATCATTGCCGCAACCAACGCCGACCTCGAAGATCTAATCCAGCTGAAAGAGTTCCGCGAAGACCTCTACTATCGCCTCAACATCGTCCGCTTCCAGATGCCGCAGCTGTCGGAACGGCGCGAAGAGATTCCGCCGCTGGTGATGCACCTGCTTCGCCGCTTCGAGATGGACGAGAAGAAACACGGAATCAAGTTGAGCGACGAGATGATGGAATACCTGCTGCTCTACAAGTGGCCCGGCAACGTGCGGCAGCTGTCGAACGAGCTGCGGCGGATGGTTGCAATGGTAGGCAGCAACGAGACCCTCACGCCCGATCATCTGTCGCCGGCCATTCGTGCGACGCGGCGCACCATTGAAGTCGATCCCGATGCCGCGCCGCCGCCGGAGCCCGAAGCCGAGACCGAAACTCCCGCAACCGCCGACCTAACCCTGAAGCTCGATCAGCCGCTGCCCGAAGCGGTCGCAGTCCTCGAGCGCGCGATGATCGAACACGCCATGGCCCGCGCTGACGGCAAGATTGAAGAGGCCGCGCGACTGCTCGGCATCTCGCGCAAAGGACTCTTCCTCAAGCGGCGCCGCTGGACGTCTGACGGCGAACCTCCCTCGAAGCCTGTCTAGCCTTCGCCGTCAGCGCGCCAGGCGTCCAGCGTACAACTCGGCGCGGCTCGCGCCGGCATCCGGATGCTCATCGTCACGCGCCCGCTCCTCGATCAGTTCATCGGCTTCGGCCGTATGAAATGAGACGACGTACCAGTCTTCGAGAGGATCGATGACCGGGCGGTGCCAGGTGTGTGGAGGAATGGAGAGCCAGCGGTCCGCAAGCGCGCCATCTTCGCGGCTGGTGAGGCGATGCGGCTGCCAGCGTGTGCCATCCCAGATTTGCAGGTCGGCGGATCCGATGACGGACATCACCCGCTGATGGCTGTTCGGATGGCGCTCGGCGCCGGTCGTCAATCCCGCGCGCAGGGCGAAGACCCAACTGGAGCGCACGCCGGCCGGCAGATCGTCGTAGATGCCGAGCGGGAGCGCCTGCCACGCAATGCGGAGATCGGCGTCGCTCGCCAGGCGACGGCCCATCTCACGAATGGCGTTCTGAATCTCATCGCGGCCGAGCGAACGGCGCACGGCGCGATCCAAGGCCTGAAGAATGTCCTGCTCGGTCACAGGCGTCTCTCGATCAGTTCCTGGCTTGCCGTATCGAAAATCAAAAGCCCAGTGTCCCTGTCACTGAGCTGGCCCATGAGCGTGCCCCGGTCATTCCAGATCGACGTCCTGCCCGTGCACTGACAGCCGTCGCACTCACCCACGCAGTTCGCCATCATCGTCGTCATCGCATGCTTGCGAGCGATGCCGGCAAGCGTTGGCAATGTCACCTCGATGCCCGCGGCCGTTTTCGCCACGCTGGCCACATAAATCCCTGCGCCGTGCCGGGAAGCATTCTCCGAGTGCTCCGCGACAGACACCTCATAGCAAATCGCGGGCGCAACGATGGCGTCTTTTACGTTCACGCAGGCGACATTGGGGCCGCTCACGAAATACGGCTCCTCGTCGGCGTGCAGATACCGCTTCGAATAAACCAGCCTCGGCTTGCCAGGCTGGAACAGAAGCATGGTGACGCAGCAGCCGTCGGCGTGTCGGGTCGGCATGCCGACGCCAATCGTAATATCGCCAGCATTGCTGATCGTTTGAAACAGATCGAAGCGAGAGTCGGCAGGGTCCGTCGCGAGCGCGCCGGCAAGCGTTGGCTCGTATCCGGTCAGCGACAGCTCCGGGAACACGATGAGGTCTGCACCGCTCGAAACCGCGGCGTCGATGAACTCTTTGTGGGCGGCGATGTTCGCGCCGATGTCACCCCTGACAGGCCTCGTCTGCGCCGCGCACAGTTTCATTTCAGGGATGCACTCAGCCGAACACGCGCCTCAGCCAGTCGAACAGCTCCCGGACGAGCGGCGCTCGATCCTCAGGATATTGATCGCGGCACCGAACGCAAATCGGCTCTTTCCGGCCGAGTCTGATGTGCCGCCAGCAGAGGATGCGATTGCACCGCGAACAGAGCCCTCCCTCTGCCGGCTGGAACCGCGCGTTACATTCGCGGCAGATGAAGGGCAATGTTTCTGCTGTCATCGGGAACATGCGCCGGCCGTCCTTTTATGCCAGCAGCCTCTTCATCTGCTT
Organism: Vicinamibacterales bacterium; assembly: GCA_040902895.1. Classification (GTDB taxonomy): domain Bacteria; phylum Acidobacteriota; class Vicinamibacteria; order Vicinamibacterales; family SCN-69-37; genus JALYRV01. The sequence goes on along the minus strand of JBBDWL010000081.1, from coordinate 93,645 downwards.
GTTGTGCCGGATGACATGCACCTCGGCCCACTCGCCCACCTGGTACAGCGAGATGCGGCCGACAAGCGGCGCGTCGATCGTGAGCAGGGCACGATCGGCGTCGAGGGCGCGCATCGCGGCGATGAGACGCTCGCGTGAAGTGGCGAGTTGCGTCAGAACGTCATCCCGCTTCACGCCAGCCGGCGCCTGCACGCGCGACGGGGCCTGGGCCTTCTCCGGAATGCCGGCGCCGATCTCCTCCCAGGTACGCTCCATGAAATCAGTATCCGCTGGTTTCGCGATCGCGAAGGATCCGTCCAGAATCGACGTGAAGGAACGGTTCACCGCCGCGACATGCCACGCCACCTGCGCGAGGCTCCAGCCGCCATCGGCCGGCACGCGCTCGGCGGCCGCGGCATCCGCGCTCTCGAGCCGCGCCTGAAAGCGATCCATCGCCGCCTCGAAGCGGGAGACGATACCGTCGATGCGATCGGCGTGGCTCATTAATGAATACCGGAGCTAGAGCTCCGGCCTACCCGCCAAAAAAATGCGGCAGCGGCATGTCGAGCATGGTGTGCAGGCCCGGCTTGACTTCGAGCACCAGCGGGATCGAATTGACCACCATCGATGCCGTCGCCACGTCGCCGTGCACACCGCCCGCGATCTTCGAGTTGATGTTCGGCGACCCCTTCACGCGCACCGCGTCGTACGACTCGGGTGCGCCCAGATACGCCTCCATGTGCAGCGTGATGAGCGGCTTGCCGTTGCGGTAGCCGACGCCGTCCTGCACGATGCCGCACACCCTGCCGGCATCCACCGTGAGGAACTCGCTCGTCACCGCGGCGTCCGCAATCTTCGGCTTGATCTCATCGGTGATGCGATCGAGCTTCCATCCAAGGCCGTGCGCGATCATCGAGATCGATTCCGCCAGACCGACGTGGCGCACCGAGGTGTCTTCGACCTTCGTCTGGAACTGCTCTTTCGTGAGCCCGGCGCCAATCTTCTGCTGAAACGGCAGGCGCCGGATGCGTGCATCCTGCACGCGATCGACCTCGATCGAATCCACGCGCTCGCAGACGGCCGTGAGCGCCAGCGGCAGCGCATCCATCGTGAAGCCCGGATTCACGCCCGTGCCCAGCACCGCGGCCTTCCCTTTCAGCGCCGCCTTGTGAATCGCCCGCGCCGCGCGGTTGTTGCCGGGCGTCGGAAACGCGAGCTCCTCGGTCGTCGATACGATCGGCACCTTCAGCTTCAGCACCTCTTCGAACTGCGCCACCACCTTCTTCAGTGACGAGCTGGTGCACAAGACGGCGACGTCGGGCTTCGTGGCCTTGATCGCCTTCTTCAAATCGCCGGCGATCTTCACGTTCAGCTTCCGGCCCGCGCCGGTGGCCTCGCCGAGATCGCGGCCGATCTTCGCGGGATCGATGTCGACGGCGCCGACGATCTTCAGGCCCTTGCGGGCCGCAACCTGACGCACGACGGCGGCGCCAATGGGGCCCAGACCGACGTGCAATACTCTGATAACGGGCATAGATACTCCTGTATGAACCTGACCGGGATAATGAACACCGTATTGTAAACTCAGCGCTTCATGAAAGCGTGGGCACTCATCGACGGATTCCGGCGCGCGCTCCGCGCCTGGCCCATGGCGCTCATGCTCTCGGCATTCACACTGCTGCCCGCCCCGGCGCTCGTGCTGCGCGATCGCCTGTCGGCCGCCGACTTCGGCATCGGCGGATTTCCGTTCAATATCTCCGCCAGCGCCTATTACACCTACGCACTGGCGCCTTCTCAGCGCGCCATGCTCGCGCTGCTCTTTCTCATCTGGCTGTTCCTCTCGGCCGGCATCATCGATCGACTGGCCCGCGACACACGCAGCTCCGCCGCGCGCTTCTTCGCGGCCTGCGGCGGATGCTTCGGCCCGCTCATCCGGCTCGGCCTGCTGGCGCTTCTCGTCTACTCCGCTGTGCTGCGCTGGATCGAACCGTGGATGGCATCACAGGCAGATGGCCTCGCCGAAACATCGCGCCTCGCGCTGTTCGGCGCGCTCGCCATCGTCCTCTTCCTCATCGCCATCGTCTTCGACTACGCGCGCCTGCGCCTCGTCATCGAGGATCGCCGCAGCGCCATCGGGGCAGTGCTCGCCTCGGTGCGCATGCTGCGCGCGTTCGGCGGCCGGATGCTGGCCGTGCAGGCCGCGTTCTGGCTGCTGCTCCTGCTCTGGATCACGCTGCGCACGCAGACAGCGGACGCGGCGCCCGCCTGGCTCATCTACGCATTCGTGACGGGCGACATGCTTCTCAGGCTTTCGCTGATCGGCGCGCAAGCATCGATCTATCAGGCGCACCTCGGATCAGCCGGCTGGGTCGCGCGACGCGATCCGATCTGGCCGGATGAAGCATCCGCGAATCCCGCCGCGATATAGTCAGATCGAGGAGCATAGCGGCGTAATGGAGAAGCGAGCGGAACGCATTGCGGCATGGCTGCGCGAGCGCGCGAATGAAGCCGGCGCGCGCGGATTCATTCTCGGCATGAGCGGCGGCGTGGATTCCGCGGTCGTCGCGCGGCTCTGTCAGCTGGCGATGCCCGGCCAGGTGCTCGGCGTCATCATGCCGTGCCACAGCCACGCCGAAGACGAGCTCGACGCGGTGCTGGCGGCGGAAGCGTGCAAGCTGCCGACGGTGCGCGTGGATCTGTCGGCCTCCTACGACGCGCTGGCGATGGACATTACGGCGGTGACCGCAGCCGAGCGCGGCCACGGCTTCGCGCCGGATCCGCTGCGGACGAAGCTCGCGCTTGCCAACATCAAACCGCGCCTGCGGATGACGACGCTTTACACGATTGGGACGTCGCTTGGGTTCCTGGTGACGGGCACCGGCAACCGCAGCGAGATCGCCATCGGCTACTACACCAAGTATGGAGACGGCGGCGTCGATCTGCTGCCGATCGGCGCGCTGGTGAAAAGCGAAGTGCGCGCGCTCGCGCGCGAGCTGGGCGTGCCGCCGCGCCTCATCGACAAGCCGCCGTCAGCGGGCCTCTGGGCGGGCCAAACCGACGAGAGCGAGATGGGCTTCACGTACGAGGATCTCGAAAAGTACCTGGAGTCGGGACCCGAAAGCGTCGCGGCCGAAACCGCCGCGCGCATCCGGCATCTGATGAACACGAGCGCGCATAAGCGCGAATTGCCACCGGTCGCGCCGAAGTAATTGAAACGCGCCCGTCAGTGGCGCAGCGCGCTCTGGACCGTGTTGAGCAGCGTGTCGGGATCGAAGGGCTTGGTGACCAGGCCTGCCGCCTGCAAGAGGGTCGCGTGACCCTGGGCCGCCTCGACGGCCGTCAGCAGCACGACGGGTATCGTCGCGAGCCGCCGCTCCGGCAGGCGCCGCTGCTCCGCGCGGAACTGCCAGCCATCCATGACGGGCATGTTCAGATCGAGCAGCACGAGATCGGGCGCATGCACCTGCAGCTGGTCGATCGCTTCACGCCCATCACGAGCCTCCACAACCTCATACCCGCTGCACGCGAGCGTGTCCGCCGCCAGCTGCCGCAGCTGCGCATCGTCCTCGACGACGAGCACGACGGGGCTGGTTCTGTTTCGAAGCCGCATCGAGTTGAGCCTCCGGAAACGCAGGTATTCAACAGGAGAAGGCGGTCGGAAGGCAAGCTCAGCGATAGGGATGATGGATTTGGTGATTTGGTGATCTGGTGATTTGGTGATCTGCTATTGGCCTGGCAGCTCCGTGTGATCGCGCTCGAGGCCGACCAGCTGCCAGCCGGTGCCCTGCTTGCGGAAGTACACGCGCGCGGGTTTGCGCCAGTTGGGATCGGCGCCATCAGCCGAGACGGCGGCCATCACGAATGCCTCGCCCGCAAGTCCGGGCGGCAACGCCGCCGGCTGCGCCGCGGGCGTGCTGACGGTCTCTCCAGCGCGCCGATGCGCGCCGGTCGCGTTGTCAAAGGCATACCAGGTGATCTGATAAGCGGCTGGCGCGGCCGCCACTCCAGCATCAACCGCGGCGTTCCTGAACGTAAGTCCCGATGACCCGAGCGCGGGGCTCACGATCGGCATCACGCCGTTCAGCCACACGCGCAGAATCTTGTCGCGGCGCGCCATCAGCGTGCGAACGATGTGGTCGGTCGCGGCGGGGTCTGTGTATCGCGCTCTGCCCACAATCGCCCGCACCGCCGGCTCATTGAATCGCGCGATGATCCGCGCGGCCCAGAACGCGTCTTCAGGCCGCATGCGATCGAATGCCGGCAGCGGATAGTTCGGCTTCCATCTCACCGGATTGAAAAAGCGGCTCTCGAAGTTGCCGACGGCCGGCGGGGCGTCAGGGTACTCAATCCTCGCCCAGGGTTTGAGGTAAAAGCCGAACGTCACCAGCGTTTTGAGCGCCTGGTCTATGTCGAACTGATACTCGTTGCCATGTCTCGGGGTCTGCGGCGCGCGCGTGCCCGCGCCGAGCGTCGAGTTGAAGTCGTACATAAAATGCTTGACGTACCGGCGGCCGCCTTCCTGCACGACGATGTCCTTCGAGTTGATGCCGCGCGAGTCGTCGTGGTCGAGCCATGCCGCGAAGACGCGGGCGGCGCGCAGCTCGCGGCGATGCTCGTGCGGAAAGATGTCGTTCGGGTCGTCGGGACGCGTGCCGTAGTACCGGAAGGTGCCGATGCCGTCGCCTTTGGGCATCTTCCGCGCAACGGCACGATAGCGGCGATTCGGCAGCCGCGCCGATATCTCGAGCACTCCGTCGACGTCGACTCGCGTAAGCGATCGCTCTTTGCCTCCCTGGAAGCTGATCGTCGCACCCGGCAGGATGGTGTAGTTGTCGCCGTCGAACTCCACCAGGTACATCTCGACAACGTTGTAGCCGAAGGCGTGATAGAAACCGGTGCCAATCACCTCCGCGCCGGTCGTCATCTCGGGGTTCGATTCGGGATCGAACTTCAGCTGATAGTCGGCGCCGTCAGGACCGCGCACTCTGAATCCTGGCGTCGCGCCCTCTCCCTTGCCTTCCGAGACAGGCCATCCCGTGATGTCGAGCGAGTCGAGCGTGTCGTGACCGCGGGCCAGCACTTCACCGGACGGCAACCCGCGCGCGTACCGGTTGGCAAACCAGCTCGAGTCGGGCACTTCGTCGATCGTGTTCACGTTGAGCGCGCGGATGTCATCGCTGCTGCCGGGCCCGAGGAAGGTGTGCTCGATAAAATCGTAGATGTCGCTGTCGTCGCGCTCTTCGAGCTTGCCGACGTCCACGGCGCGATCGTTGTCGGCGGCGAGCGGATCGTCGGGCCTGAAGAGCGGGCCGCTGCGCTGCGCGGCGCCCACAAGCGTCGACAGCGCGAGGATCGCGGCGGCGAGCGCCGCACCGGCCGGCAGTGACGTCCATCTCCTAAAACGCATTGCTGAATTTGATGTAGACGCGCGGGCTCTCGGGTGTGCCGAACGCCGCCTCGATCCGCAGAAACACGCCCTGGCCGCTGCCAACGCGAAGACCCAGCCCATAGTCGGTCTTGAGCGATCCGAGATCGCCCAGCGACGGCCCGACCGTGCCCGCTTCGTAAAACATGACGCCGTCGGCGCCGGCAAAAAGCTGATAGCGATATTCGGCCTGCAGCAGCAGCGCCGATCGGTCGCGGAAGCGGAACTCGCGATAGCCGCGCAGCGCGCGTCCGCCGCCGAGCACCGGCTGGTAATAGAGCGGCACGTCGGCCCCGCCGCTTGCCGCCGTGTGCCAGAGGGCGCCGCGCAACGCGATCACGCGCGTATGGTTCAGGAATGACAGGAACTGCCGAAGATCGGCGGTGACCGCGCTGAAGCTCAACGGCGCCCCGCCGCGCGATGTCCAGCGCGAGAATTCCACCCGATGCTGCGGCCCGCGCCGCGGGTTGCCAGGTTCGTCGGTGCGATCGAACGCGGCGCCGCCGCGCAGCACGACGAAATCGGGCTCGTCGACGAATCCCGGAATCGTGGTGATGTCGAAGCGCTGCTCGATGGATGGATAGTTCTTGTCGGCGCCTTCGCGCGTTGTCGGCCGCACGAAGTCGGCGCCGGCGTGCAGCGTCAGCGAGCCGATGCGATGATCGGCAAACGCGCCCGCCGCGACCTCGCGGAGCGCGAAGCTCACGCGGTCATCGCGGACCGAGTCGGGACCAAAGCCGAAGAAGTCCTCCTGCGGCATGTCGCGGATGCGGCCAAAGACGCCAACGCCGGTGTGCGCGTCGTTGAGCCGCGGCATGCGCAGCCGGCCCTCGACCTGCCAATAGCGTTTCCACGACATGCGCGCGAAAACGTCGGCGTCGACGTGGCCGCGCGCCAGACCCTCATACCGGAAGGCAGGGCCCACCGCCCATCCCCCGCCGGGCGCCACACTGCCGAATTTCGGGTAGAAACCGCGGCGGAACGCCATGCCAGGCACGGGCGGCGTCATGACGTAGGGCTCGATGCGCGCGATCAGTTTTTCGAGCTGCGTTGGCTCGGGAGGACGAACGATGTCTTTTTTGGCCTCGCGGGCCCTGCGCAGCAGTTCTTCGCGCGTGGCGTCGGGCGGTTCGGGTTGCGCCGCGACCACCGCGGGTACGGTCTGGGCCTCGGCCGCACGGGGCACGAACAACGTGGCTGTGAGTGCCGCTATTAGTAATGAGAAGCTCAGCCGCATCGGTCCAGCGAGTACTGAGCAATGCTCATGCCCGACGGGTTACGCGCGCGACTGCCTCCACGATCGCCCGGGCCGAGATGCCGTAGCGATCGAGCAGTTCGTCGGGCGGGCCGCTGCGGGGGATTTCGCGCACCGCCAGGCGCTCGACGGTGAAGCCGGCGTCGGCCACCGCCTCGGCCACGGCGTCCCCAAGTCCGCCCTGCGGGTAATGGTCTTCCACACTGATGATCCGGCCGCCGGTCACGCGCGCTGACGCCACCAGCGTCTCTTTGTCGATCGGCTTCACGCTGTACGCATCGATGACGCGAATCGCCACGCCCTCGGCGGCGAGCAGATCGTGCGCCTTCAGCGCCTCGAACACCGTCACGCCGGCCGCCACGACGGTGACGGCGTCGTGCGGCGTCCAGCGCAAGGTCTTCGATCCGCCGGCGGTGAACTCCTCGCTCGCCTCATAGATGACCGGCGTCTTCGGGCGCGAGGTGCGGATGTAGCAGAGCCCCTCAGTCGCGGCCGCCAGCGCGACCAGGCGCTCGCCGCTCACCGCATCGCACGGATAGAGCACGGTGCTGCCCGGCACCGCCCGGAACATGCCGAGGTCCTCGAGCGCCATCTGCGAGGGGCCGTCTTCGCCAATCGAGACGCCTGCATGCGATCCGGCGAGCTTCATGTTCGAGAACGAGATGCCCGCCATGCGCACGAAGTCGGCCGCGCGATAGAGGAAGCACGCGAAACTCGACGGGAACGGAATCGCGCCGCGCGCGGCGAGGCCCATCGCGGCGCCCACCATCACCTGCTCGGCGATGAACATCTGATAGAACCGCTCCGGAGACTGTTTCTCGAAGCGATCGCTGAACGTCGAGTTGCCGACGTCGGCGTCGAGCGCCACGACGCGCGCATCGATCTTTCCGAGCGCCGCCAGCGCGGTGCCATAGGCCTCGCGGGTGGCAACCAGATCGCCCAGCTTGTAGGCCGGCGCCGGCATGGCCTTCATGTGATCGACGACAGGCTCGGCTTTCACGTCCGCCGGCTTCGGAATCACCGGCGACGGATCGTCTGTCTTCACGTACTGCGACTCGAGCTCCCGGATCGCCGCGTCGAGCTCCGCGCCCGACTTCAGCGCCTTGCCGTGCCACCCATCCTTGCCCGCGACGCTCTCGACGCCCTGCCCCTTGAACGTCTTCGCCACAATCATCGTCGGCCGCCCTTTCGTGGCGCGCGCCGCGTCATAGGCGCCGAGCAGCGCCTCGACATCGTGTCCGTCGACGGTGATCGTGTGCCATCCGAACGCGCGCCATCGCGTCGCGAACGCCTCGAGGTCGTGCCGCCACTGCGTGGCGCGGCTCTGCCCGTAGGCGTTGACGTCGGTGATCGCGCAGAGATTGTCGAGTTTGTGAAACGCGCCGGCCTGCGCCGCTTCCCAGACCGATCCTTCGGCGCTCTCGCCGTCGCCGACGAGCACGTAGGTGCGATAGGCGGATCCGATGCGCCGCGCGTTGAGGGCCGTGCCGATGGCGGCGCAGATGCCCTGTCCGAGCGAGCCGGTCGCCACGTCGACGAACGACAGGCGCGGCGTCGGATGTCCCTCGAGGTCCGACTCGATCTTGCGCAGGTCCATCACCTGCTCGCGCGGAAAGAGGCCGGCCGCGGCCCAGGCCGCGTACAGAATCGGCGCGGCGTGTCCTTTCGACAGCACGAACCGATCGGCGCCCGGGTGCCGCGGATTCAGCGGGTCGTACCGCATCTCGGCGAAAAACAGCGTGGCCACAATCTCGGCCGCCGACATGCACGTCGTCGGATGTCCGCTGCCGGCGGCGGTCGTCGATCGCACCGAGTCGATGCGCAGTTGCGTGGCGAGATTCTTCAGGACAGTAATAGAAGGGCGCTTGGAGGATGGCACAGCGCGCAAGTTTATCAAACGGCACGCCGCGCCGGCTCTGATGTTCGACGAGGTCAGTCCGCGCGCAGCGCGGCGATCGGGTCGATGCGGGTGGCGCGGCGAACCGGCACCCAGATCGCTACGAGCACTACTGCCGAGATTACAGCCAGGACGATCGCGAGAGTTGCGAAATCGGCGGGACTCACACCCGGGAGGAAACTTCGCAGTGCGCGGGCTGCGCCGACCGCCGCGACGAGGCCCGCAGCCATCCCGCCGGCAACCGGCACGAGTCCCTGTCGCACGATGAGTCGCCGCACCTGATCGGGTCGCGCTCCCAGAGCGATGCGCACGCCGACTTCGCGCGTTCGGCGGCTCACCTGGTGTCCGACGACGGCGGCGATGCCGAGCGCGCAGAGCGTCAATGCGGAGATCGCGAACGTGCCGAACAGGACGGCACGAAACCGCGCTCGACGCGTCTTCCCAAACAGACTTGCCGCGCCGCTCATGAGCTCATCGTCGGCCGGCACGCGCGGATCGATGCGGCGAACGAGCGCCCTGAGATCGGCAACCGGCAGCGGCTGGCCGTCGGCAACCCGAAGGATGACTTCCGTGTACCTGCGGTTTTCGGGAAGGGGCAGATAGAGGTGCCACCCGCGGCTCGGATGGTCCAGCCATTCCAGATCCTGCCCTCGGACGTCGGCGGCCACGCCCACGACGCGATACCGATGCGTCCGGCGCGGGCTCGCGACTTCGAAGCCGCTGCCGACCGGATGCCGATCCGGCCACAGATGCTGCGCGAGGGCGCGACTGACGATGGCGGGCGTCTCCGCGGCACCGGCCGGCCGGCCGTCGAACTCGTCAAACGGCCGGCCCGCGACCAGCGGAATGCCCATCAGCTCGAAGTGTGACGGCGCGACATAGCTGGTCTCGACGTTGAAGTCGGATCGAGGGGCGCCACCGTCCTCGACCCGCAGCGCTCCGATCACGTTGAAGTCGCTCGGCGGAACGGCGCCGTATCCAAGGCCGGCCCCGACGACACCCGGAAGGCTTTTCGCGCCATCGATCAACTCGGTGTAGAACGCTTCGCGCCCGGCCGGTGTGGCGTACGCGTCTTCAGGAAGCGAGAGGCGCACGAAAAGGATGCGGTCCGCCGCGAAACCTGGTTCCGCGAGCCGCATCGTGAGGAACGCACGACCCGTTAAACCGGCCGCAACCATCAAAACAAGGGAGAGCGCCGTCTGCGCGGCAATGAACAGGCCGCTCGTGCGTCGGCGGCCGGCGCGCGGGTTGCCCGATTCGTGCAGCACGGCGGTGAGCGACGGTCCCGAGCTTCGGAAGGCGGCCCATCCGCCGACGGCAAGTGCGGTGCCCAGCGAAAGAAGCGCCGCATACGCCAGCACCCGCCAATCGATGCGTGCCGCCTCGAGGCCAGCCGACAGCTGCGGCGCGGGGTCTAGCATCGCGAACGCGCCGATCGCGGCCCTGGCAATGAGCAGCCCGGCCGCACATCCGATCAGCGATAGCACGAGGCTCTCGAGCAGCAATCCTTGCACGAGCCGGGCACGGCTCGCGCCAAGCGCGCCGCGCAACGCAAGCTCACCGCTCCGCGCGCGGGCAGCCGCGAGCAGCATGGCAGCAACGTTTACCCATGCGACCGCGAACAGCAGGAATGTCGCGGCGAGCAGCGCGACTGTGACATTGCGAAACTCCGCAACCTGGAGAAAAATGTTTCGCGGCGTTTCGACTGCACCATGCTCGCGCCGTCCGTCCGTGCCAACAGCCGCAGTCACAACGCCGGTTTCCTGCTGCGCGGCCTCGACCGACACGCCGGGCCGCAGCCACGCAATGCCGCGCGCCGGGACGGCGTCGGCGGCAGCTCCATTCCGCGGCAACGGCGCATACAGATTGATGCGAAGACCGGGGGTGTCCGACCGAACATCGTCGATCACCCCTACGACGAGATGCGGAGCGCCGTCGATGACGAGCGTTGAGCCGAGGACAGCCGAATCCTTGCCGTAGCGGCTCATCCAGAGACTTTTGGACAGGAGGACGACCGGAGGAGCGCCAGCCGCGCTATCGGACGGGTGCAGCAATCGACCCGCCAACGGTACGACACGCAGGGCGTCGAGAAATCCGGATGTGATCTGAAGCATCCGGACTCGTGTCGCGCCGGCATCGCCGGTGAGCAGCACGGATTTCCAGCTGCGTCCTTCGATCCGCTCGAACGACTGCAGGTGTTCTCTCCACCGATGAAGCTCCGCGGACGTAGGATCCCGAAGCCGTCCGGTAGCCTGCGATCGGACGCGCAGATAGACCACACGATCCGCGTCCGGATACGGCAGGAATCGCAGCAGCAGCGCGTCGGCCACGCTGAACATCGCCGTGTTGGCACCGATTCCGAGCGCGAGCGTTGCGACGACAGCTGCCATCAATCCCGGGCGGCGGCGAACTGATCGGACCGCGCCGGCCAGGTCGCGTGCGAGTCCGTCGAGCCGCAGACTGCGCGGCGCTGCATGGTGCCACGCGGTGGCCCGGCGTTCCCGTAGACCGTCGCGCGGGACACAGAAGAGGGCCCGCGTCACACGACGCGCGCGGGCGCGCGGCCCGTCTGCGGCGCAGACGTCGGCGAACAATCGGGCGGCCTCGTCGCCGTGCTCACGTCTGAATGCGGGCGGATACCACCAGAGCCACGCGCGATAGAACGTCCGGCACGTGCGCCACAGCAGCGAGCGGCCGTCGAGTCTCGTCATTTGATGCCCGATGACGAGGGCACGAGCTTGCGGCCGCGCGCACTGTCGGTCAGCAGCGCCATACGCGCCGCTTCCGCCTTCAGTGCAGCGCGGCCGAGTGGCGTCAGCGAATACACACGCCGGCGGCTCTCGGCGCGGCGCGAGCCGCGAAGCTCTTCGACGATGAGGCCGTCGCGGTCCATCTTGCGCAGTGTGCGATAGAGATTGGCGGGATCGATCATGACGCTGCCAGCCTGCGCTTCGAGCGCCTTGAGGATGCCGTGCCCGTGGCGTCCTCCGTCGACAAGCGCGAAGAGAATCAGGTAATCGCGCGGCGGGAGCGGCAACAGTGCGGCCACGCGGTCGGACAGATCAGACACTCGCACCTCCAGATCGGCAGTCTTCACACTACTAGTCATTTGACTAATAGTCAAACGACCCAACCCCTCTGCCCTCCTATAATCCTCTGATGGCAACCGAAGCTTTGGCGCGAGAGGCGATTGACCGGGCCGCGACGGCACATGACGCCATGCAGGCGGCGGTCGCGACATTGAAGCAGCGGCCCGACTACAGCTGGGTCGGCATCTATCTGCTCGACGGCAACGAGCTCGTGCTCGGTCCGTATCTCGGCAAACCGTCGCCGCACACGCGCATTCCGCTCGGCCGCGGCATCTGCGGCGCCGCCGCCACCGAGAAACAGACGATTATCGTGGACGATGTGAATGCGGATCCGCGGTATCTGGCGTGCAGCGTGGACACGAAGTCCGAGATTGTCGCGCCGATCATGCTCGACGGCGTCGTGCTCGGCGAGATCGACATCGACAGCGACAAGGCCGCGGCGTTTGGCGACGAAGACCGCAAGCTCGTGGAAGCCGTGGCGGCCATGCTCGCGCCGCGTCTGGCGGAGACGAAGTGAGCCAGTCGCACACCATCACGCTGATTCCGGGCGACGGGATCGGACCGGAAGTCACCGCGGCGGTCGTGCGGGTGCTCGACGCGACCGGCGTAACAATCCAGTGGGAGCGTCACGACGCGGGCGTCGAAGCGGTCGCGAAGTACAACGACACGCTGCCGGCGCAGCTGCTGGAATCGATCCGGCGGAACCGGGTCGCGTTGAAGGGCCCCGTGACCACGCCGATCGGCGCGGGGTTTACGAGCGTCAACGTCGGCTTGCGGAAGGCGCTGGATCTCTACGTGAACCTGCGGCCCGTGAGAAACCTGCCGGGAGTCGAGAGCCGGTTCACGGGCGTCGATCTAATCATCGTGCGCGAAAACACCGAGGATCTCTATGCCGGACTCGAGCACCAGATCATCCCGGGCGTTGTCGAAAGCCTGAAAATCATTACCGAGAAAGCCTCGACGCGCATCGCGACGTTCGCGTTCGAGTATGCGCGGCAGCATGCGCGCCGCAAGGTGACGGCCATCCACAAGGCCAACATCATGAAGTTGAGCGACGGCCTGTTTCTCGACAGCGTGCGCGACGTTGCCCGCGCGTTTCCCGAGATTCCGTACGACGAAAAGATCGTCGACGCCGCCTGCATGCATCTCGTGATGACGCCCGAGCGCTACGATGTGCTGCTGCTGCCCAATCTGTATGGCGACATCGTGTCGGATCTGTGTGCCGGCCTCGTGGGCGGGCTTGGCGTGGTGCCGGGCGCGAACATCGGGCTCGAGTCGGCCGTCTTCGAAGCCGTGCACGGCAGTGCGCCCGACATCGCCAACAAGAACCGCGCGAATCCCACCGCGCTGCTGCTGTCGGCGGTGATGATGCTGCGGCACATCGGCGAGACGGCCGCGGCCGATCGCGTCAGCGCCGCCCTCGACACGGTCCTGGTGGCCGGCGAGGTGCGCACGCGCGACTTGGGCGGCACCGCGTCGACCACCGAGTTCGCCGACGCGGTCGCGCGCGCATTGTAAATTGTAGATGGAGCCAAGGCGCCTGATAGAGTTGCGCCCTGTGACAGACGACATCACCGCGGCCGTCCTCGCGCGCGACGAGCTCGCCCGCTATCTGCACAGCGCGGATGCCGAGGCCGACGCCGACGTGCACGCGCGCGTGCTCGGCTATCTCGACGAGCTGCGCACGACGCAGCGCTATCCGTTCTACAAGGCGCTGAAGCATCCGCTCTATCCGATCTTCAGGAAGATCGACCGCATCGACGAGCATCTCGATCGCGTCGTCGACGCCATCGCGCGCGGGCACGTGGTCTATGTCTCGAACCACAAGAGCCATCTCGACTATCTGGTGGAGCCGCTCGCCCTGCTCGATAACGGCATCCGCCCGCCGGTGATCGCGGCCGGCATCAACCTGTTCGGCGGAGCGCTCGGCATCATCAACCGGCATGTGACGGGCGCGATTCCCATCCGCCGCAACAGCAAGGATCCGGCGTATCTCGTGACGCTCAAGGCGTACGTCGCCGAGCTGCTGCAGCGCCGCGACCTGCTCTTTTATCCGGAAGGCGGGCGCAGCTACAGCGGCGAGCTGAAGCCCTCGAAGATGGGCCTGCTGCATGCCGCGCTGCAGGCGGATCGGTCGAAGCTGCTCGTGATGCCGATGGCGGTGGCGTACGATCTCGTGCTCGAGGATCGCATGCTGTCGACCCAAACGCACAAGCGGCGGCAGCGGCCGTTCCGGCACGAGCTGGCGGAGATGGTGGGGCTCGCGGTCGGATATCAGAGCCGCGCGTTCGTCACGTTCGGCGAGGCGATTGCGCTCACGGAATACGACCCCGAGAACAAGCGCGATCTCGTGCGGCTCGCGCACCGCATTCAGGCGGCGATCGGCCTGCTCTACAAGGTGCTGCCGACGGCGATCATTGCGAGCGTGATGCGGCCCGACATCGAACGGCCGGTGCTGGCCGCGAACGCCGACGCGCTCATCCGCGTCCTCGAATCAAAGGGGGCCAACCTGGCGGTGATGACCGGCCCGCGCGCGCTCGAAGAGGGGCTCGAGCCTATGATCGAGCGCGGCATCCTGGCCATCGACGCGCGCGGACGCATCCGCGTGCGCAACCGCCACGTGCTGCGCTACTACGCGCGCACCATCCAGCACCTGCGCGCCGACAAGAAACCATCGAAATGAAAGCGCTGTTTCACGCCCTCGCCGGCAGCGAGGCAATCAAGCGCGCGGCGTCGCGCTATGGGATGCGACGTCGGTCGAGCTTCGCGCGCCGGTTCATCGCGGGTGAACGCGTCGAGGAGGCGATCGAGGCCGCGCGCGCGATCGAGCGCGACGGCATGCACGTGACGCTCGACTATCTGGGCGAGAGCGTCGCCAGCATCGCGGCGGCCGCCGCCGCCACACGGGAGTATCTCGCGGTCGTCGACGCCATCACCGCGGCGGGCATCGGCCGCAACATCTCATTGAAGCTCACGCAGCTCGGTCTCGATGTCGACCGGGCGACCACGGTCGACAACCTGCGTCGCATCCTCGACCGCGCCGCCGCGCAGGAGTTTTTCGTGCGCATCGACATGGAGAGCTCCGCCTATACGGCGCAGACGCTGGAGATCTTCGAAACGCTCTGGCAGCAGGGCTATCGCAATGCGGGTGTGGTGATTCAGTCGTATCTGCGGCGCAGCGAAGATGACGTGCGCCGCATGAACGCGCTCGGCGCGCGCGTGCGCCTGGTGAAAGGCGCGTACAAGGAGCCTCGCGACGTGGCGTATCCGTCGAAGGCCGATGTCGATGCGAAGTTCGTGGAGCTGATGCGGCTGCTGCTCGACGAGGGCGCCTATCCCGCGATCGCCACACACGATCCCGCGATGATCGAGGCCACGCGCGCGCATGCGGCGTCGCGGGGCCATGCGACCAGCCGCTTCGAGTTTCAAATGCTCTACGGCATTCGCCGCGATCTGCAGGCGCAGCTTACTGCGGCCGAGTATCCCTTTCGCGTGTACGTGCCGTTCGGAAAGGAATGGTTTCCGTATTTCATGCGCCGGCTGGGCGAGCGTCCGGCAAATGTCCTGTTCGTACTGAAGAGCCTCATGCGTTAGTACCCGGCGCATGACAATGTGTAGCCGGTTACACCTGAACCGTTCAGTACGGATTCGTAAGTTCATCCGTAAGTCCTTCAATCCTCTAGCTAACTCAAACTGCCCGGTCTGGCATGTCGTTTGTATTTACAGAGGGCGTCGAACCCGAGCGCCCGAACTGGCGTAACAACGGCATAGATACAACTGTAGAGAGAAGGGAAAGGACGAGAACGGTCATGGTCATCAACGACACCCAGCGGCTCCCCATGGGTAACGTGCACAACAGCGCGCAGGAAAGTCTGCTCGCGCGGTTCGTGGCTTGGCTGGGCCAGTTTTTCTGCGGCCTGTTTCACGGTCATCACTCGGTGCTGCACTTCGAGGGCGACCGCATGCTGCTGCGCTGCACGTCGTGCGGTCATGACTCACCGGGCTGGAAAATCGAGGGCGAGCGCCCGCGGGTGACGCTTGCGGGCGATCCGCGCCGCCACTCTCTCGGCACGCAGCCGGCCATCAATCCGATCCGCAAGGCTTCGTAACACGCCGGCGGGCTTGAGCGTTCCCAGCGGTTCCGGCCCGCCGCGCGCGCAGAAAAATGGGGACGGGTCTGAATTATTCGTCGGCCACGACTGGCGAATAATTCAGACCCGTCCCCATTTTTCTGCCAGATCCCTCAGCACCGTCGCACAATCCTCAACATCGGACAGCGTTACGTACTCCTCTGCGCTGTGTAGTCCGGCGCCGCCGGGGCCGAACAGCACGCTCGGGATGCCCGCTTCGCCCAGAATCGCGGCATCGGTCCAGAAGCTCATGCCTGCGATGTCGCCGGCGGCGCCGCGAGCGCGCGCGAGCGATGCGAGGCTCACCGGAAGCTCGTGGCCGGCATCGAGCGCATAGGGCGCGCGGCTGGCGACGAGCTCGGCGGCAGCCTCGAACTCCGAATCCGCCGCCTCGAGGTCCGACAGGATCGCCTCGATCTCGGCCATCACCTGCGCGTCGGTTTCGCCGGCCACGGTGCGCCGCTCGACTTTCAGCTGGCAGGCATCCGGATAACTGCTCCACTCGCGGCCGCCTTCGATGATCGACGCGTGCAGCGACGGCGGTCCGGTGAGCGGATCGGCGTCGCGGCGCGAGAGATCCACGCCGAGGCGCTCGAGCCTGGCGAGCACGCGGCCCATCCTGAGGATCGCGTCGCGCCCTTCGGCAGGACGGCTGCCGTGCGCCGCGCGGCCGCGCGTGTCGATCTGGATCCACGCGAATCCTTTGTGCGTGATGGCGACCGAAAGATCGGTCGGCTCGGTGACGACGGCCGCATCGGCCGTCCATGACTTGACGAGCGCCTGGGCGCCGATGCTCTCGAATTCCTCGTCGCAGACGCACGCAACGATCAGCCGGCCTGACGTCCACTGCTCCTTCGCGCGCCGCGCCGCGTCCATCATCGCCGCCACGCCGCCCTTCATATCCTGCGAGCCGCGGCCGTACAAGCGGCCGTTGCGGACGTCGGGCGTAAACGGCGCGGCCATGCCGTCGACGCCGACCGTGTCGATGTGTCCGCAGAACATGAGCGAGCGGCCGGGCGTCGCGCCCTCGAGCACGCCAATCACGTTCGGACGCCCGGGAGCGGCCTCCTGCACCTCGACATCGAAGCCTTCGCGGCGCAGCCACGCGGCGCAATGCGCCGCAATGTCGGCCTCGCCACGGGCGCCAGGTACAAGGCCCGGATTGACGGAGTCGATGGCGACGAGATCGCGCAGGAGGTCGAGGAGCACGGGAGGATTGTAGTTCCGCTATCATGCCGCCGTTGCGCCCATGATTGGCAGAAGACTGTCCCACTACGAAATCATCGACGAGATCAGCCGCGGAGGCATGGGCGTCGTCTATCGCGCCGTCGATGTGAATCTCGGCCGCGAGGTCGCGCTCAAGGTCCTGCCCGACGACCTTGTCGGCGATCAGGAACGGCGCGCTCGGCTGATACACGAGGCCCGCGCCGCGTCTGCCCTCGAGCATCCACACGTCGCGGTGATTCACGACGCCGGCGAAGCTGAGGGTGTCACCTTCATTGCCATGGAGCTGATTCGGGGCGAGAAGCTGAGCGACGCGCTCAGCCGCGGGCCGCTGATCCAGACGCGCGCGCTCACGCTGGCCGCGGAGATCGCCGAAGGTCTCGCCCGCGCGCACGACAAAGGCATCATCCATCGCGACCTGAAGCCGGCCAACATCATGGTGACCGACGATGGGCATGCGAAGATCATTGACTTCGGACTGGCGAAGCTCGTCGAGCCGGTGAGCGCGGAGGCGGCGACGGTTACCGCGCACGATCCCCAGACGCGCGCAGGGCTCGTCCTCGGCACCGCCGCCTACATGTCGCCTGAACAGGCGCGCGGCGGGCGCGTCGACCATCGCAGCGACATCTTCGCGCTCGGCGTGACGCTGTACGAAATGCTCACGGGACGCCCCGCGTTTCAGGGGCGATCGAGCCTCGACACGATGCAGGCCATCCTCACGCAGCCGGTGCCGCCGCTCCCGGCGACGGCTGAAACCCCGGCTGAGGCGAACGCCGACCTGCAGCGAATCATCAGCAAGTGCACAGCCAAGGATGCCGACGATCGGTATCAAGGCATGAAGGATCTGATCGTCGATTTGCGCGCGGCGCGGCGGCGACTCGAGTCAGCGCCGACATCGGCGGCCGTGACGCCGCCGTTCGGTGAGCACGCGGTGCCATTGGCGGATCGCTGGATTCGTCACAGGGCCCTCAGTGGAACGGTTCTCGTGTGTGCCGCCATCGCGGCAGGCCTGCTGTGGTGGTGGCCGGGAAGATCTTCGGACGTCTCTCCCTCGAAATCCACCGGCAAGCCGGCCGTGGCCGTGCTCTATTTCGAGAACAACACCGGAGACGCCTCACTCGACTGGATGCGCACGGGGCTCACCGACATGATGGTGACCGATCTGTCGCAGTCGGCAGACTTCGAGGTGCTCGGCACGGATCGCCTCGTACAGATTCTCCAGGAGATCAGGCGGACCGACGATCGCGTCATTTCGGCCGACGTCGTGCGCGAGATCACGGACCGGGCCGGCGTGGACAACGTGCTCGTGGGCAGCTACATCAGAGCCGGCGGAACGATCCGCATCAGCGCGCGCCTGCAGGACGCGCGGACGGGACGCATTGTGACCGCCGAACGCGTCGAGGGTCCTGGCGAGGCGGGTTTGTTTGCGCTTGTCGACGAGCTCACGCGGCGGTTCAAATCCAGCATGGCGGTCCTCGCTGCCGGAAGTCCGGGGTCGTTGCTGCAGCGCCCCGGAGAGCGCTCAGAAGAGCAGGGACTCGATCGCGGGCTCACCGCGATCACGACCTCCTCCATCGACGCGTACCGATACTACGCGGAAGGCCTGAACTTCCACGAGCGGGGCCTCTCGGCGCAGGCCGCGCCCCTCCTCGAGAAAGCGATCGACGTCGATCCGGACTTCGCAATGGCGTACGCCAAACTCGCGGTCGTGAACCATAATCTCGGGCTTTACGACAAGCGGGACACGTATGCCAGGCGCGCGCTGGATCTGACGGACCGGCTCACCACACGCGAGCGGTTTTACATCGAGGGCTTCTACTACAGCCTGCGCCCGGAGACGCAAAGGCAGAGCATCGCCGCGTATGAGCAGGGCCTGGCCCTGCATCCCGAGCACCAGGCCTCGCGCCACAACCTTGGTCTGGTCTTGCTGTTTCTGGAGCGATTTCCCGAGGCCCTTGAACAGTACGAAGAGCTCCTGAGGCGAGGCACGTCGAATGCGACGGCATACGAAAACTTCGCGGAGATACTGGTCGCTTCGGGAAACGTTCGCCGCGCTCGGGAACTGGCGGACGATTTCGTGCGGGGGCGACCCGACGACCCGAACGGTTTGCGCATGCTCGGCGGTGTCCTGATCGCCGGCGGGCGCCTCGACGAGGCGAGATCCGCGTTCGAGAAATCGGAGGCGCTCGATCCATTCGACTTCGGTGTGCGGATGGGCAGACGCGCCGTCGCCATTCTGCAGGAACGGTGGGCGGAAGCCGAGGCGGTGCAGGAGGCGATGGCCCGCTCGCCGAGCCCGATGGAACGGTTCCTGAGTCTCAACGGGGCTGGACACATGGCCGCGGCCCGCGGGCGCGGTCAGACGGCGTTGGACCTCTGGGAGCGTTCCGCTCGAGTTGCGGGCCTTCCGCCCTTGCAGCGCGCGGTCGCGCGAAACCGGCAGGCCATGACGCTCCTGAGGCTGGGACAGCCCGAGCGCGCACAGGCGAAGGCGGAGCTGGCGCTGGTCGACGCGCGCAACCGCGGTCCTGAGTTCGAGACGCTGCAACTCCTCGCGGTCGCGCAAGCAGCATTGGGCCGCAGGGCAGATGCCGCGAAGACGGTTGCGCTGCTCGAATCCCGGGCGAAGATCCTTCCAAGCGATCGCGAGATGCGGCGGGTCCACTGGGCACGCGGAGAAATTGCCTTGATGCAGAACGGCCGCAGCACCGCTGTGGCGGAACTGACCAAAGCTCAGAACATGTTGCCCGTTCACGGACCGATGATCGGCCCGCCTTCCACTCACGGCGATCTCTGGCTTGCCGCGGCGCTGGCGAATATCAGCGCGGGCCGCGAGGACGAGGCGGCGTCATTACTCGAGCGGATCCAGGCCGGCCACGAGCGCGCCTACGCGGCCGAAGCGTGGGCTCGCAGCTTTTTCCTGCTCGCGGGGATCTACGAGCGGCGCGGGGATACTGCTCGCTCGCGCCAGCAGTACGCGCGGTTCCTGGAACTCTGGGGCGACGGCGATATGGAACGCGGATGGATCGCGGAGGCCCGGAGCAAGCTCGGTCGCTGAAGCACATCAGGCCAAACCTCCGGGATATCATCGCGAGGCATGAATGGACGCGTCGTCGCGATCACCGGCGCCTCGGCCGGCATCGGGCTCGCCTGCGCGACGCGCCTTGCAGACGCCGGCGCGAGCGTGGTGCTGTCGGCGCGGCGGGCCGAGCGGCTGGCCGCCATCACCCGCGAGCTGATTGCCGCCGGCAGGCAGGCGCTCGCGGTGCCCGGCGACGTCACGAGCGAAGCGGATAACCAGGCGCTCGTCGATCGCGCGATCGCGACGTTCGGACGGCTCGACGTGATGATCGCGAATGCCGGCATCGGCTTTCACGGCACGCTCGAGGAGACGCCGCCCGATGCCGCGCGCCGCCTGATGGACGTCAACTTCATGGGCACGTACCTCGCCGCGCGCGCGGCACTGCCGGTGTTCAGGCGGCAGGCCTCAGGCCATCTGATCATCATCTCGTCGATCGTCGGCCGCCGCGGCGTCCCGGGCACCAGCGTGTACGGCGCGACAAAAGCGGCGCAGCTCGGATTCGCCGAGTCGCTGCGCGCCGAGCTTCTCGGCACCGGCATCCACGTTACTGTCGTCTTTCCCGTCGCCACGGTTACGGAATTTCATAAGGCGATGCTGCGCGACTTTGGCTACGCGGTGCAGGGTCTCGGACCGAGGCAAAGCGCCGACACGGTGGCCGCGGCAATCGAAGCGGCGATCCTGAAGCCGCGCGCCGAGGTGTATCCCTACGCGAAATCGCGCGCGCTGGCGATTGCCGGCGTCATCGCACCGGCGTTCACGGACAAGGCCGTGCGCAAGTACGGCCGGCGTAGGAAGGACCCCAAGGGGTCACCCGACCGATGACACTCGCCACCGACATTGCCCGCGCGGTGCGCGACGCCGGAGGCCGCGCATTGATCGTCGGCGGCTGGGCGCGCGACCGGCTGCTGGGGCGTGAATCCAAGGACATCGATATCGAAGTCTTCGGCATCCCGGCGGATGCGCTGAAGACGCTGCTCGAATCGTTTGGCAGGGTCGACACGGTCGGCGAAAGCTTCACGGTCTTCAAGATCGGCGGGATTGACGTGTCGCTCCCGCGTCACGAGTCGAAGACGGGCCGCGGCCACAAGGGATTCACCGTCATCGGCGATCCGTCGCTGTCGATCGAAGAGGCCGCCCGCCGCCGTGATTTCACCATCAACGCGATCTCGTTCGATCCGCTGACGGACGAATATCTCGATCCGTTCGACGGACGCCGCGATCTCGAGGCGCGCCGCCTGCGCGTCGTCGACGCATCCACGTTTGCCGACGACAGCCTGCGCGTGCTTCGCGCGCTGCAGTTCGCCGCGCGCTTCGATCTCGCGCTCGATGATGAGGCGAAGCGCATCTGCAGCGCTATCCCGCTCGACGATCTGCCCGCGGAGCGGATCTGGGGCGAGATCGAAAAGCTGCTGCTCTCGGCCGAGAGGCCGTCGATCGGTTTTGCGCTCGCCCTCGAGCTCGGCGTCATCGACGCACTCTTTCCCGAGCTGAAAGCCCTGGTTGGATGCGAGCAGGAGCCCGAGTGGCATCCGGAGGGCGACGTCTGGGTGCACACGCTACAGGTGGTCGATCGCGCGCACGAGCGGATCACGGATCTGGATCGCCCACAGGCTCTCACCGTCATGCTGGGCGCGCTGTGCCACGACCTGGGAAAGCCCGCGACGACGGCATTTATCGATGGGCGTATCCGTTCGCCCTTCCACGAGGAAGCCGGCGTGGCGCCCACGACGTCGCTGCTCGATCGCCTCAACGTCCAGTCGTTCGATGGCTACGACGTCCGCACCCAGGTCATTGGCATCGTCGCCAACCATCTGAAGCCCGGCGCGTTCCACAAGGTGCCGAACGTGAGCGACGGCGCATTCCGCAGACTCGCGCTCAAGGTCGATCTCGAGCTGCTCGCGCGCGTAGCGAAGGCCGATTGCCTGGGACGCGTGCCGGGAAATTTCGACTGCAGCGCGATGGACTGGTTTCTCGAACGCGCGCACGCGCTGGGCGTGGAGCATGGCGCGCCGAAGCCGTTCGTGCTGGGGCGCCACGTGCTGGCGCACGGCGTGCCGCCCGGTCCACACGTGGGCGTGCTGCTCAAACAGATTTACGAGATGCAGCTGGACGGGCGGATCACGAACGTCGAGGAAGGACTGGTGGAGCTCGAGAAGCTGTTGAGGGCGTCGCACTGAGCCCTTATCGATTCATCAGACGCGCGTACACCGCGCGCGCCTTGTCGATCTCCTGCAGAAACGCCTCGCGCTCGCCCGCCGACCGCCAGGCCGTCGACCGCGCGGCGCGCGCGCGAACCGCGTCGACGACCTCGCCCAGAAACGCCGCGTCCTCGCGCGACACGAACGGACGGCCGCCGCGGACGACGTACACCGGACTCGTCTGCGCAAAGGCGTAGCTGTCGCCCACGTACCGGTGCGCCCGGCCGACCGCGCGCGCCGCAATCCATCCGCCGTCGGGCACCTCGACCCGGCCCGACACGCGCTCGGGAATCCGGCCGTCGGCGCCGGCGCGGGCATCGAGCGCCACGCGCCCGTTGACGAGAATCTCGACGCGCTCGAGCGGCACGATGGAGGCGACCCGAACGGCCACGTCGAGCGCGGCCGGCGCTCCGGCATCGAGTCGAATCTCGTCGCCCGGCTGATGGCCCTGCACGTCCAGAAACAGCAGCGGCCCGGTCGTCGCGAACGTGCGGCCGGCTTTGACGGCGTCGAGCCACGACGCCACCGTCAGCGCACCGTCGACGCGAGCGTAAGTGCGGTCCGTGCCGGGTGGCGGATCGCGCCAGACGTCGGGGAAGTTGTCGGTGCCGCCGGTCGCGGGGAGCCGGAAGCCGCAATTGAGCAGGCGGTAGTACATGGCCGCCGACGCCAGTTCGTCCGAGTACACGGCGGCGACGTCGTAAAAATCGCCGCGGCCGATCGCAACATCGACGGGGATGAGCGACCCGCCCCAGCCGGCCGCGTTCGCCGAGTCATCCAGGTACGGATGCATGAATCCGGCGATGCCGCCCTGCGCGCGCGCGCCGTCGATGTAGGGCAGGTCGCTGGCAATCTGCGCGTACGGCGTGTTCGGCGCGCCGCCGACGAGCGGCAGGATGAATCGCGAGAGGCCCAGCATCCCGATGTGCCCGAGCGACCCGCGGAACTCTTCGCCGAACTGGAGGAGATGCGTCGGCGTCGAGAGCGCGATCGGACGGCCGGTGAGATCGTCCCAACGACCCATGAGCCGCGTGCCGTCCATGTGAATGAGCACGTTGGTGACGCCGAGGTCCTCGGCCAGCGACTGCGCGAACAGCCACGCGTGGCTCAACCCGAAGCGGCCCTGATGATAGTCGTGCGCGTGCGTGTCGCCCGACCGCCAGGCGCCGATGTCGGCGATCGGCGGGCCGAGCCGCAGGAGCGCGGCGGCCGTCTCGCCGGCCGTCACGTCGACGGTCGCGCGAACGGGGACGTACTCGAACCCGCGCATGGCTTCGATCTCCAACGACCCGGCTGGAACCGTGAGCACGAACTCGCCGCCGGTGTGGAAGTAGTGCGTCTCGGTGGCCGAGATGACGCGCGCGAAGCCGCCGTCGGGTGCGTAGCTGCGGCCATCGGAGGCGCGCACCATGACGCGTGCCGGGACGGGGGCGCCATCCGGACCCACGACGCGGGCGCGAACCGTGCCGGTGGGCGTGCGATGGCGCCGCGACGTCATCCGCACCTCGGTCCAGGATCCCCGCGGGCCGCCGCCGGTCGGCGCGACGTAGAGCGTCGGTGGCCCGTCGTGATTGGACACGAACGCGATCCGCGTGCCGTCGGGCGACGGCGCCGGAGAGAACTCGCCCATCGGATCGGCGGTCAGCACCGCCGGATTGCCGCCGTCGGCCGACACGATCGCGAGGTCGTTCGACCCGGCCGCATCCGATCCGAAGACCAGCGCGCGGCCGTCCGGCGTCCAGCGCGGCCGCATCCGGTACTCGGATTCCTCGTAGTGCACGAGCGTCGGCTGTGGCGGCGCCGATCCGTCTGTGCCGCGCGCCAGCGGCTGCGTCCAGATGCCGCCCGTGCCGAGCCGGCCACGTACCGGCGCGACGAACGCCAGCGTCTCGCCGTCGGGCGAGACGGCCGGCTGAATCTGGTCACCGCCGCCGCTCACCACCGGTGTCACCGCGGCGTCGGCGAGTGACACGCGGAAGACATCGAAGCCGCGATTGCGCGAGCTGACGAAGACGATCGACGCTGAGTCGCGCGTCCAGACCGGCTCGAGATCGGCGGCCCGGTCCTCGGTGACCCGCCGAACCTCTCCTCCATCAGCGGGGACGATCCCGATATCAAGGTTGCCGCCGGTATCCATCGTCACGGCAATCGACCGGCCGTCGGGACTCCAGGCGGGCTCGAAGTAGTACCAGGGGCCGCGAGTCAGCGCGATGGCTTCCCCGCCCCCGGCCGGCACCTTCCAGATGTCGCCCTGCATGGAGAAGGCGATCCACATCCCATCCGGGCTCCACGCCGGCTCCGACGGGCCCGTCGTAACTTCCGGCAACATGTGCCGTTCCACCCGATCGGAGAACCCGAAGCGATTCGGCCCCGCGCCGGCCGCCGCCGTAAACGCGACCGCGAGTGCTACGATGACCGCCGGACGCCTCACATCAGCCATGCGCATTCTTTCCTGTCTTGCCGCGCCGCTGCTCGCGATCGCGTCGATCGCGGCCGGACCGCAGTCGCCGTCGAACCGGAAACTGCTGCTCGACCCGGCGGCGCCGGAGTTTCGCGAACCGGCGCCGGAGCGGGCGCTGGTCCGCTTCGAAACGAGCAAGGGCCCGCTCGTGATTGAAGTGCTCCGCGAGTGGGCTCCCGGGGGCGCCGACCGCTTCGTCAACCTCGCGAAGTATGGATACTACGACGACGCACGCTTCTTCCGGGTGCGGCCGGCCACGTGGGTCCAGTTCGGCATCGCCGGCGACCCGGCGGTTGCCCGGGCGTGGCGGATCGCGACGTTTCCCGACGACCCGTTCCGCCAGTCCAACGTCCGGGGCACGGTTGCTTTCGCGTTCGCGGTACCGAACGGCCGGACGACGCAGGTGTTCATTAATCTGCGGGACAACTCGGCGTCGCACGACGGCGAGCCATTCGTGCCCTTCGGCCGCGTCGTCGAGGGCATGGCGGCGGCCGACGCCTTCAACGCCGAATACCGCGAGGGCCTCGGCGGGATCCGGGCGGGCCGGCAGGACGCGGGATTCGCCGAAGGCAACGCGTTTTTTCGGCGGGAGTACCCGCGGCTCGATTACATCATTCGAAGCTCGGTGAAACCGTCGCGCTAACGCAGGCCTAAAGGCCTGCGCTACCTTTTCGCAGCTCCATCAGGCGCTCCAGCGTGACGTTGCCGCCGCTCAGGATGGCGACGATGGGTCCCTCGATGTCATTGACGGCGCCGGCGCGCACCGCGGCAATCGTCGCCGCGCCGCTTGGTTCGACGACGAGCCGTCCGCGATCGTGCAGCCACAGCGTCGCTTCCGCAATCTGCGCATCGTCGACCGTGACCACCTGATCGACCCACTTCTGCACGTGCGCGAAAGTCAGATCGCCGGGCCGTACGGGCATCAATCCGTCGGCGATACTGGCCGTCGAGTCGAGCGTGACCGGCTCGCCTTTCGCGAGCGAGGCGCTCATCTTCGCTGCGCCCGCCGGCTCCACCCCAATCACACGCACATTCGGGCTTCGCTGCTTCACTGCCGCCGCCACGCCTGACGCGAGTCCGCCGCCGCCGATCGGCACGAGCACACACGCGGTGGCCGGCAGATCGTCGAGGATCTCGAGCGCGCACGTGCCCTGCCCTTCGATGATCCAGGGATGATCGAACGGCGGCATCATCACGAGACCTCGCGCCGCGGCTTCCTTCTCGGCCCGCTCGCGCCGCGCGATCGACGTCGTACCTTCGAGAATAACTTCAGCCCCGAGCGCCTTCGCGCCCGCAATCTTGTTCGGCGGTGCGGTCGTCGGCATCACGACCACCGCGTGCACGCCCATCCGGCCCGCCGCCATTGCCACGGCCTGCCCGTGGTTGCCGGAGGAATAGGTGATGACGCCGGCGGTAGGCCGGGACTTTAGTCCCGGCGCGTTCTCCGGCGCCGACATGAGCCGCACCAGCATGTTGAAGGCGCCCCGGATCTTGAACGCGCCCATCGGCTGCAAGTTCTCGCACTTCACGAAGAGCGCGCGCCCGTCGCGACGCGGCAGCCGATCTTCGATCTCGATGGTGAGATCAATGACCGGCGTATGCCGCGCCACACCGCGGATGCGTTCCGCGGCGGCTTCGATCGATGCAAGCGTGGTCAGGGTCACCGGTGGCGTCAATTATGACGGAAACGCTTGACATCCCGTGGTGGCCGGGTCGCGTGATACCACGGGCCGTCAAGCGTTTCCTTATAATCACTTACATGCGCGCATTTGCTGCGGCGCTGCTGCTCGCGGGCGCCCCGGCGCTTGCGTTCGCCCAGCAGACACCGCCGACCTCGCCACCGCCTGCTCCGCAGACATCAGCTCGGCCCGTTCTTGTCGTGCGACCCGTGTCGGGATTCGTCGTCGATGCGCGTGGCGTGCTCGCGAAGTTCGGACAGCGGCCGACGATTGCGACGGCCTTCAACGTCCCGGCCTCTGACCTGCCTGGACCCGGACTCGGCGGCACCGTCGGCGCGCATGTCTATCCGGTGCGGTTCGGACGCGTTGCGTTGGGACTTGGCGCGGAACTCACCATGGCGCGGCGCAGCCGGCAGCCGCTCGACGATGCAGGCGAACCGACAGGACCGATGCTGAAGGCGCAGGTGTATTCAATCGCGCCGCAGGTGTCGCTCAACTTTGGTCATCGCAACGGGTGGAGTTTCGTCAGCGGGGGCATTGGGAGCGCCAGCTTCGAGACGTGGGTCGAGACCGGCGAAAACCCGGACAGGCGCGTGCGGTCGATCAACTACGGCGGCGGCGCGCGATGGTTCACGTCGCCGCACCTGGCCTTCACGGTGGACCTGCGCTTCCACACGATCGCTGCCGGCCTGGCCGACGGAGCTCTGCTCGAGCGGCCGCGGCAGAGGCTGATGATGCTGAGCGCGGGCATCAGCGTGCGATAGGATCTCCACCGCAATTTACAGTCTACAATTCGTCACCGCGACTTGCGCGCCTCGGCCAGCGATTCGCGCAGCAGTCTTACGGTTCCTTTACCCGACAGAATGTCTTCCGACATTTCCTTGCCGGCCGAATGCCGCGCGGCCTCGACCACCGCTTCGCGCATCCACGCATTCACCCCGCGCGCCCGCGTCTTCGACGCCGCATACGAGACAAGCTGATACTCCGGCGCGGTCAGACGCAGATTCACGGGACGGTCGGGCGTGGGCGCCTTCGGCTTAACCGCCTTACCCGCCTCACCTGCCTTACCCGCCTTACTTCCCTTACTCGCCTTACTCGCCTTACTCGCCTTACTCGCCTTACTCACTTCAGATGCTCGCGAAGGAAGCGAATCGTGAGCGGCCAGGCGTCTTCCGAAGCCTTGAGGTTGGCTTCGCGGCCGAATTGCTGCCGCAGAAAGCCGTGGCCCGCGCCCCGGAACATGTGGGCCTTCAAAATCTCGCGATCCTTGTTGAGGATCGGCAGCGCCGCGTTAATCGTGGTGTTCACGCGCGCGTCCTGTTCGCCGAACAGGCCGAGTATCGGCGTGACGATGCGTTCGAGCAGCGCCGGCGCGGGCGCCGAACCGTAATAGACAACGCCGGCATTGAGTCCCGGGCGATGCGCGGCGTACTGAAACACCTTGCCGCCGCCCCAGCAGAATCCCACCATGCCGACGCGACCGTTCCCGGGCGGCATCTGGATCGCGTACTCGCGCACGGCGTCGAGCCGCTTGTTCACCTCGTCGTTCGTGAGCTGTCCGATGGCGCGGGTGGCCTGATCGGGCGGGATCGAGTCGGTGTTGCCGCCGCCTGGCCCTTTGCCCGACAGCAGATCCGGCGCGATCGCGATGAACCCGTCTTCCGCCAATTGATCCGCCACCGACCGCGCCCAGTCATTCAGCCCGCGATTTTCGTGAATGACGATGACCACGCCCGTGCGGTCCTTGCTCTCAGGGAAAACGACGAACGATTTCACGATCGTGCCGTCGTTCATCTTGATGTCGACCCACTCGTGGTGGCGCGGGCTCGTCTCGAGCGCAATCTTCACGAACGCGTCGGTGCCCGGAGGCCGCGACTCGTCCATCTTGTCTGGCGGCGTCACGGCCTGCGGCTGCGCCGGCGGCTGCTGCCCGGCCGCGCCAGCGGCCTGCGCGGGTTGACCGTGATGTTCGTGCCCCTCGACTGCCGCTCGGGGCAGCCTGAGCGCCGCCGAAGGCTGCTGCGCCATCGCGGGCGTGGCGAGAGTGACGAAGGCGAATGCGAGGATGGTGTGTTTCATGATGATCTCCATGCCTACCTTCTTGCCGTGCTTTCCGAGGCGGTTTCGCGCCGGTACTCCTCGAACAGACGCGAGACATTGCCGGCGACCGAGCGCAGCGACGGCGTCCAGCCGAGCGCGCGGGCGCGCGGACTGCGCACCTTCTGGTCGAGCGCGAGCGCGTCGGCATAGCCGCCCATCTTCTTGCGCGCCTCGGTCAGCGGCACGTGCCGCAGCGACGGACGCACATGCGCCGACTCGCGAATCGCCTCGACGATGTCGTTCACGCGCTCGTCCCCCTCGTCGTTCGCGTGATAGATGCCCGACGCATCCGGCGACGCCACGAGCCGGGCGTAGAGGTCGCCGAGGTCGCGATCGTAAACGAGCGGCCAGTGGTTCTCGCCGCTGCCCACGACGCGCACGAGGCCGTTGTTCGCGTCCTTGAGCAGATCGCCGACGATGCCGCGGCCGCCGCCATAGACAATGCCGGGCCGCACAACGACGGTGCGGACGGCGCCCGTGCCGCCCTCGAGCACGGCCTTCTCGTGCGGCGCGCGCCAGGCCGAATAGGCCACCGGTTTCACGGCCGCGGTTTCATCGGCAGGCTCCGGCGCCTCACCGAGCACCCAGACGCCTGAGGTATAGATGAACAACCCGCCCCCGGCCGACTTCGCGGCCAGCAGCAGTGTGTCGATCGTGAGCGTGTCGATCTCCGGTCCGCGCGGCGAGCCGTCCTGCGCGGCATGAATCCAGGCTTCGGCCGCGGCCGCCGCGATGGCATACGTCTCGGGCTTCGCGAGATCGGCGAGCAGCGGATGTCCGCCGCGTTTTTCGACGGCCGCCGCCTTCTCGCCATGGCGCACCACGGTCGTCACGTCATGCCCGGCGCGCGCGAGCGCGTCGAGCACCGCCGACCCGATATATCCCGAACCGCCCGTTAGAAAGATGCGCATCGCCGCTGGGGAACCTGACTATTCAATGGCGAAGCTCGAATTCAGTCAACAACGGCGCACGGCGGGGCGACGCGCAAGGATCATGATTGGGGCGAAACTGTCAAATGGGGGGCTCAGATCTCCCAGAGGCGCTGGCGATCGAAGCAGGTCATCAGGCCATCCTCGCTGACCTTCAGGATGGGACCGTACTGCGCGGCGCTGAATGCGGCGGCGGTGCGCGCGCCCTCCATCTCGATAGAGGGCGGGCCCGAATGCAGAAGGATGGCGCCCGCCGCCAGCAGGTGGCCGCGCGCATCGACCACGATGGCGCCGTCCATCGTCGCGAGCGCGCGAAACACCTCGGGCGACAAATCCATCGCGGTACGGCCGGCGGTGAAGTGCAGCAGATCGCGGCGATCGATCACGCCGTCGGTCGGCTCGTGATGATGCGGCAGATCGAGCCGATCGGCCGGCGCGACGAGCCGATCCAGCCCCGCCTTGGCGTCGCGCAGCACCGCGAAGAGCGCGCCCTGCCGCCTGTCGGCCATGTCGAGCGCCGTCTGAAAAATCAGATGCGCCAGCGCGTCATGGCCGACGCCGCGCCGCCAGCTCTCAGACTTCGCGGCGACGTCGAGCAGATGCCAGCCTCCGTTGCGGAAGGTGAAGGCCTGCGCCCCTTCCGCGAACACGCGGATCTCGTGCGCCGGCGTGAGGATGATGCAGATGTGATGATTGCCCGACGTCGCGCGCGCGTGCGCCTGATACGGCGCCGCCACGGGCGCCGCCAGCGTGCCGGGACGATCGGCGCGCGTGTCCCACTCGTTGAGCTCGACGATGTCGAGCACCTTGCCTTCGCGGTTGACCAGAAACGCGGTGTGCAGACCATCCGAGAGGCGATAGAAGCTCTTCACCGCCGTCAGGCTCTCGGCGTAGTCGAGCATCGGCCGCGCGCGCGACGCGCCGCGGGCGGGATCCGTGTCGGTATCGAGGAGCAGGACGCCCGAGGAGAGCTCGCGGTTCTCGTAACGCGAGAGTGCCGCGACGCGCAGCACTTCAATCGCCCTTGCGATCACGTCGGCGCGGCCCACCTGCTCGATCGTGTACGGAACATCGTCCAGAAACGCGCCGATGTAGCGATCCTCGATCGCGCCGCGGAATAGATCGAGCCGCTCGGCCATCAGCGCCGGATCGAAGATGGCGCGATAGCGGGCGTCGAGCACCGAAAGAATGGCGCGCGCGAAGCGCACCTCGTCGGGCGTGAACGGGCGGTCGCGATCGACGCGCAGCGTATGGCGGAATCCAAACCACGTGAGCACAATCGCCGACGCATCCCGCGTCGACTCGATCTCCAGGGTTGAACCGCCGTCCTCGGCGGGCACCACTTCCGTGTCGAGCGCGGCGCGTCCGAAAAACTGCTGCAGGCCGCGCTGCAGCATGCTGTCGTAGAGCGCCGCGGCCGCCGAGATCGTGAGGGAGTGAGGCTTCGGAGTCACGAGGCGTCCATTGTCGCGCATCCCGTGCCTTGTGAGGGGCGGCGGACAGGGTTTGGCTAAGGTCCAGGCAAAAGACCTGAGAGCCAGTGCATGACGTTCAGCGTGAACTGACGGTTGTCAGGATCCTTCGGCCACCATCGCCGGAATCCTGGATTCTCCGCGCCGTACGTGAAACCGGAAAGTATCGAGCCGTCCCCGATGACCACCACGCGTCCGGCGCCGGCGCTGACCGCCACAGCCTGGGCGCGCCCTTTGGCGGGCAGCCGCCGCTTGTCGGGAAGCACGTCATAGGAATCGGGGCCCATCGCGAGCAGAATGTCGCGCGGATTGCGAACGGCGATCGACTGGCCAACCGCGGAGATGACCGACATCACACGCTCCTCTGCATCGCGGCCCTCCGTAATGGGGTGCAGCCGCAGGAGCCCGTTCTCTCGCGTGAACTTCAGACATCCGCCGCATGAGGCATGCCCGTCCACCCAGTTGTTGGCCGGCGTCGCATCCATCGCCGAGCCATTGCGCAACTCGATCCCGAAGCGCGCGGCGAGATTCGCGTGCGCGATTCCGCTGGGCTGATGTCCGACGACGAAGAGAAGCTTGCCTCCTTTGCGGACCCAGGCCTCGAGCGTGTCGCATTGCGCGTCCGAAAACACGGGCCGTGCGGCCTCAGCGGGATTCGAGGCCCGGTCCGCGGCGTAGGGCGTGACGCTCAACAGAATGTCGTAGCCGCCGAGCGCGGCCATCTCGAACGGGATGGCGCCACCCTCGATACGATAGCCATCGGCCCGAAGCAGATCGGCCACGGCCCGATAACGCCCATCGTCCAGCGAAGGATTCCAATGCGCTGTGTCGTATAGCACGCGCGGTCCGGCGCCAGACGCGTAGGCGGGCCGCGCGAGCGTGTTTGCCGTTTGCCAGGAGCCGGCCGCGGGCACCAGCAGACCAAGGCCGATGACAATAATTCCCTTCATGTCCTCTCCGGATTAGCGCGGCTTCCAGCCGGCGTCATGCTCTCACGTTTTGTTGCCGACCTGCTGCGCGATTACACTCTCCGCGCAATGCGGTGGCCTGGAGCCGGTGTCGCTTCGTTAGGCGCCTGGTGGCGTCTGTTCGCCGTCTCCATCGCACTGCCGGCGCTCGCGCTCGCGTGGCTGGGGCTGCGCGCGGTGCGCGCCGAAACCGTGCAGGAGCGCGACCGCGTGCGCGAGCAGCAGCGTCAAGCGGCGCGTCTGGTCGATGGAGCGATCGCCAACCTGCTCGCGGATCTCGAAACGCGGCTCCGGCAGCCGGACGCCGCGTGGGGATCGAATCTCGTGCCGCTTGTCTTCGACACCGCCGGCGTCGTCACGGTGCCGGGCGATCGCGTGTACTTCAGCGACGTCGGCCGCGAGCCGTCCGAACGCCGGATGCTCGTCAGCTGGTCACCGCAGATCGCGGGCCTGGTTGAAGAGGCGCAGTCGTTCGAAGCGCAGGCGCGTGTCAGTGACGCCGGCGATCGCCTGCGGCGCATCGAGCGGCTCGAGCCGGGCCTCGGTGAGTGGAGCGCGCTCGTCTCCGCGCGCGTGCGCTTCCGGAGCGGCGACACGCGCGCGTTGACGGAGCTGGCGGACCCATCGCGTGCCGCGTCGCCCGCCGTGTCGCCGAGCGGCACGCCCGTGGCGCTCGTGGCGGCTCTCACCGCCGGCGAGGCGCCGCCGGCCGAGCGGGTTCGTTTTGCGGCGCTGATAGAACAGACACAGCGCGGGCTGCGCGCGGGGCGCTGGTGGCTCGGCGCGGCCGAACGGCGCGCGTACGACACGGAGCTGACGCGTCTGGCGCGCGCGGCGGGCGCGTCCACGGACGACTCCATGGATGCGCGTCTCGCGTGGCTGGCCACGCTCGACGAGATGGCGCGCGCCGCGCCTCCCTATCGCCGTGATGGTCCCAGCCGCGCGTTGGTGCGCACACCCGCCGGCGTCTGTCTCGTGATCTGGACGCCATCGACGGCAGCGAGCACGGCGTGGGCGGGACTCGTGATCCCGCGCGATGGTCTCGCGGCGCTTCTCGAGCCGGCGCTCACGCCGATACTCGGGAGTCAGGCGTATGGATCGGCGCTTCGCGATCGCTGGGGCGATGCGGTCTGGACCGCGGGCGCTGTGGCCGCGGCGTCGCCGTGGCACGTCGAGCCCGTGCTGGCGTTGGAGGGATGGCAGCTGGCGTTTTCGGCGCCGTTGCCAGTGTCGTGGCGAAGCGACCCTCGCCTCCTCTGGTATTCGTTCATCGGTCTGCTCATCGTCTTTCTCGTGGTGGGACTTGGCGCGACGGCGCGTAGTGTGCGCCACGAAGTCGAGCTGGCGAGGCGGCAATCGGAATTTGTCGGCGCCGTCAGCCATGAATTCAAGAGTCCGATCACGAGCATCCGTCTGCTCGTCGAGCGAATCGTCAGCGGCCGCCTCGGAACGCCGTCGGAGCTCGAAGGCTATCAGCGCGCGATCACACGCGAGACCGACCGGCTCGAGCGTCTGGTCAATCGCGTGCTTGCCGCGCAGCAGATCGAGGCCGGTCACCGCGCGTACGAGATGGCGCCAACCGACATCCGCGATCTGATCGCGCACGCCGTGGCGCACCTGCAGCCACACGCCGATGCGCGGCGCATCACGATCGTCGTGCGGATCGACGATGACGTGCCGCCGCTCTTGATGCTGGATGCTACGACGCTGGGCGAGGCCATCGAGAACCTCCTCGACAACGCCCTCAAATACTCTCCTCCGGACACGACGGTGCGCGTCACGTGCGCCCGGCGCGGGAATGACCTCTATCTCGACGTGGCCGACCAGGGCATCGGCATCGACGCCGACGAGATCGAACGGGTGTTCGATCGGTTCTATCGCGCGCGCCGCGGCAATCTGCACAACGTCCGCGGCACCGGCCTCGGCCTGTGGCTCGTCAAAACCGCGGTGGAGGGACACGGTGGCCGTGTGTCGGCGGTCAGCGCGCCGGGCGCCGGCACGGGCACGACCTTCACCATCGTCCTTCCGATTGGCGCGGCCGCGGATCCATCGCAGACCTGAGCGAGGAAGGGGACATGGCCAGCATCCTCATCGCCGAAGACGAGCCGTCCATCCTGATGGCCGTCCGCGACGAGCTCGCCTTCGAGGGCTTCGACGTACGCACCGTCGGAGACGGCCCGGCCGCCGTCGCCGAGGCTCGCACGTGGCGTCCGGACGTCCTGCTGCTCGACGTCATGCTGCCCGGACTGAATGGATTCGAGGTATGCCGGAGGCTGCGCGCCGATCTCGGCGATCTCTGGATCATCATGATGTCGGCGCGCGGCCAGGAGGCCGACCGCATCACGGGATTCGAGGCGGGCGCGGACGACTACGTGACGAAGCCGCTGTCGCTGCGCGAGCTGGTCGGGCGCGTCAAGGTCGGCATCCGCCGCCGGCAGGGCCGCGACGCCGGCGCGAGCCGCCGTCTGGGCGATCTGCTGATCGATCGCCGCGCGCGCCGCGTGACCCGCGGCGGCGAGTCGCTGCCGCTCACCAAGCGCGAGTTCGACATCCTCGATCTGCTGCTTCAGCAGCCTGGAGACGTCATCACCCGCGACGAGTTTCTCGATCGCCTCTGGGGCAAGGACGTCTACGTTACCCACCGTACGGTGGATACGCACGTCGCCGCGCTGCGCAAGAAGATTGAGGGCGAGGACGGCCGCGAGTACATCCAGAGCGTCCGCGGCGTCGGGTATCGAATTCTCGAGGACCCTGCCGAATCTTGACGTTGTCCTGACACTTCTCACGGGCCATAAGACCATGCTGTCCCCCGGCCCGCGAGGATTTCAGCGGGCGGAGGTCCCATGACGACGCCCGATCTGTCGGCAGAGATGTTCGGATGGCTTCGCGACGTCCTCTTTCTTCTCACTGTCACGGTGATCGGCCTGTGCGGCATCGCCGTCGTGGCGATCGGCTGCCTGTGTGTCGAAACATTCCGGCAAGTGAGCGCCGGCCCGGCCGATTCTTCAGCGCAGTGATCAGGAGATAGCACCATGCAGACGCGACATCTCAGAGTGTTCGGCGCGATCGCCGCAACGGCCGTACTCGCGATCGGATCCGTGGCGGCCAGAGAGCAGACCGCGACGCCGCCCTCCTCGCGCGAACTGTTCGAGCGCGCGCGATTGATTGAGGAGAGCAACCAGAACCTCACAGAGGCCATCGCGCTCTACACGCGAGCGGCGGCCGAAGCGGCGGCAAAGGGCCAGCGCGAGCTGGCGGCCACGGCGCAGTTGAGGGTGGGATTGCTCCACGAGCGGCTCGGACAAAAAACGGAGGCCGACCGCGCTTTCAAGGCCGTCGTCGCGCAGTACGCGGACCAGGCAGGGACGGCGGCCGTCGCCCGGGCGCGGCTTGCCGGTTCGGCCGCCGGCCCACGGCCCGCCGGCGGAATGTCGCGCCGCCGGGTGTGGACATTTCCCGGTTCAACCCACTTCGTCGGCACGGTGTCCCACGATGGGCGGTATCTGCCGTTCGCGAATTGGGGCGTGCAGAGCGGCAGCGGCCACCTGTTCCTGCACGACTTCGTGTCGGGCGCGGATCGACGCCTCACCGAAGACAGCACGGAGGGCTTCGTCGAGCACGCCCTCTTTTCGGCTGACGATGCGCATCTGGCCTTCGACTGGTTCAACGGCAACCACTTCGACCTGCGCGTCATCGATCTCAAAGGAGCGACCGCGGCGCGTCCGCGTGTGCTGTTCAGCAATCCGGAGGTGCTGCGAATCTCGCCGCACGATTGGTCGGCGGACGGGAAGTGGCTCGCCGTCCAACTGGAGCGAAAGGACAAGACGCGTCAACTCGGACTCGTCGCGGTCCAGGATGGTTCGCTGCAAGTGCTGAAGTCGGTGGAGTGGCGCGGCTCCACGCAGGTGTTTTTCTCGCCCGACAGCCGCTATCTCGCCTACGACCTTCCGACAAATACGTCTGACGCCAGGGACATCTTCGTCCTGGCGATTGACGGCAGCCATGAGGCGCCGGCCGTCGTACACGCTGCGAACGACGTGGTGGTCGGGTGGACCGCCGACGGGACGCGGCTCCTCTTCAACAGCGACCGCACCGGATCACCGGCGCTGTGGAGCGTGCCGGTGAGCAACGGCCGGCCGGGCGGCGCGGTGGAACAGATCACGGTGGGAGACGCCGGGACATCGTTGGGCATGACGCGCGCCGGCGCGCTCTATTCGCTGGTGACGCACTCCTATTTCACGAAAATGATCAGTTCAGACATTCACGTGGGGACATTTGATTTCGCCGCCAGCCGGTTTTCGTCGGCGCCCGAGCTGGCGGTGCGGACATTCGTGGGCTCGAACAACTTTCCGGCGTGGTCCGCGAATGGCGAAGAGCTCGCCTATCTGCGGCCCAACGGAATCATCACCGTGGTTCGGGCCAGCGACATGAAGCCGGTTCGCGAGTTGAAGCCTGCTTTGACCTTCTATATCGGGGGCGCCAGCATGCGATGGTCGCCCGATGGGCGGTCGATCGCGATGAACGGGACCGACTCCAACGGCCGCCGAGGGATGTTCCGGATCGATGCAATCACTGGAGAGGCGACGCGGATCCCGCTGGGTGCCGGCGGGGGCATCAACCCGATGTGGACACCGGATGGCAAACGGATCGTCTTCACGCGGCTCACCACACAAGCCGATCCTCGAGTCGCCGCCGTCATCGAACGCGATCTGGCTTCGGGGAACGAACGCGAGATCTTCCGGAAAACGGGACCGGCGCCATGGAATCCCGGCTGGATGTTCGTGGACCTGTCGCCGGACGGACGATCCGTGGCTGCCGTCGCCAACGAGGCGTGGCCGGGCGGCGACACGGGGAAATGGAGTCTCCTGCTGGCTTCTGTCGCTGGCGGTGAGCCGCGCGAGTTGATGCGCGGGGAATCGCGCGGCGCCGACATCCTGATGTGGGCGCCCGACAGCCGCTCTGTCTTCGTGACCGCCATCAGAGCGGGAGCCGAGACTCAACGCCAGCGAGACGTCTGGCGCGTTCCGATCGACGGCAGCGCGCCTCAGAAACTCGATCTGGACCTTGCGTCTCTCGGGCGCCCCTTCAACAGCGACCAGCGAATGCACGTGCACCCCGACGGCCGGCGCGTGGCGTTCGCTGCGGCGGAACCGGCGAAGGCGGATGAAGTGTGGGTGCTGGAGAACTTCCTGCCGGCGCCGAATGCCAAATCACAAAAGGAACGCGCACCGTGGAAAAACTGATTGCCCTTGCAATCGCGTCGGCAGTCGTCGTATCCGCCCAGCAGGCACCTGCAGCTTCACCGCGAGAGCTGTTCGAGCGTGCACGAGTGATCGAAGAGAGCAACCAGAACCTCGCACAGGCCATTGCGCTCTATACCCAGGCGGCCGCGACGGCCGCCGCGAATAGCCAGCGCGATCTGGCCGGAATGGCCCACTGGCGAGCCGGCCTGCTGTACGAGCGCCTCGGACGGAAAGACGATGCGCGCCGGGCGTTCAGAATTGTGGCGACCGACTACGCCGATCAGGCCGATCTGGCTCGTCAGGCGCAACTCAAGCTCGCTGCTGCCTCCGCGGCGACACCCGGGGCACCGGCAACCCGCCAGGTGTGGGCTGGACTCGGTGTCGGGCCGTTCGGTGCCCCATCGCGTGATGGGCGCCTGTTGTCGTACGTCGATTGGATTACAGGCGATCTGCGCGTTCGCGATCTGGCCACCGGTGCGTTGCGGCACGTGACAAAAGGCGCCATGGACCAGGGACGCTTCACCGAGTTCTCGGTGTTCTCGCACGACGGCCGTCAGCTGGCATTCGGGACGTTCAACTTCGCCGGCCCGGTCGGCTATGAGCTCCGGATCGCGGGGAGCGACGGCTCGAATGTACGCACGCTTTACAGTCATCCGGAAACGACCTCCATTCGGCCGTTCGCCTGGACGCCGGATGCGCGACAGATTCTCACAAGTCTTGCCAGGAAGGATGGGACGACGCAGCTTGCATTCATCGCCGTCGATACGGGAGCCGCGCGTATTCTCAAGACATTCGATTGGCGCGGCGTGGCAAACGCCAGCCTCTCCTCCGACGGCGCCTGGATCGCCTACGACTTTCCACCGGACGCGACGACGCCATCGCGCGACATTTTCCTGCTCGCCGCCGACGGCAGCCGTCAGGCCACGCTGGACGACCACGCGGCCAACGATCTGTTTCCGATCTGGACCCCCGATGGCCGGCACGTTCTGTTCCTGAGCGATCGGTCCGGCACGATGGGGTTGTGGAGCCAGAGCGTCTCGGGCGGAAGGCCGGTCGGA
The DNA here is from genome assembly GCA_040902895.1 of Vicinamibacterales bacterium. GTDB lineage: Bacteria > Acidobacteriota > Vicinamibacteria > Vicinamibacterales > SCN-69-37 > JALYRV01. The sequence goes on along the minus strand of JBBDWL010000081.1, from coordinate 55,456 downwards.
TCGTCGCGACTGGTGAGAGCCGACATGACGGCCGCGGCCCCTCTCGGCGTGACAGAGACGGGAAACCTCTACTACCACCAAGCTCCTCAGACCGATATCTACGTGGCCGGGATCGATCCGGACACCGGCGAGCTCGCACAGCCTGCCTCACGCTTCAGCGAGCATCTGGTCGGCGCCAACACGGCGCCCGACTGGTCGCCCGATGGACGGCAGCTCGTATACGTGTCGCGACGGCTGGATTTCCCTCGGGCGCAACCCATTGGGGCGCGAATCCTCTGCGTCGTCGACGTCGAGTCGGCGCGTGTGCGCGAGCTGAAGCCGGCGCTCTCGGCGATTGACCGGCCGCAGTGGTCGCCGGACGGACGCTCGCTGCTCGTGCAGGCACAGGAGAACGCGCGGTATGGGCTCTATCGCATCGACGCGGCGACCGGGTCGACAACCCGACTGCTGCAGCTCGATCCGGGCTTCGGACTGAACGGCGCGCTGTGGTCGCGCGACGGGACGGCGATTCTTTACATTACGTACGGCCTGGGCGCCGCCGGATCCATGGGCGCTCCGGTCGCGCAGCCCGTCATCCGATTCGATCTGACGTCGGGCGCGACGCGTGTCATCGACGACTCAACCGGCCCCAAGTCGGATCTTGCACTGTCGCGCGATGGCCGCTGGCTCGCGTATCGCGCAATGGCCGCGACGCCGGCGGGCGCCAGCCGAATGGCGGCGGCGATTCGACTGATTCCGGTCGAAGGCGGGCCGCCACGCGACCTGACGACCGGCGGTGTTGGACAAATCGCGGCATATCGCGGTCTCAACTGGTCTCGCGACGATCGTTTCCTGATCTTCGCGATCGCTCAGCAGAAAGAGGGCGGCCCGCTGTACTCACTTGCGCGTGTGCTTGTTGCCGGCGGTCCCGCTCAGCCGATCGCCGCTGGCCTCACGAGTCCGGATCTGCTGGGAGCCACCCTCGATCTGGACGGCCGCCGTCTCGCGTTTCGGTCGGTCGCCGGCAGCCTCACCGGAGAGATCTGGGTCATGGAAAATTTCCTGCGTTAGAGGGATCACCGGCATGCGGTCTGGACCGATCCTCGCCGGCATCGTCTTGATGTGGCTTCCACTAATCGCGGCGCCCGCCGGGCCGCGGCGTGTGCTGCTCGGCCTCGATCTCTACATGCCGGTGCCCGAAGACAATCCGCTGACTGAGGCAAGCATCAGTCTTGGCCGGCGGCTGTTCTTCGACACGCGCCTGTCTCGCGATGGATCCATCGCGTGCTCCACGTGCCACGTTCCGGCGCGCGCGTTTGCCGACGGCCGGGCGTTGAGCCGGGGGGTCGGCGGCCGCGTCGGCCGGCGGAATGCTCCAGCGATTCTCAATCGTGGGTACGGCGCGGCGTTTTTCTGGGACGGCCGTGCCGCGTCGCTCGAAGAACAGGTGCTGGGTCCGATCGAGGATCCCGCCGAACTCGGATCCGAGGTCGATGAGGTGGTGCGGCGGCTGGCGGCCGACCGCCATTACGCGCCGGCATTCCGGGACGCCTTCGCGCGCGAGGTAAGCCGCGACGACCTCGCGCGGGCACTGGCCAGTTATGTGCGGTCGATTCAGGCCGGCGACGCGCCCGTCGATCGTTTTCTCGCAGGCGACGCGAATGCGCTATCTACCCAAGCGCAGGCCGGCCTCCGTGTATTTCGCGGCAAAGCGAACTGTACGGCGTGCCACCTTGGCCCGACCTTCAGCGACGAGCGGTTTCACAACACCGGTGTCGCATGGGCGAGCGAGGACGTCGCGGAAGGATATCGGGACGCCGGCCGATTCGCGGTCAGCGGCGCCCCGGGCGATCGCGGGGCGTTCAAGACGCCCACGCTGCGCGAGATCGCGCGCACGGCGCCATACATGCACGACGGCAGCGTCGCGACCCTCGAGGACGTAATCGCGTTCTACGATCGCGGAGGCCGCCCCAATCCGACTCTGGATCCGGAAATCCGCCCGCTGCAACTGAGCGCTCAGGAGAAGGGCTTTCTGCTCGCCTTCCTGCGATCGCTCAGCGGCCGGATCGCCGACGGTTCCGCATCAGTGCGGCCTCGCTGATCTCCTCGCCGGCGATCTCGCCTTCTTCGCCCTGTGGCACCATGGGCTGCGAGAAGCCCTTGAAAAACGCTACGCGATTGACCCCGCCACCCAGGCGCCGTGAGACCCTCGTCGCCTTCTTCCGCGACTACATCGCGGCCTCGAAGCGCCGCGAGCAGACGTTCATCCTGCATGACGACGGCTTTCGCACCCGCCAGTGGACCTACGGCCGGCTGGCGGACGCGTCGCGCGCGTTTGCCGCGAGGCTGAAGGCCGCCGGCCTGGCGCCCGGCGTCAAGATCGTCATCTGGGGTGAGAACCGCGGCGAGTGGATCGCGGCGCTGTGGGGCATCCGTCTCGCCGGGCTCGTCTCGGTCCCCGTCGACTTCCGCGCCTCGCCCGAGCAGGCGCTTCGCATCCGTAACATCGTGCAGGCCCCGGTGCTGCTCGTGGGCGCCGACGTGACGCCGCCGGCGGCCGACGGCTTCCAGATCTGGCGCATGGACGATGAGAACTTGTGGAACGGGAACCGAGAACCGGGAACCGAACCCGGGGAACGTGTGGAACCACTGGAACCTGGGGAACCACAGTTAGCCGAAATTATCTTCACGTCGGGCGCCACGGCCGAGCCGAAGGGCGTCACACTTACCGATAAGAACATTCTCGCCAACATCAATCCCATCGAAGAGGAGATCAAGAAGTACCGGAAGTATCTGCCGCTGGTGGCGCCGCTCCGCTTTCTCAATCTGCTGCCGCTCAGCCACATGTTCGGCCAGTCGATGGCGACGTTCATGCCGCCGATGGTGGACGGCACCGTGGTCTTCTCACGCGGCTACAACCCGCAGGAGATCGTGCGGCAGATCAAGACGCGCCGCGTCTCGGTGCTGGTCTGCGTGCCGAAAGTGCTCGACGTGCTGCGCGAGCACGTGAGTAAGTCGAGTAAGTCGAGTAAGTCGAGTGAGTCGAGTGAGTCGAGTGAGGAAGGTAAGGGGAGTAAGCCTGTGCACTGGGTGCGGCGGTGGTGGATTCATCGCGACGTGCATCGCCTGTTCGGCTTCAAGTTCTGGTGCATCGTCGTCGGCGGCGCGCCGCTCGAGCGCGAGCTCGAGGAGTTCTGGCGCGAGCGCGGGTTTCTCGTCATCCAGGGCTATGGCCTGACCGAGACGGCGCCGGTTGTGACGCTGAATCATCCGTTTCGAAAACCGGGGGCCGGCACGGTCGGGACGCCGCTCAGCGGCGTCGAGATCAAAATCGCGGACGACGGCGAGATCCTGGTGCGCGGCGAAAACGTCACCACCGGCTACTACAACGCCGAGCGCGAGACGCGCGAGGCGTTCGCCGGCGGATGGTTCCACACGGGCGACATCGGCGACCTCGATGCCGAGGGGCGTCTCACGATCAAAGGCCGCAAGAAAGAGATGATCGTCACGGCCGAAGGCCTGAACGTGTTTCCGGACGACGTCGAGCGCGCGGTGAACGCGCAGCCGGGAGTCGTCGAGTCGGCGGTCGTCGGCGTCACGCCTGAAACCGGCGCGGGCCGCCAGGAGCGCGTGCACGCCGTGCTGCTGCTGGAAAAGGGCGCCTCGCCGGGTGCGGTGGTGAAGGACGCAAACGCGCAGCTCGAGGATCACCAGCGTATCTGGAGCTGGAGCCTGTGGACGGGCGACGCGCTGCCGCGTACCGAGGGCACGAGGAAGCTGCGGCGCAAAGAGATTCAGCGCTGGGCCCAGGGTGGCGGTGCGACGACCGCGCCCGCTCAGGTGCCCGGCCAGACGGTTGAAGAAATCGTCTCGGCCATGGTGGCCGGACGCGCGGTGACCCGCGAAACGACTTTCGACGAGCTCGGCCTCGGCTCGCTCGATCGGGTGCAACTACTCGCGCGCATCGAGGAAGCCCTCCACGTGTCGATCGATGAAGGCGAATTCGCCGCCGCCACGACGGTCGGCGACCTCGCGAAGCTCGTGGAACGCGAACCTGTGGAACGTGAACCCGCGGAACGGAGAACCGAACCTGGGGAACCAATGGAACCAGTGGAACCAGTGGAACCACACGTTCCCCGCGTTCCTGTTCCCGGCATCCCCTTCCCCGACTGGAATTATTCGTGGCCCATTCGCGCGATTCGGCGTGCGAGCCTTCCGACGTGGGTGCTCAGCATTTCGCGGCCCTGGATGAAGCTCGCGGTGGAGGGTCTGGAGAATCTCGAAGGACTCGACCATCCGGTGATCTTTGCGCCGAATCACCAGAGCCACATGGACACGCCCGCCGTGCTGCAAGCGCTGCCGGCGAAATGGCGTTACCGCGTGTCGCCGGCGATGGCGAAGGAGTGGTTCAAGGCGCACTTCTTTCCCCACGACTTCCCTGTCGCCGCGCGGATCCGTAACACCACCGCCTATCTGAGCGCCGCGATCTTTTACAACGCCTTTCCGATCCCTCAATACGAGGCAGGTGCGCGCCAGACGGTTCGCTACATCGGACGGCTGTTCGATCAGAAGCGGTCGCTGCTCATCTTTCCGGAGGGCAAGCGCACCGACCACGGCGAGATCAATGTGTTCCGCCCTGGCATCGGCCTGATCGCCTCGAAGCTTGGCGTGCCCGTGGTGCCCGTGCGCATCGAAGGGCTCAATACGGTGCTGCACCTGAGCGCCAGCTGGCCTACGCGCGGTCCGGTCAGGATTACGTTCGGCAAGCCCATGCGGCTCGAGGGAAACAATTACGCGGAACTCGCTGCAAAGGTTAGAGATGCGGTGATCGCGCTGCAGCCCTATTCCGGGCCCAAGCCTGGTTCTGTGGCACAATAATTGGTCGGGATAAGGATTGGCGACCGTCGATTCACCTGATCATGAAAGGAAAGGCTCTACCCACGCTTGAGTAAGGATGATTTGATCGATGTTCAGGGCACGGTTGTTGCCGTTCACAGCGGCGGCCTTTACCGCGTCCAGGTTGATTCGGGCCACGAGGTGCTGGCCCAGTTGAGCGGCCGCATGCGCCGCTTTCGCATCAAGGTCGTGCCCGGCGATCGCGTGACGGTTGGCGTCTCGCCCTACGATCCGGTCCGCGGCATCATCACCTTCCGGGCACGGTAAGCCTTGCTGCACACACGGCCGCGATCACGACGTCGACGCGGCGCGGGGTCAGGTTCGGCCAGGGCCGATGCGCCCTCCTCGCAGCCGCAGCATCCAGCCGCCGAGCGGACGTCGTCTCCGCATGACGTCGCCCCGATCGAGTTTGCCGCGCTTCCGATTCACGCCACGCTGCGCCACGCGCTCGAGGAGCGCGGGTTCGAGCGGACGACGCCGATTCAGAGCGCGGTCATCCCGTTTGCCATCGCCGGCGAAGACGTCATCGGCTGCGCCCAGACGGGCACCGGCAAGACGGCCGCGTTCGTGCTGCCGATCCTGCATCGCCTGCTCGCCTCCGACGCCGCCGACAAGACCACCGCGCCGCGCGGCTACACGCGCGTGCTCATCCTCGCGCCCACGCGCGAGCTCGCCGTGCAAATCGACGACGAAATTCAGGGCTTTGCGTATCACACCGGTCTGTCGAGCGCGCCCATCTACGGCGGCGTGCACATGAGCCCGCAGGATCAGGCCCTGCGCGCCGGCGTCGACATCGTCGTCGCCACGCCGGGACGGCTGCTCGATCACATGCGCGGCGACAGCCCGAAGTTCGACAAGATTGAAACGTTCGTGCTCGACGAGGCGGACCGCATGATGGACATGGGCTTCTGGCCCGACGTGCGGCGCATCGCCGACAAGCTGCCGAAGACGGGCCTGCAGACGATGCTCTTCTCGGCGACGCTGCCGGATGAAGTCATGAAGTTCGCGCACGAGCTGGCGCCGCATGCGCATTACGTGCAGGTGGGCCCGAGCGGATCGCCCACGACGATCACGCACGTCGCGCACATCGTGCCGACGGCCGAGAAGCTGGACTACCTCACCAGGTTCCTGAAGAAGGAATCGCACGGGCCCGTGCTGGTGTTCGCGCGCACGAAGATTGGCGCGGATCGCCTGTCACGCAAGCTCGCGCAGGCCGGACTCAAGGCCGCGGCGCTGCATGCCGATCGCACGCAGCAGGATCGGCAGAAGGCGATCGAAGGATTCAAGTCGGGCAAATATCGCGTGATCGTCGCGACCGACGTGGCGGCACGGGGGCTCGACGTCGACGGCATCACGTGGGTCGTCAATTACGAAGTGCCGACGTCACTCGATACCTATGTGCATCGCGTGGGCCGCACCGGCCGTGCCGAAGCCACGGGGAACGCGCTGACGCTGGCGGCGCCGGAAGAGCGCCGCTCGCTCGCGGCGATTGAACGCGCGTTCGGCCTTCAACTGCAATGAACGACGAGAACAAACCCGGTTCCTCGGAACCGGCCGAGGCTCCCGCGGCGAAGGAAGGCCAGCTCGAGCCGAAGACACCCGGCGCGCCGGGGCCGGATCCGAACCGGCTCACGCCGGCGTGGGCCCGCTTCCGCTCGTGCCGCTGGCGCGCCGATCCGGAAGATGGCGAGTTCTGCACCCACCGCGACGTGCTGCCCTATGCCGGCAAAGAAGGCTTCGCTCCCGAATCCTGGTGCCCCGAGTGCGCGTATTTCAAGCTCAAAAGAGTCGCCAGAAAACCCTCGTACTGAGACGCGAAATTAAGAATTGGTAAGTTAAGAATTAAGAATTGCTGTCACGCCGTCGCGTCGGCCGCAATTGGCGCGGAAGATGCCTTCGCTCCGCGCATGGACTTTCGCGATCAGCTTCAGCAACGGACCTACGACTTCGCCATCGCCATCATTCGATTCTGCAGGACACTGCCTCGCACCGACGAAGCGCGCGAACTCGCGCGACAGCTCAGACGCGCAAGTAATGGCGCTGCATCAAATTACAGGGCATCACGGCGTGGCCGCTCGAGGGCAGAATGGCTCGCGAAAATGGGAGTGGTTGTTGAGGAACTGGATGAAGCCGATCACTGGCTATCCGTCCTGCGTGACGCCGACATCGCGCGGCCTCCGCAGAATCTGATCACTGAGTGCCGTGAGCTGCTGTCAATTACCGCCACGTCAGTGACGACCGCCCGCCGAAACACCTCGTAGCAATTCTTAATTCTTAATTCACCAATTGTAAATTTCTATTCGAACTCTTTCGCCAATTCCGCCCATTCGCCTTCCGGCGCGAGCTCTCGATAGAGCTTCCAGTGTGGTCTGGCTTCAGGGGAGCGGCCCATCTTTTCGAGCGTCACGGCCAGATAGAAATGCGCTTCCGGGTAGCCGGGATTGAGCGAGACGGCTTCGCGGTAGCAGGCCAGCGCTTCTTCGTAGCGCGAGAGATCGTGATGCACGTTGCCGAGGTTGAAGTGCGCCTCGAAGCAGTCGGGCTCGAGACCGAGCGCGCGCTCATAGAGCGCCAGCGCCTCGATGTGCTGATCGCGCGCATAGTGGATGTTCGCGAGATTGACCAGCGCGGGCACGAGCTCGGGATCGATGATGAGCGCGCGCCGGTAGGTTGACGCGGCCGCCTCCTGATTCTGCTCCGTCCCATCGTCGAGCCGCGCGGCTTCCGTGAAATATTTCGCCGCAAGGGCCTCGTCGCTGCCGAACGCGGCCGTCGGCGTAATTGGAAAGAGCGCCGGCGGCGGATCCGGCCGGCGCTCGAGGGTGACGACGCGGGCCTGGTGGCCGGCGGCGTCGCGTCCGCGCGGCGTCTGAAAATCGAGCTGCAGCTGTCCTTCGCGACGCGATGACAGCGAGCGCACGACGGCCTGCAGCGGCGTGCCTTGGTCGAGCGCCGACGCGGCCTCACGAATCAGATGCAGATCGCTGAAGCCATAGAAACGGCCGGCGACGGGACGAACGAGTCCCCACTTCTCGAAGAACCGCAGATGCTCGTCCTTGATGTTCGGATACATCGCGCGGATGTCGCGCGCCGTCTTGAACTGCGCGCGCAGCGCGTCGGCGGCCGGCAGACCGGCGGCGGCGCACAGCTCGGCCTCCGACATCCTGCGCGTGCCAGGCGGCAGATCGGGCGCGGCGCCGCCGTTCGGTTCGCCCTCGGCGCCCGCGGCTTCGCCATCGGGCATGTCGAGAAGCTGACCACCGAGACGCTCGATGAGCGCGCGGGCGTCGCGGCGCGACAACAGCACGAGTTTGCCGGTGAGAGCCACACGCTCGCCCGCGAGCGGGCGGGCGGCGGCGGATGTTTCAGGAATCGACGCCACTGACTGCGCCAAAATGAACCACTGCGGCTGACAAGTCAAGGTTCGATGGGTGCGACTAGAATGCCAACGTGCTACTCGCGGGTGATGTCGGCGGCACCAAGACACTGTTGGGCTTGTTCGAGCGCGGCATGGCGGGCGATCGGCCGCGGCCGGTGCTCGTGCGCGAGTTCGGCACGCTCGACTTCGACAGCTTCGAAGAGATCGTCGATGAATTTCTCGGCGTGCGCGACGGTGCGGCGGCCTCGCCGGTCGACGCGATGTGTGTCGGTGTCGCAGGCCCGGTCAACGGACTCGTGGCGCGTCTCACCAACGTGCCGTGGATCGTGAATCTCGCGCTGGTGGCACCGCAGGTTGGCCGCGCACGGCTGAAGCTGCTGAACGATCTCGAAGCGATGGCGCATGCGGTGCCGTTTCTCGAGCCGGACGAGATCGCCGTGCTGCAGGAGGGCGTGGCGATGCCGCGCGGCAATGCCGCGCTGATCGCCGCGGGCACCGGTCTCGGCGAAGCATTGCTGCACAACGTGAACGGCCGCTTCGTGCCCTCGCCATCCGAAGGCGGCCACGCTGACTTCGCGCCGCGTAATCCCCGCGAGCTCGCGATGGCTCAATTCTTCATGCGCGAGCGCGAGCGGATCGAGGTCGAAACGTTCCTGTCGGGCCCGGGCGTCGTTAACATGTACCGCTTCGTCCACGGTGGTGGAGACGACATCGGCTGCGACGGCGTGCCCGACGGCACCGACATCGCCGACGCTCCGCCGCAGATTACCGAGGCGGCGCTCGACAACACCTGCGAGCGCTGTGTCGATACGCTCAATCTGTTCGTCGAGGTCTATGGATCGGAGGCGGGCAATCTCGCGCTGCGCTCAGTGGCGACGGCGGGTGTGTATCTCGGCGGCGGCATCGCGCCGAAGATTCTGCCCGCGCTCGAAAGCGGGCGCTTCCTCGACGCCTTCCGCGACAAGCCGCCGATGACCGATCTGCTGGCCACAATCCCCATTCGCGTCATCCTCAACGAGCAGGCCGGGCTCGTTGGCGCGTCGGTGCACGCGCAGGCGCTGGCCGCCGCGGCGCACAGCTAGCCGGCGCCCCCGGTATACAGCCCCCGTGCAAAGCCTTGCACCACAAGCATTTGGCTGGTAGCATCCGGCATTCTTCTGGAGGATCCCCATATGAAAATGCGCGGCCTCATCGCGTTTGTACTTTCGATGTTCCTATTCGCGCCTGTCGCGTTCGCGCAGCAGACAGGTTCGATCAGCGGCAGAGTCACGATGCCCGACGGCTCGCCGGTACCCGGCGTGACGGTCGAAGCCAAGTCGGACGTCCTGCCGGTGGCCCGCGTCGGCGTGACCGACGAGAACGGCGCCTATCGCCTGCCGGCGCTGCTGCCGGGCAGCTACACGGTGACGTTCACGCTGCAGGGCATGCAGCCGGTGACGCGGCCGGCCCTGGTACAGCTTGCGCAGGACACCGCGGTCAACGCGCTGATGAGTATTCAGCCGCTGGCCGAGCAGGTGACGGTCACCGCGGAGGCGTCGTTCATCGATCACCGCTCCGCTGAGCTCAAGAGCGGCATCATCAGCAGTCAGATCCAAGGGGTGCCGGTCGCTCAGGAATATCGCGATCTGATCAAGCTGATTCCGGGCATTCAGTTCACGCAGGATCAAACCCGCGGCCCGAGCGCGGGCGGCAGCGGCCAGGACAACGTCTATCTGTTCGACGGCGCCAGCGTCACGCTGCCGCTGTTCGGCACGCTCGCGTCCGAGCCGGCGTCGCACGACATCGCGCAGGTGACTGCCGTCCGTGGCGGCGCGCGCGCCATTGACTTCGATCGCGCCGGCGGCATCCTCGTTGACACCGTCAGCAAGTCAGGCACGGACCGGTTCACGGGCATGGCCAGCTTCCAGTTCCAGACAGAAGAGATGGTCGCCGAGCTCGTCACCCAATCAGCGTCGCGTCATGAGGAGCAGCGGAATTGGCTGACACTGAATGCCGGCGGACCGATCATGCCAGGCAAGCTCTTCTTCTACGGTTCCTATTACCGGCCGCAGCGCAATCGAGAAAACGCTGCCAATAGATACGGCGAGCTTCCGGACTTCACGAGTACGCGCCACGAGGGCTTCGGCAAACTGACGTACGCGCCAATCGCGTCGGTCCTCCTGAACGGCAGCTTCCGCGACTCACTGCGCGAGATCGAAGGCGACACGTTCGGCGCCTTCACGATGCCGACCGTCGCGACGGTCGACGAGAGCCGCCAGCGCATCGGGATCTTCGAGGGATCCTGGATCATCAACCCGCGGAGCCACGCCACGTTCCAGTACTCGCATTTCGGTCTGGAGACCGCCAGCACTCCGGCCAACATTGGGGGCGTTTCCCCGTCGGAAGCGATAGGAACGAGGCTCGACATTGCGGCGCTCGACCAGCAGGGCCGGCTGACGGTTCCGCAGCCCGTCACGGGGCAGGCTGGCTACAACGCGTTCGTCCAGCCGCTGATCGACCGGTTCGGCTACATCCATCCCGACACCGGCCTGCGTACGGGCGGCGGCCTCGTCGGCTTTGCTCCCCAGTTCAATGATCAGGACTTCTTCCAGAACAAAGTCCAGGTGGGCTACAACCTCACGTTCGGGACCGGCGACATCAGCCACGATCTCCATGTGGGCTATCAGCGCTATACCGATCGTGAGGAGTTGCGGCGGCGATCGAACGGCTGGGGAATCATCACCGTCCCTGGCGGGCGCTTCGCGGCGATTCCGAATACCGGCGGACAGCGCGCCTTCTACACCGCGCAGTTCCAGCGGCTGACCGACGGCGTGCTGCCGGTGATTAACTCCGAATATCTCTCGAACAACATCGAGATCAACGACACGATTCGGAGAGGCAACTGGACGGTCAATCTCGGGCTGATCACCAGCCACGACATTCTGTACGGACAAGGCCTTCGCGAAGACTCATCGGCGCTGTCGGGCTACGTCTCCGATCCGCTGAACAAGTACAACATGTACGAATTGCCGTTCAGCAAGATGCTCCAGCCGCGCCTGAGCACGACCTGGGCCTATAACGGCAGGGACACCATCTACGCAAGCTATGCCCGATACAAGCCGGCGGCGAGCTCGCTGCCGCGTGCCGCGTCGTGGGATCGGAACCTCACCGGCCTCTTTGTCGACGCGCATTTCGATGCCGATGGGCGGCTGTTCGCCGCCGTTCCGGTGAGCTCGTCGTCGGGCAAGTTGTTCGTCGACGATCTCGATCCGCGCTCGACGGACGAGTTCCTGCTGGGGACGGCGCGTCAGTTCAACGACCAGCTCTCGTTCCGTCTGTATGGCCGGTACCGGGAGAGCATGAACTTCTGGGAAGACACCAACAACAACGCGCGCAGCGCCGGGTTCGGCGCGCCCGCCGATCTCATCGCGAAGGGTGATTACATTCCGGATCTCACCGCCAGGCGGAACCAGATTGGCAGCGGCTCGACCTACGTGATCGCCGAGCTCGATGGTGCGTTCACGGAATACACGGAAGTGACGCTCGAGTCGGAATGGCGCAGGAGCGGCGCGTTCGTTCGCGGCTCGTACACGTGGAGCAAGTACTACGGCAACATCGACCAGGACAGCTCCACGGTCGCGAATGACCAGGCGATCTTCATCGGCTCTTCGAACATTGCTGACGGCGTGGGCCGGCAGCTGTGGGACTTCAAAGAGGGCCGCCTCCGCGGAGACCGTCCGCACGTGTTGAAAGTCTATGGGTTTCAGGACACGCCCTGGAACGGCAGCTTCGGCGCCTATTTCATCGCGCAGTCCGGACATCCGTGGGAGGAGTGGAATTTCGAACCGTACCGTCTTCTGACGTCGAACACGAGCGAAACCATCCGGTACGCCGAGCCGGCCGGCTCGCGCCGAACCGACGCCCACTATCAGCTGGACCTGAAGTACACGCAGAACTTCACGTTCGGGGGCCGCTATCGCCTGCAGGTCACCGGCGACCTGTACAACGTGTTCGATAACCAGACGGGCTACGACATCGAGCCGAGGGCGCACTCGGCAGGGTTCGGTGACCCGCGGCGGTATTACGATCCGCGGCTGTTCCAGGTGGCGGCGAGGATTACGTTTTAGCAGGCCGTAGGCCATAACGGGCCCTAGGCCTTAGGCCCTAGGCCTTAGGCACGAGCCGGGTTTGGCACAACGGCCAAACCCGGCTTTTTCACTTAAAGAACCGCTCGCCGGCAATCAGCGGACGCGTCGTGGCGTCGGCGTGGTTGCGGGCGAGGGCGATCCGCGCGGCCTTGTCCGGCTCATTCAACAACACGCTGACCTGCGCGCGCTTGAAGAGCGCCATTGGATGATTGGGCCGTGACGCGAGCACGCGATCGAGCGCCTGACGCGATTCGGACAGCTGGCGCGCCGCAAGATAGAGCACGCCCAGCTCCAGGTCGCGGCGGAACGCATCGCCCACCAGGGCGCGCGTACGCTCGAATGCCCGAATCGCCAGCTCTGTCCTCTCCGCACGCATCGCGAGCTGTCCGAGCGTTTCCCACGCCGGCACGCGATCCGGCATTTCCACCACCAGCCGCTCGAGCATCGGCAGTGCGCGCTCCCACTCGGGCGTTCGCGCGTAATGCAACGCGAGATACAACCGCACATCCGGCGAGCGTGGCGAGATCGCGACGGCTTTGCGGAACATCTCCACGGCCTGCGCATTGCGGCCGAGCGATGAATACGCCGTCGCGAGCCTGAGCGCCGCATCGAGATTGAACGGATCCTTCGCGAGAATGCGCTGCAGCACCGGAATCGCCTCCGCGTACTGCTCGCGCACGAAGAACGTTGAGGCCTGCTCGATCTCGTCGAACAGCGGCGCCATGTCGACAGGCCGCGGCGCGTCCTTGCGCACCACCGGCGTCGCCGTGGCGCTCACGTACCCGAGACTTGCGAGGTTGCGCTGCGCCTCGGCGCTGAGATTCTGCGGGGCGCGATCGGTTCCAGGCGCGGGCACCGGGTAGTCGTCGAGCGCCTTGCGAATCGCCGCCGGCAGATTGCCGCCAGTACCCAGATCGCGCGTCTCGCCAGGATCCGCAATCACATCAAACAGCTCGGTGCGACCGGCGAAGATCGCTTTGTGCCGAGCTTCCACGGCCATGATCTGCGGCTGCCAGCCGTATTCAAGATAGGGCTTCATCGCCTCGCCGAGCACGACTTCGCCGGCTCCTCCGTTGGGGCCGCGCAGACTGTTGGCCGATCCAAGTCCCGCCCAGTCGAGCACGGTGTGAAAAATGCGCCGCGTGCTCACCGGCGCATCGACAATGCCCGCGGTTACGCCCGGACCCGCCATCACCATCGGCACATGCATCGTCGACTGATACAAAAGATTGCCGTGCTGCGATTCACCGTGATCGCCGAGTCCTTCGCCATGATCGGCGGCGATGACGATGGCCGGAGGCAGTCCTGCGCGTGACGCATGCTGCTCGAAGGCCTGGATAAGACGTCCGAGCTGCTGGTCCATGGCCCCGATCTCGCCGAGGTAGGCCTCGCGAGGATGCGGCGCGCTCAGGCGCGACTTGAAGGGCTCCGGCGGTGCGTAGGGCGTATGCGGATCGAAGTAGTGGACCCACAGCAGCAGCGGCGCCGTTGCCGGCGCCTGACTGAGGAAACTCAGCGCGCGATCGGTGGTGTCGCGGGCACGGCGCTCGACGGTGTTTGCAGGACGCAGATCGTCGTACACGTCGAACCCCTGCGCGAGCCCGAACTGGCGGGCAAGCACGAATGACGAGACGAACGCGGCCGTGGCGTAGCCGGCATGCTTGAGCCGTTCCGCCAGCACCGCATTCCCGTCCGGCAGCGCGCGCGCATTCTCGTGCACACCATGACCTGCCGGATACAGGCCGGTCATCATCGAGGCGTGCGACGGAAGGGTTTCTGGAGCAGTCGCGTACGCCTGCGTGAAGCGCCGGCCCCGGCCGGCCACGCTGTCGAACGCGGGCGTCGAGACACCGATCGCCTCGGGGCCGATGGAATCGGCGCGGGTCGTGTCGAGCGTGACGAGCAGGATCGATGGACGCGCGGCGGTGGTGGCGGGCTTCTCCTCACGGCCACAGCCGCCGCAACCCAGAAGCAGCAGGACCGAGACAGCCGCGTGTTTCATCCTGCTATCTCGCTCGAACGTACTTCGGCTCCTCGCGCATCACGCGCTCGACGCCTTCGATGTCGAACGGCACGAAGCCCGACATGTTCTCGTAGCCGTCGGCGGTGATGACGATGGCGTCTTCGAGGCGGATGTAGATGCGCTCGTCGGGTATCGTGAGGGCCGGCTCGATCGTGAACATCATGCCGGGCTCGAGCGTCTCGTAGGGCGCCGTCACGTCGTGCACCTCCATGCCGATCCAGTGCCCAAGGCTGTTGCGGTTCGCATTCGCGTATCCGGCCACGAACCGGTCGGCGGCGGCGCGGACCTTCGGATCGGAGAAGGCGAACGTCTTCATGATGCCGGTCATCTTCCGGTGCGCGGCCGCGATGACCACGCGCGGCGCGACGTGCGGCCGGATTGACGTCAGCAGCGCCTCGTACAGCTTCGCGTAGATGCCGTACATCTCGCGCTGGCGCGGCGTGAAGCGGCCGTTGGCCGGAAACATGCGCGTCACGTCGGAGGTGTAGTAGTTGACGTCGGGCGCATAGTCGAACAGCACGAGGTCGCCGTCGGCAAGCGTGGCCCGTCCGGCGTGATAGTGCGGCCAGGCCGCGTTCGTGCCGGTCGCGACGAGCGCGAAATACCCGATGCCCTGCGAGCCGTGCGCCTTGAAGACATAGTCGCCGACCGCTTCGATCTCGTGCTCCTTCATGCCGGGCCGCGCCACGCGCATCGCCTCGAGCATGGCTTCGCCCGCGAGGCGCGAGGATTCGCGGACGAGCGCGATTTCGCGCGCGCTCTTGACGAGGCGCATGCGATCGAGAATTCGATCCAGATCGGCGATCTCCGATTTCGGAGAGAGTGCGGCAAGCTTCTCGCGGAACACGTCTTCGCGCGACTTGCGGCCATCCCACTTGTCGTCGGCGGTCTTGCGCGCGTGCGTGCGGACCTGCCCCGGCGTCGACGCTTCCAGCGCCTCGGGTCTGAAGGTCGTGAAGATCTGCCGGCCTTCAGCGGCGATAGCGGCAAGCGCCGCATCGAAGTCGCCGCGCGCGACAACGCGTTCGATGCCGCTCAGCCGCTCGGCGTCGGGGCCAGGCCCGAGCAGCGGACCTTCCGATCGTTCCATGCGCTCGTCGCGCGCCGGCAGAAACAACGTCGAGCTCTTCGCGCGGCCGTCGACGAGCAACATGGCGCGCGGCACTTCGACGCCCGTGAGATAGAAGAACTGTGCGCCCTGGCGGAATGGCTTGTAGACGGGCCGTTCGGTGGCGCCCCGCACGATGGCCACGCCGTCGCCAATCGAGCGCATCAGCGCCGCGCGGCGCGCCGCAAACTCGGACGCGGGGACAGTCGTCGTGAAGAGCGGTTTTTGCGCTCGTAGAGGGGCCGCTGCAAGCATCAGAGCGGCGCCGGCCGACAGACCGAGAACCAGCAACCCGCCTACGCCAAGGCTACGGCGGGCAAGCCAGCAACACGCCTTCGCCAAGGCTTCGGCGTGCAGGCCAGCAACCGTTCTTTGCCGCATCATGCGGCGGATTATATGATGCGGCCACGATGAAACTGATATTCGCCGTCCTCATGACCACGCTCGTTGTCGGCGCCGGCGACCCTTCGACTACGTTCAGGGCGCAGACGCTGCAGCAGCTCACGACCGTGCCCGAGCGAACGGGATACGCCGAGACCAGCCGCTACGACGATGTGATGGCGTTTCTGAAGGCGGTCGACGCCGCGTCGCCGCGGATCCACCTGACGACGTTTGGCTACACATTGGAGGGCCGCGCCCTTCCGCTTGCCGTGGTCGGCGACGTGCCGAATGCGACGCCCGAAGCGGTGAAGGCCTCGGGCAAGCTGCGCGTCTATGTGCAGGGCAACATCCACGCCGGCGAAGTCGAAGGCAAGGAATCGGCGCAGAAGCTGCTGCGCGCGATCGCGCGCGGCGAGCATCCGGGCTGGATGAAGACGATGGTGCTGCTGGTTGCGCCGATTTACAACGCGGACGGCAACGAGCGCGTGCTGCTGACCAACCGAGGCTCGCAGCACGGGCCGATCGGCGGCATGGGACAGCGTCCGAATGCGCAGAACTTCGATCTGAACCGCGATCACATGAAGCTGGAATCGCCCGAAGCGCGCTCGGTGGCGTCGCTCTTCAATCGATACGATCCGCACGTAGGCATCGATCTGCACACCACCAACGGCAGCCGTCACGCGTATCACCTGACGTATTCGCCGCCGCTGAATCCGAACACCGACGAGCGGATCATCGGCCTGCTGCGCAACGAGTGGTTCCCGCACATCTCGAAGCAGGTGAAGGCGAAACATGGCTGGGAGTACTTCTATTACGGCAATGTGTCGGGGCCGTCGCAGGCCGACGGCGGGCTGCGCCAGTGGCGCACGTTCGAACACGTGCCGCGCTTCAACAACAACTACATCGGCCTGCGCAACCGCTTCGCGCTGCTCAGCGAGGCGTACTCGTATCTGACGTTCGAGGACCGCATCAAGGCGACCGACTACTTCCTCGAAGAGGCGCTCGGCTTCGCGTCAGCCAACGCCGCGCGCCTCATGCAGGCCGTTGCCGCAGCCGACGCCACCGAGATCCGCGGAAAGACGATGTCGGTGCGGTCGCGCCACCACAAGGGCGGCGAGCTGAACATTCTGATGGGCGAGGTCGAGGAGGTGCGGCATCCCTACACCGGCCAGGTGATGCTGCTGCGCAAGGACGTCGTCAAGCCGGAGAAGATGGCGGACTACAGCACCTTCGAGTCGTCGATGGATCAGGAGGTGCCGGCGATGTACATCATTCCGGCGGCGCTCGTCGCCGACAATCCGCAGCGCAACGCGCGGCTGATGGGCACGCTTGCCGACAAGCTGACGGCGCACGGCATTCGCTTCACGCGCAATCAGGGCCGCTTCCTGGCCACCGCCGAGCACTTCGACATTCGATCCAACGCGCAGGCCGAGCGCGAGTTCCAGGGGCATCGCATGCGGACGGTCGACGGCGTGTGGCGCGAGCCGCGCGAGATCCAGGTCGAAACGGGCGCGATCATGATCGACACGAAACAGCCGCTGGGCCGCATCGTCTTCTACCTGCTGGAACCGCGGTCGGACGACGGCTGGGTGACGTGGAACGTGCTCGACGAGGTGCTCGGCGCAGATGTGAAGACGTATCCGATCGTGCGCGCGCGCTGAAGCACCTTACGGCTCGATCATTACGTCCTGATTGAAGCGGCGGCCCAGGTTGCGCAGATACGCCTCGATCGAATCCGCCGGCAGCATCATCGCCCGTGCGATGGCGCGGAAGACTGGATTCGGCACTTCGCCGCGCTCCGTAATGCGCACGCGTGTGCCCCCGGCCTCCTGGGCCAGCTCGATTGTCCACGTTCCGCTGAATGGCTGATCCGAATCGTCGACCGCCACGACCAGACGCGACGGCGGATCGCGCTGGATGATCCGGAACACGATCGGCCCGGCCCCGCCGAACTCACGGAACCGATCCGAGTCGAGCCGCTCGACGCGCTCGACGTCGGGCCTCCACTGCGGATACGCCTCCGGCGTAATCAGCATCGAATAGATCGTCGTAATCGGCGCGCTGATCCGCGCGCTGCGCGTGACCTCATGCCTCGCCGGCAGCGCCAGGCCGACGGCCGCGACAATCGCCACGACCACGGCGAGCACGATGACGAGGATGCCGACGTACTTGAAGAAGCGGCGCACGGCGCGATTATGCGTGGGAAAGCGCGGGCGGAAGCACCTTGACCGATTATGGCCAGATTGGCCATAAGCCGGCTACCTGAAAATCCCGCGCAGACGCCGGCCGAGGCTCTTGAGGAGACCTTCGACTGCGCGCTCCACTCGTTGCTCCAGCGTGCCGGTGTGAATCGGACACTGCGCGCGCGGCACATCGTCTCCCTCCTTGAAGAACTCGCTGTAGCGCGGGCACTGCGCCATCGGCTGCAGGAACGACTCGCGGCAGAGCGCGACGCGGCGCAGCGATGCGGGCGGATCGAAGGCGCGCGGCGGCCGGAAGCGCGCGGCCCGGCGCATGAAATCGGCCCAGATCGGCATCGCCATTCTCGAGCCGGAGCCCGATGGCGCAATCGTCGCGGGCTGGTCGAGCCCGACCCACACGCCGACGACCAGCGATGACGTGAAGCCGACAAACCAGGCGTCTTTGTATTCGTTGGTCGTGCCGGTCTTGCCGGCCGCGGTGAACCGCACGCCCATCGAGCGGGCGCCCGCGGCCGTGCCGCGATCGACGACGTCTTCGAGCATGCTGAACATCTGGTACGCGGTTTCGTCGCTGATGACGCGCTCGCGCTCCACCGGCGTGCGCACCACGACATCGCCGCCGGCGTCGACCACGCGGGTGATGGCGCGTGGCGTGACCGCCTCACCGCCATTCGCAAACGGCGCGTACGCCGCCGTGAGATCGAACGGTGTGACCAGCCCGGCGCCGAGTGCAAGCGAGGGCACGTCTGGCTGATCCTCGAGTCCCACGTCTTTCGCCAGCGACAGCACGGGCCGCGATCCAATCGTCTGCTGCAGCATCGACGCGGCACGATTGTTCGATTCGAACAGCGCCTGCCGCAGCGTGATCGTGTCAGGCGAATAGGCCGCGTTGCGCGGCTTCCACTCGTCGGGACCGAGCGGCTCGATCTGCGACAGCCCTTCAAGGGTCGAGACCGGCGACCACCCGCGCTCCAGGGCCGCGGCGAACACGAAGGGCTTGAAGGCCGATCCCGGCTGCCGATGGCTGCGCACGGCGCGGTTGTACTGCGACTCGGCATAGTCGCGCCCGCCGACGAGCGCGAGCACGTCGCCGGTGCGCGGATCGATCGCGACAAGCGCGGCCTCGAGGTTGCCGCCCCAGCGTCTCAATCCCTGCGACACCGCGCGCTCGGCTGCGTCCTGCAGATCCGGCACGAACGTCGTGTGCACTTTCCAGTCGGGTGGATGATCCCCGCCGAAGCGATCGCGGAACAGCTGCCGCAGATAATCTTTCGCGTACCCATGCCGCGCCTCGGTGCTGCGCGGATACGGCCGGATGCGCACGCGCGTGCGCTTCGCGCGTTCTTCCTCCTGCTCGGTGATGTAATCGAGCTCGCGCATGCGCGACAGCACCACGACGCTTCGCTCCCGCGCCTCGTCGAAGGCCGACCACGGCGAGAGCGCCGAGGGCGCCTTGATCAATCCGGCGATCATCGCGGATTCCGCAAGCGTCAGTGATTTCGCGGGCGTGCCGAAGATCGCCTGAGACGTCGCCTCGACGCCGTACATGCCTCCGCTCAAATAGATGCGATTGAGGTACAGCTCCAGAATCTGCGCTTTCGAGAGCTGCAGCTCGAGCAGCACCGCGATGCCCGCCTCCTGAATCTTGCGTCCCCACGTGCGCCGGTTCGACAGGAACAGGGTGCGCGCCAGCTGCTGGGTGATCGTGCTGCCGCCTTCCGTGCTGCTGCGCAGGGCGTTGCGCCATGCCGCGCGGCTGATGCCGATCGGATCCAGACCGACATGGCGGTAGAAGCGATGGTCCTCGATGGCGAGCACGGCATCGCGCAGGTCTGGCGCGATTTCCTCGATGGGCACGTCGCGGCGGCGCGCGTCCATCCTGAACCACGGCCGCCCATCAGCCGACAGGAACACCGTGTCGCCGACGCCGCGGCGAAGCCGATGGATCGCAAACGTGTACTTCATCGTCCACACCACGGCCACGGCGCTGGCGATGACGAGCGCGATGTAGGCGACGGCGATCAGGCGGCGGAATTTCATAAACGAGCGCGGCGCGCGTTCAGCACGAACGACAGCGCGGTGTAGTACGCAGGAAATCCAAGCGACGCGAGCACCAGCCATCGCGGCGGAGCCGGCAGCATGAGGATGAGGGCGAGCAGCATCACGCCCCAGATGCCCATCAGCGCCAGGGTGAGACGCTTCAGCGTGGGCGTACGCGACGGATAGACATAGCCGATGCGCACGAATACGAGCAGCGCAAAGACGATGACCACCACGGCATTGACCCAGAGCGACAGACCGAGCACGGCGAGATAGAGCGCCACGATGTTCCAGTACGAGGGAAAGCCGGTGAAAAAATAATCGGACGTCTTCGCATCCAGCGAGGCAAAACCATACGCGCTCGAGAGCAGCATCGCGCCCGCGACGACGAAGCGGACCTCATGAGGCACGAGTCCGGCCATGACGATCAGAAAGGCTGGAAGAAATACGAAGGTCAGGTAGTCAACGATGTCGTCGAGCCGCGCCCCGTCGAACGCCGGCGTGCGCTCCTTCACGCGCGCACGCCGCGACAGCCAGCCGTCGGTGCCGTCGACGAATGTCGCCACGAACATCCACACGAAAGCCTGTCGGAGATCGCCGGCGACGACCGCGAGCACGCCCGCCAGCCCCATCAGGGCGCCGGAAGCTGTGTATGCGTGAACGGCCCAGGGCGCGAGGTTATGCATGGGGTCCATTACAGCAGAGGTGCGCCATCAACACGTCTTTCCAATTGCATGCCGCGCGCCCGCCCGTTAAGATGATGGGCGTCCCCACATTCCCTGCGGATTTCTGAAACTGCCGGGCGAAGTGTCGCTGCAGACATCTTCGTGCCGCACATGGTCTGTTTATCGTGAAGCGATTTCCTTTGACCCGCCGCAACATCCTCATTGCCGCCATCTCGGCGATCGTCATCAGTTCGAGCGCCGGCGTCTACTTCGGACGCCCCGCAACATACCGCGACGTGCCCTTTTCCGACCTGCTGACCGCCTTCGAGCGCGGCGAGGTCGCGGGAATCCGCGCGAGCGACGATGAAGTGCGCGCCAGCCTCAAGAGCGGCGCCGAACTGCGGACGACTGCTCCCGCCGGATACTTCGCCGGCAATGCCGAGCTGGTGGCGTCGCTCGCGCGCGCCGGCGTGCGGATCGAAGTCGATGGCTCGACCGGCCGCATGTTCACGACCATGGCCGCGCTCCTCGGCATCGGCATGCTGGGGCTCGTCGGGTTCACGGCGTGGCGTACCACGACGGGACGTATTCCGTCCGTCACGGGCCGATCGAAAGTCGCCGGCAAAGCCGACACGCCGGTCACGTTCGACGATGTCGCGGGCGTGGATGAAGCGAAAGACGAGCTGCGCGAGATTGTGGACTTCCTCAAGGAACCCGCGCGCTTCGCTCGTCTCGGCGGCCGGGTGCCGCGCGGCGTGCTGCTCTCGGGCCCTCCGGGCACGGGCAAGACGCTGCTCGCGCGCTCGATCGCTGGCGAAGCGGGCGTGCCTTTCCTTTTCGCAAGTGGATCCGAATTCGTCGAGATGTTCGCCGGCGTCGGCGCCGCCCGCATCCGCCGGCTCTTCAAGGATGCGCGCAAGCACGGCCGGTGCATCATCTTCATCGACGAGATTGACGCGGTCGGGCGCAGCCGCGGCAGCAAGTCTCTGAGCCACGAAGAGCGCGAGCAGACGCTCAACCAGCTGCTGGTCGAAATGGACGGCTTCGAGGGGCACGGCGGCATCATCGTGATTGCCGCGACGAACCGGCACGACATTCTCGATCCGGCGCTGCTGCGTCCGGGCCGGTTCGACCGGCAGGTGTCTGTCGGCAACCCGGATGTGCGCGGCCGCGAAGAGATTCTGCGCGTGCACGCGCGCGGCGTGAAGATGGACGAGCAGGTGCAGCTGCTGCGCATCGCGCGCGGCACGCCTGGCTTCTCGGGCGCCGACCTGGCCAACCTGGTCAACGAAGCCGCTCTGATCGCAGGACGCTCCGGGCGCGACGCCATCACCGACGCGGATCTCGAGCAGGCGCGCGACAAGGTGATGATGGGCGTGGAGCGCCGCTCGCTGCAGCTCACCGCTCGCGAGCGCGTCGTCACCGCCTGGCACGAAGCGGGGCACGCGGTCGTGGCGGCGCTTCTGCCGCACGCCGATCGCGTGCACAAAGTGAGCATCGTGCCGCGCGGGCGCGCGATGGGCGTGACGATGCAGCTGCCGGATACCGATCGGCACACCTACACGCGCGACTATCTCGAGACGCAGCTGGCGATTTTGATGGGCGGCCGGGCGGCCGAGCAGCTGTTCCTGCAGGTCGAGACGAGCGGCGCGTCGAACGACATCGAGCGCGCGACCGAGATTGCGACGCACATGGTCTGCAACTTCGGGATGTCGCCGCTTGGGCCGCTGGCGTTCCGGAAGCAGGACGAGGGCGGTGGGCAGAAGGCCGGCTTCAGCGACGACACGGCCCGCAAGGTTGATGACGAGATTCTCGCGCTGGTCACGCGCGCGCTGGAGACGTCGCGGCGGATGCTCGAGGAGCGCCGCGACGCGGTCAAGGCCGTCGCCGAACGGCTGCTCGAAATTGAGACGCTGGACGCGGAAGAAATTGGTAAGTTGGTGAATTAAGAATTAAGAATTACTCATAGCTTCGCCAGGCGCTTGTCGATTTCGGCCATCGCGGCCTGAATCTGTTTCAGCCGCACCGGATGCTGCGTGCCGGCGGCCTGCCGCTCCAGCTCGGTGCGCGCGAGCTTCAGCGACGCCTGCTCGCGCACTTTCTCGGGATCGCCCGCGGGTCCTTTGCGGCGCGCGCTGGCGCGCGCAGCTTCACGTTCATCGCGCAGCTCCTGCAGCCGCGCCTCCGCGTCGACGAGTCCTTCTCCTGCGTCTCCCATCACTCTCTCACTCCACTCACTCTACTTACTCCACTCACTCTACTTACAACCGATAAGTGTACCCCAAGCGCGGGTAAGATCGAAAGATGGCCCGCCCGCGCGCCCTCGAGCTCGAGACGCTGTTTCATCCGGCGGTGGCCGGATGGTTCACGCGCGCGTTCGGCGCACCGACGAAGCCGCAGGCAGAAGGCTGGCCGGCCATCGCGCGCGGCGACTCGACGCTGATCCTCGCCCCCACCGGCAGCGGCAAGACGCTGGCGGCGTTTCTGTGGGCCATCCAGCGCGTGATGTTCGAGCCGGAGCCGCCGCCCGAGGCGCGCTGCCGCGTGCTGTACGTCTCGCCGCTCAAGGCGCTGGCGGTGGATGTGGAGCGCAACCTGCGTGCGCCGCTTGCGGGCATTGCGAACGAGGCCGCGAAGCTGGAATCAACATCGCGCGGCGATGCGCACGTCGCCGCGGTCGTCGGTGTACGCACGGGCGACACGCCCGCAGCCGAGCGCGTGCGCATGGCGCGCCACCCCGCCGACATCCTCATCACCACGCCCGAGTCGCTGTTCCTGCTGCTCACGTCGAACGCGCGCGAGACGCTGCGGTCGATCCACACGGTCATCATCGACGAGATCCACGCGCTGGTGCCCACCAAACGCGGGGCGCATCTCGCGTTGTCGCTCGAACGGCTGGAAGAGCTGACGCATGCGGCGCCGCAGCGGATTGGACTCTCGGCTACGCAACGGCCGCTCGACGAGGTTGCGAGGTTTCTGGGGGGCGTCAGGGTAAAGGGCAAAGGGCAGAGGGCAAAGGGCGGGACCAGGAAAAAGGGGAAAGGGAAAGGTACGAAGCTCAAAGGCGAAGACCCTGAAGAGCTCGTGCATGACGAGTTCGCGGAGGCGCGCGAGCGGCATGCGTGGCGGCCGGTGACGATCGTGGATACCGGCGAGCGCAAGCAGCTCGCCCTCCGGATCGAAGTGCCCGTCGAAGACATGGCGCGGCTCGGCGAAGGGGTCGAGATCGCGAGCGGGCCGGCGGCACAGGGCCCCGTGCGCACGTCGATCTGGTCGGCGATTCATCCGCGGCTGCTGGAGCTCGTGCGCGCGCACCGATCGACACTGCTCTTCGTCAACAGCCGCCGCCTCGCCGAGCGCATCGCCGGCGCCCTCAACGATCTCGCCGGTGAAACGATCGCGCGCGCGCATCACGGATCGGTCGCGCGGCCGCAGCGCATCGAGATCGAAGACCAGTTGAAAGCCGGCACCCTCCCCGCCCTCGTCGCCACATCGTCGCTCGAGCTCGGCATCGACATGGGCGCGATCGATCTGGTCATCCAGATCGAGGCGCCGCCGTCGGTTGCCAGCGGCATGCAGCGCATCGGACGCGCGGGCCATCAGGTGGGCGCCAAATCGAGCGGCGTGATCGTACCGAAGTATCGCGGCGACCTCGTGGCATGTGCCGCCGTTGCGCGAGCGATGCACGACGGGAAGGTCGAGGCCACACGGTATCCGCGCAATCCGCTCGACGTGCTGGCGCAGCAGATCGTGGCTGCGGTCGGCGTCGACGACTGGGACGCGGACGATTTGTTTGCGGCGATGCGGCGCGCCGCGCCGTTCGCGGAGTTGAGCCGCACGGCCTTCGACGGCGTGCTCGATATGCTGGCCGGCCGCTATCCGTCCGACGATTTCGCGGATCTGCGGCCGCGCCTCACGTGGGACCGCGTACAGGGCCGGCTCACGGCGCGCGAAGGCGCCAAGCGCGTCGCGATCACGAATGCCGGCACCATCCCCGATCGCGGGCTGTACGGCGTATTCCTCGCGGGCGCCGGTCCGGGCGCCGCGAGAGTCGGCGAGCTCGACGAGGAGATGGTCTTCGAGACGAAGACCGGCGAAACGTTCGTGCTCGGCGCGTCGACCTGGCGCATCGAAGAGATCACGCACGACCGCGTGCTCGTGTCGCCGGCGCCGGGCGAGCCGGGCAAGATGCCGTTCTGGAGGGCCGATGCGATGGCCCGTCCGCTCGAATTCGGCCGCACCATCGGCGCGCTCGTGCGCACGCTCGGTGAGATGCCGCCGGCGGCCGCGATCGATCGGCTGACGCGCGAGCACGATCTGGATCGCCAGGCCGCCGAGAATCTCTTGCGTTATCTCGCCGATCAGGCCGCCGCCACCGGCGGCATCGTGCCCGACGATCGCACCGTGCTCATCGAGCGGGTACGCGACGAGCTCGGCGACTGGCGCATCTCGGTGCTCACGCCGTTCGGCGGCCGCATCCACGCCCCCTGGGCCATGGCCGTCGTCGAGCGCATCCGCACCGAGCGCGGGCTGCATGTCGAGTCGATGTGGAGCGACGATGGGTTCGTGGTGCGGTTTCCGGAGATGGACGAGGCGCCCGACGCGTCGCTGATGCTGCCGGATCCGGATGACGCCGAAGCGCTCGTGGTGCGGCAACTCGGCGCGACAGCGATGTTCGCGGCGAAGTTTCGCGAGGCGGCAGGCCGCGCGCTGCTGCTGCCGCGGCGCCGGCCGGGCCGACGGGCGCCGCTCTGGCAGCAGCGCAAGCGCGCGCACGATCTGCTGTCGGTCGCATCGAAGTTCGGGTCCTTCCCGATTCTGCTCGAGACCTACCGCGAATGCCTGCGCGACGTCTTCGACATGCCGGCGCTGGTCGAGACGCTTCGCGCGATTCGATCGCGCGCGATCACGGTCGGTATTGCCGACACGGCGACGCCGTCGCCGTTCGCCTCGAGCCTGCTCTTCGGCTATGTCGCGAACTACATCTATGACGGCGACGCGCCGCTGGCGGAGCGCCGCGCGCAGGCGCTGTCGATCGACTACGCGCAGCTGCGCGAGCTGCTGGGCGAGGCGGAGCTGCGCGAGCTGCTCGACGCCGGCGTCATCGCCGACGTGGAGATACGGCGCCGGCTGCTGCTGCCGGAACAGCGAGCGCGCACGATCGACGGCGTGCACGACATGCTGCTGCGGCTCGGCGACGCGACGCCGGCGGAGATCGCAGAGCGTGTCGACGGGATCGATGCCGTGGCGGCGATTCGTACGCTGGCGACCGCGCGACGGGTGGTGGAAATAGAGATTGTCGGAGATCGGCGCGTCGTACCTGTGGAGTATGCGGCGCGCTACCGCGACGCGCTCGGCGTGCCGCTGCCGCCCGGACTGCCGGATGCGCTGCTGTCACTCGTCGCCGATCCGGCGGGCGATCTCGCGCGCCGCTTTTCGCGCACGCGCGGGCCGTTCACCACACCCGATTTCGCCGGGCGTTACGGTCTGCCCGAGACGCGCGCGGCGGCGGTGCTTGCGGCGCTCGCGGCAGCCGACGTGCTCATCGAAGGCGAATTCACCCCTGGCGGCACGCGCCGCGAATGGTGCGACCCCGAGGCGCTGCGCTCGATACGCCGGCGTTCGCTGGCGAAGCTGCGGAAACAGGTCGAACCGGTCGAGCCGGCCGCGCTGGGACGGCTGATCACACGGTGGCAGGGCGTGGTCAAACCGCGCCGCGGCAATCTCGACGCGCTGCTCGATGCGGTCGAGCACCTGCAGGGCGCCGCGCTGCCGGCATCACTGCTCGAAACAGCCATCCTGCCGGCCCGTGTGCTGGGTTTCACGCCACTCGATCTCGACACGTTGATCTCGGCGGGCGAGGTCGTGTGGGCCGGCGTCGAGCCACTCGGCGATCGCGACGGTCGGGTCGCGCTGTTTCTCGCGGATCAAATCGATCGCCTCTGGATCCCACGCCCTGGCCGCGACAAGAAGGCCGGGCTCGATGCCAAGGAGCGGCGCATCCTCGACTGCCTTCGCGCGGAAGGCGCGTCGTTTTTCGCGCCGCTGCACGAGGCGATCGGCGGCGGGTATCCGCGCGACACGGTCGATGCACTCTGGACGCTGGTCTGGAAAGGGCTGATCACCAACGACTCGCTGCACGCGCTGCGGGCGTTTCTGGGCGGCGAAATGTCTGGCGAAAATCATCCCGGAAGAATTTCCAAAAAACGTAAAAATCAGCCGGGTAGAATTTCGGTGTCGTCTGTGTCCTATCGGAGCCGCCGCGTGGCGCCGCCGGCGAGCGCCGGCCGCTGGTCGCTGCTCGAGGATCACCTCACCGGCGCGGCGAAGCCGACCGAGCGGGCCGCCGCGCTCGCGCAGCAGCTGCTGCAGCGTTATGGCCTCATCACGCGCGACGTCGCCGCGGCCGAAGGGATCCCCGGCGGGTTTTCGGCGGTCTACGACGTGCTGCGCGCGATGGAGGAAGCGGGGCGCATCCGTCGCGGCTATTTCGTCTCGGGTGTGGCCGCGACGCAATTCGCCATGCCCGCCGCGCTCGATACGCTGCGATCGATGAAGATCGAGCCCGACGAGCCGGAGGTCGTGCACCTCGCGGCCGCCGACACGGCCAATCCGTACGGCACCCTCCTGAAGTGGCCCGGCGAACGTTCGGAACCTGGACGCGGTCCGACGCGCAGTGTGGGCGCGACCGTGATCCTCGTCAACGGCGAAGCCGCCGCCTGGATCGGCCGCGGCCGCCAGCTGCTGGTCTGGCTGCCGCAGGACGAGCCACAGCACAGCGCCTTCGCAAAGGCCATCGCGTCGCGGCTGGCGTCGCTCGGACTGCTGATCGCCGAAATCAACGGCGCGCCCGCCGACGATCACCCGCTCGCGCGTCACCTCGAGCGCGCCGGCTTCACGCCATCCCCCATGGGCTTTCAGGTGCGTCGTGCCTGAAGGCGACACGATATTCCGCTCGGCGCGCACGCTGAATCTCGCGCTCGCGGGCAAAGTCGTGACGCGGTTCACGTCGGTCTATCCCGCGCTCACGCGCATCGACGAGGATGCGCCGATCGCGGGACGCATCATCACGCGCGTCGAAGCACGCGGCAAACACCTGCTGATGCATTTCGGGCCCGCCGCAGGCCTGAAGGCCTGCGCTACCACCCTTCGCACGCACATGCGGATGAAAGGCAGCTGGCACATATACCGGCCGGGCGAAGCCTGGCAGCGCCATCGAAGCGAAGCGCGCATTGTGATCGAAACCGCCGACTTCGTGGCGGTCGGATTCAACGTAACGATCGCCGAGTTCCTCGACGAGAAGCAGACGCTGCGGCAGGAGGATCTACGCGCGATGGGGCCGGATTTGATCGGCGGCACGTTCGACGAGGATGCGGCGCTCCGCCGCCTGCAGCAGCGCGGCACACAGGCCATTGCCGAGGCCCTGCTCAATCAACGAGTCGTGGCGGGCATCGGCAATGTCTACAAGTCGGAGACGCTGTTTCTGGAAGCCGTGCATCCCGAGACGCCGGTGACGCACATCGACGAGCAGAAACTTCGCGCGCTGCTGAGGACCGCGCGAACGCTGCTGCAGGCAAACGTGGCCGATGCGTCCTCGGAAATCATCACGTATCGCGGACTGCGCCGCACAACAGGGCGCACCGATCCCGACGAGCGGCTGTGGGTCTACGGCCGCGGCGGAAAACCATGCCGCAGATGCGGCGCCGCGATCTCCTACAAGAAGACAGGGCCCGACGCGCGAGGAACGTACTGGTGCGGGGCCTGTCAGACACTGAAAACTAACGGCAATCCTTGATGACCGTGATGATGGTGCCGTCGGGCTTCGCAATGCGCTCGACCTTCACGCCGCCCGGACACTTAACAGGGGTGCCTGGCAGCTTCGGGACGCCGGCCTTCGGCACCGCGCCGAGCGACGTCGGTGGCGGTGTTCCCGGCGGCGGCGCGGGCGGCTGGGCCGGGGGCTTGGCGAGGCTGCCGAGCGTGGGCTGCGGCGTCCCTGGGATAGTCGTGCCCGTTACGGACGTCCCCGAGGCCGGGGGCATCGTGCCGAGTATTCCCGACGTTCCAACGGCCTGCGACGCGTTGTACAACGACGGGTCCAGCAGCGGATCGGTCGTCGGGATGGGCGGGTACATGTCGGCGGGCAACGGCACGGTTTGCGTGTCGGCAAAAAGACCGCTGTGCACCGGACATTCCCCGTACGGGGCGCTGCCGAGCGTAAACAGCTCCGTGACCACGCCAGCCGGCACGGCCTGCTCCACGATCGAACCATCCGTCAGCATCACGCGCGCGATGCCGGCGGAGCGGCGGCAGGCGTCGCCCGCCCGATGTCCGCTGGCGCGGCAGATTTCGACTTTCTCGACGTCGCTCGGCATGTCGTACCAGACGGCCTTGTCACCGCGCGTCGCCGCGCTCATGAACAACGCCCAGGCCGGCACGGCAATGTCGCCGGCGTGTTTCTTCGCGATCGTCCTGCGCTCGTCGAATCCGAACCACACGCCGGCCACGACATTCGGCGTGTAGCCGACGAACCACGCATCGGCGTAGTCGTCGCTCGTGCCCGTCTTGCCTGCGGCCGGCAGCCGGAATCCCATCTGCCGCGCGCGATATCCGGTTCCGCTGTTCACCACGCCG
This sequence comes from Vicinamibacterales bacterium, assembly GCA_040902895.1. Lineage (GTDB taxonomy): Bacteria > Acidobacteriota > Vicinamibacteria > Vicinamibacterales > SCN-69-37 > JALYRV01. The sequence goes on along the minus strand of JBBDWL010000081.1, from coordinate 26,023 downwards.
GCCAGCATGCTGGTCATGAGGTACGCGGCGCCGGTCGAGATCGCGCGCCGCTGATCGAACGGCGCGCTCCACAGCACATTGCCGGCGCGATCCTCGACGCGCGAGATCAGCGCCGGTCGCGTCCAGACGCCTTCGTTCGCGAACGCGCCGAATGCCGACACCATCTCGAGCAGCGTCACTTCACCCGTGCCCAGCGCCAGCGACGGCACCGCCGGCAGCTGCGACTCGATGCCGAGGCGCCGCGCGGTGTGAATCGTCGATGACAGGCCCACCTGCTGCATCAGCTGCGCGGCGGCGCGGTTGCTCGACACCATCAGCGCCCGGCGCAGCGTGTAGGTTTCCGCCTCGTGATCGCCGGCCGGCATCCACGTGCCGTCGCCGATCGGCGCGTCAAGGCCGGTGAGCACGGTACTGGGCGCCCATCCGCGCTCGATCGCGGCCGCCCACACGAACGGTTTGAACGCGGACCCGGGCTGGCGATGCGCCTGCGTTGCGCGGTTGTAGCTGGTCTGATGGAAGTCGCGGCCGCCGACCAGCGCCATGACGGCGCCGCTCTTCGGCTCCATGGCGACGAGCGCGCCCTGCAGCGAACTGCCCTTTCCGCCAAGCTCCGCCAGACGCTGCGTGACCGCACGCTCTGCGGCGCGCTGCATGTCGGGGTCGTATGCCGTGAAGATCCGCAGCCCACCCTCGAGCACCTCATCGTCGCCGAACATGCTCACGAGCTGACGGCGCACTTCCTCAAAGTAATACATGCCGCAGGCCGTCTGCGGCGTGTGGGTGTGGCCGGTGAGAGCGTTGGTGCGGCGCGGCCTGACCTTGAGCGACGCGGCCACGTAACGCTGCAGCGAGGCTTCATCGATCACGCCATGGTCGCGCATCGCGCGCAGCACGGTGTTGCGCACAGCGGTGGCGCCTTCGGGTGATTTGTTCGGGCTGTTCGCCGAGGGCGCCCGAAGGAGTCCGGCGAGCAGTGCGGCCTCGTCGGGCGCAAGCGTTGCCGCGCTCTTGCCGAAGTATCCGCGCGCGGCCGTTTCCACGCCGTAGTAGCCCTCACCGAAATACGCGGTGTTGAGGTATGTCTCGAGAATGCGGTCCTTGCTGTGGATCGCTTCGATCTCGGCCGCCAGAATTATTTCCTTGAATTTGCGTGCCCATGTGCGCTGTTTGCCAAGCGCCAGATTGCGGGCCAGCTGCTGCGTAATCGTGCTGCCGCCTTCGACAATGTCACGTGCCTTGATGTTGGCCACGGCCGCGCCCGCCATGCGGATCGGATCGAGCCCGAAGTGCTCGTAGAACCGGTGATCCTCTGCGGCCAGCGCCGCCTGCACGAGATTCGGCGACATCTGCGTCAGCGGCACGTCGATGCGCTGCTCGGTGAACAGCGAATAGATCACCTTGTTGTCGCGGTCGTAGATGAGCGACGCCTGCGGTCCGGAATCGAGCGAGTGCAGCACTTCGGCGCCGCCGACCTCGGTGCGCGCTCCGGCCCAGGCGCTCCACGCCATCCACGCGCCCGCATAGCTGAGGCACGCGATCAGCAGAGTCACGATGACAAGTGTGGCGGCTCGAAGTCTCACGCATAGCTAAAAGGCAATGCGAATGCCGCCGGATATGGGCTGCTGAGGTGGCTGGAATGGAAGCGTGTTACACATTCCCACCAGGTCAGCGCCAATAGCCTTGCCGCGCGCGCACGCGGTAGCTCTTTGACTTCAGAGAAACGGCGAGCTCGTGCCAGCCCGGCTGTTGCACGCCGCTGGGCGAATAGCGGATGACGTAGCTCTCCCGCACATCTTCAAGCGCTTTCAGAAACGACGGGCCGAGTTCGTCCTTTTTCTTCAACTCCGTCATCTCACCACCGGTGATGCTCGCCACTGCCTGCAGCACACCGAGCGTCCGGGAAGACGCTCGATTCGGCACGAGCAGCACGGACGTTCTCGCGCTTGCGTACTTCGCTGTCTCCACCACGAGCCGGCTGTCGAAGTACGAGCCCGTGTCTGCCCCATCGGTCATGAAGATCACCAACTGACGGCGATCGCTGACCGGCGGTGTCACAAGCGATAGCAGCAGCGCATCAAGAACGGCGCTCCCGCCCTGGCCAACACCGGTGACATCCGCACGGATCGGAGGGTGCTGCAACGCCGTACGCTCGACGATGCGCTGGCCGAAGGTGGATATGCCGGCCCTGTCGCGAGGCTCGAGCGCCGCGCCAATCCGCGCGATGGCGCGTTCGATGACGGCGCGGTCGGCAGGTTTCATGCTGCCGCTGAGATCGATGGTGAGCGTCAGATCGACAGGCAGCGTCTCGCGGCTGAAATCCGCGATCTCCTGTACCACGCCGTTGTCGCGCACTTCGAAGTCGGCGGCGGTCAGACCCGTCACGGGCCGCCGGCCATCGGTCACGGCTGCGGTAATGACGACGGCGTCTGTCTGCGCGCGGTAGACACTCTGTGCACTCAGAGCGCCTGCAAGGCAGGCAGAGAGAAGGATGGGCACGATCGCCACCGCGTTCATCGTCTGAGCCTGCGGATCTCCCGGAGCCATTCGGGGACGAAGCGGAAGTCAGCCCGCTGTAGCTGCGACAGCGCATTCGTGGCCCGATCTGGCATGCGACGCGCGTGTGCAGCGGCGACTGCGGCCTCTTCCGGACGTCCGGATCGAAGCAGCGCGGAGGCGAGACCGATGCCGGCGCGCTGATCGATGGGCCCGCCTTCTACCGCGGTCACGTAGGCTGCGGCGGCTTCAGCGGCTGGCCTGTTCAGCAGATCGAGCGCGCGGCCGCGCGTGAGGTGATGCGCATACGTGAGTCCCGGATCGTCGTAGGGCGGCACGCGATCGAACCATGCGAGCGCGTCTTCGTAGCGGCCCGCGTCATAGAGGAGCACGGCGCCGCGTATGAGCGCCTCCGCGCGAAGAGCAGGCGCTGCCGCCGCACGCTCAAAAAGCGAGAGCGCGGACTCGAGCGTGGCGGCGCCGCGCATTGCGCGAGGGATCTCCCTGACCAAGGCGCCCATCACAGGCGTCCAGCAGCACAGAATCGCATCAAGGCTTGCGCGCGCCAGCGGCAAGCGGGTCTCGAGCGTCACGCCGCGCCGGCCGGCCTCCTCGAACCGCGGAACAACGGCCGCGAGGTACTCCTGCTGCAGCGCGACTTCTGACCCTGGTTGCAGCAGACCGAGCGCCGCCTGGTGCCAGAGCACTTCGAAGCGGTCTTCGACGGGATCCTGCCCGAGCGGCACAGGGCGGGCCATCACCATCGACCTGCCGGCGGCGAGGAAACGGCCGCGCGCGTAGGTGGGCGCGGCGGCGGCAATCTCGAGCAGGAACGCCGCCCGTGTGCGGTTCCACGGCGCGGGACGCGCAGCAATGTCTTCGAGACGTTGCAGCGTGGAGAAATTAACCCTGCCGACCCACCGCTCGACGGCAAGGTCCTCACCGGCGGCGTACGCCGCGAAGGCCGCCTGCGCCTCTGCTTCGAGCGTCGCCGCGCGCGGCGCTTTGACAGCAGGCTTCATCACGCACGGGCCGTACGGCCACTCGTCCATCACCTCGAGGTCTTCACGAGAGAAGGCCCGCTCGAGGCGCTCCTCCAGAGCCGCAAGCGTCGCCTTTGTGCCGTCAGGCGCCGGCGTTAGGAAGCGCCCCGGCACGCCATCCTTGATGAACTCTTCGAGCAACCCGAGTTGTTCCGGCGTGAGCCGCTGCCGGTTTGCGTCGCGCCAGCGTTCGATCTGCAATCGCGCGATGTCCATCGTCTGCTCGCGCGTCATCGCGTTGAAGGCGCGGCGTCGCTCGATCTCGTCCTTCTTCTGGCAGAAGGCGTCGTACGACCGTTCCGCAGCCGTCGACGCTTGAGAACCGGACGCCGGCGTGATCACACCGATGGCCAGGAGGCAGGCCAGGAATGCTCTTGCAGATTTCATGATGGAGCGTCCTATTCCGCACGCAACAGGCGTAGCGGATCCGTCCGGGCTGCCTGCCGCGCCGGATACCACGCCGCCAGACATGACGTGAGTACGATGGTCACGAGCACGGCGGCCCACGCGACGGCATCGAGCTCGGTCACGCCATAGTGAAACGCCGCCAGCGATCGGGCGACGATCCAGCCCGCGCCCGCGCCGGCGATCATGCCGATGCCGACAACCGTCATCGCATCCCGAAAGACGAGCCCGCGGATTTGCGCCGGAGACGCGCCGAGCGCGCTGCGCACGCCGAACTCCGATCGGCGCCGGCTGACGGCGTAGATCAGCACGCTGAAAAGTCCGCCGGCTGACGCGATCAATCCGACGACCGCAAAGAGTCCACCAACCTCCGCGGCAGCGCGCGGCAGCCGCTGGTGCTGCCGGAAGACGTCTTCGGCCGGGGTTCTGATGCGGGCGCGAAGACCGGGATGGACCGCATGGATCTGCGCCCGGATCTCGTCGTCACCCGGACAGACCGCACGACAGCGCATGTTGACGAAAAGCGTGCGCGACTCGCGCCCCAGCGGCCGGTACAGCTCCGGAAGATCGATCGAGGCATCGAGCGCCGGCAGCCGGATTTCGCCGGCGACGCCGATCACGCGCGATGCGCTTCTTCCGATCGCAAACATCCGATCGAGCGGATCCTGTCCGGGCCAGAGCAGGCTGGCGAGACGCTCGCTGACGATGACGTCCGACGCGGCATCGGTCGACTGAAAGGATCGGCCGCGCAGAATCGGAATGCCATACAGGCTGAAGAACGATGGGTCGACGCGGTAGGTTTCGCTGCGAATGCTGGTTTCCGAATCGGACGGCGCTCCGGGCGTCAGGTGCACGTTCGCGCGCAGTGTTGGACCGGGAGGCAGCTCGCGCGAAAGCGCCACGGCGCTGACGGCCGGCCATGCCGCAAAGCGGTCCGCAATGGCCGACGCCGCCAGCGCCATCCCCTCGTTCGATCCGAACACGTCATCGAGCTCCTCGACGCCGATTCGGAGGATCCCGTCGCTGTTGAGGCCGCGCGGGACGTCGATCATGTTCGCGAAGGAACGCACGAGAATCGCCGAGCCTGCAAGCAACGCGCAGGCAAGCGCGACTTCCACGACGAGAAAGCCGTTCGCCGCGACGCGCGATCCGCCGCCACGACGCGAACCGCGAAGCGCCTCGAGCGCATCACTGCGCGTTCCAAGCCACGCCGGGATCAGGCCCGACACGATGACGGCAGCCACGCCAAGAACCGCGGCCAGAGCCAGGGCGCGGGTGTCGATGTCGATGGGGTTCAGCGTGTGACCCTGAAACACCTGCGGCACAAGGCGCGTGAGGCCCCAGGCGAGCCAGATGCCTGCGCCGGCGCCCGCGGCCGCCACGAGCGACTGCTCCAGCACGGCCTCGCGCATCAGGCGCGACCGTGATGCGCCGAGTGCCGTGCACATGCCGAACTCGCGCCGTCGCGCCGAGAGTGAGGTCAGTACCAGGCCGCTGACGTTCGCGCATAGCGCGATAAAGACGAGAGCGGCGCCGCCCAGGAGCAGCCAGAGCGCTTTCGCGGTGACGTCCCCGATCGGCGGGTCATCGACGCGCCGGACCGGCGGTGAGCCTGCGTAGCTGCGGGGCAGCCGCGCCAGCTCGCGTGCCAGCACCTTTATCTGCGCCTCCGCGTCGGCGTGGAGCACTCCCTCCTTCAGGCGTCCGACGATCGTGAACAGACCTCGTTCGCGCGACCTCGGATAGAGCGGCTTCCAGACGACGGCATCGGGCGTTGGAAAACGGAAGCCCGCCGGCATGATGCCGGCGACGACCGCGGTCCCATCGTCCAGGGCGATACGGCTGCCAACGATGGCCGGATCGCCGCCGAAGACGTTTTTCCAGATGGTTTCAGAGAGGATGACTTCATCGGGCGGGCCTGCCTGGCCGCGTCGCGCACCGAACACACGGCCGGCCACCGGACGCACGCCAAGCATGTCGAAGGTTCCGGCCGTCAGCGCCGCCCCGGCCAGCGTCACGGCATCGCCGTCGAACCGCATCCGAAACGGTGCTGCCGCCACCGCCTCGACCGCCTCGAACTTTCCGGTGCCGCGCCATCCGTCCATGAGTGCCGGCTCGGCATACCAGAGACTTTGCTGGAGCAACCGATCCGGATCGCGGAACGGCGCGGGATTCACCAGCACGGCGTCGATCGCGCTGAATGCCGACGTGCACACGCCGATGCCGACCGCGAGCAGGCCGGCGCAGGCCAGGGAAGAACCCGGCCGTGCGCGCAGCCGTTTTGCCGCGCATCGGATCTCGCTCGCGAACATGAAGCGGCCGCGGCCGGGGTGCTCGATGCGCGCCGCGCGATAGGCGCGTGCGAGCGAGAGCCCTTCACGAAGCAGCCACAGTGCGGCGCGAGGCCTTCGGAGGTACGGCACCGGTCGGCATAGTTCTCGGCAAGATCGCCGATGGTCGACGAGGCGTGGGCGGGCGGCAGCGCGCGGCGCAGCCGGCGCTCGACCGCGATCCACAGGACGTCAGGCATCATCGCAATGGCGCATCGAGCAGCGACGCAAGCCCGCGCTGCATGCGAATGACGGCGCTCACCGAGGCCTTCACGGCGCGAACGCCCGCTGGCGTCACGGTGAAGAGGCGCCGCGGACGGTTCCCGCGGATGGCGGACGCGCCGCCCTCGCGCGACGTCAGCAGCCCCTTGTCCTCGAGCCGATCCAGCGTCACATAGATGGACCCGCGCGGGACCCGGCGCGCGGTGCGCTTCTCGATCTCGTCGCGGATCGCCGACCCGTACGGCTCCCTGCCCTGCTCGGTCAGCCGCAGAATTGCCAGCAGGAGCAGGGTTTCGAACTCGCCGAGAGTGAGAGGGGCCGCAGGCATGCTTGCAATGTAAGCTCACGGCCCGGAAAGATCAAGCGCGCAGGCCATGTCAGGTTCAGGTCGTCAGGGCAGCATCGCCGTCATCGCGATCTCGACGAGCGCGTCTTTCGCGGCGAGGCCCGCGCCGACCGTCGCGCGCGCCGGCGGCGCCTCGGTGAAGACTTCGCGATAGGCCCCGTTCATGGCCGCGAAGTTCGCGAGATCGGGCAGCCAGACGGTGCAGTCGACAACGTCGCGCGGTGACGCGCCGGCGCGGGCGAGCGCGGCGCGCGCTTTCGCGAGTGTGGCGCGCGTCTGCGCGGCGGCGTCGCCGGATCCCGCGGCGAGCATGCCCGACACAAACACCATCCGCCCGGCCTTCACGACGCCGCTGAGATTCTGATTGGGCGGATCTGCCGGCAGGTGCTCGGCCTGCGCGCCGTGCGCCACGAGGGTGACCTCGATCTTGTACGCCGCCTGCATCAGCCCCGCAATCAGCGTCGCGCGCGAGGGCTTGGCGCGGGGAAAATGCGCGCGCCAGCCTTCGTTCATCTCCGCGAACGACGCCGGATCCGCCAGATACACTCGCGCGCTGGTGACGTGGTCGAACGACACGCCGGCCGCGCCAACGATGTCGCGCGCGTTCGCCATGATCAGATCGAGCTGCTGCCTCACCGTGCCCTGCACCGGCTGATTCGTGGCGCGATCGCGGGCCACGAGCCCGGCGAGAAACAGCACCTCGCCCGCGCGGACGCAATACGAGTACGGCAGCGGCGATGCCGCCCAGCCGGGGGGATTGACCGCGGCGCGCGGCGCGCCGCGCGGCACGGCCACCGCGGCCACTTCGATGCGCGTGTCGGGACCCAGCAGATCGGCGACGACTGTCGTGCGCGAGGGGGGCTGCGCCTTCCAGTAGGTCTGGTACACCGCATTCATGGCGGCGAAGTCTTCGCCGCGGCGCAGATACACGTGCACCGTCACCGCGTGCGCCATGTCGGAATCGGCCGCCGCGAGCACTTCCCCGAGCCGATCGAGCACGCGCCGTGTCTGCGCCGTGATGTCGCCCGAGATGCGCCCCGAGGCATCTGATGCGAGAATGCCCGACACGAAGATGAGCCCGCCCGCGGCAATGGCGGGGCTGTACGGGCCGATGGGCGCGGGGCCGGCGGAGATCACGCGGCGTTGTGTCATTGACAGGTAAGGATACAGAATACAGGAGACAGAATACAGAAGAGCTGCAGGTTCACATTCCACTTTCAGGGGCTACTTTCATGACCAAACGTATCGTTCCGATTCTGGCAGTGCTGTGCGCCATCGCGGTCGCGCCCGTCAGCGCAGACGTGAAAACCACCGAGCGCACGTTCATCAAGTTCGAAGGCATGCTCGGCCGCATGATTGGCCTGTTCGGCGGATCGAAGGAGCCGAAAGCGTCGACGGTCGCCGTGCGCGGCGATCGCAAGGCCACACTCGCCGAAGGCAGCGGCCGCATCGTCGATCTCGGCGAAGAAAAGATCTATGACATCGATGCGCGCCGTAAGACCTACACGGTGACCACGTTCGACGAGCTGCGTCGGCAGTTCAAGGAAGCGCAAGAGAACGCCGCGAAGGAAGCCGAGAAGACCGAAGAAAAGCCCGCGGAACGCACCGGTCCCGAATACGAAATCGACTTCGACGTGAAGGAAACAGGCGCCACGAAAGAGATGGCCGGCTACAACACGCGGCAGGTCATCTCGGTCGTCACGATGCGGCAGAAGGGCAAGACGCTGGAGGAAGGCGGCGGCCTGGTGCTGACCTCGGACTTGTGGATCGCGCCGCGCATCGCCGCGCTCGACGAGATTGCCGCGTTCGATCGCAAGTTTGCCGAGAAAGTCTACGGCGACATGCCGACGATGAGCCTCAATCAACTCGCCGCGCTGCTGGCGATGCATCCCGGGTTCGAGAAGGCGCAGCAGAAGCTGTCCACCGAAGCCGAGAAGCTTCAGGGCACACCGCTGATGACCACGATGACCCTGGAGTCGGTGAAGGATCCTTCCGCCCAGCAGCAGCCAAGTGAGGGCAACCAGGGCATGGGCGGGCTTGCAGGCCGGCTGATGCGCCGCAAGCAGGAAACGCCGGGCACGAAGACCAAAGTGTTCGGATCGACGCACGAGATCGCGAGCGTCGCGGCAACGGCGGCCGATGCCGACGTGGCCATCCCGGCTGAGTTCAAGGAGCGCAAGTAGTCATGTCATCACGCCGCCGGTTTCTCGGTCTGCTCCCCGCCGTCCTGGCCGGCGGCGTGTCGGCGCGGGCCCTCGCGCAGCAACAGCAGCAGCCTCCGCGCGTGAGCAAGGAAGCGATCGACTGCGCCGAAGACATCATCGGGCTCGACTTCACCGACGCCCAGGCCGAAGCGATGCGCCGCGGCCTGAGCACGAACCTCAATGCCTACGAGCAGCTGCGCAAGCTGTCGATTCCAAACGGCGTCGAACCGGCCGTGCACTTCACCCCATATCTGCCGGGGAAGGCGCCGACGGGGCGCGCGACGCCGAACGCGAAGATCAAGCTATCGCGCCAGCCGGCGATGCGGAAGCCGGCGCGCATCGAGGACGTCGCGTTCTGGCCGGTCACCGCGCTGGCGCGCTTGATCGAGCGCCGTGAGATCTCGTCAACCGATCTCACGAAGATGTATCTCGCCCGCCTCAAGACCATCGGCCCGAAGCTGTTTGCCGTCGTCACTCTCACCGAGGATCTGGCGCTGCAGCAGGCGGCCGCGGCCGATCGCGACATCCGCGCCGGCCGGTATCGCGGGCCGCTGCACGGCATTCCCTGGGGCGCGAAAGATTTGTTCGCGACGAAAGGCATCCGTACGACGTGGGGGGCGAAGCCGTACGAGAACCAGATCATCGACCTCGACGCGACCGTCGTGGAGCGGCTGCGCGAGGCGGGCGCCGTGCTTGTCGCGAAGCTCTCGATGGGCGCGCTCGCACAGGGCGGAAACTGGTTCGGGGGCCGCACGCGCAATCCCTGGAACATCGAGCGCAGCTCCAGCGGATCGTCCGCCGGCCCTGGCTCCGCAACCGCCGCGGGCCTCGTCGGCTTCTCGCTCGGCACCGAGACGCGCGGCTCGATCGTCTCACCCGCCGCCGAGAACGGCGTCGTCGGCCTGCGTCCGACGTACGGCCGCGTGAGCCGTCACGGTGCGATGGCGCTGAGCTGGACGATGGACAAGATCGGGCCGATGTGCCGGACGGTCGAAGATTGCGCGATCGCGTTCAACGCGATTTACGGCTCCGATGGACGCGACACCACGGTCGTGGATGCGCCGTTCGTGTGGGCACCCGACACGCCGATGTCACGCTATCGCATCGGCTACGTGAAGTCGGAGATCGAAGACATCCCCGCGAGCCTGAACGAAGAGCAGCGCAAGGCCCGCATGCCGTCGAATGCGCTGATGATGGATGCGGTCAACATCTTCCGGAAACTCGGCGCGCGCGTGGAGCCGGTGTCGCTGCCCGACTTCCCCGTCAACGCGCTGAGCTTCATCCTGAGCGCCGAAGCGGCCGCATCGTTCGACGATCTGACGCGCGGCATCAGCAACAAGGAAGTCACCGAAGAGAGCCTGGGATCCTGGCCGGGCACGTTCCGCACGGCGCGGCTCGTGCCGGCCGTCGAGTACATTCGCGCGCAGCAGGCGCGCACGCTGCTGATGCGCGAATGGGACACGCTGATGCAGGGCTACGACGCGATCCTGTCGTCGAACAGCAGCGCCAGTCTCAGCGCGACGAACCTCACGGGCCATCCGTCACTGACGATGAAGGCCGGGTTTCTGGAGGACCGTCCGCGCTCGCTCATGCTCACGGGCCGGCTGTACGACGAGGCCACGATTCTGCGCATCGGACTCGCGTACGAACAGGCGACCGATTGGGACGCGATGCATCCGAAAATCGGATAGTGGATCTGGTGATCTGGTGGTTTGGTGATCTGGTGAACTAGACTGAAATCATGACACCAGGGACGTACGCGCATGTCGACACCACGCTCGGCCGCTTCACGGTGAAGTTGTTCGAGAAGGAGGCGCCCAACACCGTCGCCAACTTCGTCGGCCTTGCCGAAGGCACGAAGGAATGGACGCATCCGGGCACGAAAAAGAAAGAGACGACGCCGTTTTACGACGGCATCATCTTTCACCGCGTCATCGACGGCTTCATGATCCAGGGGGGCGATCCGCTGGGCGAAGGCTACGGCGGTCCGGGGTATCAGTTCGCCGACGAATTCCATCCATCGCTGCGCCACACGAAGGCGGGCCTGCTCTCGATGGCGAATGCGGGACCGGGCACCAACGGCAGTCAGTTCTTCGTGACGCTCGGACCGACGCCGCATCTCGACAACAAGCACACGATCTTCGGCGAGGTCGTGGAAGGCATGGATGTCGTGAAGAAGATTGGCCAGACCAAGGTCGATCGGCGCGATCGTCCCGAGACGCCGGTGGTGATGGAGAAGGTCACGATCGAACGGAAGGGATGATGCCGACGAGCGGAGCGGGGCTCTTGGGCCCCCGCGAGCGAGGAGGCCAGGCGGGGTGCAGGGGTCCCCGCCGATGAAAGACAAGAACCCGGAGATCGAGGCGCTGCTGCCCGCGGTCTACGATGAGCTGCGCCGCCTCGCCTCGTCGTATCTGCGGCGCGAGCGCGACGCGCAGTCGCTGCAGCCGACGGCGCTCGTGCACGAAGTCTATCTGCGGATGCTGCACGACAAGCCGATGCTCTTTCAGGATCGCGCGCACTTCTGCGCGATTGCGGCCACCACCATGCGGCGCATCCTCGTGGAGCGGGCGCGCGCGCGGCACGCCCTGAAGCGCGGCGGGCCGGCGCCGCGCGTGACGCTCGACGAATCGCTCGCGGAAGACACGTCGGGCCAGCGGGGGACGACACACGGCCACACGGCCGTGGATATTCTCGCCCTGGACCAGGCGCTCGAGCGCCTCGAGGCGATGGATCCGGCGCGCGCCCGGATCGTCGAGCTCCGGTACTTCGGCGGCCTCAGCGTCGAAGAAACGGCACGGGAGCTCGACATGTCGCCCGCCACGGTGAAGCGTCACTGGTCGGTGGCGCGGGCGTGGCTCGCGCGCGAGCTGCAATGAGCGACTGGGCGCGCGTCTCGAGCATTCTCGAGCGCGCGCTGGATCTGCCGCCGGGCGAGCGCGATCGCTTCTTTACGCGCGAAGCCGGCGCCGACGCCGCGCTGCTCGACGAGCTGCGGGCGCTGTCGCGAAGCTACGATCAGGCCGAAGCGTCAGCCTTCATCGATCGGCCGCTTGCCGCCGCCGAACCCGACCTGATTCTCAACACCCTGCATCCCGGCCAGCGCATTGGATCGTACGAGATTCTCGCGGAAGCCGGACGCGGCGGCATGGGCGTCGTCTATCGCGCGCGCGATACGCGGCTCGGCCGCGACGTCGCCGTGAAGTGCGTGGCCGAGGGGGCGAGCCCCTCGCAGAAAGCGCGTCTCGAAAACGAAGCGCGCATGGCCGCGCGCATCTCACATCCGGCGATTGCCACGGTGTATGCGCTCGAAGAAGAGCCTTCGACAGGCTCAGGGCAAGGCGGCGGGCAGCTGTTTCTGATCAGCGAGTTCGTCGACGGCGAGACGCTGCGCGCGCGGGTGTCGAAGGGACCGATTGCGGGACCGGAGCTGGCGCGGTTCGCGAAGGCGATCGCGCACGGACTGGCCGCAGCGCATCGCGAAGGCGTCGCGCATGGCGATCTCAAACCGGAAAACATCATCGTGCGGCCGAGCGGCGACATCAAGATTCTCGACTTCGGCCTCGCCGAGACGCGGACCGGCGTGGCGCCGCTCGCTGCGGCGGATGCCGTCGCCGGCACGCCAGGCTACATGGCCCCCGAGCAGCTGCGGGGACAGCCGGCCGACGCCCGCGCCGATGTGTTCGCGTACGGCGTCCTGCTCTTCGAGATGGCCACCGGACGGCATCCATTTGCCGGCGATCGCGGATCGATGCTCGAAGCCGCACTGTCGAATCGCGCCGCGTTCGACACGCACGAGCTGCCCGCCGCGATTGCCGCGATCGTGGCGCGCTGCCTCGCGCCCGATCCATCCAACCGGTTCTCGACCGCGGCGGAACTCGCGTCGGCGCTCGAGACGGCACTCGCGTCATCCACGCGGGTGGCCACAGCCAGCAGAGCCGTCTGGTGGTTTCTCGCACACCAGCGCATCGTCGCGGCCCTCGTTGCGGCGATGCCGATCGTCGCCTGGATCGCGCGGCCGGCGTTCAGCCGCCCATGGGGATCGCTCGTCTTTCTGCTGACCCTGGCCGGCGCGACGGCCGTGGTCGCCCTGCGGCTCAATGCCGACTTCATTGCGCGTGAACATCCCTCAGAGCTCCGGCGGCATCTCGACGCCGTCGGACGCCGAATGTGGATGGCCGAGCTTGCTCTCGATGCCTGCGCCATGGCGGCCGGCATGGCGCTCGCCGACCGGCTCGACTGGGCGGCCGGACTGCTCTTCGGCGGAGGGGTGGCCTCCATCATTGCCCTCTCCGTCATCGAACCTGCCACGACCCGGGCGGCGTTGCGCGCAATTTCCCGCGAACGCCCGCGCCGGGACTGACCACCTTCGCCAAGGCTCCGGTGGTCCGAAGCCGGCGGCTGGCAGAGAGTTTGCTGGTCTGCCTGGTTCCCCTGCAGCTACGGGTGTATTCCTCGGCCGTGCGGGATCTCGGAGTGTGCACGTGACGCGTGAGTTCGTAAACGAGTCGGGCCGGGACGAAGCGCTCGTCGAGGCCAGAAGTGAAGCCGCGGCGACCGCCCGGGCCCTGCAGGATGAGCAGGCCGCGCGGGAGTACGCCGACCGCGAGCGCGCGCGCCTGCACCGCATCCTTCGCGAAGCGCCGGCGATGATCTGCGTGACCCACGGTCGCGATCACATCATCGAGATGCTGAACCGCCGCTTCGAAGACAGCATCGGCAGCCGCTACGTCGTCGGCCTGCCGATTCGCGAAGCGTTCCAGGAAAGCTCGGTCGGCGATCTCTTCTTCGATCTGATGGACGAGGTCTACGCCACGGGCGAGCCGTACATCGGATATCAGGCGCGCAGCATGCGCGACGATGACGGCGACGGATTTCCTGAAGCGGAGGTCTATTCCGACTTCGTCATCCAGCCGATCTACAACCGCGCGGGCGTCGAAGGCATTCTGCTGCACGCGGTGGATGTCAGCGCGCAGGTGCTGGCGCAACGCGACATGCAGCGGCACGCGACGGAGATGGCGCGCAGCGAAGCGCGGCTGCGGCTGGCACTCGACGCCGGGCACATGGGGTCGTGGGAGTGGGATCTCAAAAGCAACCGGATCACCTGGTCCGCTCCGCTCGAACGGATCCACCGCCTCGAGCCGGGCAGCTTCGGCGGCACGATTGCCGATTTCGAGCGCTTCATACATCCCGACGATCTGCCCGCCGTGCGCGCCGACATCCATCGCAGCCTCACGGAGGGCGCGTCGCACCATATCGAATACCGCATCAGGCTCGCCAACCGCAGGATCCGCTGGATCGAGTCGCGCGGCACGATCGTGCGCGATGACTTCGGCCGGGCCGAGCGTCTGATGGGCGTGTCGCTGGATGTCACCGAGCGCCGTGAAGGCGAAGAGACGCTGAAGCGCTCGCTGGCATCGCTGCAGAAGATTACGATGGCGCTCGAGCGCAACAACCGCGAGCTCGATCAGTTCGCTTATGTCGCGTCGCACGACCTGAAGGCGCCGTTGCGCGGTATCGCGAATCTGTCGCAGTGGATCGAAGAAGAAATCGGTCCCGCCCTCAGCGACCAGGCGAAGGAATACCTGACGCTGCTGCGAGGCCGCATTGACCGCATGGAGGGCCTGATCGAAGGCATCCTCTCGTACTCGCGCGCGGGGCGCGCGAAGCACGGCGCCGAAGACGTCGACGTCAAGGCGCTGCTCGATGAAAGCATCGAGCTCGCGTCGCCGCCCGAAGGCGCCGACCTCCAGGTCACTGGTCCGATGCCGATCCTGCACACCGAACGGCTGCCGCTGCAGCAGGTGTTTCTGAATCTGATTACGAACGGCTTGAAATATGGCGGCGGCAAGGCCCCGCGCCTGACGATTGCGGCGCGCGAAGCGGACGACTTCTATCAGTTCACCGTCGCCGACAACGGCCCCGGCATCGCGCCGGAATTCCACGAGAAGATCTGGGGCATCTTCCAGACGCTCAATCCCCGCGACAAGGTCGAAGGCACCGGCATCGGGCTGGCGCTGGTGCGGAAGATCGTCGAGAACAAGGGCGGCCGCGCGTGGGTGGAATCGGAAGCCGGCGCAGGGGCGACCTTTCACTTCCTGTGGCCGCGGAGCAGCGCAGGGAGCGAGGAGACCGATTCATGAACGCCGGAAAACCTCTGAACATCCTGCTGGTCGAGGACGACCAGATCGATCAGATGAACATCAAACGGGCGTTCGAGCGCAACAAGATCGGGAACCCGCTGTACATTGCCGAGGATGGCCTCGAGGCGCTCGAGATGCTGCGTGACGGCCGCGTGCCCGAGGAGCGCCGGCTGATCCTGCTCGACCTCAACATGCCCAGGATGAACGGCATCGAGTTCCTGAAACGCCTGCGCGCCGATCCGGCTCTCAGCCACTCGCCGGTCGTCGTGCTCACGACGTCGGACGACGAACAGGACAAGGTCAACGCGTACGACCTGAACGTCGCCGGCTATCTGGTCAAACCCGTGACGTTCACGAACTTCGTCGAGCTCACGGCCGCGCTCAACAAATACTGGACGCTCGTGGAAATGCCGTGAACTCGTGGACGCTCCCATCAAGCTCCTGATTGTCGACGACGACGACGTGGATCGGCTGGCGCTGAAGCGCACGCTGACCAAGGCGGGCGTCGTGGGCACGCTGGCGGAAGCGGTCGATCCGAACGAAGCGCTCGAGAAGCTGCGCCGCGAGACGTTCGACTGCATCATCCTCGACTATCAGCTGCCCGGCACCGACGGCCTGCAGGTGCTCCACGCCATTCGCGCCGCCGGCGTGCGCACGCCCGTGATTGCGCTGACCGGGCAGGGCGATGAGCAGACCGCCGTCGAATTGATGAAGGCCGGCGCGGCCGATTACATCGGCAAAGGCCAGCTGACGCCCGAGCGGCTGTCGCGGTCGCTGCGGCACGCGCTCGCGCTGTTTCGCTCCGAAGAAGCGCGGCGGCAGCTGCTGGAGCGCGAGAAGGCCGCGCGCGAAGATGCGCAGGCCTCCAACCGCGCGAAAGACGAGTTCCTGGCCACGCTGTCGCACGAGCTGCGCACGCCGCTCAACGCCATTCTCGGGTGGGTGCGGCTGATGGGCAGCGGCAATCTCGACCAGCTGACGATGCAGCGCGCGATTGAGATCATCGAGCGCAATACGCGCCTGCAGGCACAGCTGATCGAAGATCTGCTCGACGTGTCGCGGATCATCAGCGGCAAGCTGCGACTCGATCTGCGGCCCGCGGCGCTGTCGAATGTGGTCGAAGCGGCCATCGAGTCGGTGCGGCCGACGGCCGACGCCAAACACATCGATATCGAGTTCAAGGCCACCGCGACCGCGGATAACGTGCTGATCGATCACGGCCGGATGCAGCAGGTGGTGTGGAACCTGCTGAGCAACGCGCTGAAGTTCACGCCCGACGGAGGGCGCGTCACGATTTCGCTCGAGGACTCCCACGCCACGGTGGTGCTGAACGTCACCGACACCGGCGCAGGCATCAATCCGCAGTTTCTGCCGTTCGTGTTCGATCGCTTCCGCCAGGAAGATGCCGCCACGACACGCGCGCATGGCGGCCTTGGGCTCGGACTCTCGATCGTGCGTCACCTGGTGGAGCTGCACGGCGGCACGGTTGCGGCGCAGAGCCCGGGCGAAGGACTCGGCTCGACGTTCTCGGTGGCCCTTCCGCTCGCGAAAGTGCCGATCCTGGTGCCGGAATATGCCGCCGCGACGGCGGTGGCGCTCGATGACCTGCCGTCGCTCGATGGCGTGCACGTGCTGCTCGTGGAAGACGAGCCCGACGCGCGCGCGCTCGTGGCGACGCTGCTCGAGCGTCAGGGCGCGCGCGTGACCGCTGTGGGCGCGGCCGAGGACGCGCTGGTGGAGATTCGCCGCGAGCTGCCTAACGTGCTGCTCAGCGACATCGCGATGCCGGGGATGGACGGCTTTGAGTTGATCCGACGCGTGCGCGCGCGAGAGGAATGGGCGCGTCTGCCGGCCGCCGCCCTGACGGCGTTCGTCTCTCCGGCCGATCGCGGCAAGGCGCTGCTGGCGGGATTCGACACGCACGTGCCGAAGCCCGTTGAGCCGGCCGAGCTGATGGCGGTGGTGGCCGCGCTCGTCAATCGTCGTACGGCGATGTCGCCTCGCGAGAAGGAAATCAGCTCAATCGAGCGATCCACACATCCTTGACGGCCGGCACGGCCCGCAGTGCGCGCTCGAGTGCCTCCATGTCGGGATCCGCGTTCCGCACCGCCGCCGGGTCCTCTTCGTCAATATCCAGCGCCGCGATGGCCACCGCCACGCCATCCTTCCTGCCGAGCGACAGGCTCGCGATGTTGATGCCGTGATCCCCGAGCACGGTGCCGACGCCGCCGACAACGCCTGGCCGATCGTCGTTGCAGATCACGAGCACGGTGCCGTCGAGCGGCGCGTCGACGTCAATGCCGTCTACAAGCACCAGGCGCGGATCACGGCCGTGCGCGACGACTCCCTCCAACCAGCGCGTGGCCGCCACGCCCTTTTCGTCGACAGTGTGGACCTGCAGTGACACGACACCGACAAAGCGGCGCGGACGCTGGCTGACGGTTTCGGCGATTTCGATTCTGCGGTCGGCCGCAAGCTGGCGCGCATTGACCACCGACACGCCTTCGGAAAGAATCGACGACAGCAGCCCCGACACCGCGGCGGTGGCGACAATGGGATGCGGAGAGTCGGCGACTTCGCCGTACGTTCTCACGCCCATCGACGCGATGCGGCCCGAGGCCAGCTGACCGCCGAGACGGCCCAGCCGCTCGGCAAGCGCAACGTAGGGCTGCAGCGTGGCCGCCACACTCTTCGAGGGCGAGGCCAGATTGACGGCGTTCTGCACGTCGCCGCGCGCGAGAAAGGCCTCAACGGCAGCGACGGTGTCGACCGCGGCCGCCTGCTGTCCTTCTCTGGTGGACGCGCCCAGATGCGGCGCGGCAACCACCTGCGGCAGCGTCTGCAGCCGATTATCGGTCGGCGGCTCGGTCTCGAACACGTCGATGCCGGCGCCCGCGACATGGCCGGCTTCAATCGCGTCTGCGAGCGCATCGGCGTCGACGAGCTCGCCGCGCGCGGTATTGATGATGCGCACGCCTTTGCGGCAGGCCTGGATGCGCTCGCGTCCGAAAATGTGCCGCGTGGCGGGCGTCGAGGGCAGATGCAGCGAAATCCATTCGGCCCGCCGGCAGAGATCATCGAGCGAGACCAGCTCCACGCCTGATTCCTGCGCCACCTCGATCGCCAGAAACGGATCGTGCGCGACCACGCGCATCTCGAAGGCCTGCGCGCGCCGCGCCACTTCCTGGCCGATGCGACCGAAGCCGACGAGGCCGAGCGTCTTGCCGCGCAGCTCGATGCCCGCGAAGGCCTTCTTCTCCCACTTGCCTTCCTTCATCGTGCGGTCGGCCGCGGGCGTGTGGCGCGCGAGCGACAGCATCATCGCCATCGCCAGCTCCGCGACGCTGACGCTGTTGGCGCCGGGCGCATTCACGACCAGCACGCCGCGCGCCGTCGCCGCCGGCACGTCGATCGTGTCCACGCCGGTGCCCGCGCGCGCGACGATACGCAGGTGCGGGCCGGCTTCGAGCAGCGCAGCGGTCACTTTCGTCGCGCTGCGCACGATCAGCGCATCCGCGTCGGCGAGCGCGGCGAGCAGCGTGTCTGTGGATTGTCCGGAGGTGGCGACGACGTCCCAGCCGCGCTCCGAGAGCGGCAACAGGGCGTCTGCCGGCATGTCATCGGCGACGACGATCTTCACGTCGGAATCTTACTCGGTCGTGCGCGGATCGGTGTTGGCGGCGCGGTTCCAGAATCCCGTGATCTTCTTCACGTAGTTGCGGGTCTCCCGGAACGGCGGGATGCCGCCGTAGCGGGCGACGTTGCCCGGCCCGGCGTTATAGCTGGCCAGCGCAAGCGCCACGTTGCCGCCATGCTTGTCGAGCAGCTTGCGCAGATAGCGGACGCCGCCCATGACGTTCTGCCGCGGATCGAACGGATCGGTGATGCCGAAGTCTTTCTGCAGTGCGGGCATCAGCTGCATGAGCCCCTCGGCGCCGACCGGCGACCGCGCGCGGGGGTTGAAGTTCGACTCGGCCTTGATGACGGCGCGGATCAGATCGACGTCGACGCCATACGTGGTCGCCGCCTCGGTGATGAGCCTGTCGAAGCGGCCCTCGGGCCTGGCGGGTGCCGCGGAGGCGGCCACGCGGAAGTTGCCTTCGGTGACTTGCACGGTGGGGTTCATCGTGTTCTGCAGCGTCCACGGTGTGCCCGCGCCGGCCAGCGTGAACGCGGCAAACAACAGACCTCGCGTGGTCCGACGGCGGCGCTCGCCGCGGCGGCGATCGGGTCCGGAATAGGTTGCGGGATGGCTCGGATCGCGCCGATCAGACCTGCGGCGGCCGGCCCCGAATGGGCCAGTGAGCGCGTTGAGTAGTCCTCTTCGGTCTTTTGCAGCCATAACGTCGCAGGGCATCAAGCCCGAACGACGAAATGAACTCCAAAGGGCGTGCCGTAATGACAGTTCTGTTAAGACCTTTGCGCGCAGCGACTTATATGGCTGGGATTAGTGCACCTTGGCCGTTTCCGGGCCGTACTAAGCACCTGCTTACACACCCATCCACGACACCTGGCGCCTCGAGCGCGTCCATTCGAGCAGACGATCGAGGGCCGCGAGGGTCCCGGGGTCGAGCACGGCACCCGGCGGACGCACACCCGGATGAGTCAGCGCGCCGCGTCGCCTGAGCACTTCCTTGCGGATTGCCATGCCGATCCCTTCCTGAAATTCGAAGCGCATCAGCGGCACGAAGTCATAGAAGACGTCGGCCGCGGCATCCACCTGGCCGCTCTTGAAGAGCGTGACGATCTCGACAAGCGCCTCCGGATAGGCAAAGCCCGTCATCGCGCCGGCGGTGCCCGCCATCAACTCCTCGAGCAGAAACACGCCGCCGAGGCCGCCGAAAATATCGACTGCGATACCGTCGGAGCTTGCCAGGATGCGCGAGACTTTCAATGGCGTCGGCGGATCCTCGAGCTTGATCGTGCGTGCCTGCGGCACTTCGCGAGCGATGCGCACGAGCAGCGCCGGCTCCATCGCGAAGCCGGAGATCGGCGGATAGTCCTGCACGACGATTGGGATGTCGACTGCGGCAGCGACATCGCGGAAGTGCCGCACCACCGCCTCGGAGTTGAGCTTGGGCATGCGCGGCGGACTGATCATCACAGCCGTGGCGCCCATCTCGCGCGCCTCGCGCGTATAACTGATGCAGGTTCTCAGGCCATCGGCCGTCGCGCCGGCCACCATCTGCATGCGCCGAGCGCTGCCGTCGATCTGTTTCGCGATCGTCTGCAGCACCTCGCGCCGCTCGCGCTCGTCGAGCCGCGCCACTTCGCTCGTGACGCCAAGCACCGTGACGCCGTCCACGCCCGCGGCGATGGCCTGGTCGACGATGCGGCGGAGGCTGTCGTGATCGACATCGCCACGTTCGGTGAACGGTGTCGGCAGTACTGAAAACACGCCTGAGAATCTCATGAGGCTCCTGGTCTGTTTATCAAGAATGATGCAACGCCGCGAAAGAATGCGCGCAGTGTTTCGTCGGCCTCGGGCGGCAGCGCCGTTTCATCGAGCGCGTTGTCCATCAGCTGCACCCAGCGATCGCGCGCGGCCGGATCGACCGCGAACCTGAAATGGCGCATGCGCAGCGCCGGATGCCCGCGCCGCTCGATATAGCGCGTCGAGCCGCCGAACCTGAAAATCAGAAAGTCGCGAAGCCGCGCTTCGGCCGCCTCCGGTTCATCTGCCTCGGCCGCCCGATACATCGGCCCCAGAATGTCATCGTCGGGAATCTGCCGATAAAACGCCGCCACAAGTCTGGTGAAACCCTCTTCGCCGACCGTCGCCAACACCTGCTCTTCACTCAGCACTTCGTATTCTGCCTCCTGTCTCCTGTATTCTGTCAGAGTGAAGTCTTCCTACGAACTCGCGATGGAGCGGCTCCGCAAGAAAGACGCGGAAGAGGGGCGCGTCGAAACGCCGCTGACCGACGACCAGCGCGCGGCGATTGCCGAGGCGCGGTCGTTGTACGCGGCGAAAATGGCCGAAGCCGAGATTCTGCACAAGTCGAAAGTCGCCGGCACGTTCGATCCCGCCCAGCTCGAGGAGCTCGCCGAGCAGCACCGCCGCGACGTCGCGCGCATCCAGGATGACGAGGCGCGCGCCGTTGCGAAGATCAGAGCGGCGGCTTCCGGCGGTGGCGCGTGAGCTGCTCGTAAGCGTACGCGAGCCGGATCAGCCGCGCTTCGTCCCACGCGCGGCCGAAGAACGTTATACCGGCCGGCAGCGTGGTGCCTCGCGTATATCCCATCGGCACGTTGATCGCCGGGTAACCGGTGACCGGAGAGAAGACCTGACTGTTGTCGCCGTGCGGCGTGTTGAGGTCGCCGATCAGACGCGGCGGATTGCTCCACGTCGGATAGATGAACGCGTCGAGCGTTTCGCGGTCCATGACGGCGTCGACCGCCGCGCGGAACGCCGCGCGATATTCCTGGTCCGCGTTGCACGCGGGTGACTCAGGACCGTTCTCGGTTCCTTCCTGTGATGTTTCGAGCCTGCGCTGCACCGTCGGGTGAAACTGGCGCGAACGCACGATAGCCGCAAGATCTTTCTGCGGCGCCGCGGCGCCAAGGCCCGCCAGATACCGGTTCATGTCGTACTTGAATCCGCCGCATTGGCCCACGCCCTGAGGCCGGCGCACGTTCGATAAATCCACGCGCACGGGATCGACGATGGTGACACCGGCCCGGCGCATGTGGCTCACCGCCGCGTCGAATACCTTGACGATTTCAGGATCCGTTGTCGGGCGCTCGTACGCCTGCCGCAGAATGCCAATACGCGCGCCCTTCAGTCCGCCGCGCGCGAGGCTCGCCGCGTAGCTGGGAATCTCCCGGCCGCGCGCGGCCTCGGTCGCAGGATCGTCCGGGTCGTATCCCGCGATCACCTGGAGCACCGCAACGGCATCGGCGAGCGTGCGCGTCATCGGTCCCGCGATGTCGGCGAGCAGATTGAGCGGCACTACTCCCCCGCGGCTGGTGAGTCCCATCGTGGATCTGATGCCGGCCAGCGCCTGATGCGAAGCGGGGCCGCGGATCGAATTGCCTGTATCGGAGCCGAGTCCGATCAACCCGAAATTCGCCGCCATGGCGGCAGCCGTGCCTCCGCTCGATCCCGCGGTGACGCGGTTCAGGGCGTATGGATTGCGCGTATAGCCCGGAAGAATCGAGCTCACGGTTTCGTACGGCGTGAAGGCGAATTCCGCCATGTTCGATTTCGCCAGCACGATCGCGCCGGCCTCTTTGATGCGCCGCACCTGAAAGGCATCCTTCGGCGACACGAAGCCCTTGAATGCCAGCGAGCCGGCCGCCGACTGCAGTCCGATCGTTTCGAAGTTGTCTTTCACGATGGCCGGCACGCAGTGCAGGGGTCCGGTCAGTCCCGACTGTCTGAAGCGCCGATCGAGAGCGGCGGCCTCCTCCCGCGCCTTTGGATTGATTTCGACGATGGCGTTGATGGCGGCGCCCTGTTTGTCGTGGCGCTCGATGCGCCGCAGGTACATGTCGACCAGACCCCGGCACGTCAGCGTGCCGCGTGTGAAGGCGGCGTGGACACCCTGGATGGTGGCCTCCTCGAGCGTGAAGCCCGCCACCCTCGAAGCACGCTGGCTCAATAGCTCCGCTCCGGCCAGCGTCACGAAAACAGAACAAAGCAGGAGTCGGGGCATCCTTTATGCTATCCCGATGCTGGTACGACAGATTACGGACGACCACCTGGCGCAGAACGCCTATCTCATAGGCTGCCAGCAAACCGGCGAAGCCATCGTCATCGACCCCGAGCGCGATGTCGAACGGTATATCGAGGCGGCGGCGAAGGAGAACCTGAAGCTCGTGGCGGCTACCGAGACGCACGTGCATGCTGATTTCCTGTCGGGCACGCGCGAGCTGGCGCAGCGGATGCCGGGCATCCGGATTTTCCTGTCGGCCGAAGGCGGTCCCGGCTGGCAGTATCAGTGGCCGGCCGCCGATGGCGTTGACGCCACACTGCTGAAGGATGGCGATACGTTTTCCATCGGCCGCATCGAGCTTCGGGCCTGGCACACGCCTGGGCACACGCCGGAGCATCTGTCGTTTGTGATCACGGATCGCGGTGCGGGCGCATCAGAGCCGATGGGCGTGGCGTCTGGCGACTTCGTGTTCGTGGGTGATCTCGGACGGCCCGATCTGCTCGAGACCGCCGCCGGCGTCGAGGGCGCGCGCGAACCGTCGGCGCAGCGGTTGTACGAATCGGCGAGCGAGTTTCTGCGGCTTCCCGACTTCCTGCAGGTGTGGCCCGGACATGGCGCGGGCAGCGCGTGCGGCAAGGCGCTCGGCGCAATCCCGTCTACGACGGTGGGATACGAACGGCGGTTTTCGCCGGCGATTGCCGAGGCGGTGCGAGGATCCAGGCCGTTCATCGACTTCATTTTGAGCGGCCAGCCCGAGCCGCCGGTGTATTTCGCGCGGATGAAGCAATTGAATCTTTCGGGACCGCCGGTGCTGGGCGGTCTGCCTGCGCCCGCGCGGCTCGATGCGCGGCACCTGGTGGATGCCGCCACAACCGCGCAGGTAATCGATACACGCAGGAACCGGCAGGTCTTCATGCGCGAGCATGTGGCCGGCGCGTTCTATGCGCCGTTCGACAAGTCGTTTCCCACGGTGGTTGGTTCGCTGCTCGATCCGACGAAACCGATCGTCCTGCTGATCGATGAAGCGGACGTGGCTGCGGCGGTACGCGATCTCGTTCGAATCGGCTATGACGACATCCGTGGATGGGCCACACCAGACGTCTTCGCCGGCTTCAAGGAAGCGGGCGGCCGGCTCTCGGCGATCGAGTCGATTGACTTCGCGGAATTCGAAAAGCGCAGGCAGGCTGCGCCAATGACGGTGCTGGACGTGCGCGGCCACGGCGAATACGAGGCGCGCCACGTGCCGGCCGCCGTCAACATCGCACACACGCGCCTGCGCGCGGTGAAGCCGGTGTTTCCGTCCGACGCGCCCGTGTACGTGCACTGCGCCGCCGGCGCGCGGGCTGCCGTGTCATCGGCCTATCTCGCGGCGCACGACGTCACGGTCGTGCACGTCGACGGCAACTTCAGCGGATGGAAATAATTTCGTCAAACCCCTCATCCATCACCGGTGCCTCGAGCTTCTTCGCGACCGTGAAGATCGCCACGTCGGGCACGCGCGCCTTGCCTTCGCGCGTGCGGTTGCGCGCGACGGCTTCTCTCGTGGTCACGTCCAGCAAATAGCCCGTCACGCGCGCGCCAGCGGCTAGGGCCTGCTCGATGATAGCGGCGCGTTCGGCGCGCGTTGCGTTGGTGTTGTCGACCACGAATGATTCGCCTGCCGCCAGAGCAGCGGCAATCATCTCGGCCTGCCGCTTCATCTTGTTCCGGACGTTCGGCATCAGATCCTTCGAGATGTGCCGGTGTGTCGCCGCGAACCGCTCGCGATAGAGCGTCGTTTTTCCCGCCGCCGGGAGACCGATGAGCATGACGCACTCGACTTTACGAGAAGCCGGCAATTTCGTGCGGCACATACGGCGTCTCGAGCGCGGCGATCTCGTCGCCGGACAGCTTCACCCCCAGCGCCGCGACGCCGTCGTCGAGATGCCCGGGCCTCGAGGCCCCGACGATCGGCGCCGTCACCAAGGGATTCTTCAGCAGCCACGCCAGCGCAACCTGCGCGCGAGGCAATCCGCGCGCGCTCGCGATGGCCGCCACCGCCTCGGCGACCTGGCGATCGGCATCAACCGTTGCCGAATAGAGCGTCCTGCCGTACTCGTCGGTCCTGCTCCGCTCCGTCGCCTCGTCCCACTCGCGCGTGAGCCGGCCGCGGGCCAGCGGGCTCCACGGAATCACGCCAATCCCCTCGGCCGCGCAGAGCGGCAGCATCTCGCGCTCTTCTTCGCGATAGAGCAGGTTGTAATGGTTCTGCATCGTGACGAAGCGGGTCCAGCCATGTAGCTGCGCCAGATGCAGCGCCTTGCAGAACTGCCAGGCGTGCATCGACGACGCGCCGATGTAGCGCGCCTTGCCGGCTTTCACGACATCGTGCAGCGCCTCGAGCGTTTCTTCGATCGGCGTGCCGTAATCCCAGCGATGAATCTGATACAGATCGACGCAGTCCATGCCGAGCCGGCCCAGGCTCGCGTCGATGCCCGCCATGATCGCCTTGCGCGACAGACCGGCCGCGTTCGGAACGTTCTTGCGAATGGGAAAGTAAACCTTGGTGGCCACGACCACTTCATCGCGCCGCGCGAAGTCGCGCAGCGCGCGCCCGAGAAACTCTTCGCTGGTGCCGCCCGAATAGCTGTTGGCGGTATCGAAGAAGTTGATGCCCAGGTCGATGGCCTGCCGGATCATCGAGCGGCTGTCATCTTCAGACAGCGTCCAGGGATGCGACCCTTTCGACGCATCGCCATAGGTCATACATCCCAGACAGATACGTGAGACATCCACACCTGTCGGGCCAAGTTTCACGAACTCCATCAGCGCATAGTACCTCGACACCCTGGCGGAGGCCGCGATCGGCGATCGGCACAACACTCTTCGGCCTCAACTTCGACGGCCGGTAAAACGGATGCTCGGCCTGTGGTCCCGGCACGGGCAGCAGCTAAAGCTGCTGCCGTGTCACTGGCCTGCGCTCCGTTTTACGCACGATCGTGTCGGCCGTCTCAGATTCGGCCGCAGAGTGTTGTGCCGATCGCCACCGCGGCCGCGTGGTCCTCGCGGCGTCACAGGGCGACGGGCACGATAGCGCAATAGACAATGCTATTTACAATCTACGATTTACCTTGGGCTATCCCTACCTGGCGGAGGCCGCGATCGGCGATCGGCACAACACTCTTCGGCCTCAACTTCGA
>JBBDWL010000080.1:0-3768 GCA_040902895.1 Vicinamibacterales bacterium | reverse complement strand
TCGCGATCAAGGACGACACGGTCTACGTGCTCGAGGTCAACCCGCGCGCGTCGCGCACCGTGCCGTACCTGTCGAAGGCGAACGGCCTGCCGCTGGCGCAGACCGCGGCGAGAGTGATGGCGGGCAAGTCGCTCGCCGAGCTCGGCGTCACCGAGGACCTCGCGCCCGCCGGCGTATTCGTGAAGAGCCCGGTGTTCCCGTTCGTGCGCTTCCCCGGCGTCGACACCATCCTCGGTCCCGAGATGAAGTCGACCGGCGAGGTGATGGGCGGCGCCGGCAGCTTCGGCATGGCCTACGTCAAGGCGATGCTCGGGGCGGGGCAGCAGCTGCCGGAACAGGGGGCGGTGTGCATCACCGTCAACAACGAGGACAAGGGCGAAGTGCTGCCGATTGCGCAGGGCCTGGCCGCGCTCGGCTTCCAGATCATCGGCACGCGCGGCACCGCGGCCTACCTGCGCGCCCACGGCGTCGAGTGCTCGGTGGTGTTCAAGGTCAACGAAGGGCGCCCGAGCCTGGCCGACGAGATCGTCAACCGCAAGATCTCGATGGTGATCAACACGCCGCATGGCCGCGAGTCGTTCTTCGACGACAAGGCGGTGAGGCGCGCGGCGATGATGGCGGGGGTACCGTGCATCACGACGATCACCGGCGCCGCCGCGGCGCTCGAAGCGATCCGCGCGCTGAAGACCGAAGGGCTCGACGTCCGCGCGCTGCAGGACTACTACGCCGCAGTAGCCGCAAGCCAGTAGTCGGTTCACGCGCTGACGCGCACGCTCGCGCCGCGTCGTCCGCTGACCCTTGCCGCGAGCCAATGATCAGTTTCTGCGATGCCTTCAGCGCGAGTTGGCGGCAGTTATTTCGATCGCCTCAGACTGATCTCAGGATATTTCGAGTGTTCCCGTGGGCCCCGATGTTTGCAGGAATCGGGGCATGTCCACATCCCTCGCTCTTGCGCTCGCTGTATCCGCCGGCGTGGCCGCCGGCGTATTCCTTGATCCCGTGTCGCTGTGGCCGGCTCGTTGGTTGGTCGCGATCTTCGGCGTCGCCGCGTTTCTGCTTGCGGCGCGAGGCCGTATGGCGATCGCGAAGGTGGTTGCTATGGGTGCACTGGCCGCGACGTGCGTGCTGATTGGCGCCGACGCGCAGCATCGCGCGTTGTATCCGCCCTTACGGCAACTGCTCGAGGCCCGCTTTGGTGGGTTCGCCATCGAAACGCTCGATCTCGAGCGCCACGACACGCCATTCGAGATCGAAGGGCGGCTGATGGCTGATGCCGCGATCACTGACGCCGGTGCAAATCTCCGCATCCAGGTCGAGCGGGTGTGGATCGAGTCCTGTCCGGAACCCGCTTCGGGTGGCGTTTCGATCACGGTGGCCGGCGTACTGGCGGCCCGTGCGGCGGGCGAGTGGCGCGCGGGACGTCTGGTCCGCATGCCTGCCGTATTGCGACGGCCGGCGCGCTATCTGAATGAGGGCGTTGCCGACCAGGAGCTGCTGCTGGCGCGACGCGGCATCGCGCTGGTCGGCAGTGCGAAGAGTGCCGCGCTGGTGCAAGTCGTTGAACGGGGTCGGTGGTTCGACGAATGGGCATCGGCGATTCGCGCGACCGTGCGCCGCGCGTTGGCGCGTCATGTAAGCGTGCGCGATCCACAGTCGGGCGCCGTGGCCGTGGCGATCCTGATCGGCGATCGCGGCTCGCTCGATCCGGACGTCGAGCAACGCTTGCAGGAGGCGGGGACGTATCACGTCATCGCGATCTCCGGCGGCAACATTGCCATACTGGCGGCGCTGATCCTAGCCACGCTCTGGGCGATGGGTATCCGCGGCGGCTGGGCCGCGGGCGGGGCCGTGCTACTGCTGGCGGCGTATGCCCACCTCGCCGGGGCAGGACCGTCGGTGCTTCGCGCCACCGTAATGGCGGCCATCTACCTGTCGTTGCGCGTCATCGATCAGCGCACCGCGCCCCGTCATGCAATGGCATTGACCGCGGGCGTGGTGCTTATCGCCTCTCCGCTGACGATTGCCGACGTCGGCCTGTGGTTGACGTTCGGCGCCACTGCCGCAATCATCGTTGGCGCCTCGCGTGTCCCGCTGCCGCAGGCGGCCTGGTTGAAGGCCCCCGCCGCGCTGGTTCTCGCGTCGGTGTGCGCCGAGCTGGTGCTCATGCCGATCGGCGCGTTTGTGTTCCAGCGCG
The DNA here is from genome assembly GCA_040902895.1 of Vicinamibacterales bacterium. Classification (GTDB taxonomy): domain Bacteria; phylum Acidobacteriota; class Vicinamibacteria; order Vicinamibacterales; family SCN-69-37; genus JALYRV01. Next base: position 1,574 of record JBBDWL010000080.1, on the reverse strand, counting down.
TCACTATCGCCGGCCTGGTCGTCAACCTTGCGGCGGTGCCGTGCATGGCCATCGTGCAGGTGGCGGCGATGATCACCGCCGCCGCTGATGCGGCCGGCGTCGAGTCCCTCGCCCACGCGGCCGGCTGGGTCACACACGCGGGTGTCCGCGGATTGATCGACAGCGCATTTGTGATCGACGCCGCACCCTGGCTCACCTGGCGCGTGCCATCGCCGTCGCTGATCCTGATCGCTGCGTACTATGCATTGCTCCTGACCTGGGTGTTTCTGTTCAGGCGCGCACGGATGGCCGTGCTTGTGGCGGGAGTGTTCGTGTGGATTGCCATCAGCCCGCCAACCCTGTCACGGACGTTCGGCGATGGACAGCTGCGCCTCACCATGATGGACGTCGGCCAGGGCGATGCGATGCTCGCCACGCTTCCGAACGGCCGCACGCTGTTGATCGATGCCGGAGGCGCCTCCATCCGCGGCGACTTCGACATCGGCGATCGGGTGATCGGCCCCGCGCTTCGCGCGCGCGGCATCGGCCGGCTCGACTATCTCGCCGTCACTCACGGCGATCCCGATCACCTCGGCGGGGCCGCGTCGCTGGTGCGCGACTTCGCGCCGTCGGAGGTCTGGTACGGCACCTTTGTCAACAACCACGAGCCCACCGCCATCCTCCAGGACGCAGCCTTGCGACGGCGCTCGACATGGCGCTGGGTTCAGCGCGGCGATCGCCTCGATCTCGGCGGTGTCGAGTTGCGCGTGCACCATCCGCCGCTGCCCGACTGGGAGCGGCAGAAGGTGAGGAACGACGATTCGCTGGTGATCGAGTTGCGCTATGGCCAGGTCTCGATGCTGCTGACCGGCGACATCGGCCGCGAAGTCGAGCAGGCTCTCATCCCCACGCTCGATCTCCTGCCGATTGTGGTCCTCAAATCACCGCATCACGGCAGCGGTACATCAAGCACCGAAGAACTCGTGCGCGCGATCAAGCCGCGCGTCGTGGTGATCAGCTGCGGCCGCGGGAATCCGTATGGTCACCCGTTGCCGTATGTGCTCGCGCGTTATCGATCCGTCGGCGCCGAGATCTATCGTACCGATCGAGATGGACAAATAGACGTCACGACGGACGGCGACACGTTGACCGCGAAAACATACCGCGCGCTGCGATAGGAGGCGCGTTGCGCGGGCAGGCGTCTCCCGGAGAAAACGTTCGAGCAAGCCGACGCGGCGCCCGTACCGGAAAATGGCGCGGCGGCCAGAGTCGGCGAGTTGCGTTACTTGGCGTCCATAGCCCAAGAGCCCAATGCGCCGAGCGCCATTTTCTCCGCCTCCGCCGAAGGCTACGGCGTGACCTCGCCGTAGCGCGCGAAATTGCGAGCGCGCGAAGGCGGGCCGGCGAGACGAGAGTTTTCGGCGGGAGATGCCTGCCCGCGCAAAAGCGCGGCGGTCACCGCGTTTTCGATATCTGCCACTGTTCTTCGAGCTGATCGAGCGTCAGGTCGCGGAACTTGTGGCCGTCAGCCTTGACCTGCCGTTCGAGATCGTCAAACCGCCGCTGGAACTTATCGTTCGCCACCCGTAAGGCCG
>JBBDWL010000079.1:0-25759 GCA_040902895.1 Vicinamibacterales bacterium | reverse complement strand
CCAGGCGCTTTCCAACGCTCGAGGACGACGCAGTTGTTCAGCATCTTCGTGATGCTGCTTGACGCGGGCGGAGTACCGGGCGTCTGGGTGACGCCGCGCACCTCCCACTCTCCAAGCCAGAAGTCGAGCTGATTGTAGGCGGGATCGTGCGCACAGGGCCGCCGGTTGCGGTCCATCAACGTCGCGATCGTGTTGAATCGTGCGGTTTCTCGCAGGCGAGTCAGCGCCGGAAGCGCGTCGAGCGCCGGCGGCAGCAGGCCAAGGCCCATGCGAGCCGCGCGCTGCAGCTCGTCGAGCGCGAGCTCGGGCTGGTTCGTGGTGGCGTACGCCTCGACCAGTTGGAGGGCAACCGGCACTGGCGGCGTGCCCAGCTTCTCGGCGGCGCGCAAGTACGGGATAGCCTCAGCATGCCGCCCGAGCTTCATCAACGACACGCCGAGCCTGAATTGCGGCAGCGGCGAGGCGGGATTGTCCTTGACGAGGCGTTGGTACGCGGCGGCCGCGCCTGCCCAGTCTTCCGCCATGAAGATCTCGGCTGCGTTCTGCTCCGCAGGCGTGGGAGGGGCAGGGGTTTGCCAGGGTGCCGCAGCCATTGCGAACGCGAGCGTCACGGCGGTAACCAGAGTGAGCATGTCTTTCTCCTCGCCACAGGGTAGCCGCTCTCTCGATGCGTACCTCCAGTCTCGTGACGAACCGCGTCCAGGCCGTGACGGGCTGGACGCCTATTGCCCCGCCACTGCGGCTTTCACGAGCGCCTTGAACGCGCGCGCGTCGACCTTCTCCCCTTCGTGAATGTCGATCGCCCGTCGCGTGTTGCCGTCCAGGCTCGAATTGAACAGGCGCGATGGGTCCGGGATCCTGGCCCCCCTGGCGAACGTGAGCTTGACGACCTTCGTGTACGTCTCGCCGGTGCACACAATCCCGTTGTGCGACCAGACCGGGACCCCCATCGGATTGGACGGCTTCCGCCACTTCCGCTCCTCGATCATCTCGGGGTCGGCTTCGAGAATCAGCGCCCGCATGCGGTCCAGGGTCTCCTCGCGCCAATCCTTGCTTGCGCGCGACGTGCCTTTGGCCTTTGCCTTCGCTTTGTTCACTCGGGTCTCCTTCTGAGTTGGTCGGAAACGCGGCGATGTACGCCTGTCTCCGGAATGAACTGTTACCTATGTCCCCGGAATGGACCCTGAGCCGGGTCGTCTGCTCACGGGCGGCCGCGCTGCAAGCGGAATGGCTGCCATTCTCCGTATGTGCCACACCGCCAGAGCCACTCCGCAGGGCCAAAGCGAAAACGCGCCAGCCACGACCCGCTGAGTGCGATGTTCACGCCGTAGATCACGCGTTGTCTCAATCCGCGCGTACCCTCAGCGGCTTCCTGTGGTTTATCGTCGCTCGGCGACGCGGGCGTCGGCCACTGACCGGCCAGACTCACCAGCGTGCCTGCTATGCCGATCAGCATCCCCCACCGGAATACTGTTCCGATCATCGGCAAGTGCGCGCGCAGGTTTTGAAACACCCGCCGGCGCCCGACGTACAAACCCAGAAGGAACAGGGGGAACGAGTCGCCGATCATCTCTTCGTATGCCTCGACGCTCGCGTAACTCCGCGCGAATTGTCGCGCACGAAACGCGAGAAATTCCCCCGCGTTGCCTTCGGTGACAAGCCGAACGAACCGTTCTCGCCGCTCTCGCTGTGCCGCCTGCTCCGCGTCATCAGCGGCAGCCGGCTGGGTCACGCTCGGAGGGGAACTGCCAACATGGTCGCGGCGGAGGTCCGCCGCATGGCGCGCGACGGGAATGAGAAAGCACGCGAAGGCGAGGAGCAAGATGATTCGTGAAGAAAAGCGCTGAAACAGAAGCAGGAGAAGACCGAGCAGCGCGTAGTCAAACAGGATGTCACCGTCGTAAATCAGATGGTGCAGCGCGCGAACAGCAGCAGAACACCGGCCCGTCTCAGGTAGACGCGATAGAAGCCGGCATCCCGCGCGCGAACCCGCTCCAGTTGAAGCGCGAACCCGATACCGAAGAGAAACGACAGGAGCCGCCAGAATTTGCCCGCGGCGAACGCTCGCGTGAGCCACAGCGCGACTCCATCCACGGGGCCCGCCCAGATCTGTCCGGGCAGGTCGAAGTTCCGCATGTTGACGAGAAGAACTCCGAATAGTGCGAAACCGCGAAGCACGTCGAGCGCGTCGATACGCTCCTGCCGCTCGATCGGCGCAAGAGGCGATTGAACTGACAGCGCAGCGGCAGTTGTCACAAGCGGCCGAGAATCCCTGCAGGGCTACCCACGATCGGGTCCGCAGTCTATCGCCGTGGCCCAGCGGCCGCAACAGTCAACGACCATGCGTCATCGGGCCGATTTCCCTGCAGCCCGACCTTGCGCGCTAGAAAACAGGTGTGAAATGGCGCGCCCGCCAGGACTCGAACCTGGGACCCCCGGCTTAGAAGACCCGATGTCCTGCAGGCGGCAGTCCCCCAAGGGGAATCGGTTATGCGAAGCGGTTATGTCTCAATCGCGACACAAGTCATGTACCCAAATCGCTCGCCGCCGCTTGAGACTCTGCGGCGTCCGCAGCGATGGTTATGCTGAGGCCTTCACTTGATCCTGACCGCGTCGAGCCCGTCCATCAGCCACAGATTGGAGGTCCGCCGTCCGATGCTGAACGTGAGACTCCTGCCGTCGGGAGTAGGGGTCATGCGCTGCGCCGGACCGAGCCGGGCCGCAGGAAAGTGCTCTGGCGCCAGGAGACCGATGACCCGCTCGGCTCCGCCCGAGACGCGCACGGAAAACAGCTCGATGGTCCGCGTCGCTGTGACACGGCGAACGCCATACAAAGTATGTCCGTCACGCGAAAACCCGTACGGGCTCACCCCGATTGAGGGCAGATCGCGAATCGTCTTGCCATCGGGCGAGATTAACTTCATCCCCTGGTCGAAATAGAGAATCCACTCGCCCGTGGGAGACCACGCGGGCACGATGTTCGATCCCGTGCGGTCGACGGCGGGCCTCAGAACTTCAGGGTCGGACTCGCCGCCGGTCTTGACCCGCATCAGAGAAGTGGTGCCCTCCTGCGAGCTCCAGAACACGAACCATCTCCCGTCCGGTGACCACCCGCCTCCGTATTCATCGCCTGCGGCGGGCCCTTTGAGAAGCCGAACGGGCGCGCCGCCGGCCACTGCTGACATCCACAGACGCGTGGGACCGGTCTTTTCGAGACGCGTATAGATGACGCGCGTGCCATCTGGCGAGAGCGTGGGCGCCATGAATCCTCGGGTCGTGTCGGACGGGAAATCCCGTTCAGTCACGATCGGGCGATCCGGCTGGCCGGGCTTCCTGAGCCAGATCTGCGGGGGACCGTTGCGATCGGTGACGTACACCAGACCGCTGTCGCCCGGCCCCCACGCCGGCATCTGCTCGCTGCGCTGCGTCGCGATGACCGGCGTGACTGCGGCTGTCGCGACATCGACGGAGACGACGTCGTAGTCGACGGGCGCTTCCACGAACGCCAGCCGCTTTCCGTCTGGCGAAACCGATGGAGAGCCCTGGTCCGTCGTGCCGCGCGAAAAGAGCGAAAACGCGCCAGACACGGTGTCGGCCATATAGAGCTGCTCGGGGGCCCAGCCCTCCGACGTCGAGACGACCACCCGCCGGCTGTCGGGCATCCAGGAAAACGTCGGGGTTCCGGAAGACATAGGCAGGTCCTGGAAAATCCTGCGCGGCGGCGTCGCGGCGTTCTGCGGATACGGCAGCAGCCAGGCCTCTTCCCCGTTGGTGGAGCCGCGGAAGAACAGGATCTGCCGGCCGTCCGGCGAAAACCGCAATGAAGGCGAGTTCACGAATCGCCGGACGGCGAACGGCGAGGGCTCATACGGTTTGGGCGCGCTGCCGATCGGAGAGCTCGTCCAGATGTTGTGGACGCCATCGTCGCCGAGATGGAGCCAGGCCACGCTGTTGCCGTCGGGCGCGATGGATGCGCTCGAGGGCCGATCGATCGCCTGCAGCGGCTCGGGCTCTCCGCCCACCGGGGAAACCGACCAGAGTCCGGCGGGCGCCGCCGCGGTGCTGAAGACAATTCTGCCGGACCTCGTCCACGCGATCGGCAAGGCGCCCGACGTCAACTGGGTGATTTGCGTTGCCACCGCGGAATCCACATAGCGCACGTGGATCTGGTTTGGATCCGTCGGCTTCTGACGCGCACCGAAGGCGACCGCTTTGCCGTCGGGGGACCAGACCGCCGGCGTCTGGCCTCCCTGCTCGAACGACAGCGGTGTGAACGTGGGTGCGGAGTCTGCGGATCCACTGACGCGCCAGGGTGCCCACAGTGTGAGCACGGCCACGGCCAGGGCGACCGTCGTCGCGGCCCACGCCCACATCAGCGCGCGCGATCGGGCAGTACGCGGAGCAGGAGCCGCCTGAAGGACTGCGGTTGGCGCCGAAGGCTCATCGGGACCCGCGGCGATCAGCTCCTCGAGTTGCACGCGCGCCTCGCCGACGTCGCGCAATCGCGCCTTTGGATCCTTTTTCAAGCAGCGGGCAAGCAGGCGGCGCAGATTGGCGGGGACGGGCGGCAGCGCCCTCCAGTCAGGCTCCTTGCTGACGACGGACACGATCGTGTCGGTGACGTCCTCCCCCGGAAAGGCGCGCTGGCCCGTGAGCATTTCGAACAGCACGGCGCCGAACGCCCAGATGTCGGCACGCCGGTCGACGACTTTTCCGCGCGCCTGCTCCGGCGCCATATACGACGCCGTGCCGAGGATCATCCCCATCTGTGTCATCGCGGGCGTCGTCAGCGTCGGCGAGTTCATCGCATCGGCGCTCGACGGCATTGCGGGCGCCAGCGCCTTCGCAAGACCAAAGTCCAGCACCTTTACAACCCCATCGGGCCGTATCTTGACGTTGGCCGGCTTCAGATCGCGGTGCACGATGCCCTGTTCGTGCGCGGCCTCGAGCGCGTCGGCAATCTGTTTCGCGATGGACAGCGCCTCGGCGAGAACGATCGGGCCGCGTGAGATGAGCAGCGACAGATCCTCGCCTTCGACAAGCTCCATCACCAGCGCCGTCACGCCAGAGTTTTTTTCGAGCCCGTGGATATGCGCGATGTTGGGGTGATTCAGCGCGGCAAGGACTTCCGCTTCCCGCTGAAAGCGCGCGAGCCGGTCGGCGTCGCCGGCCACCGACGCCGGCAGCACCTTGATCGCCACGGCACGCTTGAGGTGCGTGTCAGTGGCCCTATACACCTCGCCCATGCCGCCGGCGCCAAGGGGCACGCCAATCTCGTACGGGCCGATGCGCAAGCCGGGCGACAACGACATTAAAAGACCCTCACTGCGCACTCGGCCAGGGCTCGCCAAGTTTCATTTTTCTGAAAAGCGCAAGGAACCGCGGATCCCCGCGAAGCCAGTCGTAGGCCCGATTGCTGAAGGCGTTCACGAGGAATCCGTCGTGCTCCTCGAAGGCGCGTTCGAGCCACACCATCGTCGCATCCGGATCGCGAAGACCCGCATAGACGTCGGCGATCGATTTCGGCGATACGTAGCCAGCCTCGCGCCGTGATTCCAGCCAGCGGACGGCTTCAAGGGCCTGGTCGCGCTGGCCGGCGATCGCGAGCAGGAACCCCAGAGTGCCTCGCGCCAGGGTTGACTCTGGAAGCAGCGCAACGCCGCGTTCCATCACAGCGATCGCGTCATCAATCCGGCCGAGTTCCCTGAGAGCGAGTGCTTTTATCCAGAGCGATAACGGCGCATCCGGAAAGTGCTGCAGCAATCGCTCGCATTCCGTAAGGGCCTGCTCCTGCAGTCCGACCCACTGCAATACGCCCGCGTAGTAGAAATTGAGGACAGGATTGAATGGCTCGGCTCGCGAGGCTGCCGCAGCGTTCGCGAGGCCTTCGGCGGCGCGCCCGATGTACGCCAGAAGCGGGCCGAATTGCCCGCGCGTGATATTCAGGTGCGGGTTGAGGGTCAGCGCCCGCTCGTACGAATCGACGGCTCCCTGCCAGTCTCGTTCGTACGACCATTGCACGAGCGCGCGGGCCGCGTGCGATTCCGGGAGATCCGGATCGAGCTCGAGGGCGCGTCTCGCGGAGGCCTGTGCGAGAGGGCCGAAGGTCAGCGGCGACGCGATGCCGTACAGGCCAAGAATCGAATAAGCATCGGCAAGCCCGGCGTGCGCGAGCGCGTAGTCCGGGTCCATCGCGATGGTCTCTTTGAAGCAGACAATCGCTTCCTGAAACGCGCCGCTGTTACGCCGCGTCCAGTAGTACCGTCCCTCCAGGTACTTCTGATACGCCTCCGGCTTCGCGGTGTGCGGTTTGACGAGCGGCTCGGCCGCCTCCTCGCCCGACAGCTGCACGCGCAGCTTCTCGACAATGGCGCGCGCGATCTCGTCCTGCACCGCGAACACATCGTCCATGTCCCGGTCGTACCGCTCGGACCACAGGTGATAACCGCTGGTGACGTCGATCAGCTGCACCGTGATGCGCAGGCGGTTGCCCGCCTTGCGCACGCTGCCCTCGAGCACGGTCTCGGTATCGAGTTTCTCGCCGATGGCGCGCACGTCGAGCGCCTGGCCCTTGAACTGGAATGACGAGGTACGGGCAGCGACGCGCACGTTCTGGAGCGCCGCGAGCGCGTTGATCAGTTCTTCCGCGATGCCCTCGCAGAACCAGTCTTGGTCCTTTGCGGGGCTCATGTCGGAGAACGGGAGCACGGCGATCGACGGCACCCGCTTCGCCGCGGCTCGTGTTCCCGTGCTGTCACTCTGGCGCATGGCCGCGCGCAGATCCACGAGCATGTCATCGATGCGCGGATACCGGGCGCCGCGCGAGGGCGCCAGCGCGCGCGCGACGATCGCGGCGACAGGTTTTGGAATGGCAGGATTGCGTTCGGCGAGCGGCCGCGGCCGCGCGCGGGCGACCGAGGCCAGAACCGCGGTCGCGGTCTCTCCGTGAAACGGCGCCTCGCCGGCGAGCATTTCGTAGAGCATCACGCCCAGCGCCCAGATGTCGGCCCCGGCGTCGATCGCCTCGCCCGACGCCTGCTCGGGCGACATGTAGGCCAGCGTGCCGGCAGCGCTCGACCCGTACTCGCTGGTGACGTCTGGATCCATCGCAAGCCCGAAGTCGAGAATCTTCGGCACGCCGTCTCCGGTCACAATCACATTGGCCGGCTTGATGTCGCGATGCACCATGCCCGCGGCATGGGCGCGCGACAGCCCCTCGGCAATCTGCGACGTGAGCTTCACGGCGTCCGCCACGGGCAGCGGCCCGCGCTCGATGCGTGCCTTGAGCGTCTCTCCCGTGTACGCGGGCATGACGATGAAGACCTCGCCTTCCGGCGTCTCTTCGATCGCGTGCACCGTGCAGATGTTCGGATGATCCAGCGCCGATGCGGCACGCGCCTCGGCGAACATCCGCGCGCGCGAACGGTCGTCGGGCATCACGCCCGCCGGCAGAAATTTCAGGGCGACGGGTCGCCGGAGTCTGAGGTCCTCGGCGCCGTAAACGACACCCATCCCTCCCGCCCCGATCCTATCGAGGATGCGGTAATGCCCGACGACGCGGCCTGTCATGCTGTGGTGGCGATTATAGCGCTCGCTGCCATGGCCGATGCGCGCCGGCCGCGCGGGGGAAGTACACTGCGCTCGCCGATGAACACGACCACACGTCAGGCGCTCACCGTCTCAGGTCTGCTGTCCGTTGCTGTGTGCGTCGCGGCGCAAGTCGCTCCTGTCACACCCGGGTGGACGATTGCCGAAACCATGAAGGTGCGCAACGTCGACCAGGTGCGCATCTCCCCGGACGGCCGACGCGTCCTCTTTGCGGTCACCACGGCCGTGATGACCGCCGACCGCAGCGAATACGTCAGCCAGATTCACGTTGCCAATGTGGATGGCTCGGAAGAGCGGCCGATCACACCCGACACCTCCTCAGCGACGAGCCCGCGGTGGTCGCCGGATGGGCGCTGGATTGCGTTTCTCGCCAAGCGGTCGACCGTGAGCCAGGTGTGGCTGCTTCGCGCGGATGGAGGCGAAGCCCACGCGCTGACGACCGGCAACGCTGATGTTGCATCGTTTCAGTGGTCGCCCTCGGCGCGCCAGATCGCCTTCCTGCGGCAGGACGGACCCAGCGCCGCCGAAGAGCGCGCGCAGCGTGCCAAAGATGACGCGATGGTGGTGGACCGCGGGCTCAAGAACACACGGGTCTGGCTGGTCTCGGTGGGCACGAACGGATCGGCAACGACCTCCGAGCGACCGCTGACCCCGCCCGACACGCATGTCACCGACGGCATCGACTGGTCGCCCGACGGCTCGACGCTCGCTATCGTCCGAACCCGCACGGCAGATTGGCGAGATTGGCCTTCGAGTGACATCGCGATCGTGCATGCCACGTCCGGCGTCGTCGCAGCCGTCGTGCAAGGGCCAGCCGCAGATATCACGCCGCTGTTTTCGCCAAACGGTCGGCAACTGGCCTACGTCGCCAGCCGTGACCCATGGGGACGCATACTCGATGTCTGGGTGCTTGACGTGGCCAGCGGCAAGTCTCGAAAGCTGGCCGGCACCCTGGACGGACAACCGGCGCTCATCGGGTGGTCGCCCAACGAAGATCGTCTCTATTTCAGTGAGGGGCGCGGCACGGCGACGCGTCTCTCGGCCTTGCCGCTCTCCGGTGGCCCGCCGCAGGACATCGACCCGGGAGGCGCGGTGCTCGAGGGCTTCGCGCTGAGTCCCGCGCGCACGCAGGTTGCGTTCACGCGTCAGACAATCGCGGAGCCGCCAGAGGCCTACATTTCGTCACTCGACCGATTTGCGCCACGACAGGTGAGCCGCGCGAATGCCTCGTTGCCGGCACACCCAATCCCGCGCACGGAGGCGATTCAGTGGCAGTCGACAGATGGCGGCGAGATCGAGGGCCTGCTCACCTATCCATTCATGTACGAACCAGGCAAACGATATCCTCTCGCGCTGGTGGTGCACGCCGGAGGGGAGGCGTTTCGAAACACGTTTCTCGCGAACCCCGGGATCCATCCGGTGACCGAGTTTTCGCTGCGCGGCTATGTGGTGCTGCGAAGCAACGCGCGTGGGGGAGCGCTGCCTGGCTACGGCGCGGCAAGCGCCGAGCCGTGGTTCCGGCCCAAAGACAAGCAATACGCCGACCTCATGACCGGCGTGGATCATGTGATTCAGATGGGCGTGGCCGACAGCACGCGCATGGGCATCATGGGTTGGAGCAACGGCGGATTGGCGACGTCCTGGGTGATTACGCAAACGTCGCGGTTCAAGGCGGCGGTGATCGGCGCTGCATTTCCGAATCTCATGAGCCAGTCAGCCGCCAATCCAGCGGTCGCAAGCGATCTGGGTGCCGAGCCGTGGATGAATCTCGCGCCCTATATTGAGCACTCACCGATCGTGTACTCGAAGTCCGTCTCGACAGCGACGCTCATCCTTCATGGAGAGCGTGACGACGCGGTGCCGATCGGTCAGTCGTACGAGTTTTATGAGGCGCTCAAACGGCAGCGCGTGCCGGTCGAAATGGTCGTCTATCCACGGGGGGCACACGCGCCGCAGGAGCCCAGGCAAGTCGCGGATATCGCGAGACGCCATCTGGAATGGATGGATCGCTATCTGCGGAAGGATGGGCAAGCGCCCCGGTGAGAGCGGGCCGACCAACGATTGCTGACGTTCCCGCGCCGACGGGCGCAAGGATCGCGAACGTAACGATTCTGGTCTGCGCCCATGGGGTATCGTTCTCTCATGCCCACCGGCACGTTGACCGCTCTCTCGCTGACCCTCCTGATCGCCGGCAGCGCATGGCCGGAACAGGCGCTGGACGACCGCTTCGACGTCCGTGAATTCCGCGACACGGTGCTGATGGGCGGCCGGCTGCCGCTCGACATGCTCGAGCAGCGCGTGGGTCCGTGGATCGCCGGGGAGACCGGTAACCAGGCGCCCGCCGGACGCAATGACGCGCTGACGCTGAGCGCGCCCATCGAGCACCTCGACGTCGTCGCGCGCGAGCCGATGATGGTCGAATATCCGGACGGATCCCTGTTCGTTACAGGCTATGCCGACCGCGTGCCGCGCCTGTGGCGCAGCCGTGATGGCGGCGCCACCTGGACCCGCGTAGACGTCGGCACCGAGGCGGCCGGTGCGGTTGGCAACTCGGACGTGGATCTGGCGCTGGCCCCTGACGGCACGCTGTATTTCGTCGCGATGACGTACGACCGCGGTAAGTCCGAGGGCACGCAGATCGCGGTGGGAGCGAGCCCGGACGCAGGCGCGACCTGGACATGGTCCATGCTGTCGAAGACGCGCTACGACGATCGCCCCTGGGTCGAGGTCGCCCCCGACGGCGCCGCGCATGTGATCTGGAACGACGGCGGCGGCGTCGCGCACGCCGTCAGCCGCGATGCCGGGCGTTCCTGGCGAGAGCAGCCGCGAATTCATCCGCAGGGAGGATCCAGCCATCTCGCGATCGGCCCGGCAGGCGAGATCGCCGTGCGCGTCGCTCCCCTTTCGGCATCAGGCAACATCAATCACGCCAACGCCGATCTGATTGCGATCAGCAGCAACGGCGGCGCGACATGGGCCGTACGGCCCGCGCCCGGACAGCGCGTGTTCGCCTTTCCCCTGTCTGAGAACGATCCGCTGCCGCGGTGGGTCGAGCCGCTGGCTTGGGACGCGCGTGGCGCGTTGTACTCACTGTGGTCCGATCCCGCCGGATTCTGGCTCGCGCGCTCGACCGATCGCGGCGCCACGTGGACCACGTGGCGCGTTGCCGAAGGCGGTGAGCCGCGGTACTTTCCGTACCTCGTCGCGCGCGGCAATGGCGAGCTCGCGGCCTCGTGGTTCTCTGGACGCGGCGAGCGAATCCACGTGCACATTGCACGGATCGATGCGAGCGGTGCCGGCATGCCGCGGCTGACCGAGGCGGCGCCTTTCTCGCCCGACAGCTGGCGCTTCGGCGAGAAGCCTGGCGCGCCGCGCGATCGCGACACGGCCGGCGAATACGTGCCGATCATGTTTCTGAAAGATGGCCGTCTGGCCGTCGTGACGACGATCCAGGACGATCAGCGCAAGCGCGGGGGCTTCGCGTTCCGGGTGGAGTTACTGCCCGCGTAACCTCAGGCTCATGAGAGGCGGGGCGGCGACCGAATGTCATTGACCGTCGCATCGGCTTTGTTGCACATTGGCACTCTGAAAGCTCAGAAACCCACACTGACCGGTGCGGCAGCGCGGCTGACAAGGCCGTATGCCGCCAGGGGCGCGCTCCCGCAGCAGCTCGTTGAAAAGCTCCACGAGATTGTCTGGTCAGCGGATGCCGACGGCCGGCCTTCCTTCGTGAGCGAACGCGCCCGGGACATCACGGGATTTGCACCAGAAGACTTTCTCGCCGATCCCCAGCGCCTGTTCTACGACCGTATCTCGCCTTTGCACTACCGCGACCTCAGGCGCCGGTACCGAGGGGCCGTCCGCGGCCAGCCCCTGGACTACGAGTTTGTTTACCAGCACCGCGATGGCCACTGGGATTTGGCTGCATCTCCGTTCAACATGGGTTTCAGCGGACCAGGTTCCGACCGTGCACGGCACAGCCACAGACGTGACGCCGCTGCACCAAGTGGGCTCCGAACTTTCGGGCGGGCAAAAGTCTGAGCCCTTGGGTGCTCTGGTCGCCGGCATCGCCCACGACCTCAATGATTTGCTCGCGGCGATCCTGGGACAGGCGGAGATGCTCGAACTCGAACCTGCACCCACGCCAGCGGGGGCGGCGGAACACGTTTCTCTGATCAAGGAAGCCACGCTACGAGCCGCGAACCTCAGTTGGCAGCTGATGTCCTACAGTCGGGCGGCGACGCAACCGGAGACGATCTCGCTGTCCCAGCTCGTGCAGGAAGTCGCGCGATTCTTTGGACCGACCTTAGGGGCCGAGACCCACATTGAAACGTCGCTGCCGGATAGCCCCGTCCTTATTCAGGGCGATCGGACCCAACTCGACCGGGTCTTGCTCAACCTCCTGGTCAACGCCCGCGACGCGATGCCGAATGGTGGACTCATCACGGTGCGGCTCAGGGTGAAATATCTGCCTTCGGCAGACCGATCCGGACGAGGTTATGGGTTACTCGACGTGACAGATACGGGCATCGGCCTGAACAGGAAACCGTGCGCCACGCCTGCGATCCGTTTTTTACGACCAAACCGGCCGAGCGTGGAACCGGGGTGGGACTTGCCACCTGCCGGACGATCATGAAGGAACACGGCGGACGGTTGCTCATCGAGTCGACCGAAGGCGTGGGAACGTCCATCCATCTGGTGTTCCCGCTACACGTCGGTGACTAGAAGCGCGCCCGCCAGGAGTCGAACCTGGGACCCCCGGCTTAGAAGGCCCGATGTCTTGCGCGGAGCAATCCCCCCAGGGGGATCGGTTATTTCAGGCGGTTATATCTAGGGTGTGACTGTGCGCACAGTACGATCGACTGTCTGTGGCGACTCACCAATGACACCTATCGTGTCGCCGTCGATCCAGAGCCACCGGACGCCTGTTTCGGCCTTGAGACGTTTCCAGTTAGGTCTTTGCGATTCTGTCCGCGGTTTGGGCCAAGAGCTACAAGCAGGGGATGGCCTATTTCAGATTGCCCAGCGCGAATGAAGCGCAAGTGGTGTTGCCGCACCTCGAACTCGTGGGAGATACCGCGTTCCTGGTCACCCTGTGCGAGCTTGATCGTCGTCTTGCCCCATTCATTCGCTGCTCCCGTCACTAAGGCCGAATAAAACAAAGTCGGTCTACCTTGGAGAGGCCTCTGTAACGGAGTGGCCTTCGCAAGGTCCTCATGGAAGGCTGGCAGCAGAGTGACGGTTGAGGCGTCGCCGGCTTCCGGGATCAAGACGGCTGTGAGTGAGGCGCCGAGGTTCAACCGCGTCAGGCAAGTTCGGTCGTAAGGATTTATGCCGGAGGTTGTGGCATCGAGATAAAAGTAACCCCCTCGGTCCACGCGTGATCTCGTCGATCGATCGCGTGCGATATCGCGTGACGCGGAACTATTACGGCGACCAGGGCATGTTCGTCCGCGCCTCCGTGTTCTGCCGGCTGGGAGGATTCCGCACACTCTCGCTGATGGAGGATCTGGATTTTTCGCAGCGGCTCAAGCGGCTCGGTCCGACGCGCCTCATCGAAGTCCCGCTGGACACATCAGGACGCCGATTCCTGCAGCGCGGCCCCTGGCGCACGCTACTCCAGTGCGGATGGCTCGTCACGCTGTGGACGCTTGGCTGCAGCGTGGAAGGCCATGCATCGCGGTGGCGCGGGCCCGCCGACCGACCGCCAGGAAGCCCCTGGCCCAACCCACTGGACCAGAATTCCGACGCCGCCTGTAGACTGGACGGACACACGAATGGCCACCGACGGCCGTGAAGGACCGCGCCATGGAAGGACACCTGATGAAGATGATCCCAATGAGTCTGTTGCGCCGGCTGTTGGCGCTGCTGGTCTGCGCCTCGGTCGGCGGCGCCGCGGCCGCTGCTCTGCACGCCCAGGCGACCGCACCGCCGGCGCTCGGCGAGCGGGCGCGCGATTTCACGCTCAATCGTCTGGATGGCGGGCCCGTGCACCTGGCGACCCTCAACAAGGAGGGCCGGGTCGTGGTGGTAATGCTGCGGGGATGGGTGGGCTATCAGTGCCCGATTTGCAACCGGCAAGTCGGCGACTTCCTTCGCCACGCCGCCGACTTCAAGGCGGCGGGCGCCAGCGTCGTTCTCGTCTATCCCGGCGCCGCCGAGACGTTGCAGGGCAAGGCCGAGGATTTCGTCACCGGCAAGACGCTGCCGGACAACTTCCATTTCGTCGTGGATCCCAACATGAAGGTCGTCAACCTGTACAGCCTCCGGTGGGACGCGCCCCAGGAGACGGCCTATCCGGCCACCTTCGTCTTCGACGCCGGCGGCGTGACCAGATTCGTCAAGATCAGCCGATCGCACGGCGACCGCAGCTCCGCGACGGATGTGCTGAAGGTGATGGCCGGCTTGCAGCGATGACGCCGGCCGCACTCGCCGGCACGTGTGGGATCGGGCGCGGTGAACGGCAACGAGGGACACGAACGTGATCAGACAGTTCTCGGTAACTCTTGCGGCGGCGATTCTGATTCTGCCCGCGTGCCGGCGTGACCCTGGCCGTGACGTCAAGCCGCTGGCCGACCCGCTGCGGACTGCGGAGGCGCCTCCGGCCGCGCCGCATGAAATCATCCCGATCGAGAAGGTGCGCAAGAGTCAGGCGGCGGCCGTCTCGCAGCGCATTGCGAACACCGAAATCACGATCACCTATAGCCGCCCCGTCGCGCGCGGCCGCGAGCTGTTCGGCACGCTCGTGCCGTACGAGCAGGTCTGGAACCCCGGTGCGGACCAGGCCACCGCGATCACGGTTACGCGCGACGTGCACGTCAATGATCAGGTCCTGGCGGCAGGTAAGTACAGCGTTTGGGCGATCCCTCGGGCCGGCGTCTGGACCGTGATCTTCAGCAGCGCAGCCGACGTCTATCACACGCCGTATCCAGGCGAGTCTCATGACGCGATCCGGCTGGATGTGAGGCCCGAAGCCGGGCCGCACATGGAAGCACTGATGTTCGATTTCCCGATCGTCGAGGGCAAGGACGCGACCCTGCGGCTGCATTGGGGAGAAGTCATCGTGCCGTTGTCGATTCGCGTTCGCTGACGCGCCTTCCTGAGCGGTTGCGTTAAGACGCTCACAGTTTCGGCAGTTCTTGCGCTGATGAGCCGCGGATCTGCTAAGACATGGCGGGGGTTGTGCAGCACGACCGTCGGCACGGTTTACGCGCGGCTACCAGGTGATCAGCTTCTGAAGAGCGGAACAAGGAGATAACGCATGTCGAGCAGAATTGGCGCGTCCGTGGTTGCGGGACTGATCGCGGGAATCGTCTTCGGAATAATGATGCAGATGATGATGGCGCCGACGCCCGACGGAGGGCAGATGCCGATGATCGCGATGGTCGGCCAGATCGTCGGCTCGCCCACCGTCGCCGCAGGCTGGGCCTATCACCTGTTCAACAGCGCGGTGATCGGAGCGATTTTCGGCTGGCTGCTCGGTAGCCGGGTGCACGGCCTCGCTTCCGCCCTCGGCCTGGGCGTGGCGTACGGGTTCGCCTGGTGGATTCTCGGCGGGCTCATCCTGATGCCCATGATGCTCGGCATGCCGGCGTTCGCCCCACTTATGATGCCGCCGATGCGCATGGTCGCGATGGGCAGCCTCGTCGGGCACCTCATCTTCGGCGCGATTCTTGGCGCCGTGTTCCTGTGGATGCACCACCGCGCGGTGCACCCCGCAGCCGCTTGAAGACCCGCGCGTTCATGCGCGCGGGTGCGGCACGATGCGGAGGTACGGCTTCGGCGCCTTCCAGCCGCTCGTGTACGTCTTCTTCGCGTCCTCGTCAGACACCGAGCCGGCGATGATCACGTCGTCGCCAGGCTTCCAGTTCACTGGTGTGGCGACCTTGTGCTTCGCGGTCAGCTGCAGCGAATCGATGACGCGCAGCACCTCGTCGAAATTGCGTCCGGTGGTCATGGGATAGACCAGCACGAGCTTGATCTTCTTGTCTGGTCCGATGACGAACACGTTGCGCACGGTCTGGTTGTCCATGGCCGTCCGTCCTTCGGCGGTGCCGGTGACACCGGCCGGCAACATGCCATACAGCTTCGATATCGCGAGATCGGTGTCGCCGATCATCGGCTCTATCATTCGCATCACGGATAGCGCCGCGGCGCGGGGCCGTCGGGCACCAGTCGGCTCAGGCGAACGCGGTGTCGAGCGAACACCGCGTCGCACGCGTCGAGCAGTGGAGAGATTCCGGACGCCGCCAGGGCACGTCCGAGCCGCCGCGTCAGCCGGATCTCGCTGAGCAGCACGACCCCCCCGCCGGCTTTGCCGGCCACCGGCATCCTGTCGGGGCGGACGATCCACCAGCATTCGGCACGTTTGTCCGCCGGCACCGCGGCAAGCAGGCGCGCGGCCTCCTCCTCCGCGAGCGGCAGCATGGCAAGCTGCTCGTCTCTGTCGACCTTGGCGACGACCCGCGCCGCCCACCGGCAGAATCGTCACGTGCCGGAATAGAGCAGAACAGGCCGTGTGGTGGCTATCGGTTGCACGGTGCCGATTGTGGGACGGCCTGCGCGCGCGTGCAATATGCGACGGATGAGGAAATCATGAATTCCCCGTGAAGGTGCCTATAATTCGCGCGGCCCTCGGCGACACCGCCGGCAGTCCGCGATTCATCGAAACCATCCCGCGCCGCGGGTACCGCTTCGTGGCCGATCTGCGGGCCATATCATCGCCAGGACACGGGCGCGTGATGCTCGCGGTGCTGCCGTTCCAGAACCTGACGAGCGATCCGGAGCAGGAATACTTCAGCGATGGGCTCACCGAGGAAATGATCGCGCAGCTGGCCCGGCTGAACCCGCAGCGTCTGGGCGTGATCGCGCGAACATCGGCGATGCGCTACAAGCATACGAACAAGGGCATCGACACGATCGGACGGGAGCTAGGCGTCTCGCACGTGCTCGAAGGAAGCGTGCGGCGCGGCGCGACCCGGGTGCGCGTGACCGCGCAGCTGATTCAGGTCGCGGATCAGACACACGTCTGGGCGGACAGCTTCGAGAGTGCCGTCGGCGACATCCTCCTTCTGCAGCGCGACATCGCGCAGGCAATTGCCGCGCACATCGGCGTCCAGCTGGCCCCGCGGGAACAGGCGCGGCTCGCGAGCCCGCGGCCCGTCAATCCAGAGGCGTATGAGGCGTACCTCAAGGGCCGGTACGTCTGGAAAAGGAGGGCGCGGGACCCGGCTGGACTACAACTACCTGCCGCCGCGTGAGGCCTTTGCGCTGGCCGACCGGGCCCTGCTCGACGCGCTTCGTCTCGACAACACGCTCGCGGAGCCGCACGCGTCGCTCGGCCACCTGCGGCTGCATCAGTTCAACTGGTCCGCCGCCGCGCGCCACTTCACGCACGCGATTGAGCTGAATCCCGGGTACGACACCGCGCACTATTACTATGCGAATCTGCTGGTTGCGCTCGGCCGGTTCGACGAGGCGCTGGTCGAGGCGAATCGCGCGCTGGAGCTCGATCCAATGTCCGCGACTGCGCGGCAGAATCGGGTGTCGGTCCTGCACATGGCCCGGCGCTACGAAGAGGCGGCCGAGGAGATGACCGAAACCATCCGGATGGACTCCGCCTATGCGGGCCTCTACTACACCCTGGGACAGAACTACGAACGGCAAGGCAAGTACGCCGAGGCGATCGCGGCGTTTCAGAAGCTCAATCCGAAATCGGACAGCCGCGGGGCAACGGTGCGGGCCGCCATCGGCTACGCGCACGCCAGAGCCGGCCAGCGCGACGCGGCGATCGATGTGCTGGGACAACTCGAGGAGCTGTCATCACGCGAATACGTCTCGTTGTACGACCTCGCCCTTTTGCATCTGGCGATCGGCGACAAGGACCGCGCCTTCGAGAAGGTCTCGCAAGCCATCGACGAGTACGCCTCCTTTCTGCCGTTCCTTAATATCGATGCACGGTTCGACGAGGTGCGGACCGATCCACGCTTTCGGGCACTCGTTGAGCGCATGCGCCTGCCGATGCACTGAACGCCCTCAGACCTGCCCCGCCGCGCGCCAAATCGCGGACTAACCTTTACGGTCCTTCTCTGAATCGTGATGCGTGTGGGTCTCCGGGCCCGGCTCACGTTCCAGGCCGCCGCCGCCGGCCGAACCAAATTTCGGGAGCGGGATCGATCCCGCTTTCTTATGCGGCGGTTCGTGTGTTTCGAATGTTCCCCGCTGACCTTCGGGCTCGTCGGTTGCTGGGCGGACAGGATCTTTCTCCGATGCCATGGATCACCTCGAGAGAGATCGATGCAACCGATCGGCCAGTGGGCACCATGGCTGGGTTTCCGTCTTCCGGCCCGCCAGCCTCGTATGCCGGAACCGTTCGGCATTCATCCGGCGAACCTCCAGCTCTATGACAACGGCGGGCCACCGTCGGAAGCTGTGAAGGAACTCACTATTTTGCCACACTGCGTCGCGCGCGAGTAACGGCGCGGGAGCTGTCAGGACTGTGCCTCGGATGCGGTGCCCGGCCCGTCGCGATACCCGCGGCTGGCGTCGCCACCCTCATGGAGTGACACGTCATGTTGAAACGAATTGCCCCCATCGCCCTCTGCGCGGCGGTCGTTGCTGCCGCTACTGCGGCTTCCTTCGCACAGAGCGAGGCCCCGAAACAGACAAAGGGCATCGAGCTCGGCGGCTACTGCCCTGTCGCGTACCTTGCCATGAACCAAGCGGTAAAAGGCAACCCGCAGCAGAAGGCCATCCACAACGGCAAGACCTACCATCTCACGAACGTCGAGGCCAGGAAGATGTTCGAGGCGGCGCCAGAGAAATATCTTCCGGCCTACAGCGGACTATGCGCCACGGCCGTCGCGCACGGCATGAAGCTCGAAGCCGATCCGAAGCTGTTCACGGTGCACGACGGCAAGGCCTACCTGTTCTCGAATGCCGAAGCCAAGGCCATATTCGACAAGGACAAGGCTGGCACGATCGCCAAAGCGGACAAGAGCTGGGCGACGCTCAGCAAGCAGTAGCGCCTGATCGCGTCTGTGCTCGTGCCGTTCTTTCGCAGCGGCCGCACGCTGGCGATGGGGGGAGCTCTCATCGCCAGTGCGTTCCTCGCCATCGCATGGCTGGCGCCAGAGCGGGGCGGGCCGGCATTCATGATCGCGGTCGCGGTGGGGGCTGGTGGCTACGTCATCGCGGCCCTGGCGATCGCGGCCGGCGTGTCGGTGTCCAGACGCATGCTGCTCATGTGCGCGGTCGCGGCGGTGGTGTGGCGGATGCCGCTGCTCTGGACGCCGCCGATCGCCGCGCATGATGCGGTTCGCTATGTGTGGGACGCGCGCGTTCAGCGCGCCGGCTTGAACCCGTACGAGACGCGGCCCGACGATCCGGCCCTGGAACATCTGCACACGCCGCTCACGCGCACGGTCGATGCCGCATGGCTCCCGACGATCTATCCCCCCGTTGCGCAGCTGTACTTCCGCGCGGTCAGCGCAGTAAATGAGTCGATACTGGCGTTTCGCATTGCGGCGCTCGCCTCGGACGCGGGGATCATGACCGCACTCACGCTTCTGCTGCGCGCGCTCGGACGACCGCCGGCGGCCATGCTGCTCTATGCCTGGCACCCGCTGCCGGCACTCGAGGGTGCCTCCGGCGGGCATGTGGATGTGTTTGGCGCGTTGCTTCTCGTGCTTGCCGCTCTTGCGTTAGCCCGTCGCTGGATCGCAACTGCAACCCTGGCCTTTGCCGCAGCTGTCCTGGTCAAGCCTCTCCCGCTGGTGCTTCTGCCATTGCTGTGGAGGCGTGTGCCGGCCCGGCACGTCCTGCTCGCGGTGGCCTCGATGGCGGCCCTGACAGCGTGGATTGGACGCGGTGCACTGCCCTTGGGATCGACGGCGGCGTTCCTCGATGACTTCCGCTTCAACGGGCCGCTGTTCGCCTTCGCAGAGTCCGTCCTTGCACCGCGGGCGATCGCGGCGGCGGCGGTCGCGGTGGGGCTGGTCGTGGCGGCCGCGCAACGGCGCGACGAGAAACGCTTTCCATGGGCATGGCCGCTCGGCGCAGCGCTGCTGCTGTCCCCCGTCATCTATCCCTGGTATCTGGTCTGGATGATTCCAGGCCTTGCCACGAGTCCCGCGATACCGATGCTGATGTGGAGCGTCTCCATCCTGTCCGTATATGGCGCGTGGCATGACCGCGAACTGCTCGCACCGCTGGAAGTTTCCACCGGCCTGCTGGTCGTCGAATTCGCGCCCGTCTTAATCGCAGCCATCTGGCTCGCCGCACACCGCTATCGGCACCACCACCCGCGGCTCGCGACATGAAAATCGCAGTCATCATTCCTGCCCTGAACGAGGCGGAGACCATCGTTCAGGCCATCCGCCGGGTGCCGCTGGCGCCCGATCGCATCACCGTTGTGGACAACGGCTCCAGCGACGGCACGAGCTGGATGGCGCGCGCGTACGGCGCCAGGGTCGTCGCGACATCCCCTCCCGGTTATGGGCGCGCCTGTCTGGCCGGCATGGCGATCAATGACGACGCGGAGGTGCTCGTGTTCATGGATGCGGACCTGAGCGAGCGTCCTGAGGATCTCAGCGTGCTGCTCGAGCCGATCCTCAGCGGCGATGCCGACCTCGTCATGGGCAGCCGCGGCGGCCGCGGCCGGCCATGGCATGCGGACGCCGGCACACGACTCTGCGTCTGGCTGATCAATCGGTGGTGGGGCACGGCCTACGAGGATCTCGGGCCGTTCAGAGCCGTTCGCGCCTCGTCGCTCTGGATGCTGGACATGCAGGATCGGACGTGGGGCTGGACGATCGAGATGCAGGTCAAGGCGGCCGAGGCCGGACTGCGGTGCCTCGAACTGCCCATCGCCTCCGGACAGCGGGCGGCGGGCACGTCGAAGATTTCGGGCTCAATCATCGGCACTGCCCGCGCCGCCGTCCGTATGCTTCAGACCATCATCTGGCTGCGTTTGACGCGGTCCGGGCGCGTCTCGCGCTATTTGAACGGCTTGTCGCGATCCCCCTGATCACCCGGCGGGACGGTGAAGCGCAGGCCCTGCAGGTAGTCGTTCTTTTTCCCGGTCTTCATGAGCTCCGCCATCGACGCGGCATAGAACGCGCGCGCATCGCCCACGGAGCGTTTACCGGTTGCCACGTCGTGCGCCAGATTGACCGCCAGGAAGTTCGCTTCTTCCTTGTCGCACCTCGCGCCGATCTCTCCCTTCGTACGCTCCAGAATCAGACTGCCGTCGTACTCGAGCAGCTCGTCGGCCTTGCCGGCGTCGATCCGGTAGTTGATCATCTGGACGAGCATGTCCTTGTGCGGCACGGGAAAATCGTGCGCGATTTCCTCGTTGACGAGCTCGGTCAGTTTCCACGGCCCGTTGTTATGCCAGATCAGGCGGCTCGCCGTAACCTCCTGCGGCTGGCCATACCTGCCGATCATCGCCTGCGCGACTTCCTTCGGCTTCGCCTTCCACGAAGCGATCGCCTGTGTGGCCTGCATGCCAGTGCCTTTACCCTTCGGTTTCGGCGCCTGGGATTGACCCATCAGCGCGGCTGTCATCAGCATTGCCCCGGCCACGCCGGCTATTGCGAAAGCTCTCATCGTTGTGCCTCCTCCATGCGGACACCGATTGCAAAGCGATGCGCAGAACGCCCGCCGAAGTGTGGGCCAGCTCACTGTTCACGCTGTTTGGTGTCTTAAAGAACGACAGCTACTTGAACAGGAGCGTTTCCGGAAACTGCGCGTACCAGCCGAACCAGAAGGCCCGCCACGCCGGCACGCGAGCCAGCTGCCGATTGGCGCCGCGAAGGACGAGCGACTCCTCCGCAACCGTCCAACGGCCGCCATCGAGATCCGTAATGGTTCCGTCAGCCGATGGCTTCGGCGAGAAGCGGATGTCGCCGGCGTCGTAGACGCGATTCGCACCGTTGGCACTCGTGACGATCACCAGGCGCCGCCCTTCGACCGCCGTCTCGAAGACACGACGCTTCGCGAGCAGACGGACGTCGTACGCGGCCGCCTGCCGGCCCCCGCCCGGTGCCGGCACGAGGATGCCGAGCACCTCGTCCTTGTTCTTCAGACGGGAATCCCGCTTCGGCACCCTGAACATCAGGCGATCGGTCGCGAAGTAGTCGCGATACGCGGCGCCTTCCGAGTAGTCGCGCGCGTGTCCGGTCTCGATCGACAGCACCGTCGTGCCCGGATGCTGCGCGCGCCACTCCCCCCACGTCGTCGTCACCACCGGCCGCGCCTTCAGCCGGAGTCCAGATCCCACGAGCGGTCCGACAGCAGGCGATCCATCGAGCATCGACCAGAGCGATGCCGTTTCCTGGTCGAACATCAGCTTGTTGGATCGATACAGCAATCCGCTGGTGCCGAACGTGAACCTGCGGCCGCCGACGACGCTTTCGTACGGAATGACGGTGCCGCACAGCGTGCAATACACGACCGTGATCTCGAGTCCGCCCAGACGATCGTGCGCCATCTCGTGCCACGCGAGCACCCTGCGCGGGTATGCCCGCGCCTCGCCGTTGATCGCGACGCCGAACACGATGTGGCTGTCCTTCAGATAGGAGGCGTCGGCCGCTGCGATGACGCGCGGATGATCGAGGGGCGGGATGCCATTGACCGGCACACCGCCCCAGTCGATCTCGTCGAGACGGATCGATGCCGCAGCACCGGTGGGAAAGAACAGGCGCATGCGGGGATCGATGCGCCCGTACAGCTCCGCCTTGAAGGCGGCGGCGTCCGGGTGCGGATCGTCCGGCAGGCGCCACATCCACTCGCGCCACTGTCCGAGGTCGTCGCCGAAACGCTGCTTCGTCTGCCGCTCGAGAAACCTGACAATCCGGGCCCGCGTCCGTGCGGCCGGCGTGCTGCGGACGGCACGCCCGTCGCCGGTCCCGAACGATCCTCCGGTATCCGGATCGAGTGAGAGGACGTCCACGCCCGGACCGGGCGCGCTCCTCGGCAGGAACCGGGCGACGTCGACGAGCAGCGCCGTGTAGCTGTCCTTCCAGACTGCCGCGAGCGCGTCGAGCGCGCGCTCGGAGACCTTCGCGTCCGGAGACGCCGCCTCGAAGAACAGGGTCAGCGGCGGAGGGTTCGGGCCGGCCTGCTGCAGCGCGCCGGGCGGCAGGAGGAAGACGGCCGTGAGCAGGACCCGATTAACGACCGGTGTCATTGAGAGACCAGTCGTAATCGCGATAGCGGATCCCCGGACGGCCGCTGCGCGCGGGCTCGACAGCCCAGTCCGGCCCGAACTTCGTGATGACACCGAGAATGGCCCGCTCGCGCGCATCGCGCGTGCCGGGCACCAGTCCCGCATAGGCGTCGATGAAGTCGTCGCCGTACCATTTGAAGATGCTGGACACGTGGAACGTCCCATCCGCGCCGCCGAGACCCTCGGGGCTCGCAAGAAACGTGCGTGCGGCCGCGTCGAGCTGCTGGTCGAGTGTCGCGGCGACGTACGGTCGCACGGCCAGCGGCGGACAGCTGATGGAAGCGCAGTTGACGGCAAAATGGATGCGCGCGTCCTTGAACTCGGGGCGCAGGATCCGGTGCTCGATATCGTCGAGCGTCACGCCGCGGCCGGCCGCCTGCCATTTCAAACGCGTCCACACACCGTCGATCTGCTTGACACTGTTTCGCGGCGCCAGGCTGATCCAGCTGCCACGAATCGGATAGTGGTCGACGATCGCTTTCAGCGTGAAGACGTTGTACGCGTTGATCCAGAACGCCAATCGCTGCTGGCGTGTCCAGCCCGATTCGCCTCGCGCCGCAGCCGAATCAAAGTCTGCCGCGACCCGATCGAGCGCGGCCCGATCCGCTTTGAGTGCGGCATAGTCGACGCGCGGGTAGCGCACATGTTTGTTCAGAACATCCGCGAAGGCACGGTACTCGTGATCGAAGACGCTCGCCGCCGCTGCGTCACACGACGCCTGCGCGACGAGTGCGATTCCGACCAGAATTGCACACACGAGGAGAGATTTCTTCATGGCCCTGTCGGCTCCTGCAGCTGCGCGTTGAGGGCTCTCCGGGCCGCGCGCGCCCCGATAATGGCCGCGGCGACCGTCGCGGCGAGCCCGAGAACATAGAGAACGGTCCGCGCGGTCCCCCCGCCCGATGCCGCCGACGACAGTCCCGCCGCCGCCGGCGCAAGCGAACCGAGGTAGACCCACAGCGCCGTCCCGGGCAGCATGCCCAGGAACGACGCCAGGACATAGGTCCCGACCGGGACTTTCGACAGACTCAGCGCGTAATTCAACGCGTTGAAAGGGATGACCGGCGAGAGCCGCAGGAGCAGCACCATCTTGAAGCCCTCGCGCTCAACTGCGGCATCGATCGCGCGCACCCGCGCGGACTCGCCCACGCGAGCTTCCGCCCAGCCGCGAAGCAGCGTTCGTCCAAGCAGGAACGCGCATGCGGCACCGGCCACGCTCGCGGGCGACGCAATGGCAACGCCCCATATGGGTCCGTACGCAAAGCCGGCTGCCAGTGTTAAAAGCGATCCGGGCAGAAAGGCGACGGTGGCGATGACGTACGCCGCCACAAAAAGCGCCACGCCCGCGGGGCCGGTGCTGCGGGCGCGCTCTGCGAGCGTAGCTGTCCAGTCTGCGAGCGGCAGGAAGTACGCGGCGGCGGCGATCGCCGCAGCGGCGAGAACGAGAAACGCGACTCTTGCGCGCGTCACAGCACCCTCACCGCGGCGATGACGCCGAGCGCGCCCAGCGCGGCAGCCACGGGCAGCGTCACGATCCACGCAAGCACGAGGGCCCTGACCGACTGCCACTTGACCGCCGCCTCCCCCTGCCGCACGCCGGCGCCTACGATCGCTCCCGTTGATACGTGCGTCGTCGAAACCGGGAGGATGAAAAACGAAGCGGCCATGACCAGGCCGGCAGCGACGAGAGCGCTGGCCAGGCCGCTGTCGCGGTCCATGTCGACGACGCGCTTGCCGAGCGTTTCGGTCACGCGCCGCCCGGCAAGGTAACTGCCGGCGACCATGGCGACCCCGGTGACCACGAACGCGAGCGAAAGATCGACCGTCAGACCTGCGAGGCCCAGCGCCGCGATCGCCGCAATCTTCGGTGTGTCGTTGACGCCGCGAGCGAAACTGAGTGCGGCGGCCGCGGCCCAGTGCAGCGAATTGGCCGATAGTACACGGCGCACCGCGGCGCTGCCGTCATCGCAGCCGGTCGAGCTCGCGGTCACGCGGGGCACGTAAAGGGCGACGGCGGACCCGGCTGACGGCAGGCGAGCCACCACCATCGCGTCCTCCACGCACACACAGGCTCGCGACCACCGCGCGGATGTTGCCTGCACGCCGTATCCGATGACACCTGACACAAGCGGGCCGAGCGCAAGCGGCGCAGCGATCCATACGAGCAGAGGTTCCCACCGAATCGAGCCTGGACCCCCAATGGCGAACGCCACGCCAACGAGGGCGCCGGCAAGCGCGTGCGTCGTCGAAACGGGCAAGCCCGTCCGCGTCGCGAACATCACCCATCCGGCAGCCCCTGCCGCAACAGCAAGCGCAAACACCGGCGATGCGAGCACATGTGGCTCGACGAGGGACGACGTGAACGCCTTCACGAGACCGGCGCCGATCACGAGCGCGGCCGCGGCGCCTGCCGCGGTCCACAGTGTGCCCCACGCGATGGCCCGCCGGTACGTCGCGCGCCCGCAGCCGGCGAGCGTCGCCACCCCTTTCGAGACGTCGTTGCCGCCGTTCGCGAACGCCAGCGTCGCGGCAACGGTCACCGTCAACATGGCGAGTATCAGCATGCGTCAGCAGCACCCTTCGTCATTGCAGCACGCCGCGCCGGCCTCGAACGATGACGCATCCCCGTCGGCCACGGCAAACGAGCCGGCGTACGGCGCCGCGCTCAACTTCGCCGCCGTATCGGTGCAGATCTCCACGGGCACGCCTCTGGGAAACAGATGCCCCTCTTCGTCGACCGCCGCCTTCAAGGGTCCGAGATACGTGGCGAACTGGCCGATGAACCGGCAGCCCGCCTTCTTTTCGAACTTGTATCCGCGCGCGGTCACCGAGTAGAACCGGGTGCCCTCGACCTCGCGCCAGAAGGACTTCTTCAGAATCGACACGCCGTAGAATCCCGCACGTTCGATCGCCGCCAGAAAG